>NZ_JBFMHW010000001.1:0-607565 GCF_040754745.1 Pseudomonas sp. SB113
GAGCCCGATCTACGTTACAGGCTAAAAGCCTAAGCAGCTGTGCGGCTTCCAAGCCCCTCCCTCGATGATCAGTCGAGAACTATTACTCCTGACGGAGCGATAGTCGAGATACAAGCAGCTGTCGAGCGCAAGCGAGGCTGCGTCAGGCGCGCTGCCGATTTAAGCTCGAGTCGCGGCCGACGCAGCCTCGCCGGGGCTCGACAGCTACGGAATTCACGTGTCGACCCTCTATTTCAGGTAACCATCCGCGCGCAGCAGGGTTTCCAGGCAGTGTTCGGAGATGTGATAGAACGCCTTGAGCGCCTGGATTTTCTCCAGCAACTGCGCGTTGTCCACCGGCTCCGCACGCTTGACCGCGAGAATCATCTTGTTCTTGTTGGTGTGCTCCAGGGAGATGAACTCGAACACTTTGGTCTCATAACCACAGGCTTCGAGGAACAATGCCCGCAAGCTGTCGGTGACCATTTCCGCCTGCTGGCCCAGGTGCAGGCCGTATTGCAGCATCGGCTTGAGCAGCGCCGGGCTCTGGATCTGCAGGCGAATCTGCTTATGGCAGCACGGCGAGCACATGATGATCGACGCGCCCGAGCGGATGCCGGTGTGGATTGCGTAATCGGTGGCGATGTCGCAGGCATGCAGGGCGATCATCACGTCGAGTTCGCTGGGCGCCACGCTGCGTACGTCGCCGCACTTGAACACCAGCCCCGGATGCTCCAGGCGCGCGGCGGCGGTGTTGCACAGGGTCACCATGTCTTCGCGCAGTTCAACGCCAGTCACTTCGCCCTCGGCCTTGAGGGTGTTGCGCAAGTAGTCGTGGATCGCAAACGTGAGGTAGCCCTTGCCCGAACCGAAATCGGCAACGCGCACCGGTTGGTCCAGCTTCAGCGGTGACGACGTCAGCGCATGGCTGAACACTTCGATGAACTTGTTGATCTGCTTCCACTTGCGCGACATCGACGGGATCAGCGCCTGCCTGGCGTCGGTCACGCCCAGGTCGGCGAGGAACGGCCGGCTCAGGTCGAGGAAGCGATTCTTCTCCCGGTTATGCTCGGCCGATGGCGCCTCGCGCAGTTGTTGCGGCTTGCTCCTGAACAGCGAGCTTTTGTTCTTCTTGCTGTATTCCAACTGGGCTTCGTCGGTCAGCGACAGCAGGTGCGCATTCTTGAACGACGCCGGCAGCAACTCGGCAATCGCCGCCACGCCATCGGCCAGCGCCAAGTTCTTGGTGATGTCGCGGGTCTTGTAGCGGTAGACGAAGGACAGGCACGGCTGCTCCTTGACCATCACCGCCTTGATAATCAGCCGCTGCAACTCGGCTTCGTCACCGACGTACTTGGCCAGCACCAGCTTGATAAAGGCGTTCTGCGCAAGGCTTGTGCTCAACAGTTCGATGAACTGGGCGTGATGATCCGGCGCAGGGCGGCCAGGTTGAGCGGTAACGGACATGAACAAAAACGCCTCGGACAGGGAATGCCGGGCATTTTAGGGGGGATGGGGGTTTAGGGCACGGGGTTATTTGATCAACGGTACTGCGCCTGACTACTTGGGACCCAATGTGGGAGGGGGCTTGCCCCCGATGGCGGTGTGTCAGCCAGCTCATTAGTGACTGATACTCCGCTATCGGGGGCAAGTCCCCTCCCACATTTGATCTCCAGTGTTGGATGTTCTATTCGAGTACGACCAGGCGGTTTGGCAACTCATTGCGGGTTTGTGTCACCGGTACATGCACCTTCAACAACTCTCCACACGCTTCAATGCACGCGATAAATCCCGCCAGCGTCTGCCCCTGTTTCACCTGCTGGGTAAACGCCTTGACGATCCCATCCCAATGACTGTCATCCAGGCGGCTGGAAATGCCGTCATCCACCAGGATCTCCACATAACGCTCGGCCTCGCAGACAAAAATCAGCACCCCGGTGCTGCCCAGCGTGTGGTGCAGGTTCTGCTCCAGAAACTGCCGACGCGCAAGGTTGGAGGCGCGCCAATGGCGCACCGAGCGTGGGATCAGGCGGGTGGTCACCTTGGGCAGGCGAAACAGCAGGCACAACACGATGAACGTCGCCCACTGCGCCAACAGCAAGGTGTACATGGTCAGGTAGCCCGACAGGTAATGCACCACGCCCGGCACCACCAAGGCGATCAGGCTGGCCCACAGCAAGGGGATGTAGGCGTAATCGTCGGCGCGGGCCGCCAGCACGGTGACCAGTTCGGCGTCGGTGGTTTTTTCGACCCGGGCGATCGCTTCGGCGACTTGGCGCTGCTCGTGTTCAGTCAGTAATGCCATGGTTGTAGATGCTCTTTTCTAGTTATTGTCATTACCAGCCGCCCGACGCGCCGCCGCCGCCGAAGCCACCACCGCCGCCTCGGAAACCGCCACCTCCACCTCCGCCGCCGCCGCGTCCACTGCTGCTGAGGATCGCCAGCAGGATCGCGCCCACCGGCAGGCCCATGCGATTGCACAGCCACAACACGCCGATCAGCAGGATGAACAGGCCGATGGAAAACCCGGGATTATCCTTGGCAAAGTTGGCATCCGCCACATGCGCCGGCACCGCCAGCGGTTCACCGCCGACCACTTGCACCATCGCCGCCACGCCGTCGCTGATGCCCTGGCTGAAATGGCCGGCCTTGAACTTGGGGGCAATCACCTGGTTGATGATCACCCAGGACTGCGCATCGGTGAGCACGCCCTCGAGGCCATAGCCGACTTCGATGCGCAACGTGCGCTCATCACGGGCGACGAGCAGCAACGCGCCGTTGTCCTTGCCCTTCTGGCCGATACCCCACTGGCGGCCCAGCTGGTAACCGTAGTCCTCGATGGGCACGCCCTGCAGGTCGGGCACCGTGACCACCACGATCTGGTCGCCACGGGTCTGTTCCAGCGCCTGCAACTGCTGGGTGAGGTGCTCGCGCGTGGCCGGGTCGATCATCTGGGCCGTGTCCACCACCCGTCCGCTCAACGCCGGGAACGTCAGCGCCGCCTGGGCCACACCCACGCCGGTCAGCAACCACAGCGCCAGCCCTATCCGTAATAAACGCATCGACACCTCAGTGCAGCCTTATTTGAACTTCACTTGCGGCGCTTTATCGGCATCGGCACTGGTGGCTTCAAAGGTGGCGCGGATCGGCAAGTCGCTGTACATCACGCTGTGCCACAGGCGGCCAGGGAAAGTGCGGATCTCGGTGTTGTACGCCTGCACGGCCTGGATGAAATCGCGACGAGCCACGGCGATGCGGTTTTCGGTGCCTTCAAGCTGGGATTGCAGGGCCAGGAAATTCTGGTTGGCCTTCAGGTCCGGGTAGCGCTCGGACACCACCATCAAGCGGCTGAGGGCACCGCTCAAACCGTCCTGGGCCTGTTGGAACTGCTTGAGTTTTTCCGGGTTATCCAGGGTGCTGGCATCCACCTGGATCGAGGTAGCCTTGGCCCGCGCCTCGATCACAGCGGTCAGGGTGTCTTGCTCATGGGCGGCGTAACCCTTGACCACTTCCACCAGGTTGGGGATCAGGTCGGCGCGACGTTGGTACTGGTTCTGCACCTGGCCCCAGGCGGCCTTGGCCTGTTCGTCCAGGGTCGGAATGGTATTGATACCGCAGCCGCTCAGTACTGTGCTGACCAATAGCAAAGCCGCGGCCTTGAAGCCCCAGCGGGAATAGTGTGCTGCTTGCATGGTGTTTCTCCTGCCCAAACTGGATGGAATGTGACGACTAACCCTAAAAACCACACGCTTGGGGCATAATCCGCCACCACTGGAATGCATCGAGCCAATCAGCTACAAAGATGCCCAGCGCGATAAAGAGTTCAGAGTGTGCTGCATTTATCTGAACAACACCCGAACAACAATAGACGCTCCCCACATTTTGGCCGATCAGCCTAATCGCTGTGCAGTGAGCCGAAAAAGGATATTCATGAAGAAGCTGTGTTTGCTCGGCCTTGTTGCCACTCTGGCCACCCACCCCGTCTGGGCAGAAACAAAGCCTGCTGCGCTCAAGGACAAGGACGCCTTCGTCAGCGACCTGCTCAAGCAGATGACCCTCGATGAAAAGATCGGCCAATTGCGCCTGATCAGCATCGGCCCTGAAATGCCCCGCGAGCTGATCCGCAAGGAAATCGCCGCCGGCCGTATCGGTGGCACGTTCAACTCCATCACCCGCCCGGAAAACCGTCCGATGCAGGACGCGGCCATGCGCAGCCGGTTGAAGATCCCGATGTTCTTCGCCTATGACGTGATCCACGGCCACCGCACGATCTTCCCGATCAGCCTGGCCCTGGCCTCGAGCTGGGACATGGACGCCATCGGCCGTTCCGGGCGCATTGCCGCCCAGGAAGCCGCCGCCGACAGCCTCGACATCACCTTTGCGCCGATGGTCGACATCTCCCGCGACCCGCGCTGGGGCCGCACGTCCGAAGGCTTCGGTGAAGACACCTATCTGGTCTCGCGGATCGCCGAGGTGATGGTCAAGGCCTTCCAGGGCACCAGCCCGGCGAATGCCGACAGCATCATGGCCAGCGTCAAGCACTTCGCCCTCTACGGCGCAGTGGAAGGCGGGCGCGACTACAACGTGGTCGACATGAGCCCGGTCAAGATGTACCAGGACTACCTGCCGCCGTACCACGCGGCGATCAAGGCCGGCTCCGGCGGCGTGATGGTGGCGCTCAACTCGATCAACGGCGTGCCCGCCACCGCCAACACCTGGCTGATGAACGACCTGTTGCGCAAGGACTGGGGCTTCAAGGGCCTGGCCGTCAGCGACCACGGTGCGATCTTCGAGCTGATCAAGCACGGCGTGGCCAAGGACGGGCGCGAAGCCGCCAAGCTGGCGATCAAGGCCGGCATCGACATGAGCATGAACGACTCGCTGTACGGCAAGGAACTGCCTGGGCTGCTCAAGTCCGGCGAGATCGAACAGAGCGACATCGACAACGCCGTGCGTGAAGTGCTCGGCGCCAAGTACGACATGGGCCTGTTCAAAGACCCGTACCTGCGCATCGGCAAGGCCGTGGATGACCCGGCCGACACCTACGCCGACAGCCGCCTGCACCGTGCCGAGGCCCGTGATGTGGCGCGCCGCAGCCTGGTACTGCTGAAGAACCAGAACGACACCCTGCCGCTGAAAAAGTCCGCGACCATTGCGCTCGTGGGCCCACTGGCCAAGGCGCCGATCGACATGATGGGCAGCTGGGCCGCTGCCGGTAAGCCTGCGCAATCGGTGACCTTGCTGGATGGTTTGAATGCGGTGATCGGCGAGAAGGGCAAAATCATCTACGCCCGTGGCGCCAACATCACCAACGACAAGGCCGTGGTCGACTACCTCAACTTCCTCAACTTCGACGCCCCGGAAGTCGTGGATGACAAACGCGCGCCGCAGGTGTTGATCGATGAGGCCGTCAAGGCGGCCAAGGATGCCGACGTCATCGTGGCCGCCGTGGGTGAGTCCCGTGGCATGTCCCACGAATCCTCCAGCCGCACCGACCTGAACATCCCGCAAAGCCAGCGCGACCTGATCAAGGCCCTTAAGGCCACCGGCAAGCCGCTGGTATTGGTGCTGATGAACGGCCGTCCGCTGTCGATCCTGGACGAGACCCAACAGGCCGACGCCATCCTGGAAACCTGGTTCGCCGGTACCGAAGGCGGCAACGCCATCGCCGACGTGCTGTTCGGTGACTACAACCCGTCGGGCAAGCTGCCGATCACCTTCCCACGTTCCGTTGGGCAGATTCCGACCTACTACAACCACCTGACCATCGGCCGGCCATTCACCCCAGGCAAGCCGGGCAACTACACCTCGCAGTACTTCGATGACACCACCGGGCCGCTGTTCCCGTTTGGCTATGGCCTGAGCTACACCACGTTCAGCCTGTCGGACATGGCGCTGTCGTCGACCACCCTGAACAAGACCGGCAAACTCGACGCCAGCGTCACGGTGCAGAACACCGGCAAGGTCGATGGCGAAACCGTGGTGCAGTTGTATATCCAGGACGTGGCGGGCTCGATGATCCGTCCGATCAAAGAACTGAAGAACTTCCAGAAGGTCATGCTCAAGGCTGGCGAAGAGCGCACCTTGCACTTCACCATTACCGAGGAAGACTTGAAGTTCTACAACACCCAGCTCAAGTTTGCGGCGGAACCGGGTGAGTTCAATGTGCAGATCGGGCTGGACTCCCAGGACGTACAGCAGCAGACGTTCGAATTGCTATAGGAGGCAGCTTCAAGTTGCAAGCTACAAGCGGCAAGGACGAGCAGTTCTGCTTTTAACTTGCAGCTTGCAGCTTGCCGCTGTTCCTAGCTCCTTCTGTCAAGAAGGTTCACCACCAACCGATCAATCCACCCCCACACCCGCTGCTTCACCCGCCGCCATAACGGCCGCGCCTTCCACGCCTCCAGGCTCATCGCCTGGCTCTGGGCAAAATCCCGTTCGAAACTGCCCGCCACCGCCGCCGTCAATTCGGGGTCCAACGCTTCGAGGTTGGCTTCCAGGTTGAAGCGCAGATTCCAGTGGTCGAAATTGCACGAACCAATGCTCACCCAATCGTCCACCAGCACCATCTTCAAGTGCAAAAAGCACGGCTGGTATTCAAAGATCTGCACGCCACCGCGCAGCAACCGCGGGTAATAACGGTGCCCGGCGTAGCGCACGGAGGGGTGGTCGGTGCGTGGGCCGGTGAGGAGCAAACGTACATCCACCCCTCGCCCTGCTGCCCGACGCAATGCGCGGCGCACACCCCAGGTGGGCAGAAAATACGGCGTGGCGAACCAGATACGCTGTTGGCTGTTGTTCAGCGCGCGAATCAGCGATTGCAAGATGTCGCGGTGCTGTCGGGCGTCTGCGTAGGCCACTCGGCCAAGGCCTGGCCCCGTCGCCGGCACCTTGGGCAAGCGCGGCAAACCGAAATGGGTGGCGGGCTTCCACGCACGGCGTGCGACATTCGCGTGCCATTGCCGCTCGAACAGCGCCTGCCAGTCCAGCACCAGCGGGCCGCTGATCTGCACCATCACTTCATGCCAGTCGGCGCTGTCTTGCCCCGGTGTCCAGAACTCGTCGGTGACGCCCGTCCCACCGACCACGGCGATTTCCTGGTCGATCAGCAACAGCTTGCGATGGTCGCGGTACAGGTTGCGCATCCAGCGGCGCCAGCTCAGGCGATTGTAGAAACGCAGCTCCACACCCACGTCGGTCAGGCGTTTACGCAGCCCGAGGGTAAAGGCCAGGCTGCCGTAATCATCAAACAAACACCGCACCCGCACGCCCCGCTCGGCCGCGAGCACCAACGCCTGCACCATCGCCTCTGCGCAGGCGCCGGCTTCCACCAGATACAACTCCAACTCCACTTGCCGCTCGGCCCGGGCAATGCCCACCAGCATCTGCGGAAAAAATTGCGGGCCGTCGATCAACAACTCGAAACGGTTGGCGCTGCGCCACGGGAACACTGCGCCGCTCACGTCAGCGCGCCGTAAAAATCAGCACCGCACCCACCGGCACCGACAAACTGATCGACGCCAGCCCCGCCGCCTTGCGCAACGCCGCCACCCCCGGCGCCAGCTCGAAGTCCTCGGCATGCAACACCACCGGTTCCAGGGTCACCACCTGGAAACGCCGATCATCCAGGCGCGTGGCCAACAACTCGGCGCTGTAGGTCTGGGTCTTGCCATGCAACGTGACGCTCATCGGCAGACGCAGCTCCAGTTGCGCGCCGGGGGCCAGGTCGTTGATGGGTTGCAGGTTGATCTGGGCACTGATCAGCGCCTCGGGGAAGGTCTTGATCTCGAACAGCTGATTGCGCATGCGCTCGTCACGCAGCGGGATGCCGCTGTTGACCGACTCCAGCTCCACCTCCAATTGCGCCGCGCCCTTGCTGTCGACCTTGCCATGCAGCACCAGGAAGCGATGGACCTCGGCGATCTCGGTGTTTTTGGTGGTGACGAACGACAGGCGCGAGGACTCGTTGTCCAGGTACCAGTCGGCGTGGGCAGGTACGGCGGCAGCGACCAGCAGGGCGAAGGCCAGGGATTTGATCAGGGGAGCGTTGAACATAAAGACTCGTAGGGAGGAAAAACCTGAACGAACCTTAACCGTGCCGCCAGCCAGGCGCAATGCACCTGCCACCGCGCCAACATGAGCGTTGTGGCACTTCAGGGATTCAGACGACAGCCCTGCCGATCCCCCAACCACCGCGCGCTGTGCGTACGCCCCAACCCACTGGCCGTTACTTCACTGCGCTCCGGGTTATCCCTGAACGCACTGGTCGGCACGTACTGCTTCACATAACCCCGGCAATAGTCGGCGGGATTATTCGCCACATACCGGCACGAGCAGTACTCCTTGGCCGTGTACGCCGCAATGATGTCGGGAAAGGCCTGCAGGTTGACGCGCTCGTGCCAAACCCAGCCCGACAGGGCGAGCAACAGCACCAGAAAAAGGCTGGTAAACGGCCGACGACGAATCATGGTTGCACCGCCGCAAGCACGCGCTTGAGCAGTTCGTTGTGGCGGTAGCTGCCGTCGCGATCATCGCCATAGCGCACGATGACCAGGTGTTCGTCGGGCATCACGTACAGCGCCTGGCCCCAATGACCGAGGGCGGCGAAGGTGTCGACGGGGGCGTCGGGCCAGGGTCTTGGGGCACCTTGGTTGAGCCACCATTGGCCGCCGGGGACGGCTTCGTCCTGGCCGGCGGTGTATTTGTCGAAGGGTTGGCGGTTGAAAGCGACCCAATCTTTGGGCAGCAATTGCTCGTCACCCCAGCGCCCGTCGCGCGCCATCAGCAGGCCGACACGCGCCAAGTCACGCGCGGTGAGGTAAGCGTAAGACGAGGCGACAAAGGTTTCGTCGGCATCGGTTTCCCAGGTGGCGTTGTGAATGCCCAGCGGCTTGAACAGCGCATCCCAGGGGTAACTCATGTACGCCTTGTGGCCGAGCATGCCCTTGAGCGCGGCGGACAGGATATTGCTGTCGCCGCTGGAATAACGAAAGACCTGGCCCGGTGCACTGAAGGATTCGGTGTTGGCGGCGAACTCGGCCATGTCCGCGCGCCCCCTGGTATAGAGCATCGCCACCACCGAGGATTTCAGCGGCGCGTATTCATAGTCTTCCTGCCAGTCCAGGCCCGAAGCCCAGTGCAGCAGGTCGGCCATGGTCACCTTGGGGTGTTGTTTCATCGGCGGGTAAAAGCGTGCTGCGGGGTCGGTCAACTTGAAGCGATTTTCACCGTAAGCCACGCCCAGCACGGTAGCCATCAGGCTTTTGCTGATGGACCAGGTCAGGTGTGGCGTGCTGGCCGTGGTCGGCGCGGCGTAGCGCTCATAGACAACCACGCCGTCGCGGATCACCAGCAGCGCATCGGTGCGAATGCCTTGGCGGGTAGTGTCGTCACGGGTTGGGAACGCATAGGCGTCAAGGGCTTCGACAGCGGGTCCTGCGAGCGGCGTGCCCTTGGCCCACTCCTTGTCAGGCCAGGTTTCGGCGCGGGCGATAACGGTGACGAACAACAGGGCAACGCACAGCAGGCCTCTGACCATGGACGCAAACTCAAGGGAGCATTCAAGCCCGCGAGCCTAGCCGAGGGCGATGACAGATTTGCTACAGGGGGGCTGTCATCCAAGCGTCACCATAACTTCATGGAGATGACACCGAGCCTACATAGCCTGAGTTTGGACAAACAAGTCGACCGGCCGGAACGTGGCTGGCACTCGGAGATTCGCCATGACTCAGATCGCCCGCATCAGCGACACCGGCAATGAACGCCGTCTGCAAGCCGAACGCCTGGTTGGCGCCAACGCTTTGCAGGAAGCCCAGGCCTTGCGTTTCAACGTCTTCAGCGGCGAGTTCAACGCCAAGCTGAAAGGCGCGGAACACGGCCTGGACATGGATGACTATGATGTTCACTGCAGCCACATTGGCGTGCGGGATTTGAACAGCGGTCGACTCGTCGCCACCACCCGTTTGCTCGACCACCAGGCCGCCAGCACCTTGGGCCGGTTCTACAGCGAAGAAGAATTCAGCCTGCATGGCCTGCTGCATTTGCAGGGCCCGATCCTGGAAATCGGCCGCACCTGCGTCGACCCGGCCTACCGCAACGGCGGCACCATCGCCGTATTGTGGGGCGAGTTGGCCGAAGTGCTCAACCAGGGCGGCTACAGCTACCTGATGGGCTGCGCGAGCATCCCGATGCACGACGGTGGTATCCAGGCCCACGCGATCATGCAGCGCCTGCGAGAACGCTACCTGTGCAACGAACACCTGCGCGCCGAGCCGAAAAAACCCTTGCCGGCGCTGGACCTGCCGACCAACGTGATCGCCGAGATGCCGCCGCTGCTCAAGGCCTACATGCGCCTGGGTGCGAAGATCTGCGGCGAGCCGTGCTGGGATGAAGATTTCCAGGTGGCCGACGTGTTCATCCTGCTCAAGCGCGATGAGCTATGCCCGCGTTATGCGCGCCACTTCAAGGCGGCCATGTGATGAGCCGCCTGCGCGTGTACGGGCGCATTGCCCGCGTACTGGTGGTCGTGGCGCTGGGCTTGAGCATGGCCAGTGTGTTTGGCCTGTTCGAACGCCTGGGCGTGGCCAACTCGATGGTACGGCGCCAGCGCTGGTCGCGGTTCTTCATGGCCAGGCTGACCAACGCCCTGCCCTTTCGCGTGACCGTGCACGGCGAGTTGCCGACGCAGCCAATGCTGTGGGTGAGCAACCACGTGTCCTGGACCGACATTCCGTTGTTGGGCGCAGTGGCGCCGATGTCGTTTTTGTCCAAGGCCGAAGTGCGTACCTGGCCGGTGGCCGGCTGGTTGGCGGCCAAGGCCGGTAGCTTGTTTATCCGTCGCGGTTCGGGTGACAGCCAATTGATCCGCAAGCAGATGACCCGCCATCTGGAACAACAGCACCCGTTGCTGATGTTCCCCGAAGGCACCACCACCGACGGCCGCAGCCTGCGTACCTTCCACGGGCGCTTGCTGGCCAGTGCGATTGACGCGGATGTGTCGCTGCAACCAGTGGCCATCCGTTATCTGCGCGATGGGCAGGTCGACCCGCTGGCACCGTTTATTGGCGATGACGATTTGCTCTCGCACCTGATGCGCCTGTTCGGCAATGACCAGGGCGATGTGGAAATCCACGTGCTCAAGCCGATTGCCTGCGCCGGGCAGGAACGCGCTGCGCTGGCGTTCCAGGCGCAGCAGGCGGTGCAGAAGGCGTTGTTTGGGCCGGTGCCGGAGACTGAACAAGTGCATGCTCGACCGGCTTTTGCAGCCTGAGATGTGAACACAGTTCAAATGTGGGAGGGGGCTTGCTCCCGATAGCAGTGGATCAGCCAGCATCAGTGGTGGCTGGCACACCGTAATCGGGAGCAAGCCCCCTCCCACATTTAGCTTTGTGTTGTCAGGTGGTTATGCGCGAAGGCTTGCAGTTCGGGGTAGAAGATCCGGAAGTCTTCACTCAACGGCTCATACAACTCACGCAATTCCTGCATCGCAAACCCTAATTCCTGGGGTTGCGTCAGCCGTCGCGAAATCCCGCGCAACACCTGCTCCATCACCGCAAACTCGCGGTACGCCCCCAACCAATCATCCGCGGCCATATACGGCGCAATCTGCGCCAGCCGTCCCGGCAACTGCGGTTCGGCCGCCAGCACGCGATACACCTGCGAAGTGAAGTGCTCCAGCGGCTGCTCGGCATACAGCGCCCAGTCCCGCGCCAGGCAATGGTCGAAAAACACATCAAGGACGATCCCGGCATAGCGCCGGCGGGTCAGGCTGAAGCGCGACAACGCCTCGCCCACCAAAGGGTGGCTGTCGGTAAAGCGGTCGATCGAGCGATGCAACTGGATCGCCGCTTCGATTTGCGGGCTGAACTGGCCCTGCAGGCGGCCTTTGACGAAGTCGCCATACAGGCTGCCCAGCAGTTGCGCAGGAAGTTGGCCGCCCAGGTGCAGATGTGCGAGATAATTCATGCCGCGCAGTTTAGCACTGCCACCAACGTATCGTTATAACCCGATATACCGATTTAGCCTGACCTCAGAGCAAAATCATATTGGTATATCGGGATATAACGATTTAAGGTTCGCCTCATCGCGATATAACGCTTTACGACACCGAGCACCTGCCATGTCCATCGACCTCGACGAAATAATAAAAGCCCTGGCACACCCAGTACGACGAGACATCCTCACCTGGCTGAAAGACCCGAAAGTGCAGTTCCCCGAGCAACTGCACAACCACGAATACGGCATCTGTGCCGGGCAGATCGACCAGCGCTGCGGCTTGTCCCAGTCGACCGTGTCGGCCCACCTGGCCACCTTGCAACGGGCGGGGTTGATCAGCAGCCAGAAGGCCGGGCAGTGGCACTTTTTCAAGCGCAATGAGGAAGTGATCCAAGCCTTCCTCGCGGCGCTTACCACTGAACTCAGCGCTGAAATCAGCGCGACGTTGTAACAAGGAAACGATAATGCCCCTCTCGCTACTCATACTGGCCCTGAGCGCCTTCGCCATCGGCACCACCGAGTTCGTGATCATGGGCTTGTTGCCCGATGTGGCAGCGGACCTCGGCGTGTCGATCCCCGGCGCCGGCTGGCTGGTCACCGGCTATGCCCTGGGCGTAGCCATCGGTGCGCCGTTCATGGCACTGGCCACCGCCAAGTTGCCACGCAAGGCGGCCCTGGTAGCGTTGATGGGCATCTTCATTATCGGCAATCTGCTCTGCGCCCTGGCCAGTGACTACAACGTGCTGATGTTTGCCCGTGTGGTCACTGCGCTGTGCCATGGCGCGTTCTTCGGGATCGGTTCGGTGGTCGCCGCCAACCTGGTGCCGGCCAACAAACGTGCTTCGGCCGTGGCCCTGATGTTCACCGGTTTGACCCTGGCCAACGTGCTCGGTGTGCCACTGGGCACCGCGTTGGGCCAGGAAGCCGGCTGGCGCTCGACCTTCTGGGCGGTGACGGTGATTGGCGTAGTGGCGCTGATCGGACTGATCCGCTTCCTGCCGGCCAAGCGTGAAGAAGAAAAACTCGACATGCGCGCCGAGCTGGCCGCCCTCAAGGGTGCCGGTATCTGGTTGTCGCTGGGCATGACCGCGCTGTTCGCCGCGTCCATGTTCACCCTCTTCACTTATGTTGCGCCGCTGCTCGGCGATGTCACCGGCGTGTCGCCCACAGGCGTGACCTGGACCCTGCTGCTGATCGGCCTGGGCCTGACCGTGGGCAACATCATCGGCGGCAAGCTGGCGGACAAACGCCTGGCGGCCACCCTGATCGGCGTGTTTATCAGCATGGCGGTGGTGTCCACCGCGCTGACCTGGACCAGCGTTGCCGTGATCCCGACCGAGATCACCCTGTTCCTGTGGGCCACCGCTTCGTTTGCCGCGGTACCTGCGCTGCAGATCAACGTGGTGACCTTCGGCAAGGCCGCACCGAACCTGGTGTCCACCCTGAATATCGGCGCCTTCAACATCGGCAACGCCCTCGGCGCCTGGGTGGGCGGCAGTGTGATTGCCCACGGTTTCGGCCTGACCAGCGTGCCGTTGGCGGCCGCAGCCCTGGCGATCCTCGCGCTGCTGGTGACCCTGATTACTTTCCGTCAGAGCGGCGATGCCGACCTGGCCCCTGCGACCAACTGATCAACTTCAAAGAGAAGGGTGTTTTCCCATGACGACTATTTTCGATCCGATCAAACTGGGCGACCTGGAATTGTCCAACCGCATCATCATGGCGCCGCTGACCCGCTGCCGCGCCGATGCCGGCCGCGTACCCAACGCGCTGATGGCCGAGTACTACGTGCAACGTGCTTCCGCCGGGCTGATCCTCAGCGAAGCCACCTCGGTGACGCCGCTGGGCGTAGGCTACCCGGACACGCCGGGCATCTGGTCCAACGACCAGGTGCGTGGCTGGTCTAACGTCACCAAGGCCATTCACGGCGCGGGGGGCAAGATCTTCCTGCAACTGTGGCACGTAGGGCGGATTTCCCACGAGTCCTACCTGAACGGCGAAACCCCGGTGGCGCCCAGCGCGATCCAGCCCAAGGGCCACGTCAGCCTGGTGCGCCCATTGGCCGACTACCCGACGCCGCGCGCCCTGGAAACCGCTGAAATCGCCGACATCGTCGACGCTTACCGCACCGGTGCCGAGAACGCCAAGGCCGCAGGCTTTGATGGCGTGGAGATCCACGGCGCCAACGGCTACCTGCTCGACCAGTTCCTGCAAAGCAGCACCAATAAGCGTACCGACAACTATGGTGGCTCCCTGGAAAACCGCGCGCGCCTGCTGTTGGAAGTGACTGATGCGGCCATCGAAGTCTGGGGCGCCGGCCGTGTGGGTGTGCATTTGGCACCGCGCGCCGATTCCCACGACATGGGTGACGACAACCTGGCGGAAACCTTTACCTACGTCGCCAGCGAACTGGGCAAACGTGGCATAGCGTTCATTTGCTCCCGTGAAAAGGAAGGCGCGGACAGCCTCGGTCCACAACTGAAAAAAGCCTTTGGCGGCGTGTACATCGCCAACGAACGCTTCACCAAGGACAGTGCCAATGCCTGGCTGGCCGAAGGCAAAGCGGATGCCGTGGCCTGGGGGGTGCCGTTCATTGCCAACCCTGACCTGCCAGCACGCCTGAAAGCCGATGCGCCGTTGAACGAAGCGCATCCGGAAACCTTTTACGGCCAAGGCCCGGTAGGCTACATCGATTACCCGACGCTGCCGCTGTAATCGCCCGAAACGCGAAACCAAATGTGGGAGGGGGCTTGCTCCCGATGGCGGTGCGTCAGTCACTGTATGTGTTGACTGAACCACTGCCATCGGGGGCAAGCCCCCTCCCACATTGTTGACACTATGTTGCCCTGGGAAACATTCCTTCACAGCCTTGCAACAAAATCCCTACAAAATACTTAGGCGGCTACCTATCAACCGCCCGCCAGCCCGTATATAAAGTCACCCCACCAATCAGGCAGAAGGACGATTGACTGTCCTTGGGCTTTACTGTTGACACACCCTGATGCAATTACGCATTTTGTCTTAATTGCGCAGGCTGGGGCTCCAGCGCAGCATGTCCAGCCCTGCATCTACCCAGCGCTCGGCTTCCTGATGTAACTGGAAGCTGTCGGGTACCAACAGCCACTGGCCAATCAGCCCGTTGATGTAGGCATGGATGCACACCGCGCCACGGGTGGTGTCGAGATTTTCCGGAAGTTGCCCGCGATGGACCGCATTACGCAGTGTCAGGCCGATACGCAGGTTGCATTCCAGGCTGTGGGTCTGGCGCTGTCGGCGCATGTCGCACATTTCATCGGTGAATTCGCACTTATGGAACAGGATCTCATTGATGCGCCGGGTTTTCGGGTCCAGGGCCACTTGATGAAACAGATGAATCAGCAGCTTGCGCATACAGCCCAGCGGGTCGATTTCGTCCTCGCTTTCGCTGGCCCGGGCCAATTCGTCCAACGGCTCGTGCAACGTATCGAGCAAGGCCTGCAACAGATCGGATTTATTACTGAAATGCCAATAGATGGCCCCCCGCGTCACACCGGCCAACGCGGCGATGTCCGCCAGCGTAGTGCGCGCAACGCCGCGCTCGTAGAAGGCTTGCTCGGCGGCATCGAGAATCTGGCTGCGCGTTTCCTGAGCTTCCTCTTTGGTGCGACGAACCATGGCAGTAAAACCTCAATCAGGACACTTGGGACTGACGTTAACGCAGCGTTAACTGGCGCTGACGATCATCTGAATAATTGTGGGACGACACCGTCATGGGCGCCGAACGTACTAAAATCGAGGCTTTGGGCGGTGCTTTGTCAGCATTGCGCGAAACCTGTCAAGAGTTTACAAACAACCATGAACGTAAGTATATTGCGTAGCAAGCTACTTATCCACTCACGGCTTGTTTTTTACCCTTCCACCCTTCTTGTGCGCACCCTGCGCGCCTGACCCGAGGATCTTCATGCAACTTAAGCCAGCTGTTACCGCTCTGGTCACTGCCGTCGCCCTGGCATCGCTGCTCAGCGGATGTAAAAAGGAAGAAGCGGCTCCGCCCGCTCAAGCCCCTCAGGTCGGCGTGGTCACCATTCAACCGCAAGCCTTCACCCTGACGTCCGAGCTGCCAGGCCGTACCACCGCCTACCGCATTGCGGAAGTTAGGCCGCAGGTCAACGGCATCATTCTCAAGCGCCTGTTCAAGGAAGGCGCGGATGTGAAGGAAGGCCAGCAGCTCTATCAGATCGATCCGTCGGTCTATGACGCCACGCTGAAAAGCGCACAAGCCAGCCTGACCCAGACCAAGTCCATCTCCGACCGCTACAAGCAGTTGGTCGATGAGCAAGCCGTCAGCCGCCAGGAATACGACACCGCCGTCGCCAACCGCATGACCGCGGAAGCAAACGTTCAAACCGCCCAGATCAACGTGCGCTACACCAAAGTGTTCGCGCCGATCTCCGGGCGTATCGGCCGTTCTTCGGTGACCGAAGGCGCGCTGGTCAGCAATGGCCAGGCCGATGCCATGGCCGTGATCCAGCAACTGGACCCGATCTACGTCGACGTTACGCAGTCTTCGGCAGAAATGCTGAAACTGCGCCGCGACCTGGAAAGCGGCCAGTTGGAAAAGGCCGGCGCCAATGCCGCCAAGGTCAAGCTGACCCTGGAAGACGGTAGCGACTACGGCCAGGACGGCAAGCTGGAGTTCTCCGAAGTGTCGGTCGACCAGACCACCGGTTCCGTGACCCTGCGCGCGGTGTTCCCCAACCCTGACCACACCCTGCTGCCGGGCATGTTCGTACACGCCCAATTGCAAGCCGGCGTGAACAGCAAGGCGATCCTGGCCCCACAGCAAGGCGTGACACGTGACCTCAAGGGCATCCCGACCGCGCTGGTAGTCAACGCCGACAACAAGGTCGAGCAGCGTGTACTGGTAGCCAACCGCACCTCCGGCGCCTATTGGCTGGTGGAAAAAGGCCTGAACGCTGGTGACCGCGTGATCACCGAAGGCCTGCAGTACGTCAAGCCGGGCGTGGAGGTCAAGGTCAAGGACGCTGACAACGCCAAGCCCGCCGGTTCCGCCGCTGCTCCTGCTGCCGCGCCTGGCCAGGGGGAGTAACCCATGTCGAAATTTTTTATCGACCGTCCCATTTTCGCCTGGGTAATTGCCCTGGTGATCATGCTGGTCGGGGCACTGTCGATCCTGAAGTTGCCCATCAACCAATACCCGGCCATCGCGCCAACCGCCATCGACATCCAGGTGACCTACCCAGGCGCGTCCGCACAAACCGTGCAGGACACCGTGGTGCAGGTCATCGAGCAACAGCTCAACGGTATCGACAACCTGCGTTATGTGGCCTCGGACAGTAACTCCGACGGCAGCATGACCATCACCGCGACGTTCAACCAGGGTACCAACCCGGACATCGCCCAGGTTCAGGTACAGAACAAGCTGAACCTGGCGACCCCACTGCTGCCGCAAGAAGTGCAGCAGCAGGGTATCCGCGTGACCAAGTCGGTGAAGAACTTCCTCATGGTGATCGGTCTGGTGTCGGAAGACGGCAGCATGACCAAGGATGACTTGTCCAACTACATCGTTTCCAACATCCAGGACCCGATTTCCCGGACCGCGGGTGTCGGTGACTTCCAGGTGTTCGGTTCGCAGTACGCCATGCGTATCTGGCTGGACCCGGCCAAGCTGAACAACTTCCAGCTCACGCCGGTGGATGTCAGCACCGCCATTGCCGCACAGAACGTGCAGGTGGCCACCGGTCAATTGGGCGGCCTGCCTGCCCTGCCCGGTAACCAGCTGAACGCCACCATCATCGGCAAGACCCGCCTGCAAACGGCGGAGCAGTTCGGCAACATCCTGATGAAGGTCAATGCCGACGGCTCCCAGGTTCGCCTGCATGACGTTGCGCGTATCGAACTCGGCGGCCAGAACTACAGCATCAGTGCACAGTTCAACGGCAACCCGGCTTCCGGTATGGCGATCAAGCTGGCATCGGGCGCCAACGCCCTGGACACCGCCAAGGCCATCCGTGCCACCGTGGCGTCCCTGGAACCGTTCTTCCCGCCTGGTATGAAGGCGGTGGTGCCGTATGACACCACCCCGGTCGTGACCGAGTCGATTTCCGGTGTGGTTGACACCCTGGTCGAAGCGATCGTGCTGGTGTTCCTGGTGATGTTCCTGTTCCTGCAGAACTTCCGCGCCACCATCATCACCACCATGACCGTACCGGTGGTACTGCTGGGTACCTTCGGGATCCTCGCGGCGTTCGGCTTCACCATCAACACCCTGACCATGTTCGGCATGATCCTGGCCATCGGCTTGCTGGTGGACGACGCCATCGTCGTGGTGGAGAACGTCGAGCGGGTAATGGCCGAGGAGCACCTGTCGCCGAAAGAAGCGACGGTCAAGTCCATGGGCCAGATCCAGGGCGCCCTGGTGGGTATTGCCCTGGTGCTGTCGGCGGTACTGTTGCCGATGGCGTTCTTCGGCGGCTCCACCGGTGTGATCTACAAACAGTTCTCCATCACCATCGTTTCGGCCATGGCCTTGTCGGTACTGGTTGCCCTGATCTTCACCCCGGCCCTGTGCGCCACCATGCTCAAGCCGATCGATCCGGAAAAACACGGCCAACCCAAGCGTGGTTTCTTCGGCTGGTTCAACCGCACCTTCGACCGTGGCGTACTCAGCTACGAGCGCGGCGTGGGCAACATGATCAAGCACAAGATCCCGGCGTTCCTGGTGTACGCACTGATCATCGCCGGCATGATCTGGCTGTTCATGCGCATCCCGGCTGCGTTCCTGCCCGATGAAGACCAGGGCGTGATCTTTGCCCAGGTGCAGACCCCGGTAGGTTCTTCGTCTGAACGCACGCAAAAAGTCATCGACGACATGCGCGCCTACCTGCTCAATGACAAAGAAGGTGAGCCAGGCGAAGGCAAAGGCGTGAAATCGGTATTTACCGTGAACGGCTTCAACTTCGCCGGTCGCGGCCAGAGTTCGGGCCTGGCCTTCGTGATGCTCAAGCCGTGGGACGAGCGTGATGCTTCCACCTCGGTGTTCGAGATTGCCAAGCGCGCCCAGGGTTACTTCATGCAGACCTTCCAGGACGCCATGGTGTTTGCCATTGTGCCGCCGTCTGTACTGGAACTCGGTAACGCCACCGGTTTCGACGTGTTCCTGCAAGACCAGGGCGGTGTCGGCCATGAAAAGCTGATGGCTGCACGTAACCAGTTCCTGGGCATGGCTGCCCAGAGCAAGATCCTGGCCGGTGTGCGCCCCAACGGCGTGAACGATGAGCCGCAGTACGAGCTCACCGTCGACGACGAGAAGGCCAGCGCCCAGGGCATCACGCTGTCCAACATCAACCAGACCCTGGCGATTGCCTTGGGTGGCAGCTACGTCAACGACTTCATCGACCGCGGTCGGGTGAAGAAAGTGTACGTACAGGGTGAAGCCGCCAGCCGGATGTCCCCGGAAGACCTGAACAAATGGTACGTGCGCAGCGACTCCGGGAAGATGGTGCCGTTGTCGGCAATCGCCTCGGGCAAGTGGATCTACGGCTCGCCGAAGCTCTCGCGTTATAACGGTGTAGCGGCGATGGAAATCCTCGGTACTCCGGCACCGGGCTACAGTACCGGTGACGCCATGGCTGAAGTCGAACGTATCGCCAAGCAACTGCCGGCGGGCGTGGGCTACGCCTGGACGGGCCTGTCGTATGAAGAACGCCTGTCCGGCTCCCAGGCGCCGGCGCTGTACGCGCTGTCGCTGCTGGTGGTGTTCCTGTGCCTCGCGGCACTGTACGAAAGCTGGTCGATCCCGATCGCGGTGATCCTGGTGGTTCCGCTGGGCGTGGTGGGTGCGTTGATCGCCACCAGCATGCGCGGCCTGTCCAACGACGTGTTCTTCCAGGTGGGCTTGTTGGTGACGGTGGGCCTGGCGGCGAAGAACGCCATTCTGATCGTCGAGTTCGCCAAGGAGCTCCACGAGCAAGGCAAAGGCATCGTCGAAGCCGCGATCGAGGCGTCCCGGATGCGTCTGCGGCCGATCATCATGACCTCCATGGCGTTCGTCCTCGGCGTATTGCCGCTGGCGATCTCCTCGGGCGCCGGCTCAGGCAGCCAGCACGCGATCGGTACCGGTGTCATTGGCGGTATGATCACGGCCACGGTATTGGCGATCTTCTGGGTGCCACTGTTCTTCGCAACCGTGTCCGCCATGGGCGAACGTAAAAAGACTGAACCTACGCACACTCCTAAAGAGGCTGGCCAATGAGCAAGTCGCTACTTTCCTTAGCCGTCACGGCATTCGTGCTCAGTGGCTGCTCGCTGATCCCTGACTACCAGCGCCCTGAAGCGCCGGTGGCAGCTCAGTTCCCGCAGGGGCCGGCGTATTCGCCGGCCCAGGCGCCGAACCAAGCCGCCGCCGAGCAGGGCTGGAAGCAGTTTTTCCACGACCCTGCCCTGCAACAGCTGATCAAGACCGCGCTGGAAAACAACCGTGACCTGCGCGTTGCGGCGCTGAACATCGACGCCTATGCCGCGCAGTACCAGATCCAGCGTGCCGACCTGTTCCCGGCCGTATCGGCCACGGGCAGCGGCAGCCGCTCGCGCACCCCGGCCAAGCTGTCGCAGACCGGCGAATCGACCATCACCAGCCAATACTCGGCCGGCCTCGGGATCAGCTCGTATGAGCTGGACCTGTTCGGCCGCGTACGCAGCCTGAGTGAAGAAGCGCTGCAAAAGTACTTCGCCACCGAAGAAGCGCGGCGCAGCACCCAGATCAGCCTGGTGGCCAGTGTGGCGACTGCCTACCTGACCTGGCAGGCCGACAAGGAACTGCTCAAGCTGACCCAGGACACCCTGGGTGCATACGAGCAGAGCTTCAAACTCACCTCGCGCAGTAACGAAGTCGGCGTGGCCTCGGCCCTCGACCTGAGCCAGGCGCGCACCTCGGTGGAAAACGCCCGCGTGGCACTGGCGCGCTACACCCGCCAGGTGGCCCAGGACGAAAACAACCTGACCCTGCTGCTGGGCACCGGCCTGCCGGCGAATATCGCCAGCAAGCCACTGTCGGATGACCTGCTCAGCGAAGTGCCGGCCGGTTTGCCGTCGGACCTGCTGCAACGTCGTCCGGACATCGTGCAGGCCGAGTACAACCTCAAGGCCGCCAATGCCAATATCGGCGCAGCTCGTGCAGCGTTCTTCCCGAGCATCACCCTGACGGCCAGCGCCGGCACCGCCAGCCCTACCCTGGGCGGCCTGTTCAAGGGCGGTTCGGGTACCTGGTCGTTCGCACCGCAGATCAACATCCCGATCTTCAACGCCGGCAGCCTGCGCGCCAGCCTGGATTACTCGAAGATCCAGAAAGAGATCAACGTGGCGAACTACGAGAAAGCCATCCAGACCGGCTTCCAGGAAGTCTCCGACGGCCTCGCCGCACGGGAGACCTACAAGCAGCAACTGGATGCCCAGCGCGGCTTCGTCGCAGCCAACCAGGATTACTACCGCCTGGCCGAGCGTCGCTACCGCATCGGGGTCGACAGCAACCTGACCTTCCTCGACGCCCAGCGCCAACTGTTCAGTGCCCAGCAATCGCTGATCACCGACCGCCTGGCGCAACTGACCAGCGAGGTCACCCTGTACAAGGCCCTCGGCGGTGGCTGGAGCGAGCAAACGGCGAAGAACGAGCCGTTGAAAGAAGAAGCACCGGCGTTGAAGTTGTTCTGATCACACCGCTGTAGACAAAACCGCTTCCCTCACTGGAAGCGGTTTTTTTATGCCTGGTCATCGGTGTTTGCCATGACCACAACGCTCTCCCGCCTTGCCTATCGCTCAACCTTTCAGGGTAAAATCAGTAACAGATTCTTACAGACCACAGAGGGAGCTTGTCGTAATGATCGTAGGAATCGACCTGGGGACCACCAACAGTCTTGCGGCAGTCTGGCGCGGCGATGCCGCCGAAATGGTGCCCAACGCCCTGGGCCAGTTGCTGACCCCAAGCGTGGTCGGGCTGGATGACCAAGGCCGCGTCCTGGTAGGCCAGGCCGCCAAAGAGCGCCTGCATACCCACCCGCACCTGACCACCTCGCTGTTCAAGCGCTACATGGGCAGCGCCACCGAAGTGCGCCTGGGCGACCGCTCGTTTCGCCCCGAAGAACTCTCGGCGCTGGTGCTCAAAAGCCTGAAGGAGGACATCGAGCGTACCTACGGCCAAACGGTCACCGACGCGGTGATCAGCGTGCCCGCCTACTTCAGCGACGGCCAACGCAAGGCCACGCGCATCGCCGGTGAATTGGCGGGGCTGACCGTTGAAAAACTGATCAACGAACCGACCGCCGCGGCCCTCGCCTACGGCCTGCATCAGCGTGATAAAGAAACCTCGTTCCTGGTTTTCGACCTCGGCGGCGGCACCTTTGACGTGTCGATCATCGAGCTGTTCGACGGGGTGATGGAAGTCCGCGCCAGCGCCGGCGACAACTTCCTCGGTGGCGAAGACTTCGACACCCTGTTGCTCGAACACTTTGTCGACAGCCAACGTAACGCCACGGGTTTCCCGCCCACCAGCACTGTGCTGCAAGCCCTGCGCCGCGAAGCCGAGCGCGTGCGCAAAGCCCTGGGCCAGGATGACAGTGCTGAATTTGCCCTGCGTGTCGACGGCCAGCAATGGGTGAAAACCATCACCCAACAGGAACTGGCCAAGCTCTACACGCCGCTGCTGGAGCGCCTGCGCGCGCCGATCGAACGCGCCCTGCGCGATGCGCGGATTCGGGTTGGCGACCTGGATGAAATCCTGCTGGTGGGCGGTACCACGCGCATGCCACTGGTACGTAAGCTTGCCGCAGGCCTGTTCGGGCGTTTCCCGTCCATCAGCCTCGATCCCGACCAGGTGGTGGCCCACGGCGCAGCGATCCAGGCCGCACTCAAGGCGCGCTCCGCCGCCCTCGAAGAAGTGGTGCTGACTGACGTTTGCCCCTACACCCTGGGCATCGAAACATCGAACCAGTACGGCGGCCATATCGAAAGTGGCCATTACCTGCCGTTGATCGAACGCAACAGCAGCGTGCCGGTGAGCCGGGTCAAAAGCGTGGTCACCCTGCACGATGACCAGACCCGTGTGCTGCTGAAGATCTACCAGGGTGAAAGCCGCCTGGTCAAAGACAACATCGAGCTGGGCCAACTGGATATTCCCGTGCCCAAGCGCAAGGCCGGCGAGGTCTCCCTGGACGTGCGCTTCACCTACGACAACAACGGTTTGCTGGAAGCCCAGGTGAATATCCCGCTGACCGGCGAGCAACATTCGCTGGTGATCGAGAACAACCCCGGCGTGCTCAACCCGCAGGAGATCCAGCAACGCCTGCAAGCCCTGGCGCAATTGAAGGTCCACCCGCGCGACCAGCAGGTCAACACCGTGCTCGTCGCCCGTCTCGAACGGCTCTACCAGGAAAACCTCGGCGAGCTGCGCGAACAACTCGGGCATTGGGCGGCGCAGTTCCAGCAGGTACTCGACACCCAGGACGAACGCCGCATCCGCGAAGCGCGCAGCGAACTGAGCCGTCAACTTGAGCAACTCGACAACGGGTTCTGGCGCTGAGGGAACACCGATGGATTGCTGGACCGTACTGCAACTGCCGGACGATGCCGACGAGCGCAGCATCAAGCGCAGCTACGCGCGCTTGCTGAAAAGCTGCCGCCCGGACGACGACGCCCAAGGCTTCCAGCGCCTGCGCGAGGCCTATGAACACGCCCTGAGTGAAGCACGCTGGCGGGCTGATAACGAAGAGGAAGAACGCGTCCAGGCGCCCGTGGCCGAAGCGGTCTACGCAAACCTGAATGACCTGGCCGAACTGATGAACATCAGCCCCGTCAGCCCTGCGCCCTTCGAAGCCCACACACCGGACCCGGCCCAGGCACTGCTCGACGACCTCAACGCGCGTAACCTCGATGAACGCTGGGTCCAGGCTCGGCAACAGGGCTGCACCGATGCGTTCCAGGCCGGCCTGTTGCGCCATTGTTTCGAAGCACCGGGTGAACGCAGCGCCATCGCCGGTTGGGCCGCCCAACACCTGGAATGGCTGACGCCCTGGCAGCAAGTGGCGATGACGTCCTGGCAATACGAAGCGCTGACCGGCGAACTGCTGCAAGACTACCGCCGCACCTTGCAGGAACTGCTGGAGCAAAAGGCCGAGCGCGAGTTCATCACCCAGCTCAATCAATACACCAACCAGCCCTGGCTGCGGGTGTTCGACCTGCAACAGCAGTGGCAGCGCATCGTCCTGCACCTGCTGCATGAAACCCAATGGAGCGTGCCGCTGTTCGAGCGGGTGTGCCAGGCATTCGGCTGGGACGACCAGAAAGGCGTCTACCCGGAACCGGCGTGGATATGGCGCGAATTGGTGTCGCGTTGCGAGCAGGAAAGTTTCTACGCCAACTTGCAAGACAAGGCCCAGGACACGCGGCGCACATCAGCCGATGCCCTGGCCGCGCGCCTGCTGCTGACGCCGATGTCCGCCACGCAACACAAACGCATGATCGATGGGTTTGGCGAAAACGAGTGGAACGCCTGCCAGCACCTGGCGCAAACACTGACCTGGCGCTATCCGCAACTGGTCGAGCGCCTGCCTCAAACAGACCTGTTCTTTTGGCGCAAATTCGTACCTCGGCCGATCTACACCCAGGTGTTTATCCGGCTATGGGCCGTCTTCGCCCTGGGGCTTGGCCTGAGCATCGCCCACGATAAGCCAGACAGAATGGACGGGATGTCGCTGGTCATTTTCATGCTGATGGCGTTCGTGCCGGCGGCCGTTGGCTTTCGCGTCACCCAAATGTGGGCCGGGATGAGTTCAACCTATCGGGTTCTGGATGTGTGGCTGAGCCAGTACCTGATCCCCAAGCGAATCAACCCCAATTACTACTGGCTGGTCATTCGCCACGGCGTACCGCAGGCGATCATGCTGGTGGCCTGCGGCTTGATGCTCGGCGTGCTGGGCATGTTCACCTACGCGGGTATGGTCCTGATCAACCTGTTGCACAAGACGCGTATCGGTCAGATGAGCCAGAAATTCAGCGAAGGCTACCCGTGGCTGAACGGTTTGCACTGGGCCTTCTGGAGCCCCCTGCAAGTGGTATTCCTGGTGGTGATGGTGGCGCTGATCGTAGCTGCGCAACACTACCTGCCAGCGGTGCCCTGGACCCACTTCGACCTGCCCAAACGATAACCCGCAAATGCCGGGCCTCAGCGCCCGGCAACTTGCGTTCGATCATCGCCCACAAACCGCCCACCCCCGATTGAACCGCCCCCGCACCGCCCCGCACCATGGCCGCCACCTGCATAACCCCAATAACAACAGGCCCACCACCATGAGCACTTTTCACCCGCGCCGGCTCCTGCTGGCCACCGCTATCGCCAGTCTTGCCCTGCCCGTCGTCGCCGAAGAACACGGTTTTCTCGAAGACGCCAGCGCCAACCTCAACCTGCGTAATTTCTTCTTCAACCGCAATTTCACCAACCCCACCAAAACCCAGGGTGGCGCACAGGAGTGGACGCAGAGTTTCATCCTCGATGCCAAGTCCGGCTTTACCCAGGGCACCGTAGGTTTCGGTGTGGACGTGCTGGGGCTGTACTCATTGAAGCTCGATGGCGGGCGCGGCACCGGTGGCACCCAACTGTTGCCGCTGGACCACGATGGCCGCCCTGCGGATGAATTCGGGCGCCTCGGCGTGGCGTTCAAAGCGCGTATTTCCAAGACCGAAGTGAAGGTCGGCGAATGGATGCCGGTGTTGCCGATCCTGCGTGCCGATGATGGCCGCTCCCTGCCGCAAACCCTGCGCGGCGGGCAGATCACGTCGAAGGAAATCGACGGCCTGACCCTCTACGGCGGCCAGTTCCGCGCCAACAGCCCGCGCGACGACAGCAGCATGTCGGACATGTCGATGGTCGGCAAAACCGCGTTCACCTCGGACCGCTTCAACTTCCAGGGCGGCGAATACGCCTTCAACGACAAACGTACGCAGATCGGCGTGTGGAACGCCCAGCTCAAGGACATCTACAGCCAGCAGTTCGTCAACCTGATCCACAGCCAGCCCCTGGGCGACTGGACCCTGGGCGCCAACCTCGGGTTCTTCTACGGCAAGGACGACGGCAGCGCCCGCGCCGGCGACCTGGACAACAAGACCTGGTCCGGCCTGTTCTCGGCCAAGTACGGCGGCAACACCTTCTACGTCGGCCTGCAAAAACTCACCGGCAACAGCGCGTGGATGCGCGTCAACGGCACCAGCGGCGGCACCCTGGCCAACGACAGCTACAACTCCAGCTACGACAATGCCCAGGAGAAATCCTGGCAAGTGCGCCACGACTACAACTTCTCCGCCCTTGGCGTGCCGGGCCTGACCTTGATGAACCGCTATATCAGCGGCAGCAACGTGCACACCGGCACGATCGCCGACGGCAAGGAGTGGGGTCGCGAAAGCGAATTGGGTTATACCGTGCAAAGCGGCGTGGTGAAAAACCTCACGGTGCGCTGGCGCAATTCGAGCATACGCCGCGACTACAGCAACAACGAGTTTGATGAAAACCGGTTGATCGTCAGTTACCCGATAAGTCTGCTGTAACCCGGCGCGGCACTTACTGTATCGTGCGCGCCTGCCGCTGCTGATTCGCCCAGCAGCGGCCTCTTATCCGAGCCTGCGCACATCATGAAATCCTTTGCCATCGCATCCGCCGTGCTTGCCCTGGCCTTGAGCCTCAGCGGCTGTATCAGCGCGCCCATCGCCCTGACAGCGCAGACCGAGCAACGCCTGCAAGCCCAGGCGCCGATCCGTTTTTTGCTGACCTTCGATGACGGCCCCAGCGCCTCGGGCTACAACAACCCCAGCCGTTCAGTGATCGCCGACCTGGCGCACAACCCGGTGCTGCCGGGGATCAAGGCGGTGTTCTTCCTGCAGACCGAAGCGGCCCGCTCCGGCGGCAGCTCCCGGGGGCGCAAGACCATGGAACGTGAGTATGCCGACGGCCATATCCTGGCCTTCCACACGGCCACGGCGTTTCATACCAACCATCGCTGGCTGAGCAATACCGAACTGGAAAGCACCCTCACCCAGGGGGCGGCGGATATCGCCTCGATCACCGGCGCGCCGCCCGTGCTGGTGCGCCCGCCGTTCTGGAACTACGACCGGCGCACCTTCGCCGCCTACCAGCGCCATGGCATGCAGGTCTTGCTGACCGACCTGAGCGCCAATGACGGCAAGATCTGGGGCTTCAACGGCAGCCCACGCCGCCGCGCCAACCTGTATCGACAACTGTCGGTGGTGCGCGAGCGCATCGCGCTGGGCGAGTTGCCCACGGTGGACGGCGTGATACCGGTGGTGGTGACCTTCCACGACATCAACCGCTACACCGCGCGGCATATGCAGGAATACCTGCAGATCCTGTTGGACAGCGCCCGAGTCAACGGCATGAAGACCGCAGCCGAACCGTTCTACACCGATACGGCCGCCCTGCAACGCGCGGCGCTGGCGCGTACGGTCAAAGACGTGAATGAAGCCGTGCATCTGCCGGGCGTGTGGAATTGGGTGTGGGACGCAGACTCCCACTGATCACTCACGCGACTCGACGCCCAATTCATCCCACACCGATTCAGCCAGGTGAAACGTGGCATTCGCCGCCGGAATCCCGCAATAGATCGCGCTCTGCATCAGCACTTCCTTGATCTCGGCGCGAGTCACGCCGTTACTGGCCGCCGCACGCAAATGCAGCTTCAACTCTTCACTGCGGTTCATGCCGATCAGCATGGCGATGGTGATCAGGCTGCGGGTATGACGAGGCAGCCCGGGGCGGGTCCAGATGTCACCCCAGGCGTGGCGGGTGATCATTTCCTGGAACTCGCTGTTGAACTCGGTCAAGGCATTGAGGCTGCGGTCGACATGGGCATCGCCCAGCACTTCGCGGCGCACTTGCAGGCCGTCGGCATAACGTTGTTTCTCGTCCACAAAAAACTCCCGGTTCAATTAGATTTCAGCTCGATTACCTGTGGCCAGCAGAAACTGGATCACCCGCTCACTGAACGCAGCACCGGCCTGTACGTTGGACAGGTGCGCGGCATAGAACTCGGCGTACTCGGCGCCCTGCACATGGTGCTGGATAAAGTGACCACCGGCCGGTGGGGTGACGGCATCTTCAGTGCCAGCAATCACCAGGCTCGGCGCCTTGATGTTTGCCAATTGCTCACGGAAATCCGCGTCACGCACGGCGGCACAGTTGGCTGCGTAACCCTCGGGCGAAGTCGCGGCAAGCATGTCAGTGATCTGCTTGGCCTGGTGCGGGTTGGTCGCGGCAAAATCAGCGGTGAACCAGCGCGCAATCGATGCATCGCGCAAGGCCACCATGGCTGCCGCGCCGTCGCGCAGGACCATCTCGATCCGTGGGTTCCAGATCTCCGGCGTGCCGATTTTGGCGGCGGTGTTGCACACCACCAGGCGGTGCAGGCGCTCACCGGCGTTAATCCCCAGCCATTGGCCGATCAAGCCACCCATGGATAGCCCGCAAAAATGCGCACGCTGAATATCCAGCGCATCCAGCAGCGCGATCACGTCGTGGCCCAGTTGCTCGATGCTGTAGGGTCCCTCAGTCACCAGGGATTTACCGTGGCCACGGGTGTCGAAACGCAACACCCGGAAATGCTCGGTCAATGCCGGGATCTGGATGTCCCACATGTGCAGGTCGGTGCCCAACGAGTTGGACAGCACCAGCACCGGCGCATCCACGGGGCCATCGAGTTGGTAATGCAGTTCGCCCTCGGCGAGTTGTACGAAAGCCACAGCGTTCTCCTTAGGCGGTCAATGCAAAGTGTTCGGTGACAGCGCGAGTGACCCAGGTGGTCGCCTGGCCCAGGTAGTGGGCCGGGTCGAGCAGGCGGTCCAACTCCGTGGCGGACAGCTCGGCGGTGACCTGCGGTTCGTCCGCCAGCACCGCGCGCAAGTGTCGCCCTTCTGCGACGGCGCGCTTGCAGCATTGCTCCAGCAGGTGGTGCGCGGTTTCCCGGCCCAGGCGTTGAGCCAGCACAATGCTGACGGCCTCGGCCAGCACCAGGCCCTGGGTCAGGTCGAGGTTATGCGCCATGCGCTCGGGGTCGACCTCCAACCCTTCGCTCACCAGCAGTGCTTGTTTCAAGGCCCCGGAAACCAGGCGGCAAATCTCCGGCAAGGTTTCCCATTCGGCGTGCCACAGGCCCAGGCTGCGTTCGTGTTCCTGGGGCATGGCGCTGAACATCGTCGCCACCAGGCCGGGCACGCGCGTGGCGGTGCTGATCAGCACAGCGGCGCCCACCGGGTTGCGTTTGTGGGGCATGGTCGACGAACCGCCTTTGCCGGGCGCCGACGGCTCGAAGACTTCGGCCGCTTCGGTTTGCATCAGCAGGCTGATATCGCGGCCCAGTTTGCCGAGACTGCCGGCGATCAGGCCGAGGACGGCGGCAAACTCCACCAGTCGATCCCGCTGGGTGTGCCAGGGTTGTTCGGGCACGCTCAGTTGCAACTCCGCCGCCAGCGCTTCGGCCACCGGCATGGCGTGTTCGCCGAGTGCCGCCAACGTCCCCGACGCGCCGCCGAATTGCAGTACCAGCAAACGCGGTTTCAGTGCTTCCAGGCGCTGGCGACTGCGCGTCACCGCGCCCAGCCAACCGGCAATCTTCATCCCCAGGGTGACCGGCGTCGCGTGCTGCAACCAGGTACGCCCGGCCAACGGTGTCGTCGCATAACGCTGGGCCTGGGCGGCGAGCACGTCGCCCAGACGCGCCAGGTCTGTTTCGATCAACCCCAGCGCCCGCCGCAGTTGCAGCACCAGCCCGGTGTCCATCACGTCCTGGCTGGTCGCGCCCAAGTGCACATAGCGCTCGGCACCCGCATCCTCACTGGCAATCAACTTGCCCAGGGCTTTCACCAGCGGAATCGCCGAATTCCCCGCTGTGGCAATTGCCACGCCGAGGGCATCCACGTCGTACAGCGACGCCAGGCACGCCTGGGCAATCGGCGCCACGGCGGCCTGCGGGATCACCCCGACCTGGGCCTGCGCCCGAGCGAGTGCAGCTTCGAAATCGAGCATGCCCTGCAAACGTCCCTGGTCGCAGAACACCTCGGCCATGCTGTCAGCGGTGAAGTAAGCGTCGAACAGTTGATTGCTCGTGCGCAGTGTCATAACTCATCCCTTACAAATCGTGATGCAGGTACGCCGCCTGTTTCGGCAGGCGCAAGCTGAACAGGAAAGCCACCGCCATCATCGCGGTGACGTACCAATAGAAGGTGTTTTCCATGCCGATGGATTTCAGGCTCAGCGCGACAACTTCCGCCGAACCACCAAACACCGCGTTAGCCACCGCATACGCCAGCCCCACGCCCAAAGCACGCACCTGGGGCGGGAACATCTCCGCTTTGACCAGGCCGCTGATGGAGGTGTAGAAGCTGACAATCGCCAGGGCCAGGGTGATCAGCACAAACGCCAGGAACGGGCTGGTGACGGTTTTCAAGGTCAACAGGATCGGTACCGTGAACAGGGTGCCGAGGCCTGCGAACCAGAGCATCGAATTACGTCGGCCGATCTTGTCCGCCAACATACCGAAGAGCGGCTGCATGCACATGTAGAGGAACAGCGCGCCGGTCATGATGTAGCTCGACGTCTTGGCGTGCATGCCCACGGTGTTCACCAGGTACTTTTGCATGTAAGTGGTGAAGGTGTAGAAAATCAGCGAGCCACCGGCGGTGTAGCCGAGCACCGTAACGAACGCTTTGCCGTGGTCGCGAAACAGCGCGACGATGCTGCCGGCGTCCTTGTCTTCACGTATTTCCTTGCTGGTGGTCTCCTTGAGGGTGCGGCGCAGCAGCAGGGAAATCACCGCTGCAATCGCACCGATCACGAACGGAATCCGCCAGCCCCAGGCGCGCAATTCTTCTTCGGTGAGGATCTGTTGCAGGATCACCACCACCAGCACGGCCAACAGCTGGCCGCCGATCAGGGTCACGTATTGGAACGAGGCGAAAAACCCACGCTGGCCCTTGAGCGCGACTTCACTCATGTAGGTCGCGGTGGTGCCGTATTCGCCCCCCACCGACAGGCCCTGGAACAGCCGCGCCACCAGCAGCAAGGCCGGGGCCCAGGCGCCGATGTCTTTGTAGGTGGGCAAAAAGGCGATGACCAGGGAGCCGGCGCACATCATCAGCACCGAGATCATCATTGAGTTCTTGCGCCCGTGCTTGTCGGCTACCCGGCCGAACAGCCAGCCACCGATGGGGCGCATCAGGAAACCGGCGGCGAACACGCCCGCAGTGTTGAGCAGTTGGACCGTGGGGTCGTCCGAGGGGAAAAACGCCGGAGCGAAGTAAATGGCGCAGAAGGCATAGACGTAGAAGTCGAACCATTCGACCAGGTTGCCGGAGGAGGCACCGACAATCGCAAAGATCCGTTTGCTGCGTTCTTCTCCGGTGTAGTGACTGGTGGTTGTTGTCATGGTTTTTTCACTCAGTGGGAACGGTTATAGCCTAGACATACTTTGCAACAACCGGAGGTAGTTGCAAGCAGCAAGCTATAAGCTGCAAGAGAAAAACCGACGCGGTCACTGCTCTTCCTTGTAGCTTGCAGCTTGAAACTTGCCGCCGCTACCGATCAATAATCGAAGAACACCGTTTCCTTATCTGTCCCCTGCAAAATCACATTCCACTGATGCACCCCAGCCGCATCCGGCTTGGCAATCAAAGTGCCGCGCCGCTCGGCAGGCACACACGCCAGCAACGGGTCATCCCCATTCAACGCCTCGCCATCGAAATAAATCCGCGTGAGCAGGTGCTTCACCAAGCCACGGGCAAACACCAGCACCACCAGGTGCGGCGCCTGGGTCGTACCTTGCAGTCCTGGCACGCTGCCCGGCTTGATGGTGGTAAAGCGGAAGCGCCCTTCGGCATCCACTGGCACCCGGCCAAAGCCTTCGAAGTTCGGGTCCAGCGCCTTGTCCTGCTCATCTTCAGGGTGGTCGTACTTGCCGGCGGCGTTGGCCTGCCAGACTTCGAGCATGGCGTCGTTGACAACATCACCGTTGCCGTCCACCACTTGCCCGCTGATCGCCACGCGCTCGCCAAGGGTGGCGGCGACGGTCAAGTCTTCGCGGTTCAGCCAGGTCAGGCCGATGTGGTAGTACGGCCCGACGGTGTGGGACGTGGTCGCGTTGAGTGTCATCTCATTTCTCCATCGGCGTGGCGTCGCGGCCGCGCAGGACGATGTCCCAGCGGTAGCCGAGGGCATAGGAAGGAATGGTCTTTTCCAGATCGAAACGGGCGATCAGGCGTTCCTTGGCGCTGGTATCCGGTACGCAGTTGTAGATCGGGTCATATTCCAGCAGCGGGTCGCCGGGGAAATACATCTGCGTCACCAGGCGCGTCAGTACGCTCGGGCCGAACAGCGAAAAGTGAATATGCGCCGGACGCCACGCGTTGTGGTGGTTGCCCCACGGGTAGGCGCCGGGCTTGATGGTCTGGAACTGGTACCAGCCATCGGCGTCGGTGACGGTGCGCCCGGTGCCGGTGAAGTTCGGATCCAGCGGCGCATCGTGCAGGTCACGCTTGTGGTTGTAGCGACCGGCGGCGTTGGCCTGCCAGATCTCCACGAGGATACCCGGCACCGGCAGGCCGTTTTCATCCAGCACGCGGCCGTGAATGATGATGCGTTCGCCCAGGGGCTCGCCGTCGTGTTGGGCGGTGAGGTCGTTGTCCTTCTCGCTGAGGCGTTCGGCGCCGATGGTCGGGCCGGTAATTTCCGACAACGAATGGGGCAGGAACACCAATGGCTGGGACGGCGAACGCAGGTTCGTCGACTGGTAGGCCGGGTGCAGGTAATCAGGCTGAGTGCCCGCTTGCGGGCGCCGGTAACCGGGCTTGTCACTCATGGAGCAGTCCTCTCTTATTAGATGCGTTCAATCGCCAGGGCCAGGCCTTGGCCGACGCCCACGCACATGGTCGCCAGGCCTTTACGGCCGCCGGTTTTTTCCAACTGATGCAGGGCCGTCAGTACCAGCCGTGCACCGCTCATGCCCAAGGGGTGGCCAAGTGCAATGGCGCCACCGTTCGGGTTGACCTGGGGTGCGTCGTCGGCGATGCCCAGTTCACGCAGCACCGCCAGGCCTTGGCTGGCGAAGGCTTCGTTGAGTTCGATCACATCGAAGTCAGTGACGGCCAGGCCCAGGCGCTCCACCAGCTTGCGCACCGCCGGCACCGGGCCCATGCCCATCACCCGTGGCGCGACAGCGGCACTGGCCATGCCCAATACGCGGGCGCGGGCAGTCAGGCCGTGTTTTTTCACTGCTTCGGCAGACGCCAGAATCAGCGCGGCCGCGCCGTCATTCACACCCGAGGAATTGCCGGCGGTGACGGTGTTGTCCGGGCCGTTGACCGGTTTGAGTTTGGCCAGGGCTTCCAGATGGGTGTCCCTGGGGTGCTCATCGTGCTCCACCACGGTTTCGCCTTTTTTATGGACGACCCGCACCGGTACGATTTCTTCGGCGAAGAACCCGGCAGCCTGGGCGGCGGCGGTACGTTGCTGGCTGCGCAGGGCAAAGGCGTCCTGGTCAGCGCGTGAAACCTGGTAGTCGTCGGCGACGTTATCGGCGGTCTGCGGCATGGCGTCCACGCCGTACTGGGCCTTCATCAACGGGTTGATAAAACGCCAGCCGATGGTGGTGTCTTCCAGCTTCATGTTGCGCGAAAACGCCGCATCAGCCTTGCCCATCACGAACGGCGCACGGGACATCGACTCGACGCCACCAGCAATCGCCAGCTCCATTTCGCCGCTGGCGATGGCGCGAAAGGCGGTGCCGATCGCATCCATGCCCGAGGCGCACAAACGGTTGAGGGTCACCCCCGGAATGCTCTCCGGCAGGCCGGCCAGCAACAGCGCCATGCGGGCGACGTTGCGGTTGTCTTCACCGGCCTGGTTGGCGCAGCCGAGGAACACCTCATCAACGGCCGACCAGTCAACCGAAGGGTTACGCTCGATCAGTGCCTTGATCGGCAAGGCCGCCAGGTCATCGGCGCGCACGGTGGACAGGCCACCGCCGAAACGGCCGATGGGGGTACGAATGGCATCGCAGATAAATACTTCGCGCATCAGGCTTCTCCCAGTGCTTGGCCATGGGCGGCGGCTGTGCGTGCTTCGAGGTCACGCAGGGCAGTCAACTCGACTTCGCTCGGCTCGGCGGTGGTGCTGACCTGCTCGGCAAATCGAATCGCCCAACCGGTGGCCGCTACGACTTGCTCGCGGGTCACGCCCGGATGGAGGGCGGTGACCACGAATTCATGGGTGCCCTCTTCCGGCTCCATGATGCACAGGTCGGTAATAATGCCGACAGGACCGGCACCCGGCAGCCCCAGGCGTTTGCGCGAATCGCCACCTTCGCCGTGGCCGACCGAGGTAATGAAGTCCAGTTTGTCGACAAACGAACGGGACGACTGCTTGAGGATAATCAGCACGCTCTTGGCCGAGCCGGCGATTTCCGGCGCGCCACCAGCACCCGGCAGGCGCACCTTGGGGTGGTGATAGTCACCGACCACGGTGGTGTTGATGTTGCCGAAGCGGTCGACTTGCGCGGCACCGAGGAAACCCACGTCGATACGCCCGCCCTGTAGCCAGTAGCGAAAAATCTCACCGGTCGGCACTACGGTGTCGGCGGTTTCCGCCAGCTCGCCATCACCGATCGACAGTGGCAGTACGTTGGGCTTGGCGCCAATTGGGCCGGACTCGTAGATCAGCACCACATCCGGCGACGAGGTCAGGCGTGCCAGATTGGCGGCCTTGGACGGCAGGCCGATGCCCACAAAGCAGACGGAGCCGTTCTTGAGGCGGCGCGCGGCGGCGACGGTCATCATTTCATTGGTCGAGTAAGCCATTACTTGGCCTCCTGCTGTGTGGTCAGCTTGGCCTGGAATTCACTGAAATCGGCAGTGCCGTGGATGTATTCGTCAATCCAGGCGGTAAAGGTCCCACGGTCGCGGGCGATTGGGTCCCACGCCTGGTAGAAGCGGTTATCACGCTCGTTGTAGCCGTGAGCGTAGGACGGATGTGCACCACCGGGTACATGGCACACTGAGGTCAGGGCCCAGGTCGGCAGCACGCAGCTGTTCATCGGCGCGTTCAGGTCATCGACGATTTCTTCCACGGTGACGATGCAGCGCTTGGCCGCCAGGGCCGCCTCCTTCTGCACGCCAAGGATGCCCCAGAGCAGCACGTTGCCCTTGCGATCAGCCTTTTGCGCGTGGATCACGGTGACGTCCGGACGCACCGACGGCACGGCTGCCAGCACTTCACCGGTGAACGGGCACGTCACGGTCTTGATCAGCGGGTTGACCTTGGGCAAGTCGGAACCCGCGTAGGCGCGCAGCACCGCGAATGGCAGGCCCGATGCGCCGGCGACGTAGGCATTGGCCAGGTCGGCGTGGCTGTGCTCTTCGATTTCCAACGGTTGCGGCCATTGCTTCTCGACCGCGTCACGCAGGCGATGCAGGGAGCCTACGCCGGGGTTGCCGCCCCAGGAGAAAATCAGCTTGCGAGCACACCCGGCGCCAATCAACTGGTCGTAGATCAGGTCAGGCGTCATACGCACCAGCGTCAGGTCTTTCTTGCCCTGACGAATGATTTCATGACCCGCTGCCGTCGGGATCAGATGGGTGAAGCCTTCCAGTGCGACAGTGTCGCCGTCGTTCACGAATTGCTTCACCGCGTCACGCAGCGCAAGAATTTCAGCCATGGGGTTGGGCTCCCGGTGTGGATCGAAAAGGCGCAGAAGTGGCGCCGAAGTGCTTGAAGATTAAGCCGGGGAAATGGGCCAAACAATCCGATAATCGACTCAGCGTTCGATTATCGAACAGATTGTTGTCTAGCTAATCTTCTAATGTGGGAGGGGGCTTGCCCCCGATAGCTGGGTGTCAGTTAACAAATTTACCGGCTGATCCAACGCAATCGGGGGCAGGCCCCCTCCCACATTTAAACCCTGCCAAGCTCAGGTGGCATCCGCATGGCTGACCATGCCTTTGATGACAACGGCTGCCGTGGCCAATGCGGCCGGAATCACCAGGGCGGTGAGCACCTGCTCGAAGTTCCAGCCCAGGCCCAGCAAGGTGGCGCCCATCCACGCGCCAAGGATCGCGCCGAAACGACCGATGCCGAGCATCCACGACACGCCGGTGGCGCGGCCTTGGGTCGGGTAGAAGCGTGCGGCCAGGGACGGCATCGCCGATTGCGCACCGTTGACGCACATCCCGGCGACCAGCACCAGGGTGGCCAATAGGGTGATATTGCCCAGGCTCTGCCCTACCGCGTAGGCAAACACCCCGGCCAGCAGGTAGAAGGTGCCGATGACCTTGTGCGGATTGAACCGGTCCATCGCCCATCCCACGCCGACCGCGCTCAATACGCCACCAAACTGGAACAGCGCCCCGATGAAGGCGGCCTGCTCCATGCTGGCGCCGCTGTCGCGCATCAGGGTCGGCAACCAGCTGGTCAGCAGGTACACGATCACCAGGCCCATGAAGTACGTCAGCCACAGCAGCAAGGTACCGGCGCTGTAGGTGCCCGAGAAAATCACCGCAAACACGTTGCGCGCCTTGACGGTTTTTTGTTCGGGCACGCTGAAGGCGCTGGCCTGGGCGACGATAGAGGGTTCGATGGGCAACAGGGTTTTGCGCACCTTGTCGGTACCGCGGTTGCGCACCACCAGGTAACGCGCCGACTCCGGCAGCCACACCAGCAGAACCACTGCGAGGATCAAGGGCAGGATTCCGCCGATCAGCAGCAGGCTATGCCAGCCGAACGCCGGGATCAGCTTGGCCGAGATAAACCCGCCACCGGCCATGCCCAGGTTGAAACCACAGAACATGCTGGTCACCAGCAGCGACTTGTGACGTTCGGGGGTGTATTCGGACAACAGCGTGGTGGCATTGGGCATACCCGCACCCAGGCCCAGGCCGGTGAGGAAGCGCAGCACCAGCAGTTGGTCGACATTACTGCTGTAGGCCGAAGCCAGGCTGAACGCGCCAAACACCAGCACTGCGCCCACCAGCACCACTTTACGGCCGAAGCGGTCGGCCAGCGGCCCGGAACCCAACGCGCCGAACACCATGCCGATCAACGCCGCACTCATCACCGGGCCAAGGCTGGCGCGGTCGATGCCCCAGTCCTGGGACAGCGCGGGCGCGATAAAGCCCATGGCAGCGGTATCGAGGCCATCGAGGAAGACGATCAGGAAACACAGGATCACCACGCGCCATTGATAACGGGACAGTGGCTGGGTGTTGATAAAGGACTGCACGTCCAGGGTGGTACCGACAGAAGGCTGATTCATTATTCTTATTCCACACCGATGGCGGGCCAACGGCCTGGGGCCGTCATTATTATTGGGGCGCCCTCAAGAGCGCTGCCGCACAGTAATAAGCCGGGGGAAACATCGTCAATTCATCAAGCGGGGATCTGTGCGGTCACCGAACACCTTAGGCAAACAGCTGCGCACTCAACTCACGGCTGGCACTGAGCATGCTCGGCAGGAAACGCTGCTCCAGCTCGCTGCGGCTGACCCGCCCAGCGTGGGTGCTGACATTGAGCGCTGCCAACACCTGGCCCGACGCGTCATACACCGGCACGGCGATGGAGCGCAGGCCCTGTTCCAGTTCCTGGTCGACAATGCACCAGCCCTGCTGTCGCACTTGTTGCAGGCATTCGAACAAGGCTTCGGGGGTGGTCAGGGTGCGGCTGGTCTTGGTTTGCAGGTCGGCGTGGTCGAGGTAGTCCTGCAGCGAGGCGTCATCCAATGCGGCGAGCAGGATGCGGCCCATGGAAGTGCAGTAGGCTGGCAGGCGCCCACCCACCGATAGATCCACGGAAATCAGGCGCTGGGTGGTGGCCGAACGGGCGATGTAGAGGATGTCGTCGCCTTCGAGGGTGGCCATGTTGCAGGCTTCGTGAAGTTGCTCGCTCATACGGTCCAGATAAGGCTGGGCCGACACCGCCAATGGCGTGGATGACAGGTAGGCATGGCCCAGGGTCAGGACTTTGGGCAGCAATGAATAGGTGCGCCCATCGGTGGTGGCGTAGCCGAGTTTGATCAGGGTATGCAGGCAGCGGCGTACGGCGGCGCGCGGGATCTCGGTGCGGTGGCTGATCTGGGCGATGGTCAGGTGGCGCTTGCGCTCCTGGAACGCCTGCACCACGGCCAGGCCGCGGGCCAGGGAGGTCATGAAGTCCGGGTCACCGGTAAACGCCTGGATACGCTTGGCTGGCGAGGCAACGATCGGTGGCGCCGCTGACGCGAAAGAGTTGCGCAATTGATCGTTCATGCCAGGTTCCTTTCTCTTATTGTCAACCGCAGGGGATTGGGCTGCTATTACAAGCCGCGCCGGCCGTGATGCACAAGGCAGGCCCAGCAACATCGGGCGATTATCGGACAATCATGCGATTATCGCAATTTGGCGCCGTATCTGCGCCGCCGGTTTCACGATCATGTGCCCTGGCAAAGTTAAGGCGGTCATTTAAATGGCCTGATCCCTTGTTGAGTTTATGACGCCAGAATTTCAGCAAATACTGACGTGTCCGTGTAACAAAACGCTCACACAAAGTTGACGCTTTTTAACTTTATGCCGATAGTGTTATTCAAATGCGCCGCTATAATGCACCCTATGCGGAGGTCAACCCGGTTTCATTATCGGGGCCGGATCTCGCAAAACCATGCACAGGCCGTGCATGGACGGTCGCAACTACCTGCCTGGAATGACTGCCACAACAGTGGCCTCTCGTTTCTATTTCAAACTTGAACACTTCATGGGTTCAATTTGGAACAGCCCGAGGACAGTATTCAGGCATAACGCTGCTACGTATTTACACTCAACTCAATTAGGTAACAATGTGACGAAAGATGAACTGCGCGCGGAACTTGAGCGCCAGGAACAACGTTACAAGGATGTTTACGGCGGAGAAGTCACCACCTACGCCGCCCAGCCTGAACCTGAACGCAAACCATGGCGCAAGCGAGCCAGCCTGCTCGACCAGGCATTTGCCCAGGAAATCCAAAAGATTGAACAGGAGCTCAAGGCCGAAGAGCCATAAGCGTTTCGGATTGAGCCCAGGGTCCCGTCTGGAATGCTGCCACTTAGCCAGCTTCCAGGCGACCTGAATCCCACCATCACCTGTAAAATTTCATACAAATGTTTCAAGTATGACGATTGGGTGACAAAACCGTGTCTTTTCAGCCCTGCACTTTATAAATCAAAGACTTGCCAAAGCCCCGAAAACCCTGGGATAGCCAGCTTTCGCCCATGCCGATTCAATGAAGATTGTTACCGATGAGCAGCTAGTGCATCGATTAGCGAGGTTTTCTGGCATAATCGCGCCCCCTTACGACCGGGTCAGAAAACCTTCATGATCGATTTATTCAGCGGACTGGATGCTTGGGTTCTCGTGAGCCTGTTGCTCGCCCTGGCCTTTGTCCTCGCCTTCGAGTTCATCAATGGCTTTCATGACACCGCTAACGCGGTGGCCACAGTCATCTATACCAAAGCCATGCCGCCGCATCTGGCCGTGTTCTTCTCCGGGGTGTTCAACTTCCTCGGCGTGTTGCTCGGCGGTGTCGGTGTTGCCTACGCCATCGTGCACTTGCTGCCCGTGGAGTTGCTGATCAATGTGAACACCGGCCATGGTTTGGCGATGGTCTTCTCGTTGTTAGCCGCAGCGATCACCTGGAATCTGGGCACCTGGTACTTCGGTATCCCCGCGTCCAGCTCCCACACGCTGATCGGTTCGATCCTCGGTGTCGGCCTGGCCAATGCCCTGATCAACGACATCCCCCTGGCTGACGGTGTGAACTGGCAGAAGGCCGTCGATATCGGCGCATCCCTGGTGTTCTCGCCCATAGCCGGCTTCCTGGTCGCAGCCCTGGTGCTGATCGGCCTGAAATGGTGGCGTCCGCTGTCGAAGATGCACAAGACCCCGGACCAGCGCCGCAAGCTCGACGACAAAAAGCACCCACCGTTCTGGAACCGCCTGGTCCTGGTGATTTCGGCCATGGCCGTGAGTTTCGTGCACGGCTCCAACGATGGCCAGAAAGGCATCGGCCTGATCATGCTGGTGCTGATCGGTATCGTGCCGGCGCAGTTCGTACTTGACCTGGGCAGCACCACCTACCAGATCGAGCGCACCCGCGACGCCACGTTGCACCTTAACCAGTTCTACCAGCGCAACCACGAGACCCTGGGAGAGTTCCTGGCCCTGGGCAAAAGCGTGAAAGACGACCTGCCAGGCAAGTTCCGCTGCAATCCGCAGCAGACCGAGCCCACCATCAATGCCTTGCTGGATACCTTGAAAGGCGTCTCCGACTACCATTCGCTGAGCGCCGATCACCGCATCGAAGTGCGTCGCTACTTGCTGTGCCTGGACGACACCGCGAAAAAAGTCGGCAAGTTGCCGGGCCTGGAAGCGCGTGAGAAGTCCGACCTCGACAAGCTGCGCAAAGACCTGACCGCCACCACCGAGTACGCGCCATTCTGGGTGATCCTCGCGGTCGCACTGGCCCTGGGCCTGGGCACCATGGTGGGTTGGAAGCGTGTGGTACTGACTATCGGTGAGAAGATCGGCAAGCAGGGCATGACCTATGCCCAGGGCATGTCGGCACAGATCACCACCGCCACCATGATTGGCTTTGCCAATATCTTCGCCCTGCCGGTCTCCACTACCCATGTGCTGTCTTCCGGCGTAGCGGGCACCATGGTCGCCAACAAAAGCGGTCTGCAAGGTGGCACGGTCAAGACCATCCTGATGGCTTGGGTGTTGACGCTGCCTGCGACCGTAGGCCTCTCGGCCGGGTTGTTCTGGCTGGCCTCCAAGGCACTGGGCAACTGATAGCAAGGCGCTGAAAAAAAGGTGCGGCCTCTGTGAGGACCGCACCTTTTTTTATGGATCAGAATTAACCGACTTCATTAAATACCAGGCAAAAAAAAGGGCGACCGAAGTCGCCCAAAATGCCTTGCGTGCTCATGTAACCCGGAAAGACCTAAGGTTTTTTACGCTTGTTTGCGTCTTTCCAGATAAAAAATCCAAACCCTACAAAAAACAGCACCATGAGGCCTACAGTCAGCACTCCGGCGAATACCACATTATCTATAAACATGACCGGCCTCCTGCACTTGCCTTGTTGCGATAGGGCTAAGTTAATGGAGAAGGCGGATTGAAAAATTGACGGGGATCAATGTCGCCCGCAACGGGGCGTAAAGAAGGGTAATAACTGACCTGCATCAATAGATGCAGGTCGTTTTAACGCTTTTTGGGTTTGTTCTTTGATTTTTTCTTGGCTTTGCCTAACGGCATCGCCTGTTCAAACGCCTGGCGCACTTCATTCAGGCGCTTGTCATTAAGGTCATGCACCCGCTTGGCGCGTTCGGCGTTCAGGTCGATCAGCTTGTCGTCATCACTCATGGCTTGGCTTACGTCGTGGCGAGTAAGGCTCAATAATGCGGGCTCCTGCGCCCGACGGCAAATCAACGCGCGACAAAAGGCAGGCCGTCGACCAAAATCGGCATTTCCCCCTCCAGGAAGCGCATTCAGGTGGCACTGCACAAGGATCTTCCGCCGTTGCTGGCCCTGCGCGCCTTTGAAGCCGTGGCCCGGCACTTGAGCTTTATCAAGGCAGCACAGGAATTGTCCGTGACCCAGAGCGCCCTGAGCCATCAGGTGCAGAAGCTCGAACAGCATCTGGGTAAACCACTGTTTATCCGACGCACCCGCGCGATCGATCTGACGGCAGACGGCCAACAGTACTACGACGAAGTCCGTCCAGCCCTTGACGCCATTGCCGCCGCGACCCGCGCCCAACGGGTGCTGCCCAGCGCCACGGTGTTACGGGTCGGCCTGCTGGCGTCTTTCGCCACCCTGTGGTTGGCGCCGCGCCTGGCCGGTTTTCTCAACCGCTATCCGCATATTCGGGTGGAGTTGCTGCCGGCGATTCAACTGGCCAACGTCGCCGCTGCTGAAGTCGACCTGGCCATTCGCTACGGCAAAGGCGATTGGCCCGACGTGCAGGCCACCCGACTGATGCCGGAAGTGATCTCACCGGTGTGCAGCCCGGCGTTCAAGGCCAGCCAACCGCACAACGGCGCACTGTTGATGGCGACTTCGCACCGGCCTTTTGAGTGGACGGATTGGTCTCGTCATTATCAAATCGACCTCAAGCAGCACCCTCGCGTCATGCTCCACGACTACAACATCGTGGTCGAAGCCGCTGTGGCTGGCCAAGGCATTGCCATGGGCCGTCACCGCCTGATCCAACGCAGGCTCGAGGACGGCAGCCTGGTGGAAGCCTTCGATTGGCCGCCCTATCACAGCGAGATAGGCTACTGGTTAATTGCGCCGCACGGCCCTGCCAGTGACGCCGCGCGGTGTTTCAGCGAGTGGTTGAAGGACATCTGCAGCGACACGTGAGTCATTTCGATACGTCGGATGAGATCTATCCGTTTGTCGACAATCCCCCTGCCCCACATGCTGAGACCTCCTGACCAAGAGGATTCACCATGAGCGACTCCCTGCGCCACCGCGTGCAAGCCCTTGGCCTGACGCTGCCATCTCCCAGCCAGCCGATTGCCAACTACATCAACCACGTGGTCAGCCAGAACCAGTTGTTTATCTCCGGGCAAATCCCGCTGATAGACGGCAAGCCCGCCTATGTGGGCCGCCTGGGCGAATCCCTCAGCGAGGAAGAAGGTGTCCAGGCAGCAGAGCTGGCTGCACTGGGCTTGCTCGCACAATTGAGTGATGCCCTGGGTGATGACCTGTCGCGCCTGGTGCGCATCCTGCGCCTGGGGGTGTTTATCGCCAGCAGCGGCGAGTTCCAGCGCCAGGGCGCGGTGGCCAATGGGGCGTCCAACCTACTGGTGAATGCCCTCGGCGAAAAGGGCCGTCATGTGCGCACAGCAGTGGGTGTTTCCAGTCTGCCGGCCGGCGTGGCGGTGGAGGTTGACGCGATTTTCGAGTTGCAGCCGTGAGCCCGCTTGAAGTGCAACATCTGCGCGAGGGTACTCCTGGCTGCCAATCGGGCATCGTGCACTTCAACCATGCCGGTGCGTCCTTGCCGAGCCAGGCAACCCTCGATGCCATCATCGATCAACTCCAACGCGAAGCCCGCGACGGCCCGATGGAGGCCGGCGAGCAGGGCGCGTTGCGGGTGGAAGAAGCCCGCCGCGCGGCCGGGCAGTTGCTCAACGCGCCCACCACTTCCATCGCCTTTGCCAGCAGCGGCTCGACCGCCTGGAGCATGGCGTTCCAGGCCCTCGGCCCGTGGCAGCCGGGTGATCGCATTCTGGTAGGGCGCCACGAATGGGGCGGCAATCTGGCGAGTATGCAGTTGGCGGTGCAAGCCGGCGCACGGGTGGAAGTCATCCCCTGCGATGCCTCCGGCGCGGCTTGCCCCGTGGCATTGGAAGCCATGATCGATTCAAGCGTAAAGCTGATCGACCTCACCTGGCTTCCCGCCAACGGCGGCCTGATCAACCCCGCCCAGGCCATCGGCGAAGTGGCCAGGCGTCATGCTATCGCCTACTTTATCGACGCCGGCCAAGCCGTCGGCCAGGTGCCGGTGGATGTGCAGGCGTTGCAGTGCGATGTGCTCAAAGCGGCCGGTCGCAAGCACCTGCGCGGGCCACGGGGGACAGCGTTGCTGTATGTGCGGCCGGATTTCCTCCCGCACCTGAACCCTGCCCAACGCGACGTGTTTTCCGCCCCCTGGACCGCCGACGGTTTCGACCTGCGCAACGACGCCCGACGCTTTGAAACCAGCGAGGTGTCCTTTGCCCTGTTGGCGGGCCTGGGCAATGCGCTGCAGGAGATGAATCGGTTGGGGATCGAGCGTGTGTGGGAAAGTGTCACGCAAACCAGCAGGCGAATCCGCGAAGCATTGCGTGAGATTGCGGGTATTTCCCTGCATGACCTGGGCACGGTTCAATCAGGCTTGATCGCCTTCAACCTCGCCGGCTGGGATGCCTTCGAACTCAAACGGCAATTGGGGTTGAAACGGATCAATATCGGCGCCAACGGCATGGCCTATACCCCGTTGGATATGCAGGCCCGTGGCCTGACCAGCATTGCGCGGATCTCCGTCAGCCCGCTCAACAACGATCACGACATCGCGTTGCTGATGAAGGCCCTGCGGGAGCTGCGTGGTTAAACCTCGACGTCCACCCACAAGCCCTGGCGCGGCGCGTCTTCGATCAGCGGCACGACCGGTACGGTGTTGTCGGCATTGAGCAGGTCGCCCGGGATCGCCAAGTGCTGGTCCGGGTCTTCATCGGCTTCGCGCCGGCGTTTCTGTTGTTCCTGCTGGCGGCGTTGCTCTTCGCGCAGCAAAAAGGTCGACTGCTCGGCATCGCCCTTTTTCAGGTCGATGGAGCTTTCGTTGGAGCCCGCTTGCACGGGGACCACAGGCGGAATATCGGGTTTCTGGCGGACCGGGTCGAGTTGCGACGTAACCGGTACAACGCTGACGGGCAGCATAGGTGGAAGCATGATAGTTGTTCTCCTGTCAGCAGGCTGTCGGCGGGCCGGGTGGCGACTTGAGCGCAGGTTCGCCAACCTGTGACCCAGTCGACACTCACAAGTGCCCGCCACCCGTCGATTCCGCACTCACCCAGCCACTCAAACAGAGTAGTTTTTGTCAGAGTCCTTGGGCGTGGGGCCTTGTTCCGTTAACATAGTCGGCTTTTTCACGGCGGGAGTCAGGCAGCATGGCGCAGCAGTATCAACCGGGGCAACGCTGGATTAGTGACAGCGAAGCAGAGCTGGGGTTAGGCACCGTTCTGGCACAGGACGGCCGCTTATTGACCGTGCTCTATCCGGCCACTGGCGACACCCGCCAGTATGCGCTACGGAATGCGCCCCTCACCCGCGTGAGGTTCTCGCCGGGTGACTCCATCACCCATTTCGAAGGCTGGAAAATGACCGTGCAGGAAGTCGACGACGTCGACGGCCTGCTGGTCTACCACGGCCTCAATGGGCAGAACGAGCAGGTCACCCTGCCGGAAACCCAACTCTCCAACTTTATCCAGTTCCGCCTGGCCAGCGACCGTCTGTTCGCCGGGCAGATCGACCCGCTGGCCTGGTTCTCGCTGCGTTATCACACCCTGGAACACACCAGCCGCCAATTGCAATCCTCGCTGTGGGGCCTGGGCGGCGTGCGTGCGCAACCTATTGCCCACCAATTGCATATCGCCCGTGAAGTCGCTGACCGTATCGCACCACGGGTCTTGCTGGCGGACGAAGTGGGCCTGGGCAAGACCATCGAGGCCGGCCTGGTAATCCATCGCCAACTGCTCTCGGGCCGCGCCAACCGCGTACTGATCCTGGTACCGGAAAACCTGCAGCACCAGTGGCTGGTAGAAATGCGCCGCCGCTTCAACCTGCAAGTGGCGCTGTTCGATGAAGAACGCTTTATCGAAAGCGATGCCGCCAACCCGTTCGAAGACACCCAACTGGCCCTGGTCGCGCTGGAATGGCTGGTGGACGATGAGAAGGCCCAGGACGCGCTGTTTGCCGCCGGCTGGGACCTGATGGTGGTCGACGAAGCTCACCACCTGGTCTGGCATGAAGAAAAAGCCAGCCCGGAATACGCGCTGGTCGAGCAGCTTGCCGAAGTGATTCCCGGTGTGCTGCTGCTCACCGCCACCCCGGAACAGCTGGGCCAGGACAGCCACTTCGCGCGCCTGCGCCTGCTGGACCCGAACCGTTTTCACGACCTGCACGCCTTCCGCGCCGAGAGCGAGAACTATCGCCCGGTGGCCGAAGCCGTGCAGGAACTGCTCGACAAGGGCCGCCTCTCCCCCGCCGCGCACAAGACCATCCAAGGTTTCCTCGGCAACGAAGGCGAAGCGCTGCTGACCGCCGTCAACGATGGCGACGCCGAAGCCAGCGCGCGCCTGGTGCGTGAGCTGCTCGACCGCCACGGCACCGGCCGCGTGCTGTTCCGTAACACCCGTGCCGCCGTGCAGGGCTTCCCGGAGCGTAAGCTGCACGCCTACCCGCTGCCGAACCCGGACGAATACCTCGAGTTGCCTCTGGGCGAACACGCCGAGCTGTACCCGGAAGTCAGCTTCCAGTCGCAACCGGACGTCGACGAAGAAAACCGCTGGTGGCGCTTCGACCCGCGTGTCGAGTGGCTGATCGACCAGCTGAAAATGCTCAAGCGCACCAAGGTCCTGGTGATCTGCGCCCACGCCGAAACCGCCATGGACCTGGAAGACGCCCTGCGCGTACGCTCCGGCATCCCGGCCACGGTGTTCCATGAGGGCATGAACATCCTCGAGCGTGACCGCGCCGCTGCTTACTTCGCCGATGAAGAATTCGGCGCCCAGGTGCTGATCTGCTCGGAAATCGGCAGTGAAGGCCGCAACTTCCAGTTCTCCCACCACCTGGTGCTGTTCGACCTGCCGTCCCACCCCGACCTGCTGGAACAGCGGATCGGCCGTCTGGACCGGATCGGCCAGAAGCATGTGATCGAACTGCACGTGCCGTACCTGGAAACCAGCCCGCAACAGCGCCTGTTCCAGTGGTACCACGAAGCGCTGAACGCATTCCTCAATACCTGCCCGACCGGCAACGCCTTGCAGCATCAGTTCGGCCCGCGCCTGCTGCCACTGCTGGAAAATGCCGACGACAGCGAGTGGCAAGCGCTGATCGACGAAGCCCGTGCCGAGCGCGAGCGCCTGGAACAGGAACTGCACACCGGTCGCGACCGCTTGCTGGAGCTCAACTCCGGCGGCGCCGGTGAAGGCGATGCGCTGGTGGAGGACATCCTCGAGCAAGACGACCAGTTCGCCCTGCCGATCTACATGGAAACCCTGTTCGACGCCTTTGGCATCGACAGCGAGGACCATTCGGAAAACGCGCTGATCCTCAAGCCGAGCGAGAAGATGCTCGACGCCAGCTTCCCCCTGGGCGACGACGAAGGCGTGACCATCACCTACGACCGTAACCAGGCGCTGTCCCGCGAAGACATGCAGTTCATCACCTGGGAACACCCGATGGTGCAGGGCGGCATGGACCTGGTGCTGTCCGGCTCCATGGGCAACACCGCCGTGGCGCTGATCAAGAACAAGGCGCTCAAGCCAGGCACCGTGTTGCTGGAACTGCTTTACGTCAGCGAAGTAGTGGCCCCGCGCGCGCTGCAATTGGGCCGCTACCTGCCGCCGGCGGCACTGCGTTGCCTGCTGGATGCCAATGGCAACGACCTGTCCGGCCGCGTCTCGTTCGAAACCTTGAACGACCAGCTGGAAAGCGTGCCACGGGCCAGCGCCAACAAGTTCGTGCAGGCCCAGCGCGATCAACTCACCCCGCGGATCAACGCCGGTGAAGAGAAGATCACACCGCGTCACGCCGAACGTGTGGCCGAGGCCAAGCGTCGCCTGGCGGCAGACACCGACGAAGAACTGGCGCGCCTGACGGCCTTGCAAGCGGTCAACCCGACCGTACGTGACAGCGAGTTGGTTGCCCTGCGCAACCAACGCGAACAAGGCCTGGCCATGCTGGATAAAGCGGCGCTGCGACTGGAGGCGATTCGGGTGTTGGTCGCCGGTTGATTACCGCCCTGCCCTGTTGAATAGAGGCCCGCGCAATGCGGGCCTTTTTTATTCACTTGAGAACCCCGTTGGCGTTGCGGGCCTCATCGGGGGCAAGCCCCCTCCCACATTGATCAGTGGTCGACATGACAACTCGGTCAACTGTGGGAGGGGGCTTGCCCCCGATGGAGTCACCGCGGTTTCAAGCCGTCGCTGCCGCAGCCGGCACCTCAACAGCCACCAATCCCTCCTTCATCCGCTTGGCATCACGCACAAAACTGCGTGACGCCTGGAACAGAAACAACATGGTCAAAAACAGCGCCACCGGAATCAGGTACATGGCGTCATGCAAGCCCACCGCCTTGTAAGCCTCGGTCATCTGCTCCGCCCCCGCCGCGTACATCGCCGAATGGGCAAAATGGTCGGACAACCCACCCACCACGATTGGCCCCATGCCCCCGCCCAGCAAATACAAACCGGCAAAGAACAACGCCATCGCCGTGGCCCGCAAGCGAGGCTCGACCACGTCCTGGATCGCCGTGTACACACAGGTGTAGAAGTTATACGCAAACAACCAGCCCACACTGAACAACGCCACAAACACACCGATCTCGATACGCCCGGCATGCAAGGCCCAGGCGGTGGTGACGGTGGAGATGATCAGGCTGCACGCCGCAAACAGCAGTCGGCCATTGGCAACGCGTTGATGGATCTTGTCGGCAATCCAGCCACCCAGGGTCAGGCCCACCAGGCCGGTCAACCCGACGATCACTCCAGTGGCGACCGCCGCGTCCTGCAGCGGCATGAGGAAATAGCGCTGCAGCATCGGCACCAGGAACGAGTTGCACGCGTAGGTGGCGAAGTTGAAGCACAACCCGGCCAGCACCAGCCACAGGAAAGTCGGCACGGCCAGCACGCGGCGGATCGGGCGATCGACGCGCTCCTGGGAGACTTGTACGGCTTCGGCGGCGCCGCGCTTGGGTTCCTTGATATAGAACATGAACACCGCAAGGATCAGCCCCGGCACGGCGGCGATAAAGAATGGCGCGCGCCAGCTGTCGAACGCCTTGACCATCCAGCCGATTGTGAAGAATGCCAGCAACAGGCCCAAAGGCAGGCCCAGCATAAAGATCCCCATGGCCCGGGCACGACGGTGCGCCGGGAACAGGTCGCCGATCAGCGAGTTGGCGGCCGGCGCGTAGCTGGCCTCACCGATACCGATGCCCATGCGCACCAGCAAAAACGTCCAGAAACTGCCGACCAAACCGTTAACCGCTGTCAGCCCGCTCCACGCGAACAGACCCCAGCCCATCAGCTTGCTGCGCGAGCCGGTATCGGCCAGACGCCCCAGCGGCAAGCCGGCAATCGCGTAGACGATGGTGAACGCGGTGCCGATGATGCCGAGCTGGAAGTCGCTCAAGTGCCACTCCATGCGGATCGGCTCGATGATGATCGCCGGAATGGTGCGGTCGAAGAAGTTGAACAGGTTGGCCAGGAACAGCAGGAACAGAATGCGCCAGGCATTCGCCGCTTGGGTCGAGTTCTGCATGGGTCCGTCTCTTTTATTGTTATGAGAGCTGCGATGCCCGATGCATCCTGCCCGGTACGTGCAACATAGTCAGGCGGGCCGTGGTTGTCTGTAATGATTCGTAAAGCTGATAGGGCATGATTTCGCCCGGAGCCAGGGGACTTTGCCGACAAAAATATAAGTGCACGCCCCTCTTCCCAACGGCCATGACCCGATTAGAATGGCGAGCCTTCCCGTCGTACCCCACTCTTACTTTTCTTATCGATGACGCCCATGTCCGAAGCCAGTCCGTGTCTGAGTTGCGGTGCCTGCTGTTCCTACTTCCGTGTGTCTTTTTTCTGGGGTGAGTGCGCCTCATCGGGCGGCACGGTGCCCGATGACCTGGTGGTGCAGATCAATCCGACCCGCGTGGCGATGATCGGTACCGACCAGAAGCCCGCGCGCTGCTGCAGCCTTGAAGGCGAAGTCGGCAAAGGCACGAGCTGCTCGATTTATGAGCAACGCTCAAGCCCCTGCCGAGAGTTCGATGCATCCTGGAGCCAGGGTGTGCAGAACGTTGATTGCGATGCTGCCCGGGCCGCATTTGGGCTGCCCCCCTTGGAGCAACCTTTTGAACTGAACCTGCCCATCAGCGCTTAGCATCAAACGCTATTGGCGCCATGTCAAAATCGCAGCAAGCAAAATGCCATTATCGAGCCACTGGGTATTGCGCCATGCCTGCCATGACTTGAGCCGCTCCGGATCCAACTGCGTAGTCAGGCCAATCCGCTGACGTCGAATCTTTGGCAATTCGCCATCATTTACCTAAAGATCGCCGACAAACGGCCGATTCATCAGAGTCCGGCCAGGTTTTTCCTGAGCACACTGGGTAAGCCTGATCGTTCCGGACAAGGACGCACTGTAAAGTCGCGAACTCCCATTCCGTGATGGCTTTTTGATACTTTTTTAGCCATCCGCCCAGGCACATGGCGCACAATGACTTCTAAAAATAACTCTGGCACCGTGGTATCCGATGTGTTGCTCCCAGCTCCTGCGGAAAAGCCCTCAGGTTCAAAGTCATTGAGCACCGCCCGCCCGCTGGCCACCCAGCAATACCTGTACTTCACCGAAACCAATACCGACCGCATCCTCGATAACCTCGACGGCCTGCGCGACATGGTGTTCCCGCGCCCACCTCACCTGGAAGGCGACAGCGAGCAGCACAGCGAGCAGGAATTCCCCTCGGTGTGCCTGATCGGCCTGGGCCGCTGCGGTTCGAACATCGCGCTGGACGTGGCGGAGCTGGTGTACAACGCGCGCAAGTTCTACCTCAACGAATTCAGCACCGAAGACAAATCCTTGGATAAGGGCTACAGCCCGGCCCAGTGGATTCGCAACAACCTGCGCCTGGGCGGCGGCAAGGCCAGCAAGCCGGTGTTCCTGGTGGAACCGCTGGTGATGCTGGGCGACCTGGACAAGGACATCGCCGGGCGTATCCGTTTCTCGCGCAAGGGCGAAAAAAGCGGCTTCCTGCGCGACTACAGCAAGATGAAAATCATGGACCTCTCCGAAGTCCATGCCGGTGGCGCCGGGAATGCGCCGATCCTCGGCCAGTACCTGGCCAAGATCATCCTCAACAAAGACACCCAGCGCTTTTCCAGCCCCGACTGGAAGATGATCCACTCGTACCTGATCGACTCCTGCGGCATCAAGGCCAACCAGTCGCGCCTGTACTTCTCGATCTTCAGTGCCGGCGGCGGTACCGGTTCGGGCATGGCCTCGGAGTTCGGCCTGGCGCAGCAACATTCGTACATGAACAAAACGTTCGACACCAAGCCCGCCGACGAGCACGACAGCAAGAGCGGCCACGCTTTCGTCTTCGAGCCGATCTTCACCAGTGGCATTTGTGTGCTGCCGAACATCTCCGACCACCGCAGTGAAATGTCCGAGGCGCTGCATATCAACGCCGGACGCTTGCTGTGCAAATACCTTTCGGAAGAATGGGACTTCTCGTACAACTTCGACAACGAAGACAGCAGCGAAGCCAGTGTGAAGGGGCGTATCCGCCCGTGGAACGCGATGATGCTGATCTCCAACGACATCATGCGTTACGCCGAAGAGAGCGATGACGGCAATATCCAGAACATTGACGTCAATGCCATGGAAAAACACGCCAACCAGTACATCTCCCAGCAGATTTTCAACATCCTCACCGCCCAGGCCGTGACTACCGACTACGACCAGAACTATTTCCGTCGCGCCGGCATCGACATCGGCGAAACCATCCGCCTGGACGCCAATGACCTGTTCATGAGCCTGGCCGGGCCGGTGGCGATTGCCTACGCCGAATCCGTCGTACCGGAAACCCCGGCACCGTCGAATGACAAGTTCAAAGTCTTCGAGAAAGAGCCCCAGCGCCTGAACATCGACGACCTGTTCTTCCGCTCCATCGACCTGCCGCATTTCAACAAGGTCACCCAGGCCATCGAAGGCATCAGCCTGTTGCCGATCGAGTCCAAGCGCTACAAGGCGTCCCTGGAGCAGTACAAGAACTCCGGCTACGACGCGGCGGCGCTGCATGACCTGCACTTCTTCAAGAACTGCTCGTCGGTGGTGTCGATCGTCTCGCTGCCCAAGGACTACAAGCTGTCCTACATGGACCTGAACCGGCTCAAGACCCACCTCAACAGCCTGTTCCCCAACACCACGCTAAAGCGCTATGCCCTGGTGATCGGCGCGTCGGCCAACCTGTCGCTGACCACCCTGATCGCCAAGAGCCCGTGCCTGTCGGATGACTTCCTGACACTGATCGTGGCTTTTATCAAACGCTGCTTCGCGCGCAATCCGTACCGCTTCGACGACACGCTGGATAACTCGATCCTGGATTTCATCATCCACGAGGACTTCGACGAAGACCGCATCGACGAGCTGCTCAACGAGTTCGAAAACCCGGCAAAGATCCTCGATACCAACTGGTACGCGATCAAGCCGATGTATGAGAAGAAGTACCGCGAGTTGATCAACGACAAAGAGAAGTTCGTGTCGATCAATGACATTCGCCTGTCACGGGATTGCGTGAAGAAAGCAATCAAGTACCTGCGCGAGATCTACCGTCACCGCATCGGCAAGACCAAGGTTATTTCGTTGAATAACCATACCGGCAAGACCGCCTAGCACGGTGCGACGGCGCCACCTGGCGCCGTCGCCACCTCAGTGCGTCATCCGTTGGCGCAGGAACGCAATGATGGTCTTTTCGTCAGCGCGCTTTACAGGCCGGGGCAAATGCTTCGGCCAGCCGGATTTTTTCGCGCCGAAGAACCTCTTCTGCTCCGCCTCATCCCAGCCACGAATCTCCCGCGAAGCCGATTCCCACCACCCGTGTCGGCACACGTCGTAGTACGGATGCGCAGGCGCCGAACTGCCATAGAGCAAATCGCGACCGACCTTTTTCACGTGCTTGTGATGATTGCGCAGCTGCCATTTGATGCGCAGCCGCTGCCACGGCGAGGGCACCGGCTTGACCCGCGGCACATCCAGGCAACGCGCTACCAGCTCAGGGCCGAACGCCTCACCGTGAAGGGTGAAGAAGTGCGCCTGCATGGCATGGAAGAAACGCTTGTCGGCAAAGTAGTGATGAACGAACTTGTGGGCCTCGCGCACCTTTTGGCCGCGCATCGCGAAGGAAATCGCGATTTGCTCGATGGTGTGGATATCGAAGGCGTTCCGGGTCCACTCGTCGATCAGGCGGATGGACGTTTCGAGCAGCGGCGAATCGCTGGCACGGACACCGCACAGGCCACTGTTGTAGAGCTTGAAACTGTTATCTGCAGAAATGCCATGGGCCTGTAGGTGCTCGCCCAACTTGAGGTAGTCCGGGCGCTTGCAGACATAGCTCCAGTCGTATTCGAAGCCGTCCATCACATACTGGCCCGGCGCGATCAGCTCGAACACACGATGGGGGGACTTGAGGAACAGCGTGTCGGTGTCGACGAACAGGGTCTTGTCCGCCAGCGTCAGCCCTTGGGCGATCGCGCAGGCCTTGCGGCGATGGGGGTAATCGTTTTCACCCTGCCATTGGGCCAGGGTCTGCTCGTCCAGGGCGATGGTTTCAACCGGCCAGCCGATGTAGTCCTGGGGGCGATCGGTCATGACCCGGATGCACAGCGACTCGCCCGCTTTAAGTTGGGACAGGGCGGTGAGGATGCTGAACTTGGCTTCGCGCCGATAAACGTCCTGATGACCGTAGATAAGGTAAAGCAGTTGGTGCGAAGGCTTCGCTAAAGAGGGCAGCGCTGACGGCATGACTAGCTCCGGGTAACAAGCGGCGAACTTTACCGGAATTCACCGTTTACTACGCCATGATCTGACAGCCACCAGCCCTTTATTCACACCGAGAAACAATTCTCCCGCCGATTCACCCGCGAGAAAACTGTTCCCATGACGTGCGCGTCACCCTGCGCTGTGACCTTTCTCCACGGCAAGATGCCATCACGGCGCCAGCGGTTACTCAGCTACACACTTTTAAAACGGAAAATCATGCACCTTTTAAGTGCAAAGACTTATCGCGCCGCCCTTTCCTGGATCAGTATCCACGGCGAAACCACCACCGCCCACAAGCTCGGGTCACGCTCCACCAGGTCCAATGCCCGCGTCGCAGACACTTCGCACAGGGTGCCCGAGGCCAACCAGGCAGCGACTTTATCGCGGTTGTCTTCGGCCATTCCCTCGGCGGCCTCGATCAAATCCAGGCCCGCATCGACCCACAATAGGGCACCCTTGGCAAAGAACGGTTCAAGCTCCTTCCAGGAGATTTCGGCGGTTTCACCGAGCAGCTTGGCATAGAGGGTGCTAGGTTCTTGCGTCATGGGAATTCACCTGAGAAAAAAATCGGCGCAATCATAGCGTCGTGCCTTTCGTATAAAAAGCCAGGTAGAAAAACCCAGTTGCAAATGAGTCATCGACTGAAAGTGTCAGGAAAGCCAAGGATTGCCCGGAACTCTGGCATCACCCCGCCGCAATTCTGTCTTTTTCTTTCATTTAAGCGACACGCCCGGGTTTTGCCCCCAGTAGCCAGCTTTTCAAGCGATGAACCGGCGCTCTACACTGTACCGGTACAGTTGCCAGGGCACTGCCGGGGGGATATCCGAGATATCTGATCCGGTTCTGCAGCTCACAAGGCCGCTAGAACTATAAAAAATACAACAGTAAGAGTGGAGCACTATGAATAAGGCTACTAAGCAGATTTCCAAACTGTTTGCCGCTATGGTCCTGGCTGGGGTTGCCGGCCATTCGTTCGCAGCTGACACCATCAAGATCGGCATCGCCGGTCCGAAAACCGGCCCAGTAACGCAATACGGCGACATGCAATTCATGGGTGCCAAGCAGGCCATCGCCGACATCAACGCCAAGGGCGGCGTCGACGGCAAAATGCTCGAAGCCAAGGAATACGACGACGCTTGCGATCCTAAACAAGCCGTGGCCGTGGCCAACAAAGTGGTCAACGATGGCGTCAAGTTCGTGGTCGGTCACCTCTGCTCCAGCTCCACTCAGCCAGCGTCCGATATTTATGAAGACGAAGGCGTGATCATGATTACCCCGGCAGCCACCAGCCCGGAAATCACCGCCCGTGGCTACAAGCTGATCTTCCGCACCATCGGCCTGGACAGCGCCCAAGGCCCAGCGGCTGGCAACTACATCGCCGACCACGTGAAGCCGAAAATCGTTGCCGTCCTGCACGACAAGCAGCAATACGGTGAAGGCATCGCCACCGCCGTCAAGCAGACCCTCGAGAAGAAAGGCGTGAAGGTTGCCGTCTTCGAAGGCCTGAACGCCGGCGACAAAGACTTCTCCTCGATCATCCAGAAGCTCAAGCAAGCCAACGTCGACTTCGTCTACTACGGCGGCTACCACCCGGAGCTGGGCCTGATCCTGCGCCAGTCCAAGGAAAAAGGCCTGAACGCCAAGTTCATGGGGCCAGAGGGCGTCGGCAACGATTCCATCTCGCAAATCGCCCAGGGCGCTTCCGAAGGCCTGCTGGTGACCTTGCCTAAATCCTTCGATACCGACCCGGCCAACAAAGCCATCGTTGACGAGTTCGCCAAGAACAAGCAGGACCCAACCGGTCCGTTCGTGTTCCCGGCCTACTCGGCCATTGAAGTCATCGCCGGCGGTATTACCGCTGCCAAGAGCGAAGACACCGCCAAAGTGGCTGCCGCCATCCACGCGGGCACCTTCAAGACCCCTACCGGCGAGCTGAGCTTCGACGCCAAGGGCGACCTGAAGGACTTCAAGTTCGTGGTCTACGAATGGCACTTCGGCAAACCAAAAACCGAAGTTTCCCCTCAGTAAGCCAGGCGTTACTGGTCCAACAAGCCCACTGTGAGAGCAGTGGGTTTTGTTTTACGAGGTTTATGGGCCTGTCACCCGCGATCCGGGCGCTGGCTCACCTGAAAATCTTAAAACCGTCACCAGCGGTTCGCTGGCAAACGCTTTGTGCAAATGTGCTCACAGAACACAGCATGGGGCCGGAACATGACTCCACCAGTGAAATGCGTATCGGGTTTTTAGGAGCGCTGTAATGCCTGAGATCTATCATTTTTTCCAACAGCTGGTTAATGGCCTGACCATTGGCAGCACCTATGCCTTGATAGCCATTGGCTACACAATGGTTTACGGCATCATTGGAATGATTAACTTCGCCCATGGCGAGGTGTACATGATTGGTTCCTACGTGGCCTTCATCGCCCTTGCCGGGCTGGCCATGATGGGTATCCACTCCCTGCCGCTGTTGATGACCGCTGCGTTCCTTGCGTCGATCATCGTAACCAGTGCCTATGGCTACAGTATCGAGCGCGTTGCCTACCGTCCCTTGCGTGGCAGCAACCGTTTGATCCCGCTGATTTCCGCCATCGGCATGTCGATTTTCCTGCAGAACACCGTATTGCTGTCCCAGGACTCCAAGGATAAATCCATCCCCAACCTGATCCCGGGGAGCTTCTCCTTCGGTCCGGGTGGTGCGGAAGAAGTCCTGATTTCCTACATGCAGATCCTGGTCTTCATCGTCACCCTGGTGGCCATGCTGGGCCTGACCCTGTTCATCTCACGTTCCCGTCTGGGGCGCGCCTGCCGGGCCTGCGCCGAAGACATCAAGATGGCCAACCTGTTGGGCATCAACACCAACAACATCATCGCCCTGACCTTCGTGATCGGTGCCGCGCTGGCAGCCGTCGCGGCGGTACTGCTGAGCATGCAGTACGGCGTGATCAACCCCAACGCCGGTTTCCTGGTAGGCCTCAAGGCCTTTACCGCAGCAGTATTGGGCGGCATCGGCAGTATTCCGGGCGCGATGCTCGGCGGCCTGGTGCTGGGGGTGGCCGAGGCGTTTGGTGCCGATATTTTCGGCGACCAATACAAGGACGTCGTCGCGTTCGGCCTGTTGGTTCTGGTGCTGTTGTTCCGCCCGACCGGCATCCTGGGCCGTCCGGAGGTTGAGAAAGTATGAGCAGATATCTTAAATCGGCGTTTTTCAGCGCCTTGCTGGTGTGGGCGGTGGCCTTCCCGGTACTCGGCCTCAAGCTGAGCATTGTCGGCATCAACCTTGAAGTGCATGGCACCGGCCCCGTGACCCTGACCATCATCGCCCTGTGTTCGGTGCTGATGTTCCTGCGCGTGCTGTTCACCCAGCAGGTCGGCGCTCTGTTCAAGAGCAACCGTGGCCCGTTGGTCTCGCCCAAGGTCAGCCAATTCCTGACCCTGCCACGCACCCAGCGCTACATCATCATCGGGCTGATCGTGGCCGCGTTGATCTGGCCGTTCTTCGGCTCGCGCGGTGCGGTCGACATTGCTACCCTGATCCTGATCTACGTGTTGCTGGGCCTTGGCCTGAACATCGTGGTGGGCCTCGCCGGCCTGCTCGACCTGGGTTATGTGGGCTTCTACGCCGTGGGTGCCTACACCTACGCGCTGCTGTCGCACTACCTGGGCTGGAGCTTCTGGATCTGCCTGCCGCTGGCCGGCATGGCGGCAGCTACGTTTGGCTTCCTGCTGGGCTTCCCGGTACTGCGCCTGCGCGGTGACTACCTGGCCATCGTGACCTTGGGCTTCGGGGAAATCATCCGTCTGTTCCTGCGTAACCTGACCGACATCACCGGTGGCCCCAACGGCATCAGCAGCATCCCCAAGCCGACCTTCTTCGGTCTGTCGTTCGACCGCACCGCTGCCGAAGGCATGCAGACCTTCCACGAGTACTTCGGGATCGACTACAACCCGGTGAGCAAAGTGGTGTTCCTGTACCTGGTGGCACTGTTGCTGGCGCTGGCGGCACTGTTCGTGATCAACCGCTTGCTGCGCATGCCCATCGGCCGTGCCTGGGAAGCGTTGCGCGAAGATGAAATCGCCTGCCGTGCCCTGGGCCTGAACCCGACCATCATCAAGCTCTCGGCTTTCACCCTGGGTGCCGCGTTCGCCGGTTTTGCCGGCAGCTTCTTCGCCGCTCGCCAAGGCCTGGTGACCCCGGAGTCGTTCACGTTTATCGAGTCGGCGATCATCCTCGCCATCGTGGTATTGGGTGGCATGGGCTCGCAACTGGGCGTGATCCTGGCGGCGATCGTGATGATCCTGCTGCCGGAAATGATGCGTGAGTTCAGCGAATACCGCATGTTGATGTTCGGCGCCATGATGGTGCTGATGATGATCTGGCGACCTCAAGGCCTGCTGCCCATGCAACGTCCACACATGGAGCTGCGCAAATGAGCCGCGAGATCCTGAAAGTCGAAAACTTGAGCATGCGCTTCGGCGGCTTGCTGGCGGTCAACGGCGTCGCCCTGACCGTGAAAGAGAAACAGGTGGTGGCATTGATCGGCCCCAACGGCGCCGGCAAGACCACGGTGTTCAACTGCCTCACCGGTTTCTACAAGCCGAGTGGCGGCAGCATCCTGCTGGACGGCCAACCGATCCAGGGCCTGGCCGGTCACGAGATCGCCCGCAAGGGCGTGGTGCGAACCTTCCAGAACGTGCGGCTGTTCAAGGACATGACGGCGGTCGAGAACCTGTTGATCGCCCAGCACCGTCACCTGAACACCAACTTCTTTGCAGGCCTGTTCAAGACCCCGGCGTTCCGCAAGAGCGAGCGCGAGGCCATGGAATATGCGGAGTACTGGCTGGACAAGGTCAATCTCACCGAGTTCGCCAACCGCCCCGCCGGCACCCTGGCCTATGGTCAGCAACGTCGCCTGGAAATCGCCCGCTGCATGATGACCCGCCCGCGGATCCTGATGCTCGACGAACCGGCCGCCGGCCTGAACCCCAAGGAAACCGAAGACCTCAAGGCGCTGATCGGCGTGTTGCGTGAGGAAAACAACGCCACGGTGCTGTTGATCGAACACGACATGAAACTGGTCATGAGCATTTCCGACCATATCGTGGTAATCAACCAGGGCACGCCGCTGGCGGACGGGACGCCGGAGCAGATCCGCGACAATCCTGAAGTGATCAAAGCCTATCTGGGGGAAGCGTAAAATGCTGCAATTCGAAAACGTTTCCACTTTCTACGGCAAGATCCAGGCCTTGCACAGCGTCAACGTGGAAGTGCGCCAGGGTGAGATCGTCACGCTGATCGGCGCCAATGGCGCCGGCAAGTCGACCTTGCTGATGACCTTGTGCGGCTCGCCGCAGGCCCACAGCGGCAGCATCCGCTACATGGGTGAAGAGTTGGTGGGCCAGCAGTCTTCGCACATCATGCGCAAGAGCATTGCCGTGGTGCCGGAGGGCCGTCGGGTGTTCTCGCGCCTGACGGTGGAGGAGAACCTGGCCATGGGCGGGTTCTTCACCGACAAGGGCGACTACCAGGAGCAGATGGACAAGGTGCTGCACCTGTTCCCTCGTCTCAAGGAGCGCTTCAGCCAGCGCGGCGGCACCATGTCCGGCGGCGAGCAGCAAATGCTCGCCATCGGCCGGGCGCTGATGAGCAAGCCCAAGCTGTTGCTGTTGGACGAACCCTCCCTGGGCCTGGCACCGATCATCATCCAGCAGATCTTCGACATCATCGAACAGCTGCGCAAGGACGGTGTGACGGTGTTCCTCGTGGAGCAGAACGCCAACCAGGCGCTGAAAATCGCCGACCGTGCCTACGTGCTGGAGAACGGCCGGGTGGTGATGCAAGGCACTGGCGAGCAGTTGCTGACCGATCCGAAGGTACGTGAGGCGTACCTGGGCGGCTAAGAGACGGTTGCTGAACAAACCGGATCTAATGTGGGAGGGGCGGTGCGACGATTCGACTTGCCCCCGATGGCGGTCTATCAGTCACATGCTCTGTGCCTGACACCCCGCCATCGGGAGCAAGCGCCCTCCCACATTTTTTTGCATTGTTTGAAATTATCTCGTCTGACCTTGTAACGAACATCGTCCTCCCGCCTCTAGTGGTGCAAGCAGGCATTCAAGCCCGCTCCTCAACCTACTGCTGGAGATCCACCATGACGACCAAACTGTCCGCCGCTTCCCTCGTCCTCGCCCTGGGTTCGGCCTTGAGCCTGTCCGCCCTGACCACCACCGCCCACGCAGCAGACGACATGCAGAAATGCTTCGGCGTCGCGGAGGCCGGCAAGAACGATTGCGCCGCAGGTGCAGGCACGTCCTGCGCCGGCACCTCGAAAACCAAGGACCAGGCCAACGCCTGGAAACTGGTCCCGGCCGGCACCTGCACCCAAACTCCAAGCTCCACCTCGCCGACCGGTTTCGGCCAGGAAGCTGCCTTTACCGCCAAATCCTGAAACCTCGATAGCCTGAGTACGGATGATGACGCTTTCACTCCTGCCCACAGTCTCACCGGTTCAGGTGCCCGGCCTTCCCTCTCGGGCCGGGTTGGGGCTGAAGCACGAGCACTTCAATGAAGTGCTCGATACTTCCCCCGATGTCGGTTTTTTTGAAGTACACGCCGAAAACTACATGGTGGCCGGCGGACCGTTTCATCACTACCTGGGGTTGATCCGCGAACAGTACCCCCTGTCGTTGCACGGGGTGGGCCTGTCCATCGGTGGCGAAGGCCCGCTCAACCGTGAGCACTTGGGGCGCTTGGCCGCCCTGATCGAACGCTACCAGCCCCACGCCTTTTCCGAACACCTGGCCTGGTCCAGCCACGGCCCGGTGTTTCTCAATGACCTGCTCCCCCTGGCTTATGACACCGCCACCTTGAATCGGGTATGCGAACACGTCGATCAGGTGCAGAGCACCCTCAAGCGGCCGATGCTGCTGGAGAACCCATCGACCTACCTGCAGTTCCAGCGCTCCACCTTGGACGAGACCGACTTCATCAGCGAGATCATCCGCCGCACCGGCTGCGGCCTGCTGCTGGACGTGAACAACGTCTACGTGTCATGCATCAACCACCAGCGCGACCCACAGACCTACATCAACGCCCTACCGTTGCACGCCGTGGGAGAGATTCATCTGGCCGGTTTCGCCGAAGACACAGACAGCCTGGGTGACCGCCTGCTGATCGATGATCACGGTGCGCCCATCGATAACGCGGTGTGGCAGTTGTACAAACAGGTGCTCGCGCGCATCGGCGCGGTGGCAACGCTGATCGAACGAGACAACCAAGTGCCAGCCTTCAGCATGCTGCTGGCCGAAGCCGAGCACGCCGAACGGCATCTGTCGCAGGTACGCCCATGAGCCTTCAAGACGCGTTTGCCAGCGCCCTGCTGGCGCCCGATCAAACCTGTCCCGACGGGTTGTTCAGCAGCAACGGTGCCGATCCGGCCAGCCGTTTTGCGGTGTACCGCAATAATGTGCACAACGCATTGATCAATGCGTTGGCGACGGCGTACCCGGTGACGCTGCAATTGGTGGGCGACGATTTTTTTCGCGCCATGGCTCGGCTATATGTACAAGCCTGTCCACCCACCAGCCCAATGATCAGCGAATACGGCAGCGGTTTTGCCCGCTTCATCCAGGGTTTCGACCCGGCGGCCAGGGTGCCTTACCTTGCTGATGTCGCCCGCCTTGAGCGGCTGCGAGTGCGCGCCTATCACGCTGCGGATACGCCGCCGCTGGAGCAGCATGCCCTGATCCATACGCTGAGCGGCCAAACGGACCTGGGCCAGTTGCGCCTGCAACTGCATCCATCCCTCGCCACGTTGAATTCCGCCTATGCCGTGGTGGCGATCTGGGCGGCGCACCGGATAGAGGGCGGCATGGCCACGCTGAATCCCTGGCACGCCCAAGGCGCGCTGGTGCTGCGCCGAGGCCTGGAGGTCAAGGTGTTCGCCATCGACAGCGGCTCGGTAACGTTCATCAATAGCTTGAACCACGGCAAGGCTTTGGAATTGGCCGTGGCAGATGCGCTGCAAGCCTCGGACGAATTCGACCTGCACCAATGTCTTTCGTTGCTGATCAACCACCACGCCATCACTCATCTGCTCCCAGCACAAAAGGTATCGTCATGAATACGCCCCCTTCCTGCCTGATCAAACGGGCCATCACGCTTTTCGAGCACATCCCCTACAGCCTGATCGCCTTTATTGCGCGCTTCTCCATTGCCGCAGTGTTCTGGAAGTCCGGGCAGACCAAGGTCGAAGGTTTTGCCATCGACCTGCTCAACGGCACTTTCCAGCTTGGCGAACCCAAGCTTGCGGCCTCGACATTGCCGCTGTTTCGCAGCGAATACCACGTGCCATTGCTGTCGCCGGAGGTGGCTGCGTACATGGCGGCGTTTGCCGAACACTTTTTCCCGCTATTGATTCTGATAGGGCTCGCCACGCGTTTCTCGGCCCTGGCGTTGATCGGCATGACCCTGGTCATTCAACTCTTTGTCTACCCGGACGCTTACCCTACCCACGGCACCTGGATTGCCTTGCTGCTGCTGTTGGTTGCCAAGGGGCCGGGCTGCCTGTCGGTTGATCAACTGATTGCTCGCCGCTACCACTAAAGCCGATCCAGCGCCTCACCGCTGCGCTTGAACCAATCCACCAGATAGTCGGCCAGCACCTGGGTGCGACGCGGCAGCCCACCGTGATAGGGATGGACCAGGTACATCGGCATGCTCCGCGTCTGATAATCGCGCAGGAGCCAGCGCAATCGGCCGTCAGCCAGTTCTGCCGGAAGTACGTAGGACGGCAGGCGAGCGATACCAGCCCCCACCAAGGCGGCCTTTTTCAACAAGTTGTAATGGTTGGAGGCAAACGTACCACTGACCCGCACCCGCATTAATTCGTGCTGCTGGTGGTACAGCCACTCTTCACGGCCGCTGTAGTGGCTGTTAAGCAGGCAACGGTGTGCGGCCAGGTCCGCCGGGGTCTGGGGTTCGCCGTATTGCGCGAGGTAGGCCGGGCTGGCACAGGTCATCTCGTGCCAGGCCAGCAACGGTTTGGCCACCAACCGCTCATTTTCAATCGCCCCTGAGCGCACCCCCAGGTCAAAACCATCCCGCGCCAAATCACGGTAGCTGTTGTTCAGCTCCAACTCGATCTGCACCTGCGGGTATTGCTTGGAAAACTCCAGCAACAAGCCGTCGAAGAACGTTTCTCCCAACGACACCGGAACCGTCATACGTACCGGCCCGGCCAGATCATCCTTGAGCCGAGCCAATGCCTGGCGGGCGCGATCGACCTGCACCACCAACGCCTGAGCCTGGGGCAATAACGCCGCGCCGGCAGCAGTGAGGCTGAGCTTGCGCGTGGTGCGGTGCAGCAGCACCACCGAATATTGCGCTTCCAACAGGCTGATGCGCTTGGACAACTGCCCCTTGCTACACCCCAGTTGCTCGGCCGCTACGGTAAAGCTGCCGGCTTCAATCAGAACGGCAAACGCTGCCAGGTCATCCATTTCGCTCATGGATTGTTTCCATTTGAAAACCAAAGGTTGCCTATTAGCACGTTTATCCACTGAAAAAGCCACTCTAGACTGACCTCTCACTTCCCCCTCGGAGAACTACCACCATGAAAATTCTATTGATTGGCGCCAGCGGTACCATCGGCTCGGCAGTGAAGGCAGAACTGGCCCAGCGTCACGACGTGATCAGCATCGGCCGCAGCAGTGGCGACTTCCAGGTGGACATCAGCGACAGCGCCTCGATTCGCAAGCTGTTCAAACAGACCGGCAAGTTCGACGCTTTGGTCTGCGCGGCGGGCAACGTAAACTTCGTGGCGTTGGGTGACATGAGCGAAAGCGATTTTGAGCTGGGCTTGCGTGACAAGCTGATGGGCCAGGTCAACCTGCTGTTGATCGGCAGCGAGTACGCCAATGATGGCGCCTCATTCACCTTCACCAGCGGCATCCTCAACCGCGACCCGATCCGTACCGGAGCGTCGGCTGCCCTGGTCAATGGCGCGTTGGATGCGTTCGTAAAAGCCGCTGCGATCGAATTGCCACGCGGTTTGCGCATTAACTCCGTAAGTCCTACCGTCTTGCAGGAAGCCATGGACAGCTACGCACCGTATTTCCGTGGCTACAAGCCGGCCGCCGGTGCCGATGTAGCATTGGCCTACGCGAAAAGTGTCGAAGGCTTGCAGACAGGCCAGACCTTTATCGTGGGTTAAGCGTTTTTTGCGGCGCGGGTGAATCAGCGCCGCGAACCGCTACTGCATCAGCGACGGCATCATTTCCAGGAGCATCTCCCTGGGAATAGCGATTCTAAACTTCCCCGTGTCCAGTACACTTCTGACCCTGGATGTGCTTACTGCTCGTCCATTGAGATAGAGCGTCAGCGACTTGTCTATAGCCCGCGCGCTCAACGCTTCAGTACGGGCTTTGGCTTCTGGGCTGAGGACTACGTGCATTTCGATGTAACTGGGATTGGCGTTATGCTCATTTTTTAGCCACAGCTGCATGTCTACAAAGTCCGTCTGCGAATTGTAGTAAAGCTGCACGGGTTCTTCTGCCCAAGCGGTGGATAACACTAGCAATAAAAATGCGCACAGGGCTGTTCGAACGGGCATGGTTCAAGCTCCAGATGTAAAGCAAGAGCGTTGCACATAATTTCGCACCTGGCTGTAGGACAAGCCCGCGCTTTTTCTTACGGCACCGGTTCGTATTACTGACTTGTGATGCGTCGCCAGCCTGCGTAACGTGGCGGCACTTGTCTGGAGACCCCTTATGCGTGCCGCCCGTACCCTCGCTCTGTTTGCCCTGCTTCCTTTGTTTGCCGCTTGCCAGGTATTCGAAAACGAGCCGACCAAGCCGTCTACCGCCGGGCTTACCCGCATGCAGGGTGAACTCACGGCGGTAGGTGGCAAGCTGCTGTTCCAGCCGTGCGACGATAAACGCAACTATGTCGTCAACGACACCAGCGGCACCAGCATCCTGCAGGAAGCGGCCTCCCTGGCCGGTCAGCAAGGTGCATTGTTTGCCGACTTGCGTGGCAAGTTCTCGGGCGTCGCCAGCGGCACCCAGGGCAGCGTCGACCTGCAACAGCTCTACCGTGTGGAGCGCTCGACTTCTGCCTGTACCGACCCGGACTTCAAGCGTATGACCCTGCGGGCCAACGGCCACAAGCCGGCCTGGGCAATGAACGTCACCGCCAAGGGCATGGTGCTTGAGCGTGAAGGTCAGCCGCCACTGGCGGTGCCTTATGTCGAAGAGCAAATCGGCGACGGCCGCTTCAACCTGATGACCGAAGCCAACAACCAGCACATCGAACTGTGGGTAGCGCCGCAACGCTGCATCGACAGCGTCAGCGGCAGCCTGCAACACATGACCGCGGAATTGCGCGTCAACGGCCAGGTACAGCGCGGTTGCGCGGCGTTTGGTGGTTCCCGGGACGACTGATTCAGCGATGTGCTGTTTTAACCTGACGGAAAACCGCCATTGAGGCTTATAATCGCCGGTTTGCAAAACAGCCGGCCTCTTTGTCCGCCGCCTACCGGATCCCGTCATGTTACGAATCACCGAACTCAAGCTGCCCATCGACCATCCCGAAGAAGACCTGCGGCCTGCCATCGTGCAGCGCCTGGGCATCGCCAGTGATGACCTGCTCGATTTCACTTTGTTCAAACGCAGCTACGACGCCCGCAAGAAGTCGTCGGAACTGTGCTTCATCTACACCGTCGACCTGGATGTGAAAGGCGAAGCCGCCCTGCTGCTCAAGTTCGCCGATGACCGCAACGTCAACCCGGCACCGGACGTCAGCTACAAGGTGGTCGGCCAGGCCCCGGAAGGCTTGGTCGAGCGGCCTGTCGTCGTCGGTTTTGGCCCGTGCGGTATCTTCGCCGGACTGCTGCTGGCACAGATGGGCTTCAAGCCGATCATCCTCGAACGTGGCAAGGAAGTGCGCCAGCGCACCAAAGACACCTGGGGCCTGTGGCGCAAAAGCGTGCTCAACCCCGAGTCCAACGTGCAGTTCGGTGAGGGCGGCGCCGGGACCTTCTCCGATGGCAAGCTCTACAGCCAGATCAAGGACCCGAAATTCCACGGCCGCAAAGTCCTGCACGAGTTCGTCAAGGCCGGCGCGCCGGAAGAAATCCTCTACGTCAGCAAGCCGCACATCGGCACCTTCCGCCTGACCGGTGTGGTGGAAAACATGCGCGAGCAGATCATCGCCCTGGGCGGTGAAGTGCGTTTCGAGCAGCGGGTGACCGACGTGCTGATCGAAGACGGCCAGTTGAATGGCGTCGTCATCGACGGTGGAGAACAGATCCTCTCCAAGCACGTAATCCTGGCCCTCGGCCACAGCGCCCGCGACACCTTCCGCATGCTCCACGGCCGTGGCGTGTACATGGAAGCCAAGCCGTTCTCGGTGGGTTTCCGAATCGAACACCCGCAATCGCTGATCGACGCCGCGCGCCTGGGCAAATATGCCGGGCACCCAAAGCTGGGCGCCGCCGACTACAAGCTGGTGCACCACGCCAAGAATGGCCGTTCGGTCTACAGCTTCTGCATGTGCCCGGGCGGCACCGTGGTGGCCGCGACCTCAGAGCCGAACCGTGTGGTGACCAACGGCATGAGCCAGTACTCGCGTAACGAGCGCAATGCCAACTCCGGCATCGTGGTCGGCATCACGCCGGAAGTGGATTACCCTGGCGGCCCGCTGGCGGGTATCGAGCTGCAGGAGCGCCTGGAGTCCCACGCCTACATCCTCGGCGGCAGCAACTATGAGGCCCCGGCACAGTTGGTCGGCGACTTTATCGCCGGTAAGCCGTCCACTGCGATCGGCAGTGTGGAACCGTCCTACAAGCCAGGGGTGGCCCTGGGTGACCTGGCCCTGGCCTTGCCGGACTTCGCCATCGAAGCGATCCGCGAAGCACTGCCGGCGTTCGAGAAGCAGATCAAGGGCTACTCGCTGCACGATGCCGTGTTGACCGGTATCGAGACGCGCACCTCGTCGCCGCTGCGGATTACCCGCGACGAATCGATGCAGAGCTTGAACGTGAAAGGCCTGTTCCCGGCCGGTGAAGGCGCTGGCTATGCGGGCGGGATTCTGTCGGCCGGGGTTGATGGGATTCGGATTGCCGAGGCGTTGGCGCGGGATATGCTCGGCATCAAAGCCTGAGAACAGCGCAAATTAAATGTGGGAGGGGGCTTGCTCCGGTAGCGGTGAATCAGTCGCAGGATAAGTTGACTGAAACACAGCTATCGGGGGCAAGCCCCCTCCCACATTGGTTTTGCGTTGTATCAGATATTCGCGCGCAGGATGTTGGCTGGTAATGGCTCGCCCTGCTCCACACTGGCCGCAACGGCCGAGATCAAACCTGCCAGCGAATAACCCTGCCCCGCCAACCACGCCTGATCGTAATAGGTGGTGGCATACCGCTCCCCCCCATCACACAAAATCGCCACGATCGAACCTGACTCCCCCGCCGCCTTCATCTGCTGCGCCGCCACCAATGCGCCAATCAGGTTGGTCCCGCTGGAACCGCCGACACGCCGCCCCAAGCGCTCAGCCAGGTAATGCATGGCTGCCAGCGACAGCGCATCCGGCACCTTGACCATCGCATCGATCACCTTGGGCAGAAACGACGCCTCGACCCGAGGCCGGCCAATGCCTTCGATACGTGAACCGCAGTCCAGGCGCAGGCTGGCGTCGCCACTCTGGTAGAAATCGAAGAATACCGAGCGCTCGGCATCGGCACACAACACGCGAGTGCAGTGCTGGCGATAACGCACATAACGACCGAGCGTGGCGGTAGTGCCACCGGTGCCGGGGCTGGAAATCAACCAGCTCGGCTCCGGGTGCCGCTCAAAACGCATCTGCTGGAAGATCGATTCGGCGATGTTGTTGTTCGCCCGCCAGTCGGTGGCACGCTCGGCATAGGTGAACTGATCCATGAAATGACCACCGCTTTCCTGCGCCAAGCGTTCGGACTCGGCGTAGATCTGCGTCGGATCCTGTACCAAATGACTCTTGCCGCCGTAGAAGGCAATCTGCGCGATCTTTTCCTGGGAGGTGGTGGCGGGCATTACCGCGATAAACGGCAGGCCAAGCAGGCGAGCGAAGTAGGCTTCGGAGATCGCCGTAGACCCGCTGGACGCCTCTATCACTGGCGCGCCGGGCTTGAGCCAGCCATTGCACAGCGCATACAGGAACAGCGAGCGGGCCAACCGGTGTTTCAGGCTGCCGGTGGGGTGGCTCGACTCGTCCTTGAAGTACAACTCGATGCCCGGCAAACCTGGCAGCGGCAAGGGGATCAGGTGCGTGTCGGCGCTGCGCTGGAAGTCCGCTTCAATGATGCGAATGGCTTCACGGGCCCAGGGGCGTTGGTCGCTCATAATGGGGTTCTCTAAGAATTTCGATGTCAATATTAGGATCTTTCCTACACTCGACACAGATACAGTAGCGACTCAATTGGACACACAATCTCCACGCCCTGGCGCAACACTAAACCCGCCCGCTTCTTATAACAAATAAGAATATAACTTTTGTTTTAACAACTAACGGTACGGGTTAGGGTACCCACCTATTGAATCCGGATTGGAGAGCATCCCTTGGCTCTGCGTAGCACTTTCACCCGTTTCTTCCAGCTGGAAGCCGCCAGCGGCCTGTTGTTGATCGCCGCGGCAGCCCTGGCACTGATCATCAACAACTCACCGTTGTCGCACCTGTACGGCGCGTTTCTCGACGTGCCGGTGGTGGCCCAGATTGGCGCGCTGCAAATCGCCAAGCCCGCGCTGTTGTGGATCAACGATGGCCTGATGGCCCTGTTCTTCCTGTTGATCGGCCTGGAGGTCAAGCGCGAGCTGCTTGACGGCCACCTGTCCAAGCCTTCGCAAGTGGTCCTGCCTGGCGCAGCTGCCATCGGCGGTATGGTGGTGCCGGCGCTGATCTACTGGGCCATCAACAAGGACTACCCCGCCGCACTCTCCGGCTGGGCAATCCCGATGGCCACCGACATCGCCTTCGCACTGGGTGTCCTGGCACTGCTGGGCAAGCGGGTGCCGGTGTCGCTGAAGCTGTTCCTGATGACCCTGGCTATCATCGACGACCTTGGCGCGATCATCGTTATCGCCGTGTTCTATTCCGCCGACCTGTCCGGTGCGGCCTTGGCCGGCGCGGGCGCCTGCTTGATTGCCTTGATTGCAATGAACCGCCTGGGCGTGATCAAGCTTGGGCCCTACCTGATCATCGGCCTGATCCTGTGGGTGTGCGTACTCAAGAGCGGCGTGCACGCCACCCTGGCGGGCGTGACGCTGGCGTTCTGCATCCCGATGCGCACCAAGAACGCCGAGCCCTCGCCGCTGCTCACGCTGGAGCACGCCCTGCATCCGTGGGTGGCCTACGGCATCCTGCCGCTGTTCGCCTTTGCCAACGCCGGGGTGTCACTTACCGGGGTCAGCCTGGAAAGCTTCACCCACCACGTGCCGATGGGCATTGCCGCCGGCCTGCTGATCGGCAAGACCATCGGCGTGTTCGGCCTCACCTGGCTGGCCATCAAGACCGGCCTCGCAGCACTGCCCAGTGGCGCCAATTGGGGCCAGGTCTTCGGCGTGGCAATCCTGTGCGGCATCGGCTTCACCATGAGCTTGTTCGTAGGCTCCCTGGCGTTTGTGCCGGGTGCCAGTGAGTTTGCCGGGGAGGATCGAATGGGGATTCTGACCGGGTCGATACTCGCAGCGTGTATTGGGTATGTGGTGACGGCGATGGCGAGTCGCAAAAAAGCCTGAGCAGACTGAAATGCAGCCCATAAAAAACCCCAACCGGTCACCCGGTTGGGGTTTTTTATTTGCCTGCAGCTACCGATCAGCGAGTAACGCGGCTGGTGCCATCAACGGTCATGATGCGTACGCGATCACCGATGCGGAAGATTTCATTTTCCTGCACGGCTTGTACGTAGGCACGCATGCTGCCGTCGTCTTCGCGAACGGTGATTTCCACGCCTTGGGTGCGGGTCAGGCCTTCTTCGGTGGCCGAGCCCAGCAGGCCGCCGGCAACGGCGCCGATCACGGCAGTCACGATACTGCCACGGCCACCGCCGATGGCGCTGCCGCCAACACCACCGATGACCGCGCCAGCAGCGCCGCCGATTGGGGTCTTGGTGCCTTCGATTTTTACCGGACGCAGGGATTCAATGGTGCCCATGCGAACGGTCTGTACACGACGCGCTTCGTCACGGGAGTACGAGTCGCCGGTCAGACTCGAGGCGCAGCCACCCAGCAGCAACGACAGCGTGGTAAAGCAGGCAACCAGTAAAACGGACTTACGCATAGCATCAACTCCAAAGGACAGGTATTCATTAGACGCTGCAGCTTGACGCCTGTCACGACAAGCCCGGCAGGAAATTGCTTTCATTCAGCCTCAGTACAGACTGTCCGTACCAAAAATACCGACCAACGGTAGCTCTCTCATCGTAACCAGGAACTTCATGGACTATTTCATCATTGTAGTCATTACCGCCGCCGGCCTGTACTTCCACGGCTGGCTGTACCTGCGTATCCGGCGTTGGATAGACCGCGACCTGGCATTGTCCCTGGCGGGCGAAGACCTGCGCAAACGTGCCTTCATGCTGCAACAACTGGAGCAGGCGCGGGTGTCGAAGATCAAGCGAAGCGACTTGCCGCAGTGGCTGAAAAATGCCGCACAGCACTACACAGCCGAAGCCTCTTCAGCAGAGACTTCGGTGTGATCGACATCATTCCAGTGAGGTGACGAAAGGTGCCGCTCAGGGCGCCAGGCGCTCGCGGGCCCATTCGGTCCCTTGCAGGCGGTAGTTCAGGCGGTCATGCAGGCGGCTGGAGCGGCCTTGCCAGAACTCGATACGCTCGGGGAGTAAACGGTAGCCACCCCAATGCTCGGGGCAATCGGGCTGGGTGTCGCTGAAACGCTGTTCGGTGGCCTTGAGCAGGTCCTGCAGCTCCTCACGGTCACGAATGACCTGGCTCTGCGGGGACGCCCACGCGCCTAAACGGCTACCCAGGGGGCGGACCTGGTAATAAGCGTCCGACTCCTCAGGTGTAACCTTGACCACCCGTCCTTCAATGCGCACCTGGCGCTCCAGGGTCGGCCAGAAGAACGTCATGGCCGCAAACGGCCGCGCCGCGAGCTGTTCACCCTTGGCGCTCTGATAGTTGGTAAAGAAGGTAAAGCCCTGCGCATCCAAGCCCTTGAGCAGCAGGATGCGGCAGTGCGGGCGACCGTCCTGGTCGACCGTAGCCAGGGTCATGGCATTGGCTTCCACCGGTGGCTGCTCGGTTTTCACCGCATCGGCAAACCACTGGTGGAACAACGCAAACGGCTCATTCGGGGCCTGGGCCTCGCTCAAACCGTCCCGAGTGTAGTCACGGCGCATATCGGCCAGTGCCTGGGTCATGCGGCTTTATCCTTCTGGTTCAGCGGATCAGTTTTTCGCCTGGTCGTTCGCAGCCGGTGCAGCAGCCTTGGCTTTGGCTGGGGCCGGTTTCTTGGCAGCTGGCTTGGCCGGGGCTTTTTTAGCCGCTGGCTTGGCAGCAGCTTTTTTGGCGGCGGGTGCCTTTTTAGCCGGTGCTTTGGCGGCCGGGGCTGGAACGTCCTGCACCGCAACCATTTCGGCTACAGGCGGGGTCTTGCCCGATTGATACTTGCTCAACAGTGCCAGCATGGTCGTGCGCTGGGTGAACATGATTTCCATACGACGGTTCAAGGCACGGCCCTGGGTACTGTCGTTGGCGGCACGCGGCATCAGGTCACCCATGCCACGCAGCATCAGGCGGTCCTGTTTCAGGCCGCTGAGGCTGAAGATCGAGGCAATGGACTGCGCGCGCTCCTTGGTCAGGGCCTGGCTGGCAGGCGCGGTACCAGTGGCATCCACATGACCCAGCACCAACACGGCGGTTTTTGGATCGGCTTCAACCGCCTTGGCAACGCGAGTGAACGGCCCCAAAGTAACCGGCAGCAGCATCGCCGGGCGTTTTGGGTTGTAGGAGCCGTCTACCGGAGCAATCACGACGAGCACGTTGTCGCGACGTTCCAGTTGCAGGTTGCTGTCCTTGATAGCGGCGCGCAGGCGCGGCTCATAGTCGTCCAACCAGGCCTGGGTGATTTTCGGGTCAGGCATCGGCACATTGGTCACGTCGACCTTGGCCAATGGCTTGGGTTTGCTTTCGAACGGCCACCACCAGTGGGTCTCGGTGTCGGTCTTGGCGACGATAGGGGCAGGCTCCGCGGCCTTGAGGTCGGCTTTCAGGTCAGCCTTGGCATCAGCGGCCTTCTCGTCGGCGCTCTTGGAGGAGAACGGCCACCAGCTCGAACCGGTATCAGCCTTGGCGGCTGGCGCTGGCGCGGCGGCAACAGGCGCAGCAGCAGCGGCTACAGGTGCGGCAGGCTTGGCGCCGGCAGCAGGCTTGGCATCGGTTTGGGTCACGGCGTCCTTGGTAGTGGCCTTATCCGATCCAAATGACCACCAATGCCCACCCTCGGCATCATTTTGTGGAGTTTGTGCGCAACCGGTAATAGTGAGGCAAAGCGCCAGAGCCAAGGACTTGTTCGATAACATGAGATATCCACAAAATGAGAAAAGAAACGGGGGTCTCGATGACCCGTTAAACAGACGCTTACAGAACATTAAAGTTACATCATTTCGTTCAGCGTCTTCTTATAGTTGCCTTTGTAACAAAAAAATGTGAAACAGCAAGGGGTTTACAGACAACCGGCCAATATTCCGACCAACTTCTGCGCACGCGGGTCCATAAGTACATAAGGCCCCAATGTATTAGTCACGAAACCAAACGCTACATCATGCTCAGGGTCGGCAAACCCCACCGAGCCGCCGGCGCCGGGATGCCCGAAAGCGCGCGCGCCAAGGCCAAACGTAGCATTGGGCAACTGCGGTTGATCCAACATGCAGCCCAGGCCGAAGCGGGTTTGTGTCAATAATGTTTTATCCGGCCCGATACTGTGTTCACGGGTCAATTCTTCGAGCATGTCGGCTTCCAGCAAACTACCGTCCAACAAACCACTATAAAAACCGGCCAGGCTGCGTGCATTACCGTGACCATTTGCCGCTGGCTGCTGCATGCGTCGCCATTCAGGTTTATTAGTACTGGTGAGAATAGACGGCGGATTGGCAAATGCCCGCGTCGTCATGGCGGTGGGCTCACGCATCATTACTTGCAGTAAACGTTGCGCGGCTTCATCGCCCATATTGCCTTTGCTGCGCGCTATATGTGCAACACGATAAAACTCTTCATCGGCCAGGCCCACATGGAAGTCCAGCCCCAGCGGCCGTGCCACCCGCGCCACAATGGACTCACCCGGCCCACGCCCATCGGCGCGGCGCAGCAATTCGCCGACCAGCCAGCCGTAGGTGATCGCCTCGTAGCCATGACCCTGGCCCGGTGTCCACCACGGGGCTTCGGCTGCCAGGGTGTCGACCATCAATTGCCAGTCATACAGGGCTTCGGTGGGCAGCATCTCGCGGATTGCCGGCAACCCGGCCTGATGGCAGAGCAACTGGCGCAGCGTAATGTTTTCCTTGCCGGCAGCAGCGAACTCGGGCCAGTACCTGGCCACTGGCACGTCCAATTGCAACTTGCCCTCGGCCACCAGTTGCAGGGCCGTGACAGCGGTGAAGGTCTTGGTGCAGGAAAACAGGTTGACGATGGTGTCGCTGTGCCAGGCCTCGGTACCATCCTTGTCGGCGGTACCGGCCCACAGGTCGACCACGGTTTCGCCGCCGATCTGGATGCAGAGCCCGGCACCACGCTCCTGCGGGTCATCGAACAACGCGGCAAACGCTTCACGCACCGCTTCGAACTGGAGCTCGTAATGACCCTGAACCTGCACCTAAGCCCCCTCGGAAAACACCGTAAAAAGTGGCCGACATTGTTCCAGCCATTATGGGATTTGTGAACCCGTCAACGATGAATCAATGACCATTTCCTGAGTGCCCACCGGCGTGTCCGGCGCCCTGCCCCGGGCCTTTGCCATCATGCCCAGGCTTGCTGCCTTCGCTTTCACGAACGGTGCTGGCGGCCTTGGCCTTTTCTGCTTCCTTGCCCAGTTGATCCACCGCCGCCAGGTTGCTTCTACGCACACTGTCAACAAAACCCTGGAACGGTACGTCGGTGATGCCCACCAGGCCGAAGTGGCCGTTTTCACCGTCCAGCAAACGGCCGGTCACCGGCTGGTCCAGGTACTGAAACCAATGCACGCCGACAATTGACGGCTCGGCCATGGCTTGCTTGAGGAAGTTGGCATACGCCGCGCCACGCTCTTCTTCCCTGGCCACCTGGGTCACGCCGCCCCAGAACGGGCCACGGTCCGCAGAGCCGAAGTTGAATTCAGTGATCAACACCGGTTTGTCCAGTGCGTGAAGCGCGGCAAAGTCATAGCCGTCCTGGGGTTTGAGCGTGTACATGTTGAAGCTCAGCACATCGCAATACTGCGCGCATGACGCTACGGCTTCCGGCGTACTCACCGCATAGCGCCCGCCCAGCAGTAGTTGGTTGGGTGCGTGCCATTTCAGCGAGTCGGAGATGGTCTTGAAGTAGGCATCGGCAAAGGTCTTCTGGAAGTACTTGAAGTCAGCTTCGATTTCCGGGTGTTCAGGGTTGGGCATAGGCGGTTCGAAACCTGGATCTTCCATCAACTCCCAACCCGCCAACTCGATGCCCCAGGCTTTCGACAGGCCTTGCTCGTTGCGGTATTTGTCACGCAATTGCTTGAGGAACGCGCGCTTGGCCGGTACGTCGGTGGTCATGCGCAAGGTGCCGTAGGCCAGGGCGTAGCGAGATTTCGGGTCATCGCCGGGGCCGGCCCAGGCCAGTTCGTTATCGGCAAAGAAGCCGATCAGCCAGGGGTCGTCGCGGTGGTCGCGGGCGGCAATGGCCACCGCGCGCTCGGTCGCCATGGCGAAACGCGGATCGAACGGATCGGGCATGCCGCCCCACCAGTCGGTGCCAGTGCTGATGCTGGCGTAGTCGCCAACGATCGACAACGGCAAGGTGTACGGCACACGGTCGGCAGTGGCCAACGCGCCGGCGCTCCAGTTGCCGACGGTATTGAAGCCCCAGGCTTGCAGGCGATCTAGGGTATGGGTAACCCAGCGTTTCTGGTCAAACCCTTCGCCGCCATAAGTGCGCTGCAAGTTGGCGCCGTAAAAATCGTACCAACGTCCGGCACCAAAGCTACGACCTTCACCCGCACCATTGCCGGTGCGGTTATCGCCGCTGCCGTAGTACTTGTCGAAGGGCTCTCCGGCCTTTGGCAGCGCCGCAAACATCCACTCACGACCCGCCACGTAGGTCTGGCTGTTGTCCGGGGCCACGGTATTGACGCCCAAGGAATAGAACGGATGGCCTTCAGGGGTGACCAGGTACCAGCGACCGTCGCGCTTTTCGGTGCGGAAAAAGCCACTGGCCTTGAACGCCGGCCCTTTGTTCCAGCCACCGAATTTATCCAATGCGGATTTATCACGCGCGGCCAGCCAGCCCTGCAATTGGGTTTGCTCCTTTGCCGCGGCCGCCTTGAGTTGTTCGTCGCTGCTGACCTTTTCCGGCCAGCGCGCGCGGGTGGACTGGCCATAAGCATCCACCAGTTCGCTGTAGGCCGCCTTCAGCACCGGCTCGCTGTCCTGCACGCCAAAGCGTTCCAGCAGGATGCTTTGCGCGGCGTTGGGCTTGATCATCGACAGGGTCACCGAGACCACCTGGCTGCGGTCGATTTCGCCGATGCTGCTGGCCAGCAACACACGCTGGCCATCCACGGTGATCGGCATCGGCGGGCCGGCCTTCATGCCCTGGCTCAACGGCGAGTTGGCTTGCAGCGGGACCAGCAAGGTCTGGGCCGGCCCGGCCGGCAGGTCGATGCGGCTGACCAGGGTCTTGCCATCGCTGCTCTGCACCTTGACGTAGAGGGTCAGCGCCCAGTCCATGGCGCTCTGGATACGCAGGCTCATGGCACCGGACTGCGACCAGTCCCAGGTACCGGCCTGTGGGCTGAGCACCAGGCTCGGCTCGGCGGCCGGATTGAAGGTGATGCGGCGCAACACCTCGCCTTCAGGGGTTTGTTCGGCATTGTATTGCGGCAGGCTGGCGTCCTGGGTCGCCACCTTGACCACATCGGCAGGCCGGACGAAGTTGAACAATGTCTGTTGCCCCGCGGGCGCGGCCATCAAGGGCGCAGTGAACAGCAGGGCAAAAAGGGCGGGCAGCGTGCGAATCATACGAACAAGGTTCTCCCAAACGGCCGGTGAATGGCCTGATGACAAAAATCGATAGCAGTGAGATAGACCACGAGGTGGGCGAATTCGCCCACGGCGGCTTAAGAAATTTCGCGCCGGAACGGCGGCAACGCATTCAGGATCGCCTTGCCATAGCGCTGGGTAACCAAGCGGCGGTCGAGCAAGGTGATGGTGCCCCGGTCTTCCTCGGTACGCAGCAAGCGACCGCAGGCCTGCACCAGTTTCAAGGAAGCATCCGGCACCGAGATCTCCATGAACGGGTTACCGCCCCGCGCTTCGATCCATTCGGCCAATGCGGCCTCGACCGGATCATCCGGTACCGAGAACGGGATCTTGGCGATCACCACGTGTTCGCAGTAGGCACCGGGCAAGTCCACGCCTTCGGCAAAACTCGCAAGGCCGAACAGCACGCTGGAATCGCCGCCATCGACCCGTGCCTTGTGCTTGTTCAGGGTTTCCTGCTTGGACAGGTTGCCCTGGATAAACACCTGTTTGCGCCAGTCGCGGTCAAGGCCGTCGAACACGTCCTGCATCTGTTTGCGCGACGAGAACAACACCAGGGTGCCGCGCGAACCTTCCACCAGGGATGGCAGGTCGCGGATGATCGCCGCGGTGTGCGCCGGTGCATCCCGTGGGTCGGCCTTGAGGTCGGGCACCCGCAGCACACCGGCGTCGGCATGATGAAACGGGCTTGGCACCACCGCAGTGACGGCCTTTTTCGGCAAGCCCGCGCGCATGCGGAAGCGGTCGAAAGTGCCCAGGGCGGTCAGCGTGGCGGAGGTCACCAGGCAGCCATACGCCACGTTCCACAGGTTGCGGCGCAGCATCTCGGCGGCGAGGATCGGGCTGGCGTTGACCTCGATATCAAACAGCGCACCGCTTTCCGACAGGGTCAGCCAGCGGGCCATGGGCGGGTTGTCTTCGGGGTCTTCGACGGTAAAGGCCGTCCACAGCTCCCAGTTGCCCTGGGAACGGGACAACAGGCTGCCGAACAGCGGGTACCATTCCTCGGCCTGGTTGCTGGCGATGCCGATGTTGACCTCACCGTCCATGCCTTCCTTGAGCAAGTCAGTCAGACGGGTGAACAGGTCGGTGAGGCGGGAAAAGCCTTTCTTCAGCTCGATCCCCATTTCGCGCATATGCTCGGGGATCATCCCACCGACAAAGCGGTGACGCGGGCGCTCACGGCCTTCCACATCTTCACCGGGCTTGAAGTCGGCCACCTGCTCGCAGGCGCTGAACATGAACTGTTGCTGGGTCTTGATCTCCCGCGCCAGCTCCGGCACCTGTTCGATCAGCTTGCCCAAATCGCCGGGCAGCGGGTGCTGGGCGAGCAATTTGGTGAGGTTCTTCGCGGTGGTCTCCAGCCAGTCGGCGGTGGAGCGCAGGCGCGTGTAGTGGGCGAAGTGGCCGATAGCCTTGTCGGGCAGGTGATGCCCTTCGTCGAACACATAAAGGGTGTCACGCGGGTCCGGCAACACGGCGCCGCCGCCCAGGGCCAGGTCGGCCAGGACCATGTCGTGGTTGGTAACGATCACGTCGACCTTGCCCATGCCTTCGCGGGCCTTGTAGAAGGCGCACTGGCCGAAGTTGGGGCAATGGCGGTTGGTGCACTGGCTGTGGTCGGTGGTCAGGCGCGCCCAATCGGCATCTTCGAGGGCCGTGGGCCAGCTGTCGCGATCGCCGTCCCATTTATTCCCGGCCAGTTTCTCGATCATGCTGGTAAACAGCTTCTGGCTGACCTCATCAACCTCGATCTTGAAGCCTTCTTCCTCGAACAACGACGCCGTGGCGGTTTGCGCATGGCCTTCCTGCAGCAGCACGTCGAGCTTGGACAGGCACATGTAGCGGCCACGGCCCTTGGCCAGGGCGAAGGTGAAGTTCAGGCCGCTGTTGCGCATCAGGTCGGGCAGGTCTTTGTAGACGATCTGCTCTTGCAGGGCGACGGTGGCGGTGGCGATCACCAGGCGCTTGCCGGCGGCCTTGGCGGTAGGGATCGCAGCCAGGCTGTAGGCCACGGTCTTGCCGGTACCGGTGCCGGCTTCGACGGCCACGACGGCGGGCTCACCTTCGCGGCGGCCTTCGTCGTCGGTGTCGATATCCCCGAGGACCTTGGCCACTTCGGCGATCATCAGGCGTTGGCCGTAGCGCGGTTTCAAGCTCTTGGCTTCGAGAAAACGCGTGTAGGCGCCCTGGATCGTGGTTTTGAGTTCAGTGCTGATCATGGATAGTCGGGCGCAAAAAACGCTGGATAAATTTTCAGTGGTTCGGATCGGCCGCTATCATACCCCGCTAATTAATCCCGCGCAGAACGGAGTACCACAATGACCGCGTTTAGCCTCGCTTACACCCTGCATGTATTGGCCGCCCTGATCTGGGTCGGCGGTATGTTTTTCGCCTGGATGATCCTGCGCCCCGCCGCTGTGGCGGCCCTTGAAGGGCCGGCCCGACTCAAGCTGTGGGCAAATGTGTTTCAACGTTTTTTCGTGTGGGTATGGGTGGCGGTGCTGGTTTTGCCGATCAGCGGTGTCGGCCTGCTGCAACTGCGGTTCAGCGGGTTTGAAACCGCGCCGCGCTATGTGCAGGTGATGATGGGTTTGTATCTGGTGATGACGGCGTTGTTTATCCGTATCCAGGCGTTGAAGTTTCCGCAACTGAAGGCGGCGGTGGCGGCTGAGGATTGGCCGGCGGGTGCGGCTGCACTGGGGCAGATTCGCAAGCTGGTGGGGATTAACCTGATCGTGGGGTTGGTGGTGGTGGCGATTGCTTCGGCTCGGCCGATGTTTTGAGTACAGCCGCAAGCTGCAAGCTCGAAGCTTGCAGCTCTTTAAAGCTTAGAGCCGCTGAATAGTCACGGTACCCGCAGGCCCAGCTGGCCCCGGCTGCCCTTCCAACCCTGGTCGGCCCTTCTCGCCACCATCGGCGCGGTACACCAGGCAGCCTTTGGACTCGCCGCCTTTGCCCGGCTTGCCGGCCGTACCGGCCAAACCGCCAGCACCGCCATCCACCCAGACCTTGATGTGTTCAGCCGGAAAGTCCTTCGGCAACTCCACGCGGACCTGTGCACCCGCCCCACCCGGCAAGCCATCGCCGCCGTTATCACCATTAAAACCGCGACCCGCCGCCCCCCAGGTACACCCAGGATCTACGCCATTGGCGCCATCCAGCCCGGCATATCCTTGGGCACCGGCGCCGCCACGGGCATCCACCGACAACTCTTCAGCCGTCAGCGAATTGATGCGCAAGCTCAGGTCACGCCCAGCCTTGGCCGGTTTTTCATGGGTGCCGGGGGCACCGCGCGAGGTGATCTGGCTGCCATGCTCAAGTTGCGCATGCCGCACCTGCAATTGCAGCGCGGTATTGCCAGGAACAATCGCGATGCGTGCGTCGCGGCCCAGGTGCAGTTCATCCACCGTGACCTGGCTGATGGTGGCGGGAATCAGCAAAGTGCCGTAGTCCGCCACGTCCAGGCGCTCCAGTTGCAACACGCTGGTGCTGGAGGGAAGGCGCATCAATGAGTTGGTTTCAACACTGACGCTCTGGGCCAGGGCAACGGGGCTGACCAACAGGGCCAACAGAAAAACCTTACGCATCATGGGGCTCCTGAGTGTTTTCAAATTTTTCTTTGGACGCACAGTAACGACTTCTACAGGCGATTTGCCAGTGAAGGTTCAAAAAAATTGAGGGGGCCGCGATTTGAGCGAGGATCGCCGGCAATGCCCCTGTGGATACCACAGGGGCAAGGGCTGTCAGCGGTTGATCTGGATTTCCGTGCGGCGGTTCAGGGCGCGGCCTTCAGCGGTCTTGTTGTCGGCCACCGGATGGCTTTCGCCCGCACCGGTAACAGACACAAAGGCACTGCGAGGCACGCCGGCGCCGATCAGGTAATCGGTGACCGAATGCGCGCGTTTTTCCGAGAGTTTCTGGTTGTAGGCGTCTTTTCCGACGCTGTCGGTGTGACCACTGACCCGCAACTGGGCACTTGGGGCTTCCTGTTTCAGGCGCGTGGCAATGGTGTCGAGTTTGGTTTTATCCGCCGCCGTCAGCTTGGCTGAGTCGAACTGGAAGTGCACATCGCGGATCACGATGGTTTCTTCCTTGACCACGACCACTTCCTCGACCACCGCCGCCGGCGGCGCCGGTGGGCAACCATTAGCGTCGACCTGCACGCCTTTCGGGGTGCCTGGGCACTTGTCGCGGCTGTCCGGTACGCCATCGCCATCTTCATCGCCATCGCCGTGCACCCAGCAATAGGCGCCGGCCATGCCGCCGACCAGCAACGCGCCATAGCCTGCGTAGGCTGAGCTTTCAGTCGCACCGATCGCCGCACCGGTCACACCGCCGACAGCGGCGCAGGTAGGCCAATCGGTTTTTTGCAAGCCTGCGCAACCTGTCAATACTCCGGTTAGCAGAACCAAGGGTAGAGCTGTCCGCATGATGCTCATTTGACTTTCTCCTGAGGGGATCGGCGGGGGCCGATGGGTGGAGTAAAGACCGCTCTTTTCAACTGCGCCACTACGCCACACCCCCGTATTCATTGAGGATGGCCGCCCACGTAGGACTTTTCGCAACCGCCCGCTCTAGGCCCGCACGCTCAGCCGCGCTAGTCTCTACGGTCCTGATATGAGGATCTCTGATGACCGCTGGTATTTCTGCCCGTACCCCCCAGCAAGCGCTGGCCGCCTTGCTCGACCTGCACCAGCCCAAACGCCTGCTGCTGTTGGGTGCCAGCCAGTTCCCGGCGCTGGACGCCTTTAAGGACGCACACCCGGACACCCAGGTGTTCTGCGCCGCGCCAGGGCCATTGCCGCAAGCACTGGCGGCCCAGCGTTTTGATCTGGCGCTGGTGGTCGATTGCCTGGAGCACCTGCCAAAACCCCAAGGCCTGACCTTGCTCGGCGGCATCCGCAACCTCAACGCCAGCCGCATTGCGGTGCTGGTGGACCTGGGCGCCTGCGGCTGGAAAGAAACCGACTTCTTCTCCCTGGCCCTGCAGGCCGGCGAGCGTTTCCAGCGCGATGAACAGGTCCTGACGCTGTTTACCTACGATCTGCTTGACTATAAACAGGTGCCGGACTGGCTCAACGCCCGTTTTTGGGCCAACCCGGAAAACTTCGGAAAGTATTGGTGGTAACCCGATGAGTACATCCATTTGCCCATGCGGCAGTGGCAACCTGCTGGATGCCTGCTGCGGCCACTATCACGCCGGGCACCCGGCCCCCTGCGCCAGCGCCCTGATGCGTTCACGCTACAGCGCCTATGTGCTGGGCCTGGTGGACTATCTGGTCGCCACGACCTTGCCCGCGCAACAGGCCGGCCTGGACCGCGAGGCCATCGGCGCCTGGAGCGCCCAGAGCACCTGGCTCGGCCTGGAGGTTGAAAGCTCCGAGGTGTTCGGCGGCCAGCCGGAACATGCTTTCGTGACCTTTACCGCACGCTGGCATGACAGCACCGGCGAACATAGCCACCGCGAGCAGTCTTCTTTCGTACAGAATGAAGGGCGCTGGTACTTCATCGACCCCACGGTGGAAGTAAAAGCCGGACGCAACGATGCGTGCCCGTGCGGCAGCGGGCAGAAATTCAAGAAGTGTTGTTCCAGCTACCTCTAACTCTCACAGGACTAACGCCATGCTTCGGATCTACAGTTTGATGCTGGCGTTAATCTTTGGCCTGAGCGGTTGCGCTTCCTGGTTCGAAGACAATTCGCCCCCGCCCCACGTCTCCCTGGTGAAAGTCGAAGTGGTGCGGGCCAAGTTGCTGGAGCAGAAATTCAAGCTGTACTTTCGCGTGGATAACCGCGACGACTCCGACCTGACCGTGCGCGGCCTGATCTACAAGGTCACCCTGAGTAATTTTGTGCTGACCGAGGGCGAGTCGGATGAATGGCTCACCGTCCCGCCGCGCGGCCACGCATTTTTCAAGGTATCGGTGCGTACCAACCTCTGGCCGCAGATACGCGATGTGGTGCAACTGCTGAAAAAACCCGACCAGCCCGTGCCGTATCGCCTGGAGGGTGAGCTGAAAACCGGATTATTCATCGGTTATGACGTGCAGGTGAATCACAATGGCGAGATAATCCCCGGCGATTTTATTCCGGAGCGACATCGATGACTCAGCAACCCCATGTCCATGGTCCTGACTGCAACCACGATCACGATCACCATGATCACGACCACGGCCATGTCCACGGCCCGAACTGCGGCCACGCTCACCAGGAGCCGGTGCGCAATGCATTGAAGGACGTTGGTCGCAACGATCCTTGCCCGTGCGGCAGCGAGAAGAAATTCAAGAAGTGCCACGGGGCGTAAATCGCACTGAAGGCCCATGTGTGTGAGGGAGTTCGCTCCCTTCCACAGCTGCCTCGCATTCCAAATCGAAAGCGTCTAAGGGTAGACGCAAATGTTTGATTGAATTTCCCCCCTCCCACCTTTACCTATACCTACAGGCATTCGCTCAAGCATCACCACTTTTGGAGAGCTTCATGATCGACCTGTATTACTGGACCACCCCCAACGGTCATAAAATATCGCTGTTCCTGGAAGAAGCCGGCCTGCCCTACAACGTGCACCCGATCAACATCAGCCAGGGCGACCAGTTCAAGCCGGACTTCCTGAAGATTGCTCCCAACAACCGCATCCCGGCCATCGTCGATCAGAACCCGAGCGACGGCGGCGCGCCGATTTCGCTGTTTGAATCCGGCGCAATCCTGCTGTACCTCGCGGAAAAAACCGGCCAGTTCATTACAAAAGACCTGCGTGGCCGCCAGGAAGCGCTGCAATGGTTGTTCTGGCAAATGGGCGGACTCGGGCCAATGGCGGGTCAGAACCATCATTTCAGCCAGTTCGCAGCGGAGAAAATCCCCTACGCGATCAAGCGCTACGTAGATGAAACCGCCCGTCTATACGGTGTGCTGGACCGACGTTTGGCGGACCGTGCATTCGTAGCGGGTGAGGACTACAGCATTGCCGATATGGCGATCTATCCGTGGATCGTTTCCCACAAGTGGCAGAGCCAGCGCCTGGAAGACTTCCCACATGTTCATCGCTGGTTCAACAGCATCAAGGAACGGCCGGCGACGGTTCGGGCGTATGAATTAGTCCAAAAGGTCAATCCGCCTAAATCCTGACCTGAAACCGCGCCGCCCCTCCCACATTTGATTTGCATAACACTCAAGATCCAATGCTTTACCAAAACTCCTGCTTGCGTCGTTTCGCCGCGCTCACTAACGTAGCGCCTTTACTGACGCTACCCCCCGCAGGAGCTTTGCCATGGCCTCGCCAGCCCTCTCACATTTTCTTCCCCGGTTCGGCGTTGCCGCGGCAGTGGCCAGTGCGTTAAGCCTGGCCGGTTGCCAGCTCCAGAGCACCCAGGACACCCTGCCGCCGACGGCCGGCGTGCAGCCGATCAAGGGCCTCGCACAGAATGTTTCGATACGCCGCAACGCCCAGGGCATGCCGCTGATCGAAAGCAACACCTTCCACGACGCCCTGTTCAGCCTCGGTTATGTACACGCCAGTGACCGCATCACCCAGATGGTCACCCTGCGCCTGCTGGCCCAGGGCCGCCTGGCGGAAATGTCCGGGCCAGAGGTTCTGGATGTGGACCGTTTCATGCGTGCGGTCAACCTGAAAAAAAGCGCCGGCGAGCTGTATAACGCCTCGTCGCCGCGCCTCAAGCGCTTCTTTGAAGTGTATGCCCGCGGCGTCAACGCCTACCTGTTCCGCTACCGCGATAAGCTGCCGCCGGACCTGGCCCAGACCGGCTACAAGCCGGAATACTGGAAGCCGGAAGATTCGGCGCTGCTGTTCTGCCTGCTGAATTTCAGCGAGTCGGCCAACCTGCAGGAAGAGCTGGCTTCGCTGCTGCTGGCGCAAAAGGTCGGCGTGGACAAACTCGCCTGGCTGACGCCAAGCGCACCGGATGAGCCGATCCCCCTGGCCGAGGCCGAGAAACTCAAGGGCGTGAACCTCAGCCAGATCACCGGCCTGGCCGGGCTGGACACGGTCAGCCAGCAATTGAGCAGCCTCAACTCGTTGGCAGTCACCACGTCGAGCAACTGGGCCATCGGCCCACAACGCAGCCGCAGCGGCAAAAGCCTGCTGGCAGGCGATCTTGCCGCCCAGCCACAGGCGCCGTCACCGTGGAGCTACGTGCAGATTCGCGCACCGAAATACCAGGCCGTCGGCGCCTCGATTGCCGGCCTGCCGACCCTGTTGTCCGGTTTCAACGGCAACGTGGCGTGGAGCATGAGCACGGTCAAGGGCGATACCCAGGACCTGTTCCTGGAAAAGGTCAAACGCCAGGGCAGCGCGCTGTACTACGAGAACAACGGAAAATGGCTGCCGGCGGCGGTGCGTAACGAAACCTTCTTCGTCCAGGGCCAACGCTCGATTCGCGAAGTGGTGTACGAAACCCGCCACGGCGCCCTGCTCAACAGCAGCCAGGCCCTGACCAGCGGTTTTGGCCTGGCCCTGCAAACCGCCGACTTCAAGGATGACAAGAGCCTCGATGCGTTCTTCGACCTGTCCCGCGCGCAAAACGCCGGCAAGGCCTCGGACGCAACCCGGAACATCCGCGCCATTGCCTTGAACATGGTCTTCGCCGACGCCGGCAGCATTGGCTGGCAGGTCACCGGCCGCTTCCCCAACCGCCGCGAAGGCGAAGGCCTGCTGCCCTCGCCCGGCTGGGATACACGCTTTGACTGGGACGGTTACGCCGACGCGATGCTGCACCCCTATGACCAGGACCCGGCCCAAGGCTGGATCGGCACTGCCAACCAACGCACCGCGCCGCGCGGCTACGGCATGCAGCTGTCCAACTCCTGGGATGCGCCGGAGCGCAGCGAGCGCCTGGCGCAACTGGCCAATGCGGGCAAACACGACAGCCGCAGCATGATCGCCATGCAATACGACCAGACCACCACCTTCGCCGCCAAGCTCAAGACCATGTTCCAGGCGCCGGGCATGGCCCAGCCATTGAAGCAGGCGATTGATACGTTGCCGGCGCCCGAACAGGCCAAGGCACGGGAAGCACTGAAGCGTCTGATGGCGTTCGATGGTCGCCTGGTGTCGACGTCCGCCGACGCAGCGCTCTACGAACTGTTCCTGCAGGAAAGCACCCGGCAGATCTTCCTCGACGAGCTGGGGCCGGAAAACAGCGCCAGCTGGAAAGCCTTTGTCAGCAACGCCAACCTGTCCTATGCCGCCCAGGCCGACCACCTGCTGGGCCGCGAAGACAGCCCGTTCTGGGACGACGTGCGCACCGCGCAAAAAGAAGACAAACCTGCCATCCTCGCTCGCAGCCTGGCCGCCGCGATCACCGCCGGCGACAGCCAACTGGGCGCTGACCACAAGGCCTGGCAGTGGGGCAAGCTGCACAGCACCACCTGGAAAAACACCAGTGGCCAAGCGATTCGCGGCCCACTGGCGTCCGGTGGCGACCACAACACCTTGAACCCGGCACCGTACAGCTGGGGCCAGGACTTCAACACCACCCAGGTGCCGGCGCTACGCATGATCGTCGACTTCGGCCAGCTGGAACCGATGATGGGCCAAGGTGGTATCGGCCAATCCGGCAACCCGGCGAGCCCGAACTATGCCAATGGCATCGACCCGTCGCTCAAGGCGCAATACCTGAGCTTCCCGATGCAGCCGCAGAACTTCGAGAAGGTGTATGGCAAGGCCAGGTTGACCCTGACCCCCGGCAAGTGACCTGACTTCCACCTGACGAAACCGGATCCAAATGTGGGAGGGGGCTTGCCCCCGATAGCGGTGTGTCAGTCACCGATGTTTTGACTGAACCACTGCTATCGGGGGTAAGCCCCCTCCCACATTTGGCCTGCATGCATCCGATAGAACTTCTGCGCTCGCCCCAGCCTCATAAATAACAAGCCCATCTCCCGGTCACCCCATGGACCTCGTCATCGCCCGGCCCGAAGGCCTCTACTGCCCCGCCGGAGATTTCTACATCGATCCCTGGCGTCCGGTGGAACGCTCGGTCATCACCCACGCCCACGGCGACCACGCCCGCAGCGGCAACCAGCACTACCTGGCCGCCGCCCCCGGCGAAGGCATCCTGCGCTCGCGCCTGGGCCAGGACATCAACCTGCAAACCCTGGCCTATGGCGAAAAACTCCTACACCACGGCGTGACCCTGAGCTTTCACCCAGCCGGGCATGTACTCGGCTCGGCCCAGGTGCGCCTGGAATACCAGGGCGAAGTCTGGGTGGCGTCCGGCGATTACAAGGTCGAACCCGACGGTACTTGCGCGCCCTTCGAGCCGGTGCGTTGCCATACCTTTATCACCGAATCCACCTTTGGCCTGCCGATCTACCGCTGGCAGCCCCAGGCGCAAATCTTTGCCGGGATCAACGACTGGTGGCAGGCCAATATCGCCGCCGGCAAAGCCAGCGTGTTGTTCTGTTATTCCTTCGGCAAAGCCCAACGCATCCTGCATGGCATCGACGCCAGCATCGGCCCGATCCTCAGCCACGGCGCGGTGGAGCCGCTGAACCGGGTGTACCGCGAGGCCGGCATCTACATCCCCGAAACCCTCTACGCCGGGGACTTCAAGAAAACCGACCCACAGCTGCGCCAAGCCCTGATCATCGCCCCGCCCTCCGCCGGTGGCAGCAGCTGGATCAAGCGCTTCGGCGACTACAGCGATGCCTTCGCCAGCGGCTGGATGCGCCTGCGCGGCACCCGGCGGCGGCGTGGAGTGGACCGAGGTTTCGTGCTGTCGGACCACGCCGACTGGCCCGGACTGTTGTGGGCCATCGAACAAACCGGCGCCGAACGGGTGATGGTCACCCACGGTTCCGTCGGTGTATTGGTACGCCACCTGCGGGAAAAAGGCCTGGACGCCCAAGGCTTCACCACCGAATACGGGGATGACGAAGAAGAGGCCACGGCATGAAAGCCTTCGCCGAGCTATACGCCAACCTCGACGCCACCACCTCCAGCAATGCCAAGCTCGCGGCCCTGCAAACCTACTTCCTGCAAGCGCCCCCGCAAGACGCCGCATGGGCCGTGTATTTCCTGTCCGGCGGGCGCCCGCGGCAATTGGTGCCGACGCGCCTGCTGCGGGACATGGCCACCGAAGCGGCCGGTATCGAACCGTGGCTGTTCGAAGAAAGCTACCAATCTGTAGGCGACCTGGCCGAGACAATTTCCCTGCTCCTGCCGGAATCCACCTACACCTCCGAGGACGGCCTGGCTATATGGCTGGAAGAAAAACTCCTGCCACTGCGTGGCCTGTCGCCCCTGGACCTGGCCGAACGGTTGCCGGCGTTATGGGCGCAACTGGACCAGCCGAGCCTGATGGTGTGCATCAAGTTGATCACCGGCAGCTTTCGCGTCGGCGTGTCTAAATTGCTGGTCACTCGCGCGCTCGCCGCCATGGCCGACCTCGACAGCAAACGCGTGGCACAGCGGCTGGTGGGCTACACCGATTTATCCAACCGACCGACAGCCGAAGGCTATCTCAAGCTGATCGCTGCCGAATCATCCGACGAACATGCGCAACGGGGCGGACAACCTTATCCGTTTTTTCTCGCCCACGGGCTGGCGCAACCGGTGGCGCAATTCGACGCCGTGCTCGGTTCCCCCGCCGACTGGCAGGTGGAATGGAAGTGGGACGGCATTCGCGCGCAACTGGTCAAGCGCGAAGGCCGGCTGTGGATCTGGTCACGGGGCGAAGAGTTGGTGACCGAGCGTTTTCCCGAACTGCACAGCCTCGTCAGTGGCTTGCCCGATGGCACGGTGATCGATGGCGAGATCGTCGTCTGGAAACACTCGGTGCAGCCCTTCGCCCTGCTGCAACAGCGTATTGGCCGCAAGACCCTGAGCAAAAAGGTACTCGACGATGCACCGGTTGCGGTCCTCGCCTATGACCTGCTGGAACACCAGGGCAATGACTGGCGTAACCACACCCAGGCCGAACGCCGCGCCCAACTGGAACAGGTGATTGCCCAGTGCAACCAACCTGTGTTGCAACCCTCGCCCCTGCTGACAGGCGCCACCTGGCAGGACCTGGCACAGCAACGCGAAGCCTCCCGCAGCCTCGGTGTGGAGGGGATGATGCTCAAGGCCCGCGACGGCCTGTACGGCGTGGGCCGCACCAAGGACATGGGCCTTTGGTGGAAGTGGAAAGTCGACCCCTTCAGTGTCGATGCGGTGTTGATCTACGCCCAACGCGGCCATGGCCGGCGTGCCAGTCTCTACAGCGACTACACCTTTGCGGTGTGGGATGGTCCGCCCGGCAGCGAACGCACGCTGGTGCCCTTCGCCAAGGCCTATTCGGGGCTGACCGACGAAGAGATGCGCAAGGTCGACGCCATCGTGCGCAAGACCACCGTGGAGAAGTTCGGCCCGGTCAGCAGCGTGACGCCAAGCATGGTGTTCGAGTTGGGGTTCGAAGGCATTGCCCTGTCCAAGCGGCATAAGAGCGGGATAGCGGTGCGGTTCCCGCGGATGTTGCGTTGGCGGCAGGATAAGACGGTGGACGAGGCAGACAACCTTGCCACCCTGCAGGACTTACTGGCCTGACACAGAACACCGCCCTCCCACAATTGGACCTCCAAATGTTCCGAAATGGTGCGATCAATTTTCAGCGCCCACTTTCGGGCATCTCCTACACTCATGACTCCCTTGTCCCACCTTTTAAAACGCTCATTCGGAACTATGGTGCAGAAATTGCTACTCGTGATCCGTCTGACACCGTTCAGTAACAGTCCTAAAACGCGCCACAAGCGCTTATCTTGGTTTCCAGGGATTACATAATGAAAAAAGCATTGCTGACCCTTTCTGCACTGGCTCTGTGCATGGCCGCTGGTACCGCGCTGGCCAAGGAATACAAGGAACTGCGTTTTGGTGTCGATCCGTCCTACGCGCCGTTCGAATCCAAGGCGGCCGATGGCAGCCTGGTGGGCTTCGATATCGACCTAGGCAATGCGATCTGCGCCGAACTGAAAGTGAAGTGCAAGTGGGTTGAAAGTGACTTTGACGGCATGATTCCAGGCCTCAAAGCCAACAAGTTCGACGGTGTGATTTCGTCCATGACCGTGACCCCGGTGCGTGAAAAGGCCATCGACTTCTCCAGCGAACTGTTCTCCGGCCCGACCTCGCTGGTGTTCAAGAAAGGCGCGGGTTACTCGACGCCAGAATCCCTCAAGGGCAAATCCGTGGGCTACGAGCAAGGCACCATCCAGGAAGCCTACGCCAAGGCCGTACTGGATAAAGCCGGGGTGACCACCAAGGCCTACGCCAACCAGGACCAGGTTTATGCCGACCTGACTTCCGGCCGTCTCGACGCCTCCGTACAGGACATGCTGCAAGCCGAACTGGGCTTTTTGAAGTCCCCGGCCGGTGCCGGCTATGAAGTCAGCGCCGCCATTGATGACCCACTGCTGCCATCGAAAACCGCCATCGGTATCAAAAAAGGTAACACTGAACTGAAGGCCCTTTTGGATAAAGGTATCAAAGCGTTACACGATGATGGCACCTACGCCACCATCCAGAAGAAACACTTTGGCGATCTGAACCTGTACAGCGGCAAATAATGCCTGGGGCGCCCCTCCTGTGGAGGGGCGCTTTTTTATCGCCATAGGTCCCGATTTATGTTCGAAGAACTGTTGCAAACCCTCGGGCTGAGCGCACTCAGCTTGAAGGGTTTCGGCCCGTTGTTGCTGCAAGGCACCTGGATGACCATCAAGTTGTCGGTGCTGTCCCTGGCCGTCAGCGTATTGCTGGGCCTGCTCGGCGCCAGCGCCAAGCTCTCCAGCCTGCCCTTCCTGCGCATCCCCGCCCAGCTCTACACCACACTGATTCGCGGTGTACCCGACCTGGTGCTGATGCTGCTGATTTTCTACAGCCTGCAAACCTGGCTCACCGGCCTGACCGACTTCATGGAATGGGAATACATCGAGATCGACCCATTCAGCGCCGGGGTGATCACCCTGGGCTTTATCTACGGTGCTTATTTCACCGAGACGTTTCGCGGCGCGATCCTCGCCGTCCCCCGTGGCCAGCTGGAAGCCGCCACGGCCTATGGCCTCAAACGCGGGCAACGCTTTCGCTACGTCACCTTCCCGCAGATGATGCGCTTTGCCCTGCCGGGTATCGGCAACAACTGGATGGTGATGCTCAAGGCCACGGCCCTGGTGTCGATCATCGGCCTGGCGGACCTGGTCAAGGCTGCCCAGGATGCCGGCAAAAGCACCTACCAACTGTTCTATTTCCTGGTGCTCGCCGCACTGATCTACCTGTTGATCACCAGCGCGTCGAACTTTGTCCTGCGGCGTCTTGAACGTCGCTACTCCGCAGGCTCACGGGAGGCGGTGCGATGATCGAACTCTTGCAGGAATACTGGCGCCCCTTCCTTTATAGCGACGGCCAGCACATCACCGGTCTGGCCATGACCATGTGGCTGCTCAGCGCCGCCCTGGTCATCGGCTTTGTGGTGTCGATCCCGCTGTCCATCGCCCGGGTATCGCGCAACCCGCTGGTGCGCTGGCCGGTGCAGTTCTACACCTACCTGTTTCGTGGCACACCGCTCTATATCCAGTTGCTGATCTGCTACACCGGCATCTACAGCATCGCCGCCGTACGTGAACAACCGGTGCTCGATGCGTTCTTTCGCGATGCGATGAACTGCACGATCCTGGCTTTCGCCCTCAACACCTGCGCCTACACCACGGAGATTTTCGCCGGGTCCATCCGCAGCATGGCCCACGGCGAAGTCGAGGCGGCCAAGGCCTATGGCTTAAGCGGCTGGAAGTTGTACGCCTACGTGATCATGCCTTCGGCGTTGCGCCGCTCGTTGCCCTACTACAGCAACGAAGTGATCTTGATGCTGCACTCGACCACGGTAGCGTTTACCGCGACGATTCCAGACATCCTCAAGGTGGCGCGGGACGCCAACTCGGCGACGTTCATGACGTTCCAATCATTCGGTATCGCCGCGCTGATCTACCTGACCGTGACCTTTGCCCTGGTCGGTCTGTTTCGTCTGGCGGAGCGTCGATGGCTGGCGTTTCTCGGACCAAGCCATTAAGGAGCCTTCATGCGTCATCAGGTACACGATCTGATCGCGCCGGTGCCAGGCACGGCGCGGCAGATTCACAGTTTCCACTTCGGCCCCGAACACGCCGAGGGCAAGATTTACATCCAGTCATCGCTGCATGCCGATGAGCTGCCGGGCATGCTGGTGGCCTGGCACTTGAAGGTGCGCCTCGCCGAATTGGCGGCCGCCGGGCGGTTGCTGAGCGAGATCGTGCTGGTGCCCATCGCCAACCCGACAGGCCTGGAACAGGTGTTGATGGACATCCCCCTGGGCCGCTACGAGCTGGAAAGCGGGCAGAACTTCAATCGCCTGTTTGTCGACCTCAGCGACGAGGTGGGCGACCAGGTCGAAGCGTTACTCGGGGATGATCCCCGGCACAATGTCGAACTGATCCGTGCCGCGTTGAGCACAGCCCTCGCCGGGCAAGCCGCCACGACCCAATTGCACTCCCAGCGGCTGGTGCTGCAACGCCTGGCCTGCGATGCCGACATGGTGCTGGACCTGCACTGCGACTTCGAAGCCGTGGCGCACCTCTACACCACGCACGAAGCCTGGCCGCAGGTGGAACCGCTGGCGCGCTATATCGGCTCGGAGGCCAACTTGCTCGCCACCGACTCCGGCGGGCAGTCGTTCGATGAGTGCTTCACCCTGGTGTGGTGGCAGTTGCAACAACGCTTCGGCGCGCGCTTCCCGATTCCCATGGGCAGTTTTTCGGTAACCGTCGAACTGCGCGGCCAGGGCGACGTCAACCACGGCCTGGCCAGCCTCGATTGCCAGGCGATCATCGACTATCTGATCCACTTCGGCGCCATTGCCGGTGACGTAGCGCCGCTGCCGGCACTGCCCTACCCCGCTACGCCACTGGCGGGCGTCGAACCCGTGGCGACACCGGTGGGCGGCTTGCTGGTGTTCAGCGCCCTGCCCGGTGAATACCTGGAAGCCGGGCAACTGATCGCCGAAATCATCGACCCCATTACCGACCGCGTAACGCCTGTGCACTGCCAAAACGCAGGCCTGCTTTACGCCCGTTCGCTGCGCCGCATGGCCACTGCCGGGATGGTCGTCGGCCATGTCGCCGGCACCGAGGCCTACCGCAGCGGCTATCTACTTTCGCCTTGAGGATGCACGCCCCATGTACAAATTGACCGTTGAAGGCCTGCATAAAAGCTATGGCGACAATGAGGTGCTCAAAGGTGTCTCGCTCAAGGCCAAGACCGGTGATGTGATCAGCCTGATCGGCGCCAGCGGCTCGGGTAAGAGCACCTTTTTGCGCTGCATCAACTTCCTGGAAACCCCCAACGACGGCGCCATGACCCTCGACGGCCAAACGATCCGCATGGTCAGCGACCGCCACGGCATGCGCGTGGCCGACGATGCCGAACTGCAGCGCCTGCGCACGCGGCTGGCGATGGTGTTCCAGCATTTCAACCTGTGGAGCCACATGAGCGTGCTGGAAAACATCACCATGGCCCCGCGCCGGGTGCTGGGCTGCAGTAAAAAGGACGCAGAAGACCGCGCCCGTCGCTACCTGGACAAGGTAGGTCTGCCCGCACGTGTAGCCGACCAATACCCGGCGTTCCTGTCCGGTGGCCAGCAGCAAAGGGTGGCCATCGCCCGCGCCCTGGCCATGGAACCGGAAGTGATGCTGTTCGACGAACCCACCTCGGCCCTCGACCCGGAACTGGTGGGTGAAGTGTTGAAGGTAATCCAGGGCCTGGCCGAGGAAGGCCGCACCATGATCATGGTGACCCACGAAATGAGCTTTGCGCGCAAGGTGTCCAGCCAGGTGCTGTTCCTGCACAAGGGCCTGGTGGAAGAGCAAGGCGCGCCAGAGGATGTGCTGGGCAATCCGAAGAGCGAGCGGCTGCAACAGTTCCTGAGCGGCAATTTGAAGTAAACCTTTGCGACGCCTGGAGGGTCTGTGGGATAGACCCCTCCAGAGCGTTCGCTGCCGCATGGCAAAACCCCTCGACTTCGCCAAACAGTGGTTTGCCGCCAAAGGCTGGAAGCCGTTCGCCTTCCAGAAAGACGTATGGACAGCGGTCAAGGACGGCCGGTCGGGCTTGCTGCACGCCAGCACCGGCGCCGGCAAAACCTACGCCCTGTGGTTTGCCGCCCTCAATCGTTTCGCATTCACCCGCCCGCCCGCCATCGGTAAACGCAAACCGCCGGCTGAGCCGCTGACTGTGCTGTGGATCACGCCCATGCGTGCGTTGGCCGCCGACACCACACGCGCCCTCGAAGCGCCGCTTGAGGCCTTGCAGATTCCCTGGAGCGTCGGTCTGCGCACCGGCGATACCAGCAGCAGCGAGCGTGCCCGGCAAACCCGGCGCCAGCCCACCGCACTGGTCACCACCCCGGAAAGCCTGACCCTGATGCTCGCCCGCGCCGACAGCGAAACGAGCCTGGCGCACCTGCGCATGGTGGTGGTGGATGAATGGCATGAGCTGATCGGCAACAAGCGCGGCGTGCAGTTGCAACTGGCGTTGGCGCGGCTGCGGCGCTGGCATCCCGAACTGATGGTGTGGGGCATTTCGGCCACCCTCGGTAACCAGTCCCACGCCTTGGAAGTGCTGGTCCCACAAGGGGACGGGATTAATGTACAGGGGCAAACGACCAAGCAGTTGCACGTCGACACCTTGCTGCCGCCCATCGCCGAGCGGTTTCCGTGGGCCGGGCATATCGGCTTGAAGATGCTGCCGCAGGTGGTGGCTGAGGTCGACGCCAGCAGCAGTTGCCTGGTGTTTACCAATACGCGGGCGCAGTCGGAAATCTGGTACCAGGCATTGCTGGAGGCGCGGCCCGATTGGGCCGGGGTGATTGCCCTGCACCATGGCTCGCTGTCCCGAGAGACCCGCGACTGGGTGGAGCGGGCGTTGAAAGACGGTCAACTCAAGGCGGTGGTGTGCACCTCCAGCCTGGACCTGGGGGTGGATTTTTTGCCGGTGGAGCGCGTGCTGCAAATCGGCTCGGCCAAAGGCGTGGCGCGTCTGATGCAACGCGCCGGACGCTCCGGCCATGCACCCGGACGGCCGTCGCGTGTGACCCTGGTGCCGACCCACAGCCTGGAACTGGTGGAAGCCGCTGCGGCCCAGGACGCGATCGCAGAGCAGCGTATCGAAGCCCGCGAATCGCCCCACAAGCCTTTGGATGTGCTCGTACAACATTTGGTGAGCATGGCCCTCGGCGGTGGCTTTACGCCGCAGGCATTGCTGGCTGAGGTCCGTGGCGCCTGGGCCTATCGCGACCTCACCGAGGCCGATTGGGCCTGGGCTCTGGGGTTTGTAAGGCATGGCGGCCTGTCGCTGAGCGCTTACCCGGATTACCGCCGCGTGGAGCCGGACGAGCATGGCATCTGGCGTGTTCCCGATGCCCGGCTTGCGCGACGCCATCGCATGAGCGTGGGTACCATTGTCAGTGACGCCAGCATCCAGCTGAAATTCTGGAGCAAGGGCGGCGGCGGCAAGAACCTGGGCAGTGTTGAAGAAGGCTTTATTGCGCGGCTCAAGCCGGGGGATGGTTTCTTGTTTGCCGGGCGCCTGTTGGAATTGGTGCGGGTGGAAAACATGACCGCTTATGTGCGCCGCAGCAGCGCCAAAAAAGCCGCCGTACCGCGCTGGAATGGCGGGCGCATGCCCCTTTCCAATGAGCTGGGCCAAGCCGTGGTGGAGCGCTTCGATGCGGCGGCGCACGGGCTCTACGAGGGCCCCGAAATGCAGGCGGTGCAACCGCTGCTGCAGACGCAGTTGCGCTGGTCCGGCCTGCCGACACGCGCGCACTTGTTGGCCGAAGCCTTGAAATCGCGGGAGGGTTGGCACCTGTTCCTCTACCCGTTTGCCGGCCGCCAGGTGCACCTGGGGCTGGCGAGCCTGCTGGCGTGGCGGGTCAGCCAGCAGCAGCCTGTGACATTCTCGATTGCCGTCAACGATTACGGCTTGGAGTTGCTCAGCGCCACCGAGGTGGATTGGCCGCGTTTACTGAATGAGGCGTTACTGAGCCCGAAGCAGTTGCTGGCAGACGTCGCAGCTAGCCTGAACGCCGGAGAACTCGCCCTGCGCCGCTTTCGCGAGATTGCGCGTATCGCCGGGCTGGTGTTTGCCGGTTACCCCGGCGCGCCGAAAAGCACGCGCCAGGTGCAGGCGTCCAGCGGGTTGTTCTTTGAGGTGTTCAAGCAATATGACCCGCAGAACCTGTTGCTGGCCCAGGCGGGTGAAGAAGTCCTGCGCGATGAGTTGGATATTCGTCGGCTGGAAGAGACCTTGCTTCGCCTCTCGACGCTGACACTGAACCTGCATGTGATCGAACGTCCTACGCCCCTGGCCTTTCCGCTGCTGGTAGAGCGAATGCGCGAAAGTATGAGTTCGGAAAAACTCTCCGACCGCATTGCGCGGATGGTCAAGGACTTGGAAAAAGTCGCTGATAACGGGAGACGCTGATGGTTTGCCCAGTCACGCTGGAGGGCGAAGAACTGTGGCTGCTGGCGGATAAGGCACTCTACTGGCCCGCGCGCCAGTGCCTGCTGATTGCCGATGCACACTTTGGCAAGGCATCGGCCTATCGCAGCCTGGGCCAGCCGGTACCGCAAGGCACCACCACCGAGAACCTTCTGCGCCTGGATCGGTTGTTGGCGGCCGTGCCGTGTGCCCAGGTGATCTTTCTCGGCGACTTCCTCCACGGGCCCGGCTCCCACGCCAGCGGCACCCTCAGCGCCTTGAGGGCCTGGCGAGCACGTCATTGCGACCTGTCGATGACCTTGATTCGCGGTAATCACGATAAACGCGCGGGCGACCCGCCGGCTGACTTGAGCATCGAAGTGGTGCCGGAGCCACTGCTGATGGGCCCTTTCGCCCTGCAACACGAACCGCATGCCCATGCCAGCCACCATGTGCTCGCAGGGCATGTGCACCCGGTGTATCGCTTGCGCGGCAAGGGCCGGCAAAGCCTGCGGCTGCCGTGCTTTCAGATCGGTACGCGCGTCAGCTTGCTGCCGGCGTTTGGGGCGTTTACCGGGGGGTATGCAGTCGATCAGGAAAATGACCGCCGAATCTTTGTAATCGGCGATCACCAGGTGTGGCAGGTTCGCTGACCGGCCCTGCGGGCATCAGGCGACCGGCGCGGGAGGCGGCTCATCCGGAAGGGTTGGCTCACCGGGCTCGGTGGGCTGCTGCGGCCAATCTTCATCGGGTTGGCCGGGGATGCCGCCCGCATACGCGGGGTCGGCCATCAGGGACCAGGCCAGAACGCCAATCTGGTTGGGTTCAAGCCGGGCAAGTTCTGCGCTGATTCGCGGGTCGATCTTCATAAGGCACTCCTCAAGCGTGGCTCGGCGCGTTTTGCACGCACCGAGGCATTACACCCAATAGAGTCACTTTCTGCGGACTAATTCCCTTTACGCGTAGGACCTTTCGATCAAGCGCGTGGCAAGGTGACGCCGCGCTGGCCCTGGTACTTGCCGGCACGGTCTTTGTAGGACACTTCACAGGCCTCGTCTGACTGCAGGAACAGCATCTGCGCCACGCCTTCGTTGGCGTAGATCTTCGCAGGCAGGGTGGTGGTGTTGGAGAACTCCAGGGTCACGTGGCCTTCCCACTCAGGCTCAAGCGGCGTCACGTTAACGATAATGCCGCAACGCGCGTAGGTGCTTTTACCCAAGCAGATGGTCAGCACGTCGCGGGGAATACGGAAGAATTCCACGGTGCGTGCCAGGGCAAAGGAGTTTGGCGGGATAATGCACACGTCGCTTTTCACGTCGACGAAGCTCTTTTCGTCGAAGTTCTTCGGATCGACGATCGCCGAGTTGATGTTGGTGAACACCTTGAACTCATCGGCACACCGCACATCGTACCCGTAGCTGGAAACGCCGTACGAGATCACGCGGTCATCGCCTTCGCCACGAATCTGGCGCTCGACGAACGGTTCGATCATGCCGTGCTCTTGCGCCATGCGGCGAATCCACTTGTCCGATTTGATGCTCATGGCGGGTGTCCTGAATAGCGAGGTGGAAAAATTCTGTGTGGCATCTTACCGGGGCCGGCGTTGGGGTTCAAAGGGCGTGGGGCTTTTCTTAATGAATGCGCCGGCTGCTATAAGGCGCAGCCAGCGGGGCCGGGACCCGTATTGCCGCAACCGGTGCCTGTAAATACCACCGCCAGTCACGAAAATAGAGAAACCTTCGGAAATACCATTGGCACGTCCCGGAAAAAGGGTTAAGGTGGCGCCACTGTGCTGCTTGTGTCACTGAGAATCTCTACACGATATGTTGAATTTCGATCCAACCATCTCCAAGAATTTTTCCTGCTCTTTGCACTCAGTCTCGGCCAGGGCTTTTCCTGAGTCGCAGTTAACTTTGTCCAAGGAGATACACCATGTCTAATCGCCAAACTGGTACCGTTAAGTGGTTCAACGATGAAAAAGGCTTCGGCTTCATCACTCCACAATCCGGTGACGACCTGTTCGTTCACTTCAAAGCTATCCAATCCGACGGCTTCAAAAGCCTGAAAGAAGGCCAACAGGTTTCTTTCATCGCTACCCGCGGTCAGAAAGGCATGCAAGCTGAAGAAGTTCAAGTTATCTAACTTGTACTGACTTAGTCGAAAAAACCCCGCCCTTAAAAGCGGGGTTTTTTTATGCCTGGGATTTGGGCATACATGAATAAAAAGCCAGGCGCAAAAAAGTGGGAGGGGCTCGCTCCCGATGGCGGCGGATCAGTCGATATTTGCATTGACTGGCACACCACTATCGGGGGCAAGCCCCCTCCCACCTTCAATCTGCGCCGTTATTGAAACAACGACTCACTCGACAGGCCATTCTTCTCCAGGATCTCACGCAAGCGCTTGAGCCCTTCCACCTGGATCTGCCGCACCCGCTCGCGGGTCAGGCCGATCTCCAGGCCTACGTCCTCCAGCGTGCTGCTCTCATGGCCACGCAGGCCGAAGCGGCGAATCACCACCTCACGCTGCTTGTCCGTGAGCTCCGACAGCCACTGGTCAATGCTTTGGGAAAGATCATCGTCCTGCAGCAGTTCGCAGGGATCCGTAGGACGATCATCCGTCAGGGTGTCCAGCAGGGTCTTATCCGAATCCGGACCCAGCGAGACGTCGACCGAAGACACCCGCTCGTTAAGACCAAGCATGCGCTTGACCTCCCCTACCGGTTTTTCCAGCAGGTTGGCGATTTCTTCGGGCGAGGGTTCATGATCGAGTTTTTGAGTGAGCTCGCGCGCTGCCCGCAGGTAGACGTTGAGCTCCTTGACCACATGGATCGGCAACCGGATCGTGCGGGTCTGATTCATGATCGCCCGTTCGATGGTCTGGCGAATCCACCAGGTAGCATAGGTCGAGAAGCGGAAACCCCGCTCAGGATCGAACTTCTCCACCGCCCGGATCAAGCCCAGGTTGCCCTCCTCGATCAGGTCCAACAGGGACAGCCCACGATTGACGTAGCGTCGGGCGATCTTCACCACCAGGCGCAGGTTGCTTTCAATCATGCGCTTGCGCCCAGCCGGATCACCCTTTTGCGACAAACGCGCAAAATGGACTTCTTCTTCGGGAGTAAGCAGAGGGGAAAAGCCGATTTCATTGAGGTACAGCTGGGTCGCATCGAGGGCCCGCGTGTAATCAATGTATTTATGTTGCTTTAACGCGGTGGAGTTCTTGGATTTGGTGCGAACTGAAGGTACAGCAGGTCCCTCATTCGACATCGATTCCGTAGCGATGCCGGTCTCCATAAGGAGAACCTCATCGTCGATGTCAAACTCCGGCGCTTCTTTACTGAGAGCCATTGTTATAGTCCTTTGGTGAGTTCGACCTCAAGCTCAAGCGACGCCTTTATCCTTGGCAACGCTGGAGCCTGTTCCTTCTACGTGAGGAACAGGCTGTGCAACACATCAACGACGGGGTAGGAATTGCAGTGGATCTACAGGCTTCCCTTGACGGCGAATCTCAAAGTGCAGTTTCACCCGGTCTGTACCAGTTGACCCCATTTCGGCAATTGTCTGTCCGACTTTGACTTGCTGCCCCTCCCGAACCAACAGCCTACGGTTGTGGCCGTAAGCACTGACGTAGGTATCGCTGTGTTTGATGATGACCAGCTCGCCGTAGCCCCGCAAACCACTCCCGGCGTACACCACCGTCCCATCAGACGCAGCTAAAACAGGCTGTCCCAAATCCCCGGCAATATCAATGCCTTTATTCAAACTGCCGTTTGAAGAGAATTTTCCAATTAAAACTCCATTTGAGGGCCATCCCCAACCGGTCGGCGCAGGCCCTGCCGGGGGTAACGGCGCGGGTGCCGGCTTGCTCGCGACACTCGGCGAAGCGGTACCGGCAGGCCGGGTAATGATGGTGGTTCTGCTCGACGACGACGGCGAAGATCCGGTGTTTGTCACAACTGCCGTAGGGGTAGAACCGGTGCGACCGTCAAAGCGAATCGTCTGACCCGGATGTATCGTGTAGGGCACAGGAATATTGTTGCGGGCTGCGAGTGCCTTGTAGTCCCAACCATAACGGAAGGCGATCGAGAACAACGTGTCGCCCTTGCGCACTACATATTGCCCGGTGGTCACCGTCGGCTTTTGCGGTGCTGCATTATTGCGGTCAACGACCCGTGCACCGCTGCTTGGCGAGCTGGAACACCCTACCAGAAGGGAACCAAAGACAAGGCCAAGCACCAGTCGCTGAAAACTTGTTTTACTCATACGCTGCGCAAGACCTGTGAGACTCACCCGCCGCTCCCTTTGTGGTGGCTGAACATGAATGCCTGTATCAGGCTTGAAATATGACGCAAGTATAACTGGGCATTGAAGTTTTACCGTCACGCGACTGGAACGAATCATTCAGCGCGTTGAGTCGCCCTGCCCATCATGTTGACTTGATAGACCCCGCCGTAAGACACATCCTCACCAACAGAATTCACTGCCAGCGAAAAATGATCAGGCCAGCGGGCCATTGAGCAACGGAACAAAGCGCACGGCGCCCAGTACATGCCGGGAAAAACCGTCGTCTTCACGGACAATAAGCATCAATTGTTGCACTTCACCGGATCCCACCGGAATGACCAGGCGCCCCCCCGGGGCCAACTGGTCGAGCAGCGCTTGGGGCACATCGGTGGCCACGGCCGTGACGATAATCCCGTTGTAAGGTGCCAGTGCCGGCCAACCCTCCCAACCATCGCCCCAGCGGAATACCACGTTACGCAGGTTCAACTCCACCAGGCGTTCCTTGGCGCGATCCTGCAGCACCTTGATGCGCTCCACCGAGAACACCCGCTCCACCAGTTGCGACAGCACGGCCGTCTGGTAGCCGGAACCGGTGCCGATCTCCAGCACCTTGTCCAACGGTCCCGCCGCCAGCAGCAGCTCACTCATGCGCGCAACCATATAAGGCTGGGAGATGGTCTGGTTATGGCCGATGGGCAATGCCGTGTCTTCATAGGCACGATGGGCCAAGGCCTCGTCGACAAAGAGGTGCCGAGGCGTACGCCGGATCACTTCCAACACCTGGGCGTTGGAAAGCCCCTCTTCGTACAGGCGCTGGATCAAACGCTCACGGGTGCGCTGGGAGGTCATCCCGATGCCCCGGCGCAGCAGGTCGTCTTGTTCACGAGCCATCAGCGCAGCCCCTCCAGCCAGCCATCGAGACCACTGAAGGCATCACTGAAGGTGCGATCAAGTTGCAATGGGGTAATCGACACATAGCCTTGCATCACCGCGTGAAAGTCCGTGCCTGGGCCACCGTCTTCGGCATCACCCGCAGCCGCGATCCAATAGCCTTCCTTGCCACGCGGGTCGACCACCTTTAACGGCGCTGCCGCACGGGCACGATGGCCCAGGCGCGTAAGCTGGATGCCGCGAATGTGGTCGAGGGGCAAATTGGGAATGTTGACGCTGAGCACCGTGCGCGGTGGCAGGTCCAGGGAGCCATGGGCCTCCACCAGCTTGCGCGCGAAATAGGCCGCGGTGGGCAGGTTGTCCAGTTGGCGCGATGCCAACGAAAACGCAAACGAGGTCCGGCCGAGGAAGCGCCCTTCAAGCGCCGCCGCCACCGTGCCGGAATACAGCACGTCGTCGCCCAGGTTGGCGCCGAGGTTGATGCCCGACACCACCAGGTCCGGCTCCTGATCCAACAAGCTGTTGATCGCCAGGTGCACGCAGTCGGTGGGGGTGCCGTTCACACTGATGAAGCCATTGGCCAGAACCTGCGGGTGCAGCGGACGGTCGAGCGTCAGCGAACTGCTGGCGCCGCTCTTGTCCTGGTCGGGGGCAACCACCACGCACTCGGCGTAATCTTCCAGCGCAGCATAGAGCGCGGCAAGACCGGGTGCGGTGGCACCGTCATCGTTTGATATCAGAATACGCATGGGCTGTCCGTCTGCCCCACCGGCACCAGATCAACAAGCTCGCGCACCAAGACAGTGGCGAAGCATCCGGCCGGCAGGACGAATTCCAATTGCAGAATGTCAGGCCCGGGATAATGCCACGTCAACCCGCCAATGGGCAGTCGCAGAATGCGACGTTCCTGGCTCATGCCGGCATTCACCAGCCAATCACGCAGGTCGGCTTCCCCGGCGGCAACCGCCTGCTCCAACTCAAACGTGGCGCCCGTCGCCGGAGAATCACCCTCGCCCCACTGCGGCCCGGTGGGGTGCAGGTCCAGGATCGCCAGGCGCGGGTCGCTGCACTCAGCCTCTCCCGCCGGAAAAAAGCTGCGGCTGTCGGTAAACGCCAGCAGATCACCCACTTGCGCGCGCTGCCAGGAACCGTCGGCAACGCGTGCCGCCAATACTTTGTTGAAGAGGAAACTGCGCGCGGTGGACAACAACCGCGAACGCACATTGCGCTGCTCCGGCAGGGCCTTGCGCGCAGCCCATTCACGGGCATCGACGACATTGCCACCGTTGTGGCCAAAACGCTGGGTGCCGAAATAGTTGGGAATGCCGTACTGGGCAATCAATTGCAGCCGCGCGTCGATGGCGGCGGTATCACCGGCCAATTGGGTCAGGCGCAAGGTAAAGCCGTTGGCCGAGTGCGCGCCACGCTGCAGCTTGCGCTTGTGGCGAGCGGTTTTCAGGATCTTGAGGGTGTCGTTTTCCGCACTGCTCATGTCCGGATCGGCCTTGCCCGGCAGTTGTACGCTGAACCACTGCCGGGTCAGCGCCTGGCGGTCCTTGAGCCCGGCATAGCTGACGGTGCGCAACGGCACGCCAGCTGCCTTGGCGATACGCCGCGCGGCTTCCTCAGTATTGAGCCCGCGCTTCTCAACCCACAACCACAGGTGCTCGCCTTCGCCGGTGAGCGGAATATCGAGCACTTCGTCGACCTGGAAATCTTCAGCAGTGGCCTTCAGGACCGCGCTGCCCAGGGCCTCGCCATAGGCACGCGGGCCCAGCAGTTGCAGGTCGTTCATGCGCGCAGCAACAAGGCGACGGAGTGCACCGCGATGCCCTCTTCACGACCGGTGAACCCGAGCTTTTCGGTGGTGGTGGCTTTCACGTTGACTTGATCCAATTCAATTTGCAGGTCTGCGGCAATCAGTGCGCGCATGGATTCGATATGCGGGGCCATTTTCGGCGCCTGGGCCACGATGGTGTTATCGACGTTGCCGACCTTCCAGCCTTTGGCGTGGATCAGGCCGACCACATGGCGCAGCAAGACACGGCTGTCCGCGCCCTTGAAGGTGGGATCGGTATCCGGAAAGTGCTTGCCGATATCGCCCAGCGCCGCCGCACCGAGCAAGGCATCGCTCAAGGCATGCAATACAACGTCGCCGTCGGAATGAGCCAGCAACCCATGGTGGTGCGCAATGCGCACGCCGCCCAGGGTGATGAAATCGCCTTCAGCGAAACGGTGCACATCGTAGCCGTGGCCAATACGCATAAAAAAACGCCCCGATTTAATTCAGGGCGTGATTCTACCTACTTTTGTCTCACATTAACCGAGCAAAGCACGACCATGATGTCGCAAATGATCTTCGATAAAGCTGGCGATAAAGAAGTAGCTGTGGTCGTAACCAGGCTGCAGACGCAGTTCCAGGGGATGGTTCGCCGCCTTGGCCGCTTGCTGCAAGGCTTCGGGCTTGAGCTGCACGGCGAGGAAATCGTCGCGATCGCCCTGATCCACCAGCAACGGCAGCTTTTGCGAGGCTTCGCTGATCAGCACGCAGGCATCCCATTCGCGCCATTTGGAACGCTCTTCGCCCAGGTAACGGGAGAAGGCTTTCTGGCCCCACGGGCAATCCATCGGATTATTGATCGGCGAAAACGCCGACACCGACAGGTAGCGCCCGGGGTTGCGCAAGGCACACACCAACGCACCGTGGCCGCCCATGGAGTGGCCGCTGATGCCGCGTTTGTCCGAAGCCGGGAAATGCGCTTCAACCAACGCCGGCAATTCCTGCACCACGTAGTCATGCATCCTGTAGTGCTTGGCCCAAGGTTCCTGGGTGGCATTCAGGTAGAAGCCGGCACCCAGGCCAAAATCCCAGGCGTTGTCCGGGTCGCCCGGCACACCGGGGCCACGGGGGCTGGTGTCGGGCGCGACAATGATAAGCCCCAGTTCTGCGGCCATGCGCTGAGCACCGGCTTTCTGCATGAAGTTCTCATCGGTGCAGGTCAAGCCGGACAGCCAGTACAGCACCGGCAGCTTGCCGCCCTGCTCCGCTTGCGGCGGCAGGTAGACGGCAAAGGTCATGTCGCAGCCGAGCACATCGGAGTGATGCTTGTAGCGTTTATGCCAGCCGCCGAAGCTCTTCTGGCAGGAGATATTTTCCAGGGTCATGGGAGTGCTCCCAGCTGCAAGTTGCAAGCCTCAAGCGGCAAGTAAGGCGTACACCCACTTGCTGCTGATAGCTTGCCGCTTGCCGCTGCTTCAAAAGTGAATGACGGTACGAATGCTCTTGCCTTCATGCATCAGGTCAAACGCTTTGTTAATGTCCTCCAGGCCCATGGTATGGGTGATGAACGTGTCCAGCGGGATCTCGCCGGCCTGGGCCATTTCCACATAGCTTGGCAACTCAGTACGGCCGCGTACGCCACCGAACGCCGAGCCACGCCAGACGCGGCCGGTCACCAGTTGGAAGGGACGCGTGGAGATTTCCTGGCCGGCACCGGCAACGCCGATGATCACCGACTCGCCCCAACCTTTGTGGCAGCACTCAAGCGCGGCACGCATCAGTTGCACGTTGCCGATGCACTCGAAGGAAAAGTCCACGCCGCCGTCGGTCAAATCGACAATCACGTCCTGGATCGGGCGGTCGTAGTCTTTCGGGTTGATGCAGTCGGTGGCGCCCAGTTGCTTGGCGATCTCGAACTTGGCCGGGTTGATGTCAATCGCAATGATACGGCCGGCCTTGGCCTTGACCGCACCGATCACGGCCGACAGGCCGATACCACCGAGACCGAAGATGGCCACGGTGTCGCCCGGCTTGACCTTGGCGGTGTTGATCACCGCACCGATGCCGGTGGTGACGCCACAGCCGAGCAGGCAGACCTTCTCCAGCGGCGCCTCTTTTGGAATCTTGGCGACGGAAATTTCCGGCAGCACGGTGTACTCGGAGAAGGTCGAAGTACCCATGTAGTGGAAAATCGGCTGGCCCTTGTAGGAAAAACGCGTGGTGCCATCCGGCATCAGGCCTTTGCCCTGGGTGGAACGAATGGCCTGGCACAGGTTGGTCTTGCCCGACAGGCAGAATTTGCACTTGCCGCATTCAGGGGTGTACAGCGGGATCACATGGTCGCCTACCGCCACCGAAGTCACGCCCTCGCCGATGGCTTCGACCACCGCACCGCCTTCATGGCCAAGGATGGACGGGAAGATGCCTTCCGGGTCAGCGCCGGACAGGGTGTAGGCATCGGTGTGGCAAACGCCGGAGGCCACCACGCGCAGCAGGACTTCGCCCGCCTTGGGCATGGCCACATCCACTTCGACGATCTCCAGTGGTTTTTTAGCTTCAAAGGCGACAGCTGCGCGTGACTTGATCATCCGGGTTTCTCCAGGGGCTGAAAATTGAGAACAACAGTGTAAAACATGCCTCTTTGATTAATAATCCAGCCAAAAGCAAAACATTATTGCTGTATAGGGACAATCATAATGTTGGAAAACCGCTGGGAAGGTATCGACGAATTCGTTGCCGTCGCCGAATGCAGCCAATTTACCGCGGCTGCCGAGCGGCTGGGTGTGTCTTCGTCCCACATCAGCCGCCAGGTGGCGCGCCTGGAAGAGCGCCTGCAAACGCGTTTGCTGTATCGCAGTACCCGTAAGGTGACGCTGACTGAAGCGGGTCAGACCTTTCTGCAACATTGCCAGCGCCTACAGGACGGCCGCGAAGAAGCCCTGCGCGCCGTGGGTGACCTCACCAGCGAACCGAAAGGCATGTTGCGCATGACCTGCGCGGTGGCCTATGGCGAGCGGTTTATCGTGCCACTGGTGACGCGGTTCATGGGCCTGTACCCGCAATTGCGGGTGGACATCGAACTGAGCAACCGTCAATTGGATCTGGTGCACGAAGGACTCGACCTGGCGATTCGCCTGGGGCGATTGCAGGATTCGCGCATGGTCGCCAGCCGCCTCGCGCCTCGGCGCATGTACCTGTGCGCGTCGCCGTCCTACCTGGCCCGGTATGGTCGGCCACATAGTTTGTCGGAATTGAGTCGGCATAATTGCCTGATCGGCAGCTCGGACATTTGGCAACTGGCTCAGGACGGGAGGGAATTTTCCCAGCGAGTGCAAGGCAACTGGCGCTGCAACAGTGGGCAAGCGGTGTTGGATGCGGCGTTGCAAGGGGTGGGATTGTGCCAACTGCCGGACTATTACGTACTGGAGCATCTGCACAGCGGCGCGCTGGTGTCGCTGCTGGAGGCGCATCAGCCACCGAATACGGCGGTGTGGGGGCTGTATCCGCAACAACGGCACTTGTCGCCGAAGGTCAGGAAGTTGGTGGATTTCCTGAAAGAGGGACTCTCAAATAGAGCAGAGTACTGTTCGCAAACATAATTATATGCCAAGCACAACTGTCAACAATGACAGTTGTGCTCATAAACCGACAGTGTTTCCCTTATCATTCTCTTACCACGCTTGTTGAAGCAAGAAATTTAATTAAATAGTCATAAGCTGGCAGGAGTACCTCATTTAATTAGATAGGTAACCCGCGATGAACAACGACGACAAAGAACGGATCATAGAGCAGTTTAATCGGAGCCTCGCCCAAAAAAAACGGCATGGCAAAAAAACCGAGGGGGCAGCCAACGCGACCTTTACACTCAACGAGCAAGTTGTGGCCGAGGACATATGGTTCGAACGTCATGACATGGATCGTGAACAGATTATTATCATTTTGGCCCTTCCAACCATTGGCATGCATCCCTACGGCTTATCTGCCGGGCTTTTGTCGTATCAAAAACCATTTGAGAGCGGCGATTTCGATTTACTCGAAAACGACACCTTTCATTTTGAAGTTTTTTATACAACGCAAGGCCCAGCCGAAATCACAAGCGGCAATGTAAACCTGGAAGTTACAGATCGAGAAATAAAAGGTCGTATAACTTGTAAACTTTCCCGAGATGGCTATGAACTTAATGTGGTCATGCACTTCAACGTCAGAAAGACTTAATACAGCGCCCTAAAACTGCCGCGTTTCCGTGCCCATAAATGTTGTATGGGCACCGTAAATCAATTGCCAGCATCAGCCCACACGAAAAAATCAGCGACTGGTGACGCCCTCAAACAGGCATTATCACCGGTTAGCCCAGCGCAACCGCAGCCACTCCAGGTCTTCCGGCCGGGTCACCTTGATATTGTCCGACCGTCCTTCGATCAAACGCGGCGCCTGTCCTGACCACTCCATGGCCGAGGCTTCATCGGTGATCACCGCATCGGCCACCAGACTGTCGGCCAAGGCGCGATGCAGCGCACCCAGGCGGAACATCTGCGGCGTATAGGCCTGCCAGATCAGACTGCGGTCGACGGTCTCGACCACACGACCATGCTTGTCGACACGCTTGAGGGTATCGCGGGCCGGCACGGCCAGCAGACCGCCGACCGGGTCGTCCGCCAGTTCGGTGAGCAACTTATCCAGATCATCGCGACTCAGATTCGGCCGCGCCGCATCGTGGACCAGCACCCAATCGTCATCGCTGGCGCCCAGGGCATTGAGTTGCAGCAACGCATTGAGCACCGAGCCCGAGCGTTCCGAACCACCGTCCGCACGCACGATACGCGGGTCAGCGGCACATGCCAGGCTTGGCCAATACGGGTCATCAGCAGCAAGACTGACCACCAACCCCTTGAGGTTGGGATGATCGAGAAAACAGCCAAGGCTGTGTTCCAGAATAGTGCGCCCGCCCAACTGCAAGTATTGCTTGGGACGGTCCGCGGCCATACGGGCACCGACGCCCGCGGCAGGTATCACGGCCCAGAAGGCCGGCAAACAATGGTTCATTGGGCCAACTGGTAGAGGGTTTCGCCCTCCTTGACCATGCCCAACTCATGACGGGCCCGCTCTTCAACGGTCTCGGTACCTTTTTTCAGCTCAAGCACTTCGGCATCGAGGACGCGGTTGCGTTCCAGCAGGCGTTCGTTCTCGGCGTGCTGGTCGGCAATTTGCTGGGTCAGGTCTTTTACTTGCGCAAAGCTGCCATTACCCACCCATAGGCGGTACTGCAGGCCAGCCAGCAACAAGAGCAAGACGAGGAACAACCAATTGGGACTGCGCATCGAATATCGGGTATCCAGTGAAAAAAGACGCCATGCAAAACTTTTACAGCAACTGATAGCACGAAGCCTGGAAGAACCAGGCTTGTGCTTGATAGCCATCAGATTAGCGTCGAAATGTTCACTATCGTGAATTTTCCGACGCAATCCGCCGACTTTTTACCATGCCTTACCATCAAGTAGCGATCAGCCGCGAAACTCGCCGCGACCGTTGTACTTGGCTTTGCCGGCCAGTTGCTCTTCGATACGCAGCAATTGGTTGTACTTGGACACACGGTCAGAACGGCACAGGGAGCCGGTCTTGATCTGGCCCGCCGAAGTGCCCACGGCCAGGTCGGCGATGGTCGAATCTTCGGTTTCGCCGGAGCGGTGGGAGATCACGGCGGTGTAGCCCGCAGCCTTGGCCATCTGGATGGCTTCCAGGGTTTCGGTCAGGGTGCCGATCTGATTGAACTTGATCAGGATCGAGTTGGCGATCTTTTTGTCGATGCCTTCTTTCAGGATCTTGGTGTTGGTCACGAACAAGTCGTCACCTACCAGTTGGACTTTTTCGCCGATCTTGTCGGTGAGGATCTTCCAGCCATCCCAGTCGGACTCGTCCAGGCCGTCTTCGATCGAGATGATCGGGTAGCGCTGGGTCAGGCCCTTGAGGTAGTCGGCAAAACCTTCGGAGTTGAACACCTGGCCTTCGCCGGACAGGTTGTATTTGCCATCTTCGTAGAACTCGCTGGCGGCGCAGTCCAGGGCCAGGGTCACGTCGGTGCCCAGTGTGTAGCCAGCGTTAGCCACGGCTTCGGAGATCACTTTCAGTGCATCTTCGTTGGACGCCAGGTTCGGCGCGAAACCACCTTCGTCACCCACGGCAGTGCTCAGGCCACGGGCCTTCAGCACGGCTTTGAGGTGATGGAAAATCTCGGTGCCCATGCGCAGGCCTTCGGAGAAGGTCTTGGCGCCGACCGGCTGCACCATGAATTCCTGGATGTCGACGTTGTTATCGGCATGCTCGCCACCGTTGATGATGTTCATCATCGGAACCGGCATCGAGTAGACACCCGGGGTACCGTTCAGGTTGGCAATGTGGGCGTACAGTGGCAGGTCCTGGTCCTGGGCGGCGGCCTTGGCAGCAGCCAGGGACACGGCGAGGATGGCGTTGGCGCCGAGGCTGCCTTTGTTTTCAGTACCGTCGAGCTTGATCATCGCGTGGTCCAGGGCTTTCTGGTCCAGCGGGTCTTTGCCCAGCAGCAGGTCACGGATCGGGCCGTTGATGTTGGCTACAGCCTTGAGGACACCCTTACCCAGGTAACGGCTCTTGTCGCCATCACGCAGTTCCAGCGCTTCGCGCGAACCTGTGGAAGCACCGGACGGCGCGCAGGCGCTGCCGATGATGCCGTTATCGAGAAGCACGTCGGCTTCGACGGTGGGGTTGCCACGGGAGTCGAGAACTTCACGACCTTTGATGTCGACGATTTTTGCCATTGTTGTAAACACTCCAAAGTTGACGAAAACGACGCAGCTGAAGGAAATCTTTTGACCGACCGCAAGGGTGGAACAACGGGGCAGGCTTGCAGGCGACAAGGCTCAGGCCCGAGGGCCTGAGCATTTAGCGTGGGATACTTTACCGGAGAAATGGCAGTTACGCGGTCTCTACTGTCGGAAAACTCTTGACCAGTTCGTCCAACTGCTTGAGTTGGGCCAGGAATGGTTCCAACTTGTCCAGGCGCAGGGCGCAGGGACCGTCGCATTTGGCGTTATCCGGGTCCGGGTGGGCTTCCAGGAACAGGCCAGCCAGGGACTGGCTGATGCCGGCCTTGGCCAGGTCCAGTACCTGGGCACGGCGCCCACCGGCAGAGTCGGCGCGACCACCAGGCATTTGCAGCGCGTGGGTCACGTCGAAGAACACCGGGTATTCGAACTGTTTCATGATGCCGAAACCGAGCATGTCCACCACGAGGTTGTTGTAGCCGAAGCTAGAACCACGCTCGCAGAGGATCAACTGGTCGTTACCCGCTTCCACGCACTTGTTCAGGATGTGTTTCATTTCCTGAGGTGCAAGGAACTGGGCTTTCTTGATATTGATCACCGCACCGGTCTTGGCCATCGCAACGACCAGGTCGGTCTGGCGCGACAGGAAGGCCGGCAACTGGATGATGTCGCACACCTCGGCGACCACGGCAGCCTGTTCAGGCTCGTGGACGTCGGTGATGATCGGCACGCCGAAGGCTTGCTTGATGTCCTGGAAGATCCGCATGCCTTCTTCAAGGCCCGGGCCGCGATAGGAGGTCACGGACGAACGGTTGGCCTTGTCGAAGCTGGCCTTGAACACGTAAGGGATACCCAGTTTCTCGGTAACCTTTACGTACTCTTCACAGACCTGCATCGCCATGTCACGGCTTTCCAGCACGTTCATGCCGCCGAACAACACCATGGGCTTGTCGTTGGCAATCTCGATGTCGCCTACGCGAATGATCTTCTGGGCCATCAGGTTTACGCCTTCTTCTGATGTTGCGTCAGTGCGGCTTTGACGAAACCGCTGAACAGTGGGTGACCGTCGCGCGGTGTCGAGGTGAACTCAGGGTGGAACTGGCAAGCGACGAACCATGGATGATCCGGGGCCTCGACCACTTCAACCAGCGCGCCATCACCCGAGCGACCGGAGATCTTCAGGCCAGCCTCTTTGATTTGCGGTAGCAGGTTATTGTTCACTTCGTAGCGGTGACGGTGACGCTCGACGATCACGTCCTTGCCGTAGCAATCGTGAACCAGGGAACCCGGCTCCAGCAGGCAGTCTTGCGCGCCAAGGCGCATGGTGCCGCCCAGGTCGGAGCTTTCGGTACGGGTTTCGACGGCGCCGGTGGCGTCTTCCCACTCGGTGATCAAGCCCACGACCGGGTGGCCGCTCTTGCTGTCGAACTCGGTGGAGTTGGCGTCTTTCCAGCCCATCACGTTACGGGCGAATTCAATAACGGCCACTTGCATGCCCAGGCAGATGCCCAGGTACGGCACCTTGTTCTCGCGAGCATACTGCACGGCAGTGATCTTGCCTTCCACGCCACGCAGGCCGAAACCGCCTGGAACGAGGATCGCATCGACACCTTCGAGCAGCGCGGTGCCCTGGTTCTCGATGTCTTCGGAATCGATGTAGCGCAGGTTGACCTTGGTACGGTTGCTGATGCCCGCGTGGCTCATCGCCTCGATCAGCGACTTGTACGCATCCAGCAGTTCCATGTACTTGCCGACCATGGCGATGGTGACTTCGTGCTCAGGGTTGAGCTTGGCGTCAACCACGGCTTCCCACTCGGACAGGTCCGCGCCGTTGCATTGCAGGCCGAAACGCTCGACCACAAAATCATCCAGGCCTTGCGAATGCAGGATGCCCGGGATCTTGTAGATGGTGTCGGCGTCTTCCAGGGCGATCACCGCACGTTCTTCAACGTTGGTGAACTGCGCGATCTTGCGACGCGAGGAAATATCGATCGGGTGATCGGAGCGGCACACCAGCACGTCCGGCTGCAGGCCGATGGAACGCAGTTCCTTGACCGAGTGCTGGGTAGGCTTGGTTTTGGTTTCGCCAGCGGTGGCGATGTACGGCACCAAGGTGAGGTGCATCAGCATCGCGCGCTTGGCGCCGACTTCGAAACGCAACTGGCGGATGGCTTCGAGGAACGGTTGGGATTCGATGTCACCCACGGTGCCACCGATCTCGACCATCGCCACGTCGGCATCGCCTGCACCCTTGATGATGCGGCGCTTGATTTCGTCGGTGATGTGCGGGATCACCTGGATGGTTGCACCCAGGTAGTCACCACGGCGCTCTTTGCGCAGCACGTGCTCGTAGACACGGCCAGTGGTGAAGTTGTTGTTCTGGGTCATGGTCGTGCGGATGAACCGCTCGTAATGGCCCAGGTCCAGGTCGGTCTCGGCGCCGTCGTGTGTGACGAACACTTCACCGTGCTGGAACGGGCTCATGGTGCCCGGGTCGACGTTGATGTACGGGTCCAGCTTGAGCATGGTGACTTTAAGCCCCCGCGCCTCCAGGATGGCCGCCAATGAAGCGGAGGCAATGCCTTTCCCCAATGAAGAAACAACACCGCCCGTGACGAATATGTAGCGCGTCATGAAAAACCCTAGAAGTCTGCGTTAAAGCGGTCCGAGCCGCCGGGGAAAGCGAAGAGAGGCCGAAGCCCCCGATCACCTGCATTAATCACAGTGCACCTTTCAAAAAAACCGCCGCGTTGTGACAGACCAGCAATGAAACGCCGGTACGTTGATCGCTACACATTTTTTGGAATCGCCCAGCAAAGACTGCTTGGTAATCGGCAACTGCTGCGATTCAGGCGAATCCACAGAAGTTGTATCAAGAAGGGAGCGTAGTCTACCGGAAAGGCTCTATCAGCTCAAACCTTGATCGCAGCTCTGTGGCATCCAATGTAATTGCCAGCCTTCATTCGGTGCGGCCCAGAGTCCAATGAGGTTGGGCACGCCGAGCAATTGCTCGCCCCGGTACAGCAGCGGCAATCTGCCACGGACGAAGCCCGGCACTCCATGTTCATTAAGCAGGCGCTTCAAGTCACGCCGGCCTCGGCCTGGTACTTCAAGCATTTCGCCGCCCTGGCGATAACGAACCTCCAGCGGGCCTTCGGGCACCTTGCCGATAATTTCCAGCAGGCCATTGCCGGGTAACTCTAGTGGGTTTTGCGGGCGAGGCCAGCTCACCGACGCGTGGGAAAATTCCGACCAGGCGTGAGGCAACCACCAGATGCGTTCGCCACAACGGTGCAATTCCCCATCGGCCAGACGCCATAAGGGCTGTGCGTCGCCCTTGGCATCGCGTAGGGAATACCAGCCAGCCCAGTGGTCGCTGTCGGGTAAACGGGTCAGCGGCGCCAGCCAATGGCGCAGGACGTTGCGCTGACGCGCATCGGAAAGTTCGCGCAGTGGGTCAAGAGCCAATGAAGGCAAAACCAGCCAAGGAAACCGTGAAGGTTGATCGGCGACTTGCAGGTCCATGCAGGCTAACTCACCCAGTAAAGCTTGCGCCTCACCAAGATGGTCGGCAGTGCGGGCCAGGCTGGAGACGGCTTGGGGCCAACGCGCCGTCAGCGTCGGGATCACGCAGTGACGCAGGTAATTACGGGAGAAGCGTGGATCGGCATTGGAAGGATCTTCAATCCACTTGAGTTGATGATCAGCGGCATAGGCTTCCAACTCGGCACGCGAGACATCCAGCAACGGCCGCACCAAATGGCCACCCGCCAATGGACGGTGCACAGGCATTGCCGCCGCCCCCCGCACGCCGGCCCCGCGCAACAGGCGAAACAGCAGGGTTTCAGCCTGATCGTCGCGATGCTGGCCTGTGAGCAACACCCCCCCTGCCCCGATCATCTCGGTAAACACCCGGTAACGCGCATCACGCGCTGCACGCTCAAGGCTGGCGCCGGGCTGCACATGCACACGCATTACGCGCAGGGGCACGCCCAGCCTGTCGCAAATGGACTGGCAATGGCTCGGCCAGGTGTCGGCGGCGGCTTGCAGGCCATGGTGGACATGGACAGCGTCGAGCGGCGGGAAATTTTCGGTTTTGGCCAGGGAGGCGAGGAGGTGCAGCAGGACGGTGGAGTCAAGACCGCCGGAGAACGCGATATGCCAGGCCAGGGCGTTGCGCCAGGGGGCTAGGGCGTGCAGGAGTTTGGCGGATAAAGTCGGTTTCATCACAGGTTACCGCCGCAAATCTGGAATACCCAAGCCAAGCATACACAAAGCTAATGTGGGAGGGGGCTTGCCCCCGATAGCGGAGCATCAGCCAGTGAATACAGTGACTGACACTCAGCAATCGGGGGCAAGCCCCCTCCCACATTAGTACCGCTGCGGCCTTAGAGACCGTAGCTCATCAGGCGCTCGTAACGACGGGCCAGCAGCGCTTCGTTATCCAGTTTCTTGAGCATCGCCAGCTGCGAACCCAACTCGGCACGGATAGTAGCGGCGGCGGCAGCCGGGTCGCGGTGGGCGCCGCCCAATGGCTCGGCGATCACTTTGTCCACGATACCCAGGCCCTTGAGGCGATCGGCAGTGATGCCCATGGCTTCGGCAGCGTCCGGCGCTTTTTCTGCGGTTTTCCACAGGATCGAGGCGCAACCTTCGGGTGAAATCACCGCGTAGGTCGAATATTGCAGCATGTTCAACTGGTCACAGACACCGATCGCCAGTGCGCCGCCGGAACCACCCTCACCGATCACGGTGGCAATGATCGGGGTTTTCAGGCGAGACATGACGCGCAGGTTCCAGGCAATGGCTTCGCTCTGGTTGCGCTCTTCGGCGTCGATACCTGGGTAAGCGCCCGGGGTGTCGATAAAGGTCAGGATCGGCATCTTGAAGCGCTCGGCCATTTCCATCAGGCGGCAGGCCTTGCGGTAGCCTTCTGGGCGCGGCATGCCGAAGTTACGGCGTACTTTCTCGCGCACTTCACGGCCTTTCTGGTGACCGATGACCATGACCGGCTGATCGTCCAGGCGAGCGATACCACCCACGATAGCCGCGTCGTCGGAGAAGTGGCGGTCACCGTGCAGTTCGTCGAACTCGGTGAAAATGTGCTGAATGTAGTCCAGGGTGTAAGGACGACGCGGGTGACGAGCCAGGCGCGCGATCTGCCAGCTGGTCAACTTGCCGAAGATGTCTTCGGTGAGCGTGCTGCTCTTGTCTTGCAGGCGAGCGATCTCATCGCCGATATTCAGCGAATTGTCATTGCCGACCAGGCGCAGTTCTTCGATCTTGGCTTGCAGGTCAGCGATCGGCTGTTCGAAATCAAGAAAATTCGGGTTCATAAGCGTCCGTCTTGGGTCGACGGCCAAGGGTTGCCTGGCCAGCCGGTTGTCTATTCGCGCCCTACCTTAAGGGAGAGGCGCGTCTAGGTCGAGATTAAATGTTTGGTCGAGATCAGGCGATTTGCCATCACCTGATCGTCAACGGTATTGGAGGAAGACGTTGTCACGACCGAACTGGTCACGCAATGCTTGAATCAAGCCGTCAGCCGGATCAATTCGCCAGGTCTCGCCGAACTGCAGCATGGCCTTGGCGTCGCTGCCGGTGTATTCCATGGTCACCGGGCACGCGCCGCGGTGGCGCTTGAGCAAGTCACCCAACCAGCGTAGCTGATCGCCCTTGAGGGCTTCGGTCTTGACCTTCAAGCGCAGACTTTCGGCCAGGTTGGTGCGCGCATCTTCCATGCTCATCACTCGCTTGATCCGCAGACGCAAGCCGCCGGAGAAGTCATCGTTGCTGACCTCCCCTTCCACCACCACCATGGCGTCGGTCTGCAGCAGCGACTGCGCAGAGTGAAAGGCGTCGGCAAACAGCGACGCTTCGATCCGGCCCGAGCGGTCGTCGAGGGTGATAAAGCCCATCTTGTCGCCCTTTTTGTTTTTCATCACTCGCAGGGCGATGATCATGCCGGCGACGGTCTGGGTATCCCGCGCCGGTTTCAGGTCGATGATGCGCTGACGGGCGAAACGGCGGATTTCACCTTCATATTCGTCAATCGGGTGACCGGTGAGGTACAGGCCCAAGGTGTCTTTTTCACCCTTGAGGCGCTCCTTGAGGGTCAGGTCCTTGGCCTTGCGGTGGTTGGCGTACACATCCGCATCGTCTTCGACGAACAACCCGCCAAACAGGTCGGCGTGGCCGCTGTCGTGGGTCCGGGCGGTCTGTTCGGCGGCCTTGATCGCTTCTTCCATGGCGGTGAGCAACACCGCGCGGTTGCGATCGATATTCGCCTGGTAAGCCTTCGGCTCATCATGGAAATACGGCCCAAGACGGTCGAGCGCGCCGCTGCGGATAAGACCATCGAGGGTACGTTTGTTGATGCGCTTGAGGTCAACACGTGCGCAGAAGTCGAACAAATCCTTGAACGGCCCGTCCTGGCGCGCTTCGGTGATGGCTTCCACCGGGCCTTCGCCCACGCCTTTGATCGCGCCCAGGCCATAGATGATGCGACCCTCGTCATTCACCGTGAACTTGAACTCCGAGGCGTTCACGTCCGGTGCGTCGAGGCGCAGCTTCATGGTGCGCACTTCCTCGATCAAGGTCACGACCTTGTCGGTGTTGTGCATATCCGCCGAAAGTACCGCAGCCATGAACGGCGCCGGGTAGTGGGCTTTCAGCCAGGCGGTCTGGTACGACACCAGCCCGTAGGCGGCGGAGTGGGATTTGTTGAAGCCATAACCGGCGAATTTTTCCACCAGGTCGAAAATGTTACCGGCGAGGTCGGCGTCGATATTGTTGGTGGCGCAACCCTCAATGAAACCGCCGCGTTGCTTGGCCATTTCCTCGGGTTTTTTCTTACCCATGGCACGACGCAGCATGTCCGCACCACCGAGGGTGTAGCCGGCCATTACCTGGGCGATCTGCATCACCTGTTCCTGGTACAGGATGATGCCGTAGGTCGGAGCCAATACCGGCTTGAGGCCTTCATACTGGTAATCGGAGTGCGGGTACGCCAACTCGGCGCGGCCGTGCTTACGGTTGATGAAGTCATCCACCATGCCCGATTGCAGCGGGCCCGGACGGAACAGGGCCACCAGTGCGATCAAGTCTTCCAGGCAGTCGGGCTTGAGCTTTTTGATCAGCTCCTTCATGCCCCGCGATTCAAGCTGGAACACCGCAGTCGTTTCAGCTTTTTGCAGCAATTGGTAAGTCGGTTTGTCGTCCAGCGGGATGAACGCGATATCCAGCGGCTCTTCGTTGACCTTGGCGCGGTCTCGGTTGATGGTCTTGAGCGCCCAGTCGATGATCGTCAGGGTCCGAAGGCCGAGGAAGTCGAACTTCACCAGGCCGGCCGCCTCCACATCGTCCTTGTCGAACTGGGTGACAAGGCCGCCGCCCTCTTCATCGCAATAGATAGGCGAAAAGTCAGTCAGCTTGGTTGGCGCGATTACTACACCACCGGCGTGTTTACCGACGTTACGCACCACGCCTTCAAGCTTGCGCGCCATGTCCCAGATTTCGGCGGCTTCTTCGTCGATTTTGATGAAGTCGCGCAGGATCTCTTCCTGCTCGTAGGCTTTTTCCAGGGTCATCCCGACTTCGAACGGGATCATCTTCGACAGGCGGTCCGCCAGGCCGTAGGACTTGCCCTGCACCCGCGCCACGTCACGGATTACCGCCTTGGCCGCCATGGAACCGAAGGTAATGATCTGGCTCACGGCGTTGCGACCGTATTTCTCGGCCACGTATTCGATCACGCGGTCCCGGCCGTCCATGCAGAAGTCGACGTCGAAGTCGGGCATGGAGACCCGTTCCGGGTTCAGGAACCGCTCGAACAGCAGGTCGTATTCCAGTGGGTCAAGGTCGGTGATCTTCTGTACATAGGCGACCAGCGAGCCAGCACCCGAGCCCCGGCCCGGGCCTACCGGGACGCCGTTGCTCTTGGCCCACTGGATAAAGTCCATCACGATCAGGAAGTAACCGGGGAACCCCATCTGGATGATGATATCCAGCTCGAAATTCAGCCGGTCGACATAGACCTGGCGCTTGGCCTCGTAATCTTCGGTGGTGTCCTTGGGCAGCAGGACGGAGAGACGCTCCTCCAAGCCATCAAATGACACCTTGCGGAAATACTCGTCGATGGTCATGCCATCGGGAATCGGGAAATTGGGCAAAAAGTGTTTGCCCAGCTTCACTTCGATATTGCAGCGCTTGGCAATCTCGACGGAGTTTTCCAGGGCCTCGGGCAGGTCGCTGAACAGCTCGGCCATCTCCTCCGCGCTCTTGAGGTACTGCTCTTCGCTGTAGTTCTTGGAGCGGCGCGGGTCATCCAGCGCCCGGCCCTCACCGATGCACACGCGGGTTTCGTGGGCCTCGAAATCTTCCTTCTTGATAAAGCGCACATCGTTGGTCGCCACCAACGGCGCGCCCAGCTTGTCGGCCAGGGCTACGGCGGCGTGCAGATGCTCTTCATCGTTGGGGCGGTTGGTACGCTGGACTTCCAGGTAAAAGCGGTCGGGGAATACCTGCATCCACTCACTCGCCAGTACTTCGGCTTCATGGGGATTGCCGCCCAGCAGCGCGATACCGATCTCGCCCTCCTTGGCGGCCGACAGCATGATCAGGCCTTCGCTGGCCTCGGCGACCCATTCGCGCTCGATGATGATCGAGCCGTTGCGCTGACCGTCGATAAAGCCACGGGAAATCAATTCGGTGAGGTTGCGATAACCCACGCCATTCATCGCCAGCAGGCTGATGCGGCTCAGGGGGTTATCCGGGTCTTTGTTGGACAGCCACAGGTCGGCGCCGCAGATCGGCTTGATGCCGGCGCCCATGGCGTTCTTGTAGAACTTGACCAGGGAACACATGTTGTTCTGATCGGTAACCGCGACCGCAGGCATGTTCATACCCACCAGGGTTTTGACCAGTGGTTTGATCCGTACCAGGCCGTCGACCAGGGAGTATTCAGTGTGCAGGCGCAGGTGAACGAATGAAGCCGGCATAGTGATCCTGTCCAGAAACTTAGAAACAACAAGGCCCGGGATTGTACCGGGCCTTGGCAAAAACATCAGCCTTGCGACTAAACCTCGCTGAGGTTCTCGCGTAGCTCATAAGCCTGGCGCACCGGGGCAAACGAGCGCCGGTGGATCGGCGTTGGACCAAGACGGGCCAGGGCTTCCAGATGAACGGGCGTCGGATAGCCTTTGTGGCCCCCGATACCGTAGCCGGGGTAAATCAATTCGAAGGCAGCCATTTCACGGTCTCGGCTGACCTTGGCCAGGATCGAAGCGGCGGCAATGGCTGGAACCTTGCTATCGCCCTTGACCACCGCTTCAGCCGGCATCGCCAGCTTAGGGCAACGGTTGCCGTCGATCATCGCCAGTTTTGGCGTGATGTGCAGGCCTTCAACGGCACGCTGCATGGCCAGCATCGTGGCGTGCAGAATGTTCAACTCGTCGATTTCTTCGACTTCAGCCCGGGCGATATGCCAGCTCAGGGCCTTTTCACAGATTTCGTCGTAGAGTTTTTCACGGCGCGCCTCGGTGAGTTTTTTCGAGTCGTTGAGCCCCAGGATCGGACGGTTTGGATCGAGGATCACGGCCGCCGTCACCACCGCGCCACACAGCGGGCCACGCCCTACTTCGTCAACGCCGGCCACCAGTTCGTGGGCTTGGGCAACCAGGCTGAAATCCAGGCCTATTTGCGTGCTCATAAAGCTTCCTGTTTTTGGCCGATCAAGGTCAGTACGGCATCGGCTGCCTGGTTCGATGCATCACGGCGCAAGGTGCGGTGAATGTCGTCAAAACCACGAGTCTGTTCTTCGCCGCCGTCGATCAAGGGTAGTAGGGTTTGCGCGAGGGCTTCGGGCGTTGCATCGTCCTGCAACAACTCCGGAACCAACAGGCGCTGGGCCAGCAAGTTGGGCAAAGAGATGTAAGGGCTTTTGACCATGCGCTTGAGAATCCAGAAAGTCAGCGGCGCCAAGCGATAGGCCACGACCATCGGGCGCTTGTACAGCAGGGCCTCCAAGGTCGCGGTACCCGAAGCGATCAGCACCGCATCACAGGCCGCCAGGGCCAGGTGCGACCGACCGTCGAGCAGGGTCAAGGGCAGATTGCGACCGACCAGCAGTGTCTCGATTTGTGCACGCCGTTGCGGGCTGGCGCAGGGCAACACGAAACGCACTCCAGGCTTCAAGGCTTGCAGGCGCTCGGCAGCATCGAAAAACACGTTGGCAAGACGGCCAACTTCACCGCCTCGACTGCCCGGCATCAGCGCGACGAGCGGGCCGTCGGGCAAACCCAGTTCGGCACGCGCGGCTGCACGGTCAGCCTGCAAAGGAATGGTGTCAGCCAGGGTATGCCCGACAAACCGTACCGGCACGCCCTTCTCCTCGTAGAACCTGGCCTCAAACGGCAACAGGGTCAACATCAGGTCGCAGCCTTCGCGGATCTTCAGCACACGCTTCTGCCGCCACGCCCACACAGAGGGGCTGACGTAGTGCACGGTCTTGATGCCGGCCTGACGCAACTTGAGTTCGATATTGAGGGTAAAGTCCGGCGCATCGATTCCGATAAAAACATCGGGCTTTTCTTCGATCAGCGTCTGGATCAGCAGCTTGCGACGAGCCAACAGCTCACGCAGGCGACCCAGCACTTCGACCAGTCCCATGACCGACAGACGCTCCATGGGAAAGTACGACGTGAGGCCTTCGGCCTGCATCAGCGGGCCACCGACGCCGATAAATTCCACCGCAGGGTGCTGGGCCTTGAGCGCCCGCATAAGACCTGCGCCCAAAATGTCGCCGGAAGCTTCTCCGGCCACCAGCGCGATACGCAGAGTAGCCATGATCAGCGGGTGATGCCGCGGGTCGACGCCTGGATCGAGTCACGGAACACCGCGACTTCCGGGAACAACGCTGCCGGCTCGGACAGTTGGATCAACGCCTGGTCGACCGTCAGCCCCTGACGATAGACCACCTTGTAGGCGCGGCGCAGGGCGTGGATCGCCTCTTCGCTGAACCCACGACGGCGCATGCCTTCGAAGTTCATGCTGCGGGCTTCGGCCGGGTTGCCGAACACCGTGACGAACGCCGGAACGTCCTTGCCGATGGCGGTGCCCATGCCGGAAAAGCTGTGGGCGCCGATATGGCAGTACTGATGCACCAGGGTGAAGCCGGACAGGATCGCCCAATCATCAACATGCACGTGACCGGCCAACGCCGTGTTGTTGACCAGGATGCAGTGGTTGCCGATCACGCTGTCATGGCCGATATGGGCATAGGCCATGACCAGGTTGTGATCACCCAGCGTGGTCTCGGCACGATCCTGCACGGTGCCACGGTGAATGGTCACGCCTTCACGGATGATGTTGTGATCACCGATTACCAAGCGTGTTTCTTCACCCTTGTACTTCATGTCCGGGGTGTCTTCGCCTACCGAGGAAAACTGGTAGATGCGGTTGTGCTTGCCAATGCGGGTCGGACCTTTGAGGATCACGTGCGGCCCGATGACAGTCCCCTCGCCGATTTCCACACCTGCGCCGATGATCGACCAAGGGCCGACCTCAACGTCGGCGGCCAGTACGGCCGACGGATCGATGATTGCGCGAGGGTCAATCAAACTCATAGTTTGCGTTCCGCGCAGATGATCTCGGCAGAGCACACTGGCTTGCCGTCTACCGAGGCCTGGCATTCGAACTTCCAGATCTGGCGCTTGCAGCTGATGAACTTGGCTTCCAGGATCAACTGGTCACCCGGAGTAACCGGGTTGCGAAAGCGCAACTTGTCGGAGCCCACGAAATAGTAAAGCGTGCCGTCGGCAGGCTTGAGGTCGAGCATTTTGAAACCAAGGATACCGGCAGCCTGGGCCATTGCTTCGATGATCAATACGCCCGGCATGATGGGATGCGCGGGGAAGTGGCCGTTGAAGAATGGTTCGTTGATGCTGACATTCTTGTAGGCACGAATGCGCTTTTCCTCAACATTGAGGTCCACTACACGGTCCACCAGCAGGAACGGGTAACGGTGAGGCAGGTATTCGCGAATCTCGTTGATGTCCATCATTTCGGGGGGAAGCCTGTAATAAAGATTGGGGGCGGGCGACTAAACGCACGCCCCGCTAGCAAATCAAGGAGGCAGTCTAGCGGCTGTGCACACTTGATATGGAAATGGTATCAGCCTTCTGATGAAGCATTACCGCCAGGGGTCACGTCCCCAACACGCTTTTCCAGCTGTTTGAGACGTCGAGCCATGTCGTCGAGCTGCCTCAAACGTGCTGCACTCTTGCGCCATTCAGCTGCGGGCTGCATGGCGGTACCAGATGAGTAGGCCCCCGGCTCGGTAATCGAGTGGGTGACCATGGTCATGCCGGTGATGAAAACGTTGTCGCAAATATCGATATGCCCCACCAACCCTACGCCACCGGCGAGCATGCAATGCTTGCCGATCCTGGTGCTGCCGGAAATGCCTACACACGCAGCCATGGCGGTGTGATCGCCAATCTGCACGTTGTGGGCGATCTGGATCTGGTTGTCGAGCTTCACGCCGTTACCGATCACGGTATCGGCCAAGGCCCCGCGATCGACCGCTGTATTCACACCGATTTCCACGTCGTCGCCGATCAATACGCCGCCGACCTGGGCAATCTTGTGCCAGACACCCTTGGAGTTGGCAAAACCGAAGCCTTCACCACCGATTACCGCACCCGATTGAATGACCACACGCTCACCAATACGCACATCGTGGTACAGGGTCACGCGAGGCGCCAACCAACCGTCGGCGCCGATTACACAGCGAGCGCCGATAAAGCAATGCGCGCCGACCGTTACACCGGCCGCGATGCGTGCGCCGCTCTCGATCACCGCAAACGCACCGATGCTGGCCGCAGGATCAACCTGGGCATCATCGGCGATAACCGCAGACGGATGAACACCACTCGCCGCCTTGGGCTTCGGGTCGAACAGATGCGACGCCTTTGCGTACGACAGGTAGGGGTCAGCCACTACCAGGGCATCCCCGGCGTAACCCTCGGCGTCAGCGGCCTTCAGCAACACGGCTGCGGCCTGGCAGTCGACCAGGTATTTACGGTATTGGGGGTTTGCGAGGAAGCTCAACTGAGCTGGGCCAGCCTCCTGCAAGGTGGCTAGCCCAGTGATTTCCTTCTCCGGGGAGCCACGCAAGGTGGCTCCCAGGAACTCGGCCAACTCGCCGAGCTTGATAGTCGCGGTCATGGCTTACTTCAGCTGGTTCATGCGCTCGATCACCTGACGGGTGATGTCGTATTGAGGCTTGACGTCGATCACTGCGCCACGCTCGAACACCAGGTCAAAGGCACCTTTCTTGATGACTTCTTCCACAGCGCTGTCGAGTTTAGGTTTGAGCTGCTTGAGCATTTCGCGGTCGGCAACAGCCTTGGCTTCGTTCAGCTCCTTGGATTGGAACTGGTAGTCACGGGCCTTTTGCTTGAACTCAAGCTCCAGACGCTCGCGCTCGCCTTGCTGCATTTTGTCGCCACCCGCTACCAGGCGGTCCTGGATACCCTTGGCGCTGCTTTCCAACGTCTTGAGCTTGGTCAGTTGCGGACCGAATTTTTTCTCGGCATCCACGGCGTATTTCTTGGCCGCGTCGGATTCCAGCAGGGCCATCTGATAGTTCAGGACGGCGATTTTCATCTCGGCGAAGGCCGGGGTGGTTACCAGCACGGTGGCCAGCAGAACCAATTGAGTCAACTTACGCACGATGTACTCCTACAGAATCCGTTGTCGTTATCTTGGGTCAGACGCTTAGAACGTCTGGCCGAGGGAGAATTGGAAAATCTGGGTTTCAGCGTTATCCGGTTTCTTGATCGGCATGGCCAGAGCGAAGCTCAACGGGCCAAGCGCAGTCACCCACGTCACACCTACACCCACCGAGCTCGCCAGGTTGCTGAGGCTCACGTCGTTGCACTCAGTCCTCGACTTCACACCGCTTGGGTTGGTGATCTGTTCGCACTTGGAGTCGAACACGTTACCCACATCCCAGAAGACGGAGGTACGCAGGGACCGCTGATCTTTGACGAACGGTAGCGGGAACAGGATTTCCGCACCACCCTGGATCAACACGTTACCACCGAATGGCAGCGGATCGTTGTCGGAGTCAGCTACGGTGCCCTGGTTACCGGTTACACCAACACCACGGCTCGGTGTACCACGTGGACCCAAGGTGCTGTCCTTGAAGCCACGCACGGAGTTGAAGCCACCCGCATAGTAGTTCTCGTAGAACGGCAGCCCATTGGTGGAACCATAACCGTCGCCATAGCCCAACTCAGTGTGCAGGCGCATGGTGTAGTTATCGCTCAACGGCTGGAACAACTGACCACGGTAATCGAGCTTGAAGAACGACAGGTCGCTGCCCGGAGTCGTTGCTTCCAGAGTCAGGCTCTGGGAGTGACCACGGGTGGCAAGCACACCTTTGTTCAGTGTCGACTCGGACCAGCCGGCGGACGCCTTGAAGTTCAGGAACTTGTCGCCTTCCTTGCGAGTGAAGTCGAAGATCTCGTCCACGGTGTACACACCGGTCTTGATCTCATCCTGTTGCGCAGTCAGGCCGAAGGTCAGGCGCGAGGTCTCGCTGATCGGGTAACCGATGTTCGCGCCTACGCCCAGGCTGTCGATTGCATAGCTTGCTACGTCAACGTCGAGGTCTTTGTAGTCGGTGGTGCGGTAGAAGGCGTTGTAGCCCAGGCTCACGCCGTCTGCAGTCCAGTAGGGGTCGACATAACCGAAGTTATAACGGCTCTGGTATTCGCTTCGGGTCAGGCCGATGGACACCTTGTTACCGGTACCCAGGAAGTTGTTCTGGGTGATGGAACCACCGAGGATCAGACCGGCGCTCTGTGCGAAGCCGACACTGGCGGTGATGGAACCCGACGCTTGTTCTTCCACGGCGTAGTTCACGTCAACCTGGTCATCCACACCCGGTACGGCTGGGGTTTCGACGTTCACCTCTTTGAAGAAGCCCAGGCGCTCAAGACGGGTCTTGGACTGGTCGATCAGGTAAGTCGACGCCCAGCCACCTTCCATCTGGCGCATTTCACGGCGCAGCACTTCGTCCGCAGACTTGGTGTTGCCACGGAAATTGATACGGTTCACATAGGCACGCTTGCCTGGGTCGACGACAAAGGTGATGTCCACGGTGTGGTCTTCATCGTGCGGGGTAGGCACGCCGTTGACGTTGGCGAAGGTATAGCCTTCGTTACCCAGGCGACGGGTGATCAGTTCGGAGGTAGTGGTCATCAGCTTGCGCGAGAACACCTGGTCTTTCTGCACCAGCAACAGGGCCTTGACCTGGTCTTCAGGCACTTTCAAGTCGCCGCTGAGCTTCACGTCACGAACCTTGTACTTCTCGCCTTCGTTGACGTTGACAGTGATGTAGACGTGTTTCTTGTCCGGAGTGATGGACACCTGGGTCGAAGCGATATCCATGTTGATATAACCACGGTCCAGGTAGTAGGAACGCAGGCGCTCCAGGTCACCGGAGAGTTTTTCGCGGGCGTACTTGTCATCGTTCTTGAAGAACGACAACCAGTTGGTGGTCTTGAGCTCGAACAGGTCGATCAGGTCGTCATCAGCGAACTTGGTGTTACCCACCACGTTGATGTGCTGAATGGCCGCCACGGTACCTTCGTTGATGTTGACCTTGAGGCCGACACGGTTACGAGGCTGTGGCACCACTTCCGTTTCCACAGTCGCGGAGTAGCGGCCCTGGGCAACATACTGGCGTTGCAGTTCGTTACGCACACCTTCAAGGGTGGCGCGCTGGAAGATCTCGCCCTCGGCCAGGCCAGATTGCTTCAGGCCTTTCATCAGGTCTTCAGTGGAGATCGCCTTGTTGCCTTCGATCTCGATACTGGCGACGGAGGGTCGCTCGACGACGGTGATAACCAGGACGTTACCTTCGCGACCCAGTTGGATGTCTTGAAAGAACCCGGTTTTGAACAGCGCACGAGTGGATTCCACCAGGCGACGGTCATCAGCCTGTTCCCCGACGTTCAACGGCAAGGCACCAAAGACGCTACCCGCGGAAACCCGCTGGAGGCCGTTGACGCGAATATCGGAGATGGTGAAGGACTCGGCGTGAACTTCGGCGATCATCAATACGGTGAGAACCGCAGTTAGCAGCAGACGTTTCATGAAGTCCTTTCTTATTCCAACTGGCAATAAACAAACTGCCGCAAAATGCGGCAGATTCGCAATTCAGCGAAGCGTTACAGTCGACCCAGATCGTTGACCAAGGCTAATAACATCACCCCAACCACCAAACTGATACCGATCTGTATCCCCCAACCCTGCACCCGATCCGACAAGGGGCGACCACGCACCCACTCGACCAGATAAAACAACAGATGCCCCCCATCCAATACTGGAATGGGCAGCAAATTCAGAACACCCAGGCTAATACTCAGATAAGCCAGGAAATTCAGGAAATCCGCGACACCCGACTGGGCAGAAGCGCCCGCCACTTTAGCAATGGTTATCGGTCCACTCAAGTTTTTTACCGAGAGCTCGCCGAACAACATTTTCTTGAGGGATTCGAGGGTCAGCACACTCATGGTCCAGGTGCGTTTTGCACCCTCGCCAATTGCCGCCAGCGGCCCGAAACTGACCTCGCGCACCATCGAGGGCGGCCAGTCCGGACTCTTCACGCCAGCCCCCAGGTAACCCCCGGCCGCCTTGGCTTCCCCACGTACCGCCAGGGTCACGGGGACATCAATTTGAGCGCCGTCACGCTCAATTTTCAGCACAATTCTGGTATCAGGGCGGACGCGCACCAGATCGACCACCTGCTGCCACTCACCCAGCACCTGGCCATCGAGGGCCAGCAAGCGATCGCCGGTTTTCAGACCTGCGGCCTGGGCCGGACCTTTCGGATCCAACTCAGCAAGCACTGGCGGCAGCGCAGGACGCCATGGCCGGATGCCCAGGGACTTGATCGGATCAGGCTCATCAGCGCCTTTGAGCCAATGGTCCAAAGCCAACGCGCGCGGGGTTTCGGCACTGGAATCCTGCTCACGCACCACGACGTTGACGGTGCCGCTTTCACCCAAACGACGCACCAGTTGCAAATTGACCGCGCCCCAACCCGTAGTCGGCTCGCCATCAATGGAAACAATTTCCTGCCCTGCGACCAGACCTGCCTTGGCCGCGATACTGTCCGCCTCGACCGCGCCGATCACAGGACGCACTTGCTCGCTACCGAGCATGGCCAAGACCCAGAAGAACAGCATTGCCAACAGGAAGTTGGCAATCGGACCGGCGGCAACAATGGCAATACGCTGACGAACGGTCTTGCGATTGAAGGATTGGTCCAACTGATCAGCAGGCACTTCGCCTTCACGCTCATCGAGCATCTTGACGTAGCCACCCAACGGGATGGCCGCGATCACGAACTCGGTGCCACGTCGGTCGTGCCAGCGAACCAGCGGCATGCCGAAGCCGACGGAAAAGCGCAGTACCTTGACGCCGCAACGACGTGCCACCCAGAAGTGGCCGAACTCGTGGAAGGTAACCAGCACACCCAGAGCAACCAGGGTGCCGACAATCATGTAAAGCGCACTCATCTAATTTCTCCGCATTCCAATCCAGTGCCCGAAGGCTCAATCGCGCCCACAGATTAACGCGCGTTGCGGTTCAACCATTGTTCAGCCAAGGCGCGTGCCTTGGTATCCGCCTCGAATACCGCCCCGAGGTCACTGACTGCCACCACGGGCTCAAGACCCAGGACGTCCTCGATGATACTCGCGATCTGCGGAAAGCGGATGCGCCGTTCGAGAAACGCCGCCACGGCCACTTCATTCGCCGCATTGAGCATCGCCGGTGCGCTGTTACCCGCCTCCGCCGCCTCACGCGCCAAACGCAGGCAAGGAAAACGCTGCTCGTCCGGCGCTTCAAAGTCCAGGCGGGCAATTGCAAACAGATCCAATGGCGCTACGCCGGAATCAATCCGCTCCGGCCAGGCCAGGGCATTGGCGATCGGGGTGCGCATATCGGGATTACCCAATTGGGCCAATACCGAGCCATCCACATAGTCGACCAGTGAATGAATCACACTTTGCGGGTGAATCACCACCTCGACCTGATCCGGTCGCGCATCGAACAACCAACAGGCCTCGATCAACTCCAGGCCTTTATTCATCATGCTTGCCGAGTCTACGGAAATCTTGCGGCCCATCGACCAGTTAGGATGAGCGCACGCCTGATCCGGAGACACATGCTCCAACTCCGCCAAGGGAGTTTGCCGGAAAGGACCACCCGAAGCGGTCAGCAGAATCCGACGCACACCCACCTGGCTCAGACCGCGAGCAAAGTCACCCGGCATGCATTGGAAGATTGCATTGTGCTCACTGTCGAGGGGCAGCAGCACGGCACCGCTCTTGCGCACCGCCTGCATGAAGAGCGCGCCGGACATCACCAGCGCTTCTTTGTTGGCCAGCAGGATTTTCTTGCCCGCATCCACGGCAGCCAAGGTCGGACGCAAGCCGGCGGCACCGACGATCGCGGCCACCACCGTATCCACCTCGGCATCGGCCGAGACCTGGCACAACCCCTCCTCCCCCACCAGCACCTGAGTGGCCAGCCCGGCAGCCCGCAGATCATCCTGCAGGCTCCGTGCAACCGAACGCTCAGGCACGACAGCAAAGCGCGGCACATGGCGCACGCACAGCGCCAACAGTTCGCTGAGGCGGCTGTACCCGGTCAAGGCAAACACTTGATAGCGGTCAGGGTGACGAGCGATCACATCCAGCGTGCTCAACCCCACCGAGCCGGTTGCACCCAGCACGGTCACTTGTTGCAGGCGGCTCACGAAGCGGTCATCCACAACAGCACGGCAAAGATCGGGATGGCAGCGGTAAGGCTATCGATACGATCCAGCACCCCGCCATGACCCGGCAGCAGGTTGCTGCTGTCCTTGATCCCGGCCTGGCGCTTGAACATGCTTTCGGTGAGGTCACCGACCACCGAGATAAATACGACGATGGCCGTGCCCAGCAGGGCCAGGAAGATTTCCTTCGCCGACCAGTCGCGCACCAAGCCCACCACAAGAGTGATCGCCAGCGTCAACGCCAGGCCGCCATACACACCCTCCCAACTCTTGCCCGGGCTGACTGCCGGCGCCAGCTTGCGCTTGCCGAATGCCCGACCAGAGAAGTAAGCGCCGATGTCTGCGCCCCAGACCAGCACCATCACCGCCATGATCAGCCAGTTACCCATCGGCGAATTCTTGATCTCCACCAGCCCTTGCCAGGCCGGCAACAGGATCAACAAGCCAATCACCAACTTGCTGGCAACGCTGGACCACTGGCCACTGCTACGCGGAAAGGTCAGCACCAGATAGGTCGCAAGCGCCCACCACAGCACCGCCGCCCCCAATACCCAAGGTACGATGATGCTCGACAGGGTGTGCATCAGAAACAGCAGCACCGCCACGACAACGGCATACACCACTCGCGGTAATTGCGCGTTGAAACCTGCCAATCGCGCCCACTCCCAGGCACCCAGGGTTACCACCAGGCCGATAAACAGTGCAAAGCCGGAGCCATCCAGCAGGAAAAACCCGCACAGGGCAATCGGCAACAGTATCAGTGCTGTGATGATTCGTTGTTTAAGCATTTAAACCCGGGCTCCAGCTTCGATCTGCTCACTCGTTTTACCGAAGCGACGCTGACGGGAAGCGAAATCGGCCAGCGCAGTGCGCATGGCATCGTGTTTGAAGTCCGGCCAGAACAGGTCGGAGAAGTACAGCTCGGTGTAAGCCAACTGCCACAAGAGGAAATTGCTGATGCGATGCTCACCACCGGTACGGATACACAAGTCAGGCAACGGCAGGTCACCGGTCACCAGACAGGTTTGTAGCAATTCAGGCGTGATGTCGTCCGGCCGCAGATGACCGGCCTGCACTTCGCGGGCCAGTCGCTGCGCCGCCTGGGCAATATCCCATTGGCCGCCATAGTTGGCTGCGATTTGCAGCACAAAGCGGTTGGTGCCAGCCGTGATAGCCTCGGCTTCACGCATGGCCGCCTGTAGTTCCGGATGGAAGCGCGAGCGGTCGCCGATGATGCGCAGGCTGATGTTGTTGTCGTTGAGGCGCCTGGCCTCACGACGCAGGGCCTTGAAGAACAGGTCCATCAAGGCGCTGACTTCTTCGGCGGGCCGCTGCCAGTTTTCACTGGAGAAGGCGAACAAGGTCAACACCTCGACCTTGGCCTCGGCACACACCTCAATCACAGCCCGCACCGCATCGACACCCGCCTTATGCCCGGCGACACCCGGCATAAAGCGTTTTTTCGCCCAGCGATTATTCCCATCCATGATGATCGCGACATGGCGCGGCACCACAGAGGGCACAGTCTGCTTGGTCTTTTCCATGAAGGCGTCCTGACCCCTTATACGGCCATCAGGTCCTTTTCTTTTTCTTCCGTGGCCTTGGTGATCTGGGCCTCGGCGTCCTTGGTCAGTTTATCGATATCAGCGACGGCACGACGCTCTTCGTCTTCGCTGATTTCCTTGTCCTTGACCAGTTTCTTCAGGTCACCCAAGGCATCCCGACGGATGTTGCGCACCGCAACGCGTGCATCTTCAGCCGCGCTACGCGCCTGCTTGGTGAAGCCCTTACGAGTTTCCTCAGTCAGGGCCGGCATGGAGATCAGCAGCAACTCACCTAGGTTGGTCGGGTTGAGGTTCAGGCCGGCGCTCTGGATGGCTTTGTCGACTGCAGCGAGCATGTTGCGCTCGAAGGCCACGACTTGCAGGGTGCGCGAATCTTTTACGGTAACGTTGGCCACGCCGCTCAGCGGGGTATCAGCGCCGTAATAAGGCACCATCACGCTCCCCAGGATGCTCGGGTGCGCCTTACCGGTACGAATCTGGCCGAATGCGTGGCTCAGAGACTCCAGGGATTTCTGCATACGCGCTTGGGCGTCTTTCTTGATTTCATTGATCATTGTTGGCCTTCCTCGATCAGAGTCCCTTCCGCGCCGCCGTGTACGATATTCAGCAGGGCACCGGGCTTGTTCATGTTAAATACGCGCAGCGGCATCTTATGGTCGCGACACAGGCAAATAGCCGTCAGGTCCATCACACCCAGCTTGCGATCCAGCACTTCATCGTAGGTCAGATGATCGAACTTCTCGGCATGCGGGTCTTTGAATGGATCTGCGGTGTACACGCCATCTACCTTGGTCGCCTTGAGCACCACGTCAGCATCGATCTCGATGGCACGCAGGCAAGCAGCCGAGTCCGTGGTAAAGAACGGGTTGCCGGTACCGGCAGCAAAGATCACCACCTCTTTGGCGTTCAGGTGGCGCATGGCTTTGCGACGATCATAGTGATCGGTCACGCCCACCATGGAAATAGCCGACATCACGATAGCCGAGATATTGGCACGCTCCAGGGCGTCACGCATGGCCAGGGCGTTCATCACAGTGGCCAGCATGCCCATGTGGTCGCCGGTGACCCGATCCATACCGGCCGCACTCAGTGCCGCGCCGCGGAACAGGTTACCCCCACCGATCACCAGGCCGACCTGTACGCCGATCCCGACCAACTGGCCGACTTCCAGCGCCATGCGGTCGAGCACCTTGGGATCGATCCCGAACTCTTCCGAGCCCATCAGGGCCTCGCCGCTGAGCTTGAGTAGAATGCGTTTATAGCGAGCCTGATAACCACTGCCCTGCTGAGCCATTGCGAATCTCTCCTGCGGCGTATTTTAAAAATTCTTGGCGAGCCGTTTACGGCTTGCATTCACTCTAGCTGGACGCTCTCACAGCGCCATCGGAACACGGCTTTGTAAGCCAGTTCCGAGGGTAAGCCAAATAAAATCGGCCTGCCCATTTGAAAAGAGGCTGCGCGCGTGAGCGGGCAGCCTCTTTCGGGCGACAGTTAAAAACTGTCTTATTGCTTGGCGGCAGCCAGCTGGGCAGCAACTTCTTCAGCGAAGTTGTCGACCGGCTTCTCGATGCCTTCGCCTACTTTGAAGTAAGTGAAGGAAACGATTTCAGCACCGGCTTTCTTAGCCAGTTCGCCAACCTTGACTTCAGGGTTCTTGACGAACGCCTGCTCAACCAGGCTTGCTTCGGCCAGGAACTTGCTGATACGGCCTTTGACCATATTCTCAACAATGTTTTCTGGCTTGCCTTTGATTTTTTCTTCGTTCAGCTGCAGGAACACAGCTTTTTCACGCTCGATCGCTTCGGCAGAAACTTCCGAAGGCAGCAGGAACTCAGGGTTGCTGGCCGCTACGTGCATAGCGATGTCTTTGGCCAGCTCAACGTTGCCGCCCTTCAGGACAACTGCAACGCCGATTTTGTTGCCGTGCAGGTAACCACCAACAACATCACCTTCAACGCGTACCAGGCGACGGATGTTGACGTTCTCGCCAACCTTGCCGACCAGTACCAGGCGATCAGCTTCTTGAGCGGCGATCAGCGGAGCGACGTCAGTCAGTTTGTCGGCAAACGCTTTCTCAACGCTGGCAGCAACAAATGCCTTGAAGTCGTCCTGCAGGGCCAGGAAGTCGGTCTGAGAGTTCACTTCCAGCAGAACAGCAGACTTGCCGTCTTCTTTCAGAGCGATAGCACCTTCAGCAGCCACGTTGCCTGCTTTCTTGGCAGCTTTGATGGCGCCGGAAGCACGCATATCATCAATGGCTTTTTCAATGTCGCCGTCAGCCTTTTCCAGGGCTTTCTTGCAATCCATCATGCCTTCGCCGGTACGCTCACGCAGTTCTTTAACCAACGCTGCAGTAATTGCTGCCATTTTCAAATTCCTCTTGGATAGGTTTTCAACCATTCCACCCGATCGAACGGGGGATCAATTCTTCCCGAACCACCCTTGTTAGCCGCTGCACGTTACAGTCGCTATGTTGCGCTGCCACAAGTAGGCGCTCACAAATGGTTTTCGAGGTGGCAAAAAGGGGGCCAAGCCCCCTTTTTGCTTACTGAGTCAACGCCAGGGCGTCAATTACTCAGCTGCGGCTACCGGAGCTTCTTCAACGAACTGCTCGGTACCACCAGCAACGTGGTTGCGACCACGGATTACAGCGTCAGCCATCGAACCCATGTACAGCTGGATAGCGCGGATTGCGTCATCGTTGCCTGGGATGATGTAGTCAACGCCTTCCGGGCTGCTGTTGGTATCGACTACGCCGATAACAGGGATGCCCAGTTTGTTGGCTTCGGTGATCGCGATGCGCTCGTGATCAACGTCGATAACGAACAGTGCGTCAGGCAGACCGCCCATGTCCTTGATACCACCCAGGGAACGATCGAGCTTTTCCAGGTCACGAGTGCGCATCAGCGCTTCTTTCTTGGTCAGCTTGGCGAAAGTACCGTCTTCGGCTTGCACTTCAAGGTCACGCAGACGCTTGATGGAAGCACGGATGGTTTTGAAGTTGGTCAGCATGCCGCCCAACCAGCGGTGATCGACGTACGGCGAACCGCAACGTGCTGCTTCTTCAGCAACGATCTTGCCAGCGGAACGCTTGGTGCCGACGAACAGAATCTTGTTTTTGCCCTGGGCCAGGCGCTCTACGAAAGTCAGAGCTTCGTTGAACATTGGCAGGGTTTTTTCAAGGTTGATGATGTGGATCTTGTTACGCGCGCCGAAAATGTATTTACCCATTTTCGGGTTCCAGTAACGGGTCTGGTGACCGAAGTGCACACCGGCCTTCAGCATATCGCGCATGTTGACTTGGGACATGATAGTTCCTTAATAAGTCGGGTTTGGCCTCCACGTATCCCAATGACCAACCAGCGGCATCAAGGCCTCCGGCACCCAGGTCATCGTGTCGACACGTGTGTGGATTTAAGCTTTTCGGGGTATCCCCGGAAAGCGGCGCATTTTATACCATACGAAGGGCAAAAACGAAACACGCAATCACATTTGGTGTGAGCGAGGGGTACGCAACCCTTTGAATAGAGCCGATATAACCCCATCTGATAGAGAGAAGCGATCGTCAGGGGCTCATGATTTGCCGCCCGCGTCTGTTAGAATCGCGTTTTTTGGGGCTTGTGCGAATTCTGTAACCTTTTGTCGCACGCCCGTAAACCGTATTGATTTCAGCGCTTCGCGCTAGAGAGAGCTTGTATGACCGTTAGTTTGAAAACCGCCGAAGACATCGCCGGCATGCGCATCGCCGGCAAACTGGCTGCCGACGTGCTGGAAATGATTGCCGAGCACGTCAAGCCCGGCGTTACCACGGAAACCCTGAACCAGATCTGCCACGACTATATAGTCAATGTGCAGGGCGCCATTCCTGCGCCGCTGAACTACAAGGGCTTCCCCAAGTCGATCTGCACGTCAGTCAATCACGTGGTCTGCCACGGAATTCCTGGCGACAAGCCGTTGAAGGACGGCGACACCCTGAACATCGACGTCACCGTGATCAAGGACCGCTACTTCGGCGACACCAGCCGCATGTTCCACGTCGGCACCGTGCCGGTCTGGGCCGAGCGCCTGTCCCAGGTCACCCAGGAATGCATGTACAAGGCCATCGAAATCGTCAAGCCTGGCTGCCGCCTGGGCGACATCGGCGAGGTGATCCAGAAGCACGCCGAAAAGAACGGCTTTTCGGTGGTGCGTGAATTCTGCGGCCACGGTATCGGCACCGTGTTCCACGAAGAACCACAGATCCTGCACTACGGCCGCGCCGGCACCGGCATGGAGCTCAAGGCAGGCATGACCTTTACCATCGAGCCGATGATCAACCAGGGCAAGGCCGACACCAAGGTGCTGGGCGACGGTTGGACCGCCATCACCAAGGACCGCAAGCTCTCGGCCCAGTGGGAACACACCTTGCTGGTCACCGAAACCGGCTACGAGATCTTCACCCTGCGCGCCGACGACACGATCCCACGCATTTCGGCGTAAAAGGCTGCCAAGGTTTTCCCAAACTGTGTTGTGACTGACTGATAGATAGAAAGGAAAGCCGATCGATGCCCCAGGTGGATCCCGAACTCTTCGACCGTGGCCAGTTCCAGGCCGAACTGGCCCTGAAAGCGAGCCCCATCGCCGCCTTCAAGAAGGCTATCCGCCAGGCCCGTGAGGTGCTCGACGAGCGCTTTCGCAGCGGCCGGGACATCCGCCGGCTGATCGAGGACCGCGCCTGGTTCGTCGATAACATCTTGCAAAAGGCCTGGGAACAGTTCAGCTGGAGCGAAGACGCCGATATCGCCCTGGTGGCGGTCGGCGGCTATGGTCGCGGCGAGCTGCACCCCTACTCCGACATTGATCTGCTGATCCTGCTGGACAGCGCCGATCATGAGATCTTTCGCGACTCCATCGAGCGCTTTCTGACACTGCTGTGGGACATCGGCCTGGAAGTCGGCCAGAGCGTGCGCTCGGTGGACGAATGCGCCGAAGAGGCCCGCGCCGACCTCACCGTCATCACCAACCTGATGGAAAGCCGCACCATCGCCGGCCCCGAGCGCCTGCGCCAGCGCATGCTCGAAGTCACCAGCACGGCGCACATGTGGCCGAGCAAGGATTTCTTCCTGGCCAAGCGTGCCGAACAGAAGGCCCGGCACCACAAGTATAACGACACCGAATACAACCTTGAACCCAATGTCAAAGGCTCGCCGGGAGGGCTGCGCGACATCCAGACGATTCTGTGGGTAGCCCGCCGCCAATACGGCACCCTGAACCTGCGCGCCCTGGCCGGCGAAGGCTTCCTGGTGGAGAGCGAGAACGCCCTGCTGGCGTCGTCCCAGGAATTCCTGTGGAAAGTGCGCTACGCCCTGCACATGCTCGCCGGGCGCTCCGAAGATCGCCTGCTGTTCGATCACCAGCGCTCCATCGCAACCCTGCTGGGGTTTGACGGCGAAGACGCGAAGACCAGCATCGAAAGTTTCATGCAGCAGTACTACCGGGTGGTCATGAGCATTGCCCAGCTCAGCGACCTGATCATCCAGCACTTCGAAGAAGTGATCCTGGCCCCCGAAGACGAAACACCGCCGCAGCCGATCAATTCGCGCTTCCAGCTGCACGACGGCTATATCGAGGCACGCAACGACAACGTGTTCCGTCGCACCCCGTTCGCCATGCTGGAAATCTTCGTGCTGATGGCCCAGCAGCCGGAAATCAAGGGCGTACGCGCCGATACCATCCGCCTGCTGCGGGAAAACCGTCACCTGATCGACTATGACTTTCGCAACGACATTCGCAACACCAGCCTGTTTATCGAGCTGTTCAAGTGCAAGATCGGCATCCACCGCAACCTGCGCCGCATGAACCGCTACGGCATCCTCGGGCGCTACCTGCCGGAGTTCGGCTTTATCGTCGGGCAGATGCAGCACGACCTGTTCCACATCTACACCGTGGACGCCCACACCCTGAACCTGATCAAGCACTTGCGTAAGCTGCAGTACACCCAGGTATCAGAGAAATTCCCGCTGGCCAGCAAGCTCATGGCCAAGCTGCCCAAGCCGGAGTTGATCTACCTGGCCGGCCTGTACCACGACATCGGCAAGGGCCGGCATGGCGACCACTCGGAAATCGGCGCGGTCGATGCCGAGGCGTTCTGCCAGCGCCACCAACTGCCGCTGTGGGACAGCCGCCTGATCGTGTGGCTGGTGCAGAACCACCTGGTGATGTCGACCACCGCCCAGCGCAAGGACTTGTCCGATCCGCAGGTGATCCACGATTTCGCCGGGATCGTCGGCAATGAAACCCGCCTCGATTACCTGTACGTGCTGACAGTCTCCGACATCAACGCCACCAACCCGACGCTGTGGAATTCCTGGCGTGCCAGCCTGTTGCGCCAGCTCTACACCGAGACCAAGCGCGCGCTGCGCCGTGGCCTGGAAAACCCGGTGGACCGCGAGGAGCAAATCCGCCGCACCCAAAGCGCCGCCCTGGACATCCTGGTGCGCGGCGGCAACGACCCGGACGACGTCGAGCAACTGTGGTCGCAATTGGGTGACGACTACTTCCTGCGCCACACCGCCGGCGATGTGGCCTGGCACACTGACGCGATCCTGCAGCAGCCGGCCGATGGCGGCCCGCTGGTGCTGATCAAGGAAACCACCCAGCGCGAATTCGAAGGCGGCACGCAGATCTTCATCTATGCGCCCGACCAGCACGACTTCTTCGCCGTGACTGTGGCTGCCATGGACCAGCTCAACCTGAACATCCATGACGCCCGTGTTATCACCTCCAGCAGCCAGTTCACCCTCGATACTTATATCGTGCTGGATACCGAAGGCGAGTCCATCGGCGATAACCCGGCCCGGGTGAAAAAGATCCGCGAAGGACTGACCGAAGCCCTGCGCAACCCCGATGACTACCCGACGATCATCCAGCGCCGGGTACCGCGCCAGCTCAAGCACTTTGCGTTTGCGCCCCAGGTGACCATTTCCAATGACGCGCAGCGTCCGGTGACCGTGCTGGAGCTCAGCGCCCCGGACCGGCCAGGCCTGCTGGCACGGATCGGCGGCATTTTCCTGGAATTCGATTTGTCACTGCAGAATGCCAAGATTGCAACCTTGGGCGAACGGGTGGAAGACGTGTTCTTTATTACCGACGCCGATAACCAGCCGCTGTCCGACCCGGAGCTGTGCCGCCGCTTGCAGGAAGCCATCGTCCAACAGTTGAGCGTCAATCAGGAAAATAACGTTGCGTTATCGCGCTTGAGTATCTGACCGACAGCCCTTTTTTGCTTCCAATGAATTGAACGAGATCCACCGATGAACAACGCCCTGAACCAGCTGCAGCCCTACCCGTTCGAGAAATTGCGCGCCCTGCTGGGCAGTGTCACGCCGAACCCGGACAAACGCCCGATTGCGCTGTCCATCGGCGAACCCAAGCACAAATCCCCGGCATTCGTCGCCGAGGCACTGAGCAATAACCTCGACCAGATGGCGGTGTACCCCACCACGCTGGGTATTCCCGCCCTGCGCGAGGCCATTGGTGCCTGGTGCGAACGCCGCTTCAACGTACCCAAGGGCTGGCTGGATCCGGCACGCAATATCCTGCCGGTCAACGGCACCCGTGAAGCGCTGTTCGCCTTCACCCAGACCGTGGTCAACCGTGGCGACGACGCGCTGGTGGTCAGTCCGAACCCGTTCTACCAGATCTACGAAGGCGCTGCGTTCCTGGCCGGGGCCAAGCCGCACTACCTGCCATGCCTGGACGCAAACGGCTTCAACCCGGATTTCGACGCGGTATCGCCAGACATCTGGAAACGCTGCCAGATCCTGTTCCTGTGCTCCCCAGGCAACCCTACCGGCGCGCTGATCCCGGTTGAGACGCTGAAAAAACTCATCGCCCTGGCAGACGAATATGACTTCGTCATCGCCGCAGACGAGTGCTACAGCGAACTGTACTTCGACGAACAAACCCCGCCGCCGGGCCTGCTCAGTGCGTGTGTCGAGCTGGGCCGCCAGGACTTCAAGCGTTGCGTGGTGTTCCACAGCCTGTCCAAGCGCTCCAACCTGCCGGGCCTACGCTCCGGTTTTGTCGCTGGCGACGCCGAGATTCTCAAGGCCTTCCTGCTCTACCGCACCTACCACGGCTGCGCGATGCCGGTGCAAACCCAGCTGGCCAGCATCGCCGCCTGGCAGGACGAAGCCCACGTACTGGCCAACCGAGACCTGTACCGCGAGAAATTCGATGCAGTGCTGGCGATCCTCAAACCCGTTCTGGATGTGCAAAGCCCGGACGGTGGTTTCTACCTGTGGCCGAACGTGAATGGCGACGATGCCGCGTTCTGCCGGGAGTTGTTCGTGGAAGAACATGTGACCGTGGTACCGGGCTCGTACCTGTCGCGGGAAGTGGATGGCGTGAACCCCGGCGCCGGGCGCGTGCGCATGGCGTTGGTTGCGCCGCTGGCCGAGTGTGTGGAAGCAGCTCAGCGGATCAGGGAGTTCCTCCTGCGCAGGCAGTAACCCCTTCGCCCCTCCCCCGCGCTGTGCAATGCAGCGCGGACTGTGATTAAAAACGGTGGTCATGGCTCCCGGCCTTCATCGCCTCGAATATGCTTACGCCTTCCCTGCGCAACCTCATGGAACCCTGGTCACCCGATGCGACACTTACCGTGCATCTTCTGACTCGTCGTCCGACTTCCTGGACTTGGAATTGACCATGATTGCGCCGAATATGCTGCCACTGCCCGCAACCGCAGAAAAAAACATCTACGAAAGCCCTGAAAACCAATCAGCCCCTTTGCGCAGAAACAAACGCGGCGTCGCGTTGTTTGAACGGTTATGGCCACAGAATTCAAACTTAACGATTTCTCTCGCTAACATGGACGAGCGCGAAAAGGCGCTCACTAAAGCGAACATCAACCAATGGGTTCCGCATATAAACCTGAAACTTAAATTTGTCGAAACACCTGACGCAGACATAAGAATCACCTCTATTTCAGCGCCTGCCGCAGGATGGTCGAGGATCGGTAAAGACGCCAAAGAAATCCCGTCTTCTGAGTTCTCCATGGGCATCAATTTCAAGAACAACGACAACAAAGTCATTCGAACCATACAACATGAGTTCGGACATGCCTTGGGCCTGGATCACGAACATAAGCATCCAGACCGAACGCTTGAGTTCGATAAAGAAAAGCTCTATGCCTATGCCCAATCAGTTGGCATGAGCAAAGCAGAAACGGACAGTCAGATATTATTCAAATATCACCAGAAGAGACTGAAGATCAAAACATCCGACTACGACAAAAAGTCGATCATGCATTATGAGTTCGCGTCCGACTTACTCAAAGACGGGAAAGGCATTGGAATGAACATTGAGTTATCCGAAGACGATATCAACTTCATCAAGACGCTTTACCCGCGCAGCCTGCCATTACCCGCAGAGACCGCGAGATATTTCAATGCGTCGGCGACAGTCAGCAAACTCTGGCCTAACCACTCCACCGTCACGCTGTCACTACTCAACATGAGTGATGCGCAAAAAAAATTCACTCAAGAACACATCGCCCTGATGCAACCCTATATAAACCTCAAGCTCGAATTTATTGAGGGCCCCAGGGGCGACATAAGAATAGCCCCCACCGCCAAAGGTAAAAAAAGCTGGTCTGCAATCGGAACCGATGCGAAGCGTGTGCACCTATCGAAGCCAACGATGGGCATCGATTTCGATTCAAAAAAGAAATATCCCAGTCTCTTCATGAAGAACTTATTCGCCCAAGCGCTGGGTTTTGGAAAGCAATAACGTCTGTACTGCGGGCCGCCTGCTCACTTTATATACCCCAAGTTCGCTTCCCCCATATCCAACTCAGCCAACACTTCACGTAGCACGTCATCACCAATCTGGTGATGACGGCTCAAGCTGTACAACTCCAACCGCTGCGCCCGCAGGGCCTTGAGGCGCAGTTTGCGCTCAAGCAAGTCCATGTGGCGCGCCAGTGCCTGGGCTTCGACCGAGTCGTTGAATACCTCCAACTGATGACGATATTCCGACATCAATCGTGCCTTGAGCTCAGTAGCTAATGCGGCCTGGGCGGCGTCCTGGCTGTCGGTCTCGGCCGGCTCCTCGGCCTCCAGGGCATGGATCGCTGCCACCGCAGTCTTCTTCCAGGCCTCGCGCACTTCGTTGTGGCGCTTTTCGTCCGGGCTCTTTTCGATGCCGCGCAACAGCAGCGGCAACGCGATGCAGGCGGCGATCAGCGACAGCAGGATCACGCCGGCGGCAATGAAGATCAGCAGATCACGCTCGGGAAAATCCTGACCCGGCGCCAGCAGCAACGGCACCGACATCACACCCGCCAGAGTCACGGCACCGCGTACACCGCCAACGGTCAACAGCCAGCAGGAACGGGCGGTCGGCACCAGCGTCAGCTCACTTTCCCCACGAAACCGTCGCAGCCAGCCTGATAAGCGCCAGATGCTTTGCACCCAGATAAAGCGCAAGACCACCAGCACCAGAAAAATCGCGATCACATCCAGGCAGCGATACAGCAACGTCGGCCACAACGTCGGCTCATGGCTCACCACGGCCTTGATGATGTCCGGCAGTTGCAGGCCCAGCAGCAGGAAGACCAAGCCATTGAAGGCAAACTCCAGCAATGACCAGACGCTGCGGTTAAGCAACCGTGTACTGGTCTGGCGGGGCAGCAGGTCCAGCCAGCTCTGCATCATCCCCGCCGCCACCGCCGACAGAATGCCCGAGGCCCCCAGGCGTTCAGCCAGCACATAAGCGGCAAACGGCAGCAGCAACATGAACACCACATGGGTAGCCGGGTCGTCCCATCCCCGTGCGATCATCCAGGCACGCAAACGGCCGACCAGCCAGCTCAACGCCACGCCCACCGCCAGGCCACCGACAGCCACCATTACGAACGTCAGACTGGCATCCGTCAGCGAAAACATTCCAGTCAATGCCGCCGCCAGCGCAAACTTAAACGTCACCAGGCCCGAAGCATCATTCATCAAGGCCTCGCCCTGAAGCATATGCATCAACGGCGTTGGCAAACGGTTCTGGGCAATGGCTGACACCGCCACGGCATCCGTCGGCGATAAAACGGCCGCCAAGGCGAAGGCCACCGGCAGCGGAATCGTAGGCAGTATCCAATGAATGAAATAACCGGCACCCACCACGGTAAACAGCACCAACCCCACCGCCAGCGTCAGGATCGGCCCTCGCAGGCGCCACAATTCGCGCTTGGGCATGCGCCAGCCATCGGAGAACAGCAACGGTGGCAGGAACAGAAACAGGAACAGCTCCGGGTCCAGCGCCACATGCAGCCCCAGTGTGGGCCAGGCCAGCAAGGCGCCTGCGGCAATCTGCACCAGGGGTAGCGGCAGGGGGATGACACGCCCGACCAGACGCGAAACGCTGACCAGCATCAGCAGGATAAGAACGGTGTAGGCGGTTTGCATAACGCGGGTTTCCCGGACAATCGACTTGCAACGACACACATCAGGCAACAACTGGCCGTTGAAGTGCCATATTACCCGGCTATGTTACCCACCTATGCCGCGCGCTGGCTTTTGCACAAAAGTCGCACGGTGCTGACGAGCGGCACCCAAACCCGCTGGTCGTGGCATAATCCGTGATCTTTCATTTTCATTGGCACTTACGTCAGTAAAGCAGGGGGGGCAATTCCTTGACCGCTTCAAGCAAAACGTTGCACCTTTTCGGCATCAAAGCCTGCGACACCATGAAAAAGGCGCGCACCTGGCTCGATGAGCACGCGGTGAGCTATGAGTTCCATGACTACAAAACGGCCGGTATCGACCGCGAACACTTGACCCAATGGTGCAACGAGCACGGTTGGCAGGTGGTTTTGAACCGTGCGGGCACCACCTTTCGCAAACTCGAAGACGAACGCAAAGCCGATCTCGATCAGTCGAAAGCCATTGAATTGATGCTCGCGCAACCTTCGATGATCAAGCGCCCGGTGCTTGATCTCGGTGACAGAACCCTGATTGGCTTCAAGCCAGATACTTATTCGGCGGCCCTCAAGTAGGCCAGCCCTTCCATTTTTGTAGAGGTAACAGCATGTCCAATTCCCTGTTCAGCCTGGGCTTCGGCGTCGGCACTCAGAACCGCCAAGGTGCTTGGCTGGAAGTGTTTTACGCACAACCCTTGCTCAACCCATCGGCTGAAATCGTTGCCGCCATCGCGCCGATCCTCGGCTACAGCGAAGGCAACCAGGCGATCACCTTCACCGTCGCCCAGGCTCTGCAACTGGCTGATGCGCTCAAAGGCGTCGACGCCACCCAGGCCGCCCTGCTGAGCCGTCTGGCTGAAAGCCACACTCCGCTGGTCGCCACCCTGCTGGCCGAAGACGCCGCACTGACGTCCACCCCAGAGGCCTACCTCAAGCTGCATCTGCTGTCCCATCGCCTGGTCAAGCCACATGGCCTGAGCCTCGCCGGTGTGTTCCCGCAGTTGCCGAACGTGGCCTGGACCAGCCAGGGTGCAATCGACATCAATGAGCTGGCCGAACGCCAACTGGAAGCCCGCCTGCGTGGCGAGCTGCTGGAAGTGTTCTCGGTGGACAAGTTCCCGAAAATGACCGACTACGTGGTACCGAGCGGCGTGCGTATCGCTGATGCCGCGCGTATCCGCCTCGGCGCCTATGTGGGCGAAGGCACCACCGTGATGCACGAAGGTTTCGTCAACTTCAACGCCGGCACCGAAGGCCCGGGCATGATCGAAGGCCGTGTATCAGCCGGCGTGTTCGTCGGCAAGGGTTCGGACCTGGGCGGCGGTTGCTCGACCATGGGCACCCTGTCGGGCGGCGGCAACATCGTGATCAAGGTTGGTGAAGGCTGCCTGATCGGTGCCAACGCCGGTATCGGTATCCCATTGGGCGACCGCAACACCGTGGAGTCGGGCCTGTACGTCACTGCCGGCACCAAGGTTGCACTGCTGGACGAGTCGAACCAACTGGTCAAGGTGGTCAAGGCGCGTGAGCTGGCCGGCCAACCGGACCTGCTGTTCCGCCGTAACTCCGAGACCGGTGCCGTGGAGTGCAAAACCCACAAATCGGCCATCGAACTGAACGAAGCGCTGCACGCTCACAACTAAGCAGCCACTCGATGCCACTAGCGGGCCCCGACCCTGGGGTTCGCTTATACGAGTCTTGAACACCATGCTTGTGCCCTCCCCCTGGCGCGCCGACTTTCCGGCCATCGCCACCCTGCAACGGCAAGACCAGACCTATCTGGACAACGCCGCCACCACGCAAAAACCCCAAGCCCTGCTGGATGCCATCAGTCATTACTACGCCAATGGCGCCGCCAATGTGCACCGTGCCCAGCATTTGCCGGGCGCCCATGCGACCCAGGCCTTCGAGGACAGTCGCAGCAAGGTTGCACAGTGGTTGAATGCAGGTGACAGCGGGCAAATCATGTTTACCCACGGCGCGACCTCTGCGCTGAACCTCCTGGCCTATGGCCTCGAGCACTTATTCAATGCGGGCGATGAAATTGTCATCAGCGCCCTGGAACACCACGCCAACCTGTTGCCGTGGCAACAACTGGCCAAGCGTCGTGCACTCACCCTGGTGGTATTGCCACTCGGCGATGACGGCGTGATCGACCTGCAAGCCGCCGCCGAGTTGATCGGCCCGCGTACGCGCCTGCTGGCGGTGAGCCAACTGTCCAACGTCCTCGGCACCTGGCAACCGCTGCAAGCCTTGCTGGCCTTGGCCCAGGTCCACGGCGCCCTGACCGTGGTCGATGGCGCCCAAGGCATTGTCCACGGCCGCCACGACGTACAGGCCCTGGGCTGCGACTTCTATGTATTTTCCAGCCACAAGCTGTACGGACCCGACGGCGTCGGCGTGCTGTACGGCAGCCACGAAGCCCTGCATCACCTGCGCCATTGGCAGTTTGGCGGCGAGATGGTGCAACAGGCCGACTACCACAGCGCCAGCTTCCGCCCGGCACCACTGGGTTTCGAGGCCGGCACCCCGCCGATTGCCGGCGTGATCGGCCTGGGCGCGACCCTGGACTACCTGAGTTCGCTTGACCCACAGGCGGTTCTCACCCATGAAGCGGCCCTGCATGACTACCTGTTGCGCGGGCTGAACGCGCGCAATGGCGTGCGCGTGCTGGGTTCGCCGCAGGTGGCGCTGGTCAGTTTTGTGGTCGAGGGCGTGCACAACGCCGACCTCGCGCACCTGCTGACCGAGCAAGGCATTGCCGTACGTGCCGGCCATCATTGCGCGATGCCGCTGCTCAAGGCGATGCATTTGTCGGGAGCGATCCGTGTATCCCTGGCGCTGTATAACGACTCCGATGACCTGGAACGCTTCTTTGAAGCGCTGGACCAGGCGCTGGATATGTTGCGATGAGCCTGCCAGTGGATGCGCTGGCTGCGCTGGAAGCCTTTCAGTCAGTCGGCAGTTGGGAACAACGCGCGCGAATGCTGATGCAGTGGGGTGAACGTCTGCCCGCATTGGCGGATGAGGATAAGGTCGATGCCAACCTGGTGCAGGGCTGTGAAAGCCTGGTGTGGTTGGTGGGGCGCTTGCACGATGGTCACTGGCAGTTCGCCGCGAGCAGCGAGGCACGCATGATTCGCGGGTTGGTAGCGTTGCTGCTGGCGCGGGTCAATGGGTTGTCGGCGGCTGAGTTGGGGTCGGTTGATCTGACTGATTGGTTCGCACAGTTGGGCCTGTCGCGGCAATTGTCGCCGTCACGCAGCAACGGTCTGAATGCTGTACTGCAGCGCATGCGAACACTAAGCCATACACAAAACTGAATGTGGGAGGGGGCAAGCCCCCTCCCACATTTGGATCTATGTTCGACAGTGAGATCTAGGTGGGCTTGACCCGCTCGGAAGGCCGGCGCACGCCGGCCACAATCTTGTCCACCGCCTTGGTCGCCGCGACCATGCCGAAGGTCGCCGTCACCATCATCACCGCGCCAAACCCACCGGCGCAGTCGAGCTTCACCCCATCACCGACAAAACTCTTCTGCAAACAGATGCTGCCGTCCGGCTTGGGATAACGCAGTTGCTCGGTGGAAAACACGCACGGCACGCTGTAATGACGGGTCACGGTGCGGGAAAAGCCGTAGTCACGGCGCAAGGTGGAGCGCACTTTCGACGCCAAGGGGTCATTGAAGGTGCGGTTCAGGTCGCACACCTGGATCAGCGTCGGATCGATCTGCCCGCCGGCGCCGCCAGTCGTGATGATCTGGATCTTGCGGCGCTTGCACCAGGCAATCAGTGCGGCCTTGGCGTTAACCGCGTCGATGCAGTCGATCACGCAGTCGATAGTCGGCGTGATGTACTCGGCCATGGTGTCGCGGGTGACGAAATCCGCCACCGCATGCACCGTGCAATCCGGGTTGATAGCGCGCAGGCGCTCGGCCATCACCTCGACCTTGGGCTTGCCCACGGTGCTGTCCAAGGCGTGCAGTTGGCGGTTGCTGTTGCTGACGCAGACGTCGTCCAGGTCGAACAGCGAAATCTCGCCCACCCCGCAACGGGCCATGGCCTCAGCGGCCCACGAACCGACACCGCCGACGCCGACGATCGCCACATGGGCCGCTTTCAAGCGCTCCAGGCCTTCAATGCCATACAAGCGGGCGACGCCTGCAAACCGCGGATCTTCTGTACTCATGACCATTACCCCAAAAACCGGCGCGCATTATAGGGCCACGCAGCGACAAGTTTTAAGCTACAAGCTACAAGTTAAGAACTTAGATGTACTTTCGCTGCCCAATGTCCGGTTTTTCTCGGCTTGCTGTACGGTCAGGGAAAGGCCGGTGTAGGATGCGCGCCGTTCGGTGTAGGCCGACACCTCTTTTCGTTCCGCACCCTTTGGAACCCGACATAACCATGGCATCGCGTAAATTTGGACTCAACCTGGTGGTGGTGCTGGCAATTGCCGCGCTGTTCACCGGCTTCTGGGCGCTGATCAACCGCCCGGTCACCGCTCCCAACTGGCCCGAGCAGATCTCCGGTTTTTCCTACTCGCCGTTCCAGCAAGGCCAGTACCCGCAGAAAGACCAGTACCCCACCGACGAGCAGATGCGTCGCGATCTGGAGATCATGAGCAAGCTGACGGATAACATCCGCACCTACTCGGTCGACGGCACGTTGGGGGACATTCCCAAGCTGGCCGAAGAGTTCGGCCTGCGCGTAACCCTGGGGATCTGGATCAGCCCGGACCTGGAACGTAACGAGCGCGAAGTCCAGCGTGCCATCGAGATCGCCAACAGCTCGCGCAGCGTCGTGCGGGTTGTCGTCGGTAACGAGGCCCTGTTCCGTGAAGAGATCACTCCTGAAGCACTGATCGTGTTGCTGGACCGGGTGCGCAGCGCCGTGAAAGTACCGGTGACGACCTCCGAGCAATGGCATATCTGGGAAAAGAACCCGCAACTGGCCAAGCACGTCGACCTGATTGCCGCGCACATCCTGCCGTTCTGGGAATACATCCCGATGGACAAGGCCGGCCAGTACGTACTCGACCGCGCCAAGGACCTGAAGAAACTGTTCCCGAAAAAGCCGCTGCTATTGTCGGAAGTTGGCTGGCCAAGTAACGGCCGTATGCGCGGCGGTAATGAAACGTCGCCGGCAGACCAGGCGATTTACCTGCGTACGCTGGTGAACAAGCTGAACCGCCAGGGCTACAACTACTTCGTTATCGAAGCCTTTGACCAGCCGTGGAAAGTCAGCGACGAAGGCTCGGCCGGCGCTTATTGGGGCGTGTACAACGCCGCGCGCCAGCAAAAATTCAACTTTGAAGGGCCCGTCGTTGCGATCCCGCAATGGCGCGTCCTGGCGATCGGATCGGTGGTGCTCGCATTGCTGTCCCTGACCCTGCTGATGATCGACGGCTCATCCCTGCGCCAGCGTGGCCGCACCTTCCTGACCTTTATTGCGTTCCTCTGCGGTTCGGTACTGGTGTGGATCGGCTACGACTACAGCCAGCAATACAGCACCTGGTTCAGCGTGACCGTCGGCATCTTGTTGGCCCTGGGCGCCCTGGGCGTATTCATCGTGTTGCTGACCGAAGCCCACGAACTGGCGGAAGCGGTATGGACCCACAAGCGCCGGCGTGAATTCCTGCCGGTGGAAGGGGAATCAGACTACCGCCCGAAAGTGTCGATCCATGTGCCGTGCTACAACGAGCCGCCAGAGATGGTCAAACAGACCCTCGACGCCCTGGCCGCCCTCGATTACCCGGACTACGAAGTCCTGATCATCGACAACAACACCAAAGACCCGGCGGTATGGGAACCGGTGCGCGACTACTGCGAAACCCTCGGCCCGCGCTTCAAGTTTTTCCACGTCGCGCCCCTGGCCGGTTTCAAGGGCGGCGCACTGAACTACCTGATCCCGCACACCGCCAAGGATGCCGAAGTGATCGCGGTGATCGACTCGGACTACTGCGTGTCGCCGAACTGGCTCAAGCACATGGTGCCGCACTTCGCCGACCCGAAAATCGCCGTGGTGCAGTCGCCGCAGGACTACCGCGACCAGAACGAAAGCACCTTCAAGAAGCTCTGCTACGCCGAATACAAAGGCTTCTTCCATATCGGCATGGTCACCCGTAACGACCGCGACGCAATCATCCAGCACGGCACCATGACCATGACCCGTCGCTCGGTGCTCGAAGAACTGGGCTGGGCCGACTGGTGCATCTGCGAAGATGCCGAACTGGGCCTGCGGGTATTCGAGAAAGGCCTGTCGGCGGCGTACTACCACGACAGCTACGGCAAGGGCCTGATGCCGGATACCTTTATCGACTTCAAGAAACAGCGCTTCCGCTGGGCCTATGGCGCGATCCAGATCATCAAGCGTCACACCGCCAGCCTGTTGCGCGGCAAAGACACCGAGCTGACCCGTGGTCAGCGCTACCACTTCCTCGCGGGCTGGTTGCCGTGGGTGGCGGACGGCATGAACATCTTCTTCACCGTCGGCGCGCTGTTGTGGTCGGCGGCGATGATCATCGTGCCGACGCGGGTCGACCCGCCGCTGCTGATTTTCGCGATCCCGCCGTTGGCGTTGTTCGTGTTCAAGGTGGGCAAGATCATCTTCCTCTACCGCCGTGCGGTGGGCGTGAACCTCAAGGATGCATTCTGCGCCGCCCTGGCTGGCCTGGCGTTGTCCCACACCATCGCCAAGGCGGTGCTGTATGGCTTCTTCACCACCAGCATTCCGTTCTTTCGTACACCGAAAAACGCGGATAACCACGGCTTCTGGGTAGCGATTTCCGAAGCCCGCGAAGAAATGTTCATCATGCTGCTGTTGTGGGGCGCCGCGCTGGGGATCTACCTGGTGCAGGGCCTGCCGAGCAATGACATACGTTTCTGGGTGGTGATGCTGCTGGTGCAATCGCTGCCGTATGTGGCGGCGTTGATCATGGCGTTCCTGTCGTCGCTGCCGAAACCGGCAGCGGCACCTGAGCCCGCACCTGCGGCTTAAAAACGTGCGCAATGCACTAAACGGCGGCCTGTGGTCGCCGTTTTGCTATAAGATAACGGCCGTTTTGTCTGCCCGCCCTGCTCTTCCAAACATGCTTTCCGGAGTTTTCCCATGACGGCCCATGCCGACCTTTCGCCGACCCTTCAACTTGCCATCGACCTGATCCGTCGCCCCTCGGTCACGCCGATCGACGCCGATTGCCAGAAGCTGATGATGCAGCGCCTGGGCGACGCCGGTTTTGCGCTGGAGCCGATGCGCATCGAGGACGTGGACAACTTCTGGGCCACCCATGGCAAGCATGACGGTCCGGTGCTGTGCTTCGCCGGCCACACCGACGTGGTCCCCACCGGTCCGGTGCAAGCCTGGCAGAACGACCCGTTCGACGCATTGATCGACGAAAACGGCATGCTCTGCGGGCGTGGCGCGGCCGACATGAAGGGCAGCCTGGCCGCGATGCTGGTGGCGGCGGAGCGCTTCGTCAGCGACTACCCGGACCACAAGGGCTCGGTCGCTTTCCTGATCACCAGCGATGAGGAAGGCCCGGCGCACCACGGCACCAAGGCCGTGATCGAACGCCTGGCCGCGCGCAAGGAGCGCCTGGACTGGTGCATCGTCGGCGAACCGTCGAGCACTACCCTGGTGGGCGATGTGGTCAAGAACGGCCGTCGCGGTTCCCTCGGCGCCACGCTGACCGTGCGCGGCGTACAGGGCCACGTGGCTTACCCGCACCTGGCGAAGAACCCGATCCACCTGGCCGCACCGGCCCTGGCCGAACTGGCCGCCGAGCACTGGGACAACGGCAACGCCTTCTTCCCGCCGACCAGCTTCCAGATCTCCAACCTCAACTCCGGCACCGGCGCCACCAACGTGATTCCGGGGGACCTGACGGCGGTGTTCAACTTCCGTTTTTCCACCGAATCCACTGTCGAAGGCCTGCAACAGCGCGTGGCGGCGATTCTCGACAAGCACGGCCTGGACTGGCACGTGGAGTGGGCGCTGTCGGGCCTGCCATTCCTGACCGAGCCGGGCGCGTTGCTCGATGCGGTGTCGGCCAGCATCAAGGCGATCACCGGGCGTGAGACCCAGGCCTCCACCAGTGGCGGCACTTCCGATGGACGCTTCATCGCGACCCTCGGCACCCAGGTGGTCGAGTTGGGCCCGGTGAATGCGACGATCCACCAGGTCAACGAGCGCATCCTCGCCAGCGACCTCGATGTGCTGACCGAAATTTACTACCAGACCCTGATCAAGTTGCTCGCCTGATGCTTGCCTGCCCTATTTGCAGCGCGCCGCTCAACGCGGTGGACAATGGCGTGGCGTGCCCGGCCGGGCACCGTTTCGACCGCGCGCGCCAGGGTTACCTGAACCTGTTGCCGGTGCAACACAAGAACAGCCGTGACCCGGGCGACAACCTGGCGATGGTCGAGGCGCGCCGCGACTTTCTCAACGCCGGGCACTACGCCCCGGTAGCCAGGCGCCTGGCCGAGCTGGCCGCCGAACGCGCACCGCAGCGCTGGGTGGACATCGGTTGCGGCGAGGGTTACTACACCGCGCAAATCGCCGCGGCCCTGCCCCATGCCGACGGCTACGCGCTGGACATTTCCAAGGAAGCGGTCAAGCGCGCGTGCAAACGCAACCCGGCGCTGACCTGGTTGATCGCCAGCATGGCCCGCGTGCCCTTGGCCGACGCCAGCTGCCAATTCCTCGCCAGTGTGTTCAGCCCGTTGGACTGGCAAGAGGCCAAGCGTCTGCTCAGCCCAGGCGGCGGCCTGATGAAGGTCGGCCCGACCAGCGGCCATCTGATGGAACTGCGCGAGCGCCTGTACGACGAAGTGCGCGAGTACACCGACGACAAGCACCTGGCCCTGGTGCCGGACGGCATGAGCCAGGCGCACAGTGAAACCCTGGAATTCAAGTTGAGCCTGGCCGAGCCGCAGGACCGCGCCAACCTGCTGGCCATGACCCCCCACGGCTGGCGCGCCAGTGCCGAGCGCCGTGCCGAGGTGATCGAGGCTGCCGAGCCGCTGCTGGTCACGGTATCGATGCGCTACGATTATTTCGTGCTTCAATAACCGACGTTTAAACATCCGCGAATGGATTTTCGAATCCCGCAACGAGGAACATCCATGCGCCAACCTGATATCGAGATTTACCTGAAAGACGCCGACGTCGACTACAAGGCTATCGCCGCCTGGCTGGGCGCTGCCCTGGGCCCATGCAGCGACTGGGTCCAGCGTGGCCAGACCTACAAGTGCAAGGCCGGCAATGTACCCGTGACCTGGCTGCCGAAAGCCGTAGGCAAGTGGAACAGCCTGTACCTGGAAAGTGACCAGACGCCGTGGGAAGACGACATTGCCTGCGCCCGCGCTGCGTTTGCCGCGCTGAACGTGGAAGTGCGCTGCGCACCGGGGACCTGGGTCGAGGAGGAAGGTGAGGAAAGCGCCGACACCTGGATTCGCATCAGCGCAGACGGTGAAGAGCAGATCACCTGGAAAACAGCTTAAAAAGCAGCTTCAAGCTACAAGCTGCAAGTCAAAGCGCTTGCAGCTTGTAGCTTGAAACTTGCCGCTCGGCCTACAGGCCGACCACATCCTCCGCCTGCAACCCCTTCTCGCCGGTCACCACGGCGTATTCCACCTGCTGGCCCTCGGCCAACGAACGGTGGCCGTCGCCGCGAATGGCGCGGTAGTGCACAAACACATCCTTGCCGTCTTCACGCTGGATAAAGCCATAGCCTTTGGCGTCGTTGAACCACTTCACATTGCCTGTCTCGCGCGTTGCCATCTGTTCACTCCCACTTGATTGTTATTGTTGAGCCGATCGCGTTGAACTGCCGAGTATAAGACAGGCTCAAAAACGATCAACTCAAGTTTACATCGCTGCTTTTTTGCCGATTTTCGGCGAATACGGCACACTACCCGCCCGAGCGCCTGCTCGGTTTTTCCCACTTGAAGCAGCTCGCCTATGACCCGCTCCCCGTTCCGCCGTCTGGTGTTTGGCACCTTGCGCCGACTGTTGTACCTCTGGGTTCGCTCGGAGACGATCAACCAGTCGTCCCTAACCCTTAACCTCGACCGCAGCCGGCCGGTGTTTTACGTCCTGCAATCACCCTCCCTCACCGAACTGGCCGTGGTCGATGCCGAGTGCACCAAGGCCGGCTTGCCGCGCCCGGTGCTGCCGGTATCGGTAGGCCCGTTGATGGAACCCGCGGCGTTCTTCTACCTCACGCCCGAGCCGGACTGGCTCGGGCGTCAGGACAAGCGCGGCGCGCCGCCAACCCTGACCCGCCTGGTCAACACCCTCAGCGAACACGCCGAAGAGAATGCACAAATCATTCCGGTCAGCGTGTTCTGGGGGCAAACCCCTGCGAGCGAGTCAAGCCCATGGAAACTGCTGTTTGCCGACAGCTGGGCGGTCACCGGGCGTCTACGCCGGTTGTTGAGCATCCTGATCCTGGGACGCAAGACCCGCGTGCAATTCTCCGCGCCCATCAACCTGCGTGAATTGATCGAGCACAATAAAGGCCACGAACGCACCGTTCGCATGGCCCAACGCATCCTGCGCGTGCACTTTCGTAACCTGAAGACTGCGGTGATCGGCCCCGATTTGTCCCACCGGCGCAATCTGGTGAAAGGTTTGGTCAACATGCCGCTGGTGCGCCAGGCCATCCTTGACGAAGCCGAGCGGGAAAAAATCAGCCCGGAAAAAGCCAAGGCCCAGGCCCTGCGCTACGGCAACGAGATTGCCTCCGACTACACCTACACCGCGATCCGCTTCCTGGAAGTGGTGCTGAGCTGGTTCTGGAACAAAATCTACGACGGCATCAAGGTCAATAACATCGAGGGTGTGCAAAAGGTTGCCCAGGGCTACGAGGTGATTTATGTGCCTTGCCACCGCAGCCATATCGACTACCTGCTGCTGTCCTACCTGCTGTTCAAGAACGGCCTGACCCCGCCGCATATCGCCGCTGGCATCAACCTGAACATGCCGGTAATCGGCAGCCTGTTGCGCCGTGGCGGTGCGTTTTTCATGCGCCGCACCTTCAAGGGCAACCCGCTGTACACCTCGGTGTTCAACGAATACCTGCACACCCTGTTCACCAAGGGCTTCCCGGTGGAGTACTTCGTCGAAGGCGGCCGCTCGCGCACCGGGCGCATGCTGCAGCCAAAGACCGGGATGCTGGCGATCACCCTGCGCAGCTTCCTGCGTTCCTCGCGCATGCCGATCGTGTTCGTGCCGGTGTACATCGGTTACGAACGCGTGCTTGAAGGCCGCACCTACCTCGGCGAACTGCGCGGGGCGAGCAAGAAGAAAGAGTCGATCTTCGATATTTTCAAAGTGATCGGTGCGCTCAAGCAGCGCTTTGGCCAGGTCGCGGTCAACTTCGGCGAGCCGATCAAGTTGGCGGAGTTCCTCGACGCCGAGCAACCGGACTGGCGCACCCAGGAACTGGGCCCGAACTACAAACCGGCCTGGCTCAACGAAACCACGAACCGCCTCGGCGAGCAGGTGGCCCGCCACTTGAACGAAGCCGCCGCGGTGAACCCGGTGAACCTGGTCGCCCTGGCGCTGCTGTCGACCACGCGCCTGGCCCTGGATGAACAGGCCATGGCCCGCCAGTTGGACCTGTACCTGGCGCTGCTGCGCCGCGTCCCTTATTCGCCGCACACCACCCTGCCCGAAGGCGACGGCCTGGCGCTGATCAAGCACGTCAAGGATATGCACCTGCTGTCGGAACAGAGCGATGCCTTGGGCAAGATTCTGTACCTGGACGAGCAGAACGCCGTCCTGATGACCTACTACCGCAACAACGTGCTGCACATCTTCGCCCTGCCGGCGCTGCTGGCGAGCTTCTTCCAGAGCAGCTCGCGGATGAGCCGCGAGCAGATCCTGCGCTACACCCACGCGCTGTATCCGTACCTGCAATCGGAGCTGTTTATCCGCTGGTCGCTGGACGAGCTGGAGACGGTGGTCGATCAATGGCTGGACGCGTTCGTCGAACAGGGCCTGCTGCGCTTCGAAAACAATGTGTTCCTGCGCCCGGCGCCGAGCTCGCGACACTTCGTGCTGCTGACACTGCTGTCCAAGACCATCGCCCAGACCCTGCAACGCTTCTATATGGCGATCTCGCTGCTGCTCAACAGCGGCCAGAACAGCATCAGCGCCGAAGAGTTGGAAGACCTGTGCACGATCATGGCCCAGCGCCTGTCGATCCTGCATGGCCTCAACGCCCCGGAATTCTTCGACAAGAGCCTTTTCCGACATTTCATCCAGACCTTGCTGGAACAAGATGTGCTGCGCCGCGACGAGGCCGGCAAGTTGAGCTACCACGACCTGCTCGGTGAGCTGGCCGAAGGCGCGGCCAAGCGCGTGTTGCCGGCGGAGATTCGCCTGTCGATCCGTCAGGTGGCCTTGCATCGCGTGGATGGCGCGGCCGAAGCGCCGGTGGAAGCAGAAGAAACACGCTAGATTGAAGAAGGCGCCAGCTGGACGCTGGCGCCGTTGAAAAGGAGCTGCACCATGAAAAAGATCATTCTCCTGGGGCTCACCGCCCTGCTCGGAGCCTGCCAATCCATGCATCCTGCGCCCAAGGCCAGCCTCGACGGCGAAGTGTTCTACCTGCAACGTATCGCCCTGCCACCCACTGCCACCTTGAGTGTCAGCCTGCAAGACGTGTCCCTGGCGGATGCGCCTGCCGTGACCCTCGCCGAACAGAAAGGCCCGGTCAAAGGCCAGGTGCCGCTGCCGTTTCACCTGACCTACGACCCCGCGCAGGTCAAGCCGGGCCACAGTTATTCGCTGAGCGCTCGCATCGAACTGGATGGCAAGCTACTGTTTATCACCACCGAACGGCACGCGGTGCAGCTCAACGGCCAGGATCCACAGCCGCTGCGCCTGCGGGTTGATGCGGTCGCTCACTGAATTTACGAACATAAGGAAGCCCCATGCTCCGCAACTCCCTTCGCTTGACTGCCCTGTGTGCCGGCCTGCTGCTCGGCGCCAATGCCATGGCCCTGGACCTCAGTAGCCTGTCCCAGGGCGACGCCAGCGGCGGTCTCAAGGACGCCCTGACCCAAGGCGCACAGATCGCCGTGAAACAACTGGGTGTACCCGGCGGTTTCAGCAACAACCCTGAAGTGAAGATCGGCCTGCCGGGCAAGCTGGGCAAAGTCGCCGACAAACTGAAAATGTTCGGCATGGGTGACCAGGTCACGCAGTTGGAAGACAGCATGAACAAAGCGGCGGAAACCGCCGTGACCCAGGCCCAGCCGATTCTGGTCAACGCGGTGAAGAACATGAGCGTGACCGACGCCAAGGGCATCCTCAGCGGCGGCCAGGACTCCGCCACCCAATACCTGAACAAAAGCAGCCGCGAAGCCATCCGCGCCAAGTTCCTGCCGATCGTCAAGGCCGCTACCGACAAGGTGGGCGTGGCCCAGCAGTACAACGCCCTCGCAGGCAAGGCTGCAGCGTTTGGCGCAGTGGATGCCAAGAGTGCCAACGTCGAAAACTACGTGACCGAACAGGCGCTGGATGGTTTGTTCAAGATGATTGCGCAGCAGGAAGAGACGATTCGCAAGAACCCGGCGGCTGCGGCTACCAGCCTGGCGAAGAAGGTGTTTGGCGCACTTTAAGCCGCGCAAGAATCGCTCCCTGCAACGGGGAGCGACTCAATGCAGTACCGACTCAGCCAATCGCCCCACCGTCAACGTGGCAAAGCACGCCATTGCCAGTGCCGTCGCACGGTTGATCTTCAAGGGTGTCAGCCAGGCTTTTTGCAGCCCTTCGAAGCGACTGCCGAACACGATCCACGCAGACCCTACGGGTATTACCACCAATGCCAGTGTGGTCATGAACCCGACATAGCCTTGCCATGTGGCAAAGGTGCCGGCGGGTGCAATGAAGGACACGATCAACAGCCCCTTGGGGTTCATCAGCGTCAGCCAGAAAAAATTCAACCCATTGAAGCGGTCACGGCCAGGGTCAACGGTGCTGTTTTTGCGTTGCCAGAGCCTGTACGAGACATACAGCAGGTAACAGGCCGCCGCCAATTGCGTGAGCTTCGATGCCCACGGCGAATAGGCCGCCAGGTAGAGCAGCGCAACGCCCCACACCGAGACTTGCAGCAAGTACGCCAGGCACTCGACCAACGCCAACCACCAGGACGCGCGATAGCCAAACAGCACCCCGGCACGAAACAGCAGGGTGTTGGTCGGGCCGGGGGCGAGTAATAACAACATTAGGGCTGAAACAGTAGCCAGCATGATTACACGACGTCCTTCCTCACTCGGAACCATGCAGCATACAGGGCCGGAAGGAACAACAGGGTCAACGCCGTCGCCACGATCAACCCCCCCATGATCGCCACGGCCATCGGCCCGAAGAACACGCTACGCGACAGCGGGATCATCGCCAGCACCGCCGCAAGGGCAGTCAGCACAATCGGGCGGAAGCGTCGCACGGTGGCTTCGATAATCGCCTGCCACGGCGCCAGGCCGGCCTTGATGTCCTGTTCGATCTGGTCCACCAGGATCACCGAGTTGCGCATGATCATCCCCGACAGCGCGATGGTACCGAGCATGGCCACGAAGCCGAAAGGTTGACGAAATACCAGCAGGAACAAGGTGACGCCAATCAGGCCCAACGGCGCGGTAAGAAACACCATCGCCGTGCGTGAGAAGCTGCGCAGTTGCAGCATCAGCAAGGTCAGTACCACCACGATAAACAGCGGCACACCGGCCTTCACCGAGTTCTGCCCGCGAGCGGAATCTTCGACGGTGCCGCCAACGTCCAGCAGGTAACCGTCCGGCAATTCGGCGCGTACGCCTGCGAGGGTCGGCAGGATCTGCTGGACCAGGGTCGCCGGTTGCTCCTTGCCATAAATATCGGCACGGATGGTCACCGTCGGCAGGCGGTTGCGGTGCCAGATAATGCCCTCTTCGAAGCCGTATTCGAGGGTGGCGATCTGCGACAGGGCCACGCTTTTACCGTTGTCGGTCGGCACCGCCAGGCTAGGCAGCAGCGACAGTTCGGTGCGCTCGTGAACCGTGCCGCGCAGGAGGATTTCGATCAACTCGTTGTCCTCCCGGTATTGGCTGACGCTGGAGCCGGTGAGTGAGCTTTGCAGGAATTTCGACAGGTTGGCGGTGCTGACGCCAAGGGCGCGGGCGCGGTCCTGATCGATATTGAGGTAGACGATCTTGCTGGGTTCTTCCCAGTCCAGGTGCACATTGACCACATGGGTATTTTCGCGAACCTTGGCCGCGACTTTCCGTGCGAGGGCCCGGACTTCCTCGATGTGTTCACCGGTGACGCGAAACTGCACCGGGTAGCCCACGGGCGGACCGTTCTCCAGGCGGGTGACACGGGAGCGCAGGTCGGGAAATTGTTCGTTGAGGGTTTCGATCAGCCAGGTACGCAGGCTTTCGCGTTCCTCAATGGTTTTAGCCAGCACCACGAACTGCGCGAAGCTGGCCGCCGGCAATTGCTGGTCCAGGGGCAAGTAGAAACGCGGCGAGCCGGTGCCGACATAGGCGACGTAGTTGTCGATGCCGGCATGGTCCTTGAGCAAGGCTTCCAGTCGCTTGACCTGGTCGGCGGTGTTGCTCAGGGAAGCGCCTTCGGCCAGTTTCAGGTCGACCATCAACTCCAGGCGGCCTGAGGCCGGGAAAAACTGCTGCGGCACAAAGCGGAACAACGCCACCGAGCCGATAAACAGCAGCAGCGTCAGGACAATCACGGTTTTGCGCCGACGCACGCACCACTCCACCAAACGCCTTACACGTTGGTAGAACGGCGTGCCGTAGGGATCCGGGCCATCGGTGCCGTGTTTGGCCGCGTGAATCTTCGCCAGGTCCGGCAGGAGTTTTTCCCCCAGGTACGGCACAAACACCACGGCGGCGATCCATGAGGCGAGCAACGCGATGGTCACTACCTGGAAAATCGAGCGCGTGTATTCGCCCGTGCTCGACTGCGCGGTGGCAATCGGCAGGAAGCCGGCCGCCGTGATAAGCGTGCCGGTGAGCATCGGGAAGGCGGTGCTGGTCCAGGCAAAACTGGCAGCCTTGAGCCGGTCGTAGCCCTGCTCCATTTTGATTGCCATCATTTCCACGGCAATGATCGCGTCATCCACCAGCAAGCCGAGGGCCAGCACTAACGCGCCGAGGGAAATCTTGTGCAGGCCGATACCGAGGTAATACATGCTGGCAAACGTCATCGCCAGCACCAGCGGAATCGCCAGGGCTACGACCAGGCCCGTGCGTACGCCGAGGGAGAAGAAGCTCACCAGCAAGACAATCGCCAACGCCTCGGCCAACACCTGCACGAATTCGCCGACACCGGTTTTCACCGCTGCCGGTTGGTCTGACACCTTGCGCAGCTCCATGCCCGCCGGAAGGTTCTTTTGCAAGCGGGCGAATTCGCCTTCGAGAGCCTTGCCCAGTACCAGGATATCGCCGCCAGCACGCATGGCCACGGCCAGTCCGATAGCATCCGCCCCCATGTAACGCATACGCGGTGCCGGTGGATCGTTGAAGCCGCGGTGAATGTCGGCTACATCGCCGATTCGAAAGGTTCGGTCACCGACACGAATAGGAAAGTTGCGGATCTCTTCCACCGTCTTGAAGTTACCCGACACGCGCAGTTGCACGCGCTCGCTCGGGGTTTCAAAGAAGCCGGCAGTGGAGACCGCGTTCTGCTCCTGCAACGCCTGCTGCACAGCGGCCAACGGCAGGCCAAGGGTGGCGAGCTTGAGGTTGGACAGCTCGATCCAGATCTTCTCGTCCTGTAGGCCAAGTAACTCGACCTTGCCCACATCCGCCACCCGTTGCAGCTGAATCTGGATGCGGTCGGCGTAGTCCTTGAGCACGGCATAGTCGAAGCCGTCGCCGGTCAGGGCATAGATATTGCCGAAAGTAGTGCCGAACTCGTCGTTGAAAAACGGCCCTTGGATATCCGGCGGCAAGGTCTGCCGGATGTCGCTGATCTTCTTGCGCACCTGGTACCACAGCTCAGGAATCTGCACGGAATGCATGGAGTCGCGCGCAATGAAGGTGACGGTGGACTCACCCGGGCGAGAGAAAGAGACAATGCGCTCATATTCGCCGGTCTCCATCAGTTTTTTCTCGATACGCTCGGTGACCTGGCGCGAGACTTCCTGGGCCGTAGCGCCGGGCCAGTTGGTCTTGATCACCATGGCTTTGAAGGTGAACGGCGGGTCCTCGCTTTGCCCCAGCTTGGTGTAGGACAAGGTGCCGACCACAGCCAGCAGGATCATCAGGAACAGTACGATCTGGCGGTTACGCAACGCCCATTCGGAAAGGTTGAAAGCCATCGGGACTACTCCTTAGCCGCCAGATTCACTACACGGTTGGAGCCATCCACCGGGCGCACTTGCTGGCCCTCGTGGAGCACGTGCACGCCTGCGGCTACCACCCAATCGGTGGGAGTCAAGCCTTCCAGCACCGGTACGGTTTTTTCGCCGAAGGCACCGATGCGTACCGGCGTGCGCTTGAGGGTGTTGTCCGGCTGTACACGCCAGACGTAGGACGCACCGTTCTCCGCACTCAGGGCAGACAGCGGCACTGACAGCGGGACAACGCCGTCGGCCTGTATGAATACGCGAGCACTTTGACCCAGCTCCGCCGGGACTTTGCCGCCGGTGAAGGCAACGCGAGCGGCGAAGGTCCGCGATTTTGGATCTGCCGCAGGCGACAGTTCACGAATGCGCCCGGTGAAACGCTGGTCGGGCTGGCTCCACAACTCCACGGCTACCGGCTGACCGATCTTGAAGCGACCAAAACCTTGTTCGGGCAGGCTGATGAGCACTTCGCGCTCGCCATCGGTGGCCAGGGTGAACACGGTCTGGCCAGCGGATACCACTTGGCCGACTTCCACCGCACGCTTGGCGACGACGCCATCCTGGGGGGCACGCAATACGGAGTAACCGGCCTGGTTACTGGCGACGTCGAACTCGGCCTTGATCTGCTTGAGGCGCGCTTCACCGGAACGGTAAAGGTTTTCGGAATTGTCGTACTGGGAACGGCTGACCATCTGACGGTCTATCAGGGTCTTGTAGCGGTCACGCTCGGCGCGCACCAGCCTGAGGTTGGCCTCGGCGGCGGCGACCTGGGCACGGGTGGCTTCCAGTTGCAGGCGCACGTCCTGGGGATCCAGCTCCGCCAGCGGCTGGTTGGCCTTGACCCGCTCACCCTCCTCCACCAGCCGTTTGCTGACTTTGCCGCCGATGCGAAAGGCCAGGTCCGGCTCATAGCGCGCGCGTACTTCACCTGGGTAGCTGTCCGCCGACTGCGCCGACGGTTGCGGCTGCACCACCATGGCCGGGCGGACGGTAGTCTGGACCGCGTCTTCATGGCCGCAAGCGGCCAACAGGAAGACCAGACAGGCAGGCAACGCAAAGGGCAGAAAAGTGCTGCGCATGCTGAAGGACCTTTCGCAAATGGAGCTAGGAATAATTATACTTGCCAGTATGTTATTAATACCAAACTCACCAGTCCAGTATTAAAGGTGAAAATGTCCGACAATCGTGTGAGCACCAATAGCCCAGGGCGTCCCAAGGACATGGCAAAACGCCAGGCTATCCTCTCGGCAGCGAAACGCCTGTTCTTGAGCAACGGCTACGCCAACACCAGCATGGATGCCGTGGCCCTTGAGGCCGGCGTGTCAAAACTGACCGTCTACAGTCACTTCACCGACAAAGAGACCTTGTTCACCGCCGCCGTGGTGGCCAAGTGCGAGGAACAGTTGCCGGTGATGTACTTCGAACTGCCCGAAGGCATACCGGTGGAAACGGTATTGTTGAATATCGCGCGGGGGTTCCATCGGCTGATCAACAGTGAAGAGTCGGTGAACCTGCATCGCCTGATGATGACCACTGGCAATCAGGACGTGAAACTCTCCCAAATCTTCTTTGAAGCCGGGCCCATGCGCATGCTCCAGGGCATGGAGCGCCTGCTCGGCAAGATCGACCAGAGCGGCGCGCTGAGCATCGATAGACCGCTGACGGCGGCCGAGCACTTTTTCTGCCTGCTCAAGGGCACCGCGAACTTCTGCCTGCTGTATGGCTGCGGCGGGCAACTGAGTGAAGAGGCTGCCGAAGCCCATGTGCAGGAGGTGGTGGGGTTGTTTATGCGGGCCTATAGGAGAGATGCAGCTGCAAGTGGTTAGCTGCAAGCAGCAAGTGAAAAGCGCTTTTGCTTGCAGCTTGTGGCTTGTGGCTTGTGGCTTGTGGCTTAAGACTTGAGCGCTTTCTTGGGATAAATGTCATATCGGCTGGACTTGCCATCCAGCGCATGGCTCGGTTTGGGGCCCTCGATGCACGGCGCCTTGCGCGGGCGCTTGACCACCACGCGGTGGCTGGCCAGGGCCAGGGCGGCGGCCAGCAAGGCCGGTGCGTCCGGATCATCACCCACCAGTGGCCGGAACAGGCGCATTTCTTTCTTCACCAGAGCGGTTTTCTCACGATGAGGGAACATCGGGTCGAGGTAGATCACCTGGGGTGGCTCCCCTTGCCAATTGAGCATCACGTCAATGGCGTTACCCTTGAGCAGCTTCATGCGCGCCACGATGGGCGCGACGTCGAAATCCTGCGTACCGCGTGCCAGGCCATCCTCGAGCAACGCACCGATCAGCGGTTGGCGCTCGATCAGGCTCATCTCGCAGCCCAGGCTGGCCAGCACGAACGCGTCCTTGCCCAGACCGGCCGTGGCGTCCAGCACCCGGGGACGCACGCCTTGGGCAATGCCCACGGCCTTGGCGATCATCTGTCCGCTGCCGCCGCCATATAGCCGCCGGTGAGCCGCGCCGCCTTCGACGAAGTCCACCCGCACCGGCCCCGGCGCGTCAGGCCCAAGCTGCTGCAGTTGCAGGCCGTGCTCCCCCACTTGTAGGGAAAAATCCGCATCCGCGAGCTGTAAAGGCAAGCCGAGCTGTTCAGCCCACTGCTCGGCCCGGGCCTGGAAACCTTCGCCCAAGGCCTCGACCTGGATGCGGCTGGCCGCTGGTTGTTCGCTCATCAATCGCTACGCTCAAAAATATTAAGGATCGGCAAACAACGGCCGATAGAAATAACAGTCAGGTATTTTGCCAGAGCTGAGCGTCGACCGAGAAAAATGTCAGACATTCTCCCCCTAACCATCGGTGTACTGCCGACCCATAACCACTACGGCCTGCGCAATACCCAAGCGCTGGCCGGGGTGAGTCATGTGTGGCAGGACTTCTTCGCCCGGGCGCTGGCCGAGCAGCTCGGTGAAACGCCGGATGCGCTCGCCGCCAAGGCGCCGGACCCGGCGGTAGAGCCCAGCGCAGGCGCCGACCTGTTGTCGCAGATCCTCACGCAGCGCGAGTGCGACGTCAAAGACACCGAGATCGCACCACCTGAACCACTTTTCCTGCCCATCGCCGAATTCGAAACCGAGTTGCTGCCACCGGCCGCCACGCCGTTCCCGCAGGAAGAAATCGTCGCCCAGCAGCGCCAGCAGAATTTCGAAAGCGGTTGGGTTCGCCCGATCGTCCTGACTGCCGGCCAGCCACTGCCTGAACCCGGCCCGGCGCCGGAACCACGCCCTCTGCACTTACCGATTGCCGAGTTCGAACTGGACCTGTTGCCACCACCTGCCACGCCTTACCCAACCGAAGAACTGCTGGCGCAACAGAAGGCGCTGGACTTCGACTACCACTGGGCACGCCCACTGATCACCCACAACCTGCGCCTGGCCGCCTAACGACAGACCCACCAACGCCCCATGTCCAGATGGAAATGGTTGCGGTGCGCGGCGTTGTAGTCCGGGCTCAACACCACATTGAAATCATCACAGGCGTCATCGCGCACCTGGCGCAGGAACCGCGCGCTGTCGCCGTCCCCCGACCAATCCTTGAGCACGCTGATACTGCGCCCATCCGCCAGGCGAAACCCGGCAATATCCAGGGCATTGGCCGATGCATGCTGGCTGAGCCGCCCTTCGGCACGGTTATACATGTTGCGACAGGCAAAGCTGCCCAAGTGATCGACCCGCGTCACCGACTGGCCGAACACCGCCTGGGCCGCCGGTTGCAGGCTGTGACGCTCGAACAGGGCGAACGCCACGGCCAACGGGCAACTGGCGAGAAAGCTGCTGCTTAATGCCACATCTGCGCCCTGCACGCGCAAGGTATTGCGCAAAGGACAGGCCGCGTCGGCGGGCGAGTCAGCCTGATGGCTGACTCGCAGACCTGAGGTTTTCAGCACCTGGTCGCACAGCGCGGGGTCATCCTGCAGGCGCCCCAGCTTGTAGCGGGTCAACAGGTTCGGGCTGGACCGTACGTCCAACGGCGACCACGGATTCCATTCAGTCGGCAGCGGCAGCCAGCCACGCCATACGCCTATGGCAAATGCACCGCCGAGTACCAGCAGCACACCCAGCACTTTGAAAAAACGCACGGTTTAGCCCTTGAAGAACTGATTGGCCTTGCTGAAGGGCATCGAGCGTTCGGTAAAGCTGAAGGTACCCAGTTCATACACTTCCTGGGCCGCTCGGTAGAATTCACCATAGGCCGCCAGGGCCATGGCCGAGCCTACGCTGATGCGCTTAACCCCCATCGCGCTCAATTGCGCCACGCTGAGTTTCAGGCCGCCGGACATCAACACGTTCACCGGCTTTGGCGCCACGGCCTTGACCACCGCCAGCACGTCCTCGGCACTGCGCAGGCCCGGCGCATAGAGCACGTCGGCGCCGGCTTCGGCGTAGGCCTGCAGGCGGCGAATGGTGTCGGGCAGATCCAGGCGACCATGCAGGAGGTTTTCCGCGCGGGCCGTCAGTGTGAAGGGGAACGGCAAGCTGCGGGCAGCGGCAACGGCGGCTTCCACACGCTCTACGGAGAGGTCGAAGGGATAGATTGGGTCGACGGCAATGCCCGTGGCATCTTCGATGGAGCCACCGACGATGCCGCTGCCGGCGGCACTCAGGATGGCCTGTGCACAGCCTTCTGGGGTGTCGCTGAATCCGTTTTCCAGGTCGGCCGCCACCGGCAGCGCGGTAGCCTTGGCGATCATGGCGGCATTGCGCAAGGTGTCTTCCAGGGACAATGCCCCTTCCGCGTCCGGGCGCCCCAGGCTGAACGCATAACCCGCACTGGTCGTGGCCAGGGCTTCAAAGCCAAGGCTGGCGAGCATCACCGCAGAGCCGGCATCCCATGGGTTGGGCATCACGAAGGCGCGGTCGCGCTCATGCAGGGCCTTGAAGGTTTCGGCGCGAAGGGTTTGGGCATCCATGACTGACTCCTGGCGGGAAAAGGAGCCCTAGAGTAACCCCAGTTGCTCGGCTTCGGGCTCCCGATGCAAGGTCGGCAACGCCGGCAGGCCGGGCAGGCGTGCCATCAGTTGCGCATGAAAACGCAGGGCCAGTTGCGCGGCAAGGCGATTATCAGAGGTGTGCAGGAACACGTAGGGCGTGCGCCCCTCTTCGATCCAAGCGGCAACTTTTTCCACCCACGGGACCAGGAACGGGTCATTGGCCTCAAGCTCCGGATGACCGATAAAACGCACTTGGGGAAACTGGGTCAGCGCTGCCGGACGGGGTGGCACCTTGGGCTTTTTCGATTGTGCATGCAGTACCGCCGCCGACGTCGACGTGCAACTGAACAATGCGCGCGGGTCGAGGCAGATGCGCTCGACACCGCGATCACGCAACAAACGGTTGAGCGTACGCTCGGCATCGCCCTTGGCGAAGAACTCAGGGTGGCGTACTTCCACCGCAATCGGGCGCTCCAGGCCATCAATAAAGCCGACGAGTTCAGCCAGGCGTTGCGGTGAAAAACTCGCCGACAGCTGCAGCCACAGCGGCGAAACACGCTCACCGAGCGGGCTCATCAACCCGACAAAACTTTCCGCCGCCGGCAATTGCTCACGCAAGTCGCCACCGTGGCTGATGTCACCGGGGAACTTGGCAGTGAAGCGAAAATCTTCGGGCATGATGTCGGCCCAGCGCTGCACGGTGGCGGCCGAGGGTCGGGCGTAGAACGTGGTATTGCCTTCAACGGCGTTGAAGACCTGGGAATAAAGGGCAAGGTAATCGCTGGAGCGGGCATCGGCGGGGTACAGGTACTCGCGCCAGGCGTTTTCACTCCAGGACGGGCAGCCGAGGTAGTAAGGCAGGCGCATCAGATGTGGATGTCTAGACCCAGTACTTCCATATCCCATTCGACAAATCCGGCGGTGGTCAGGTAGCTGGCCAGGGCGGTGGCAACGCTTTTGCTCATGGAGCGCGGGAAGACCATGTCTTGCTGACGGGCCGGAACGCCACTGATGCGGGCTTGTGAACTGGCCTGCGCATCGGATTGGACGTCAATGAAGTCCGGCGAATCCTCGACGGAATCGTCCACCGTGGCGTTTGCCTTACGCGGCTTGCGCTTGATTGGGTACGACTGTGAGGAAAATCCATCAATACGCATAGGCGCGAACTCGCTATCAGTAATGGCATTTTGGCAGCACTGTCCGTCGCGCGCAAATGCTCTGGTGATAACTAGAACACATAATTTGAAAAAGGTTTAAAAACGGGGGCAAATTCTGACGATTGGCGACTTTTGCTTCAAATTGCCATCATTTTTGGCGTCAAATAACCCCTCTTTCCGCCTTGGTCTGCGCCACTTTATCGCGCAAGTAAACCGGTGCAGCCTGATCCGCAGGAATCGCCTCGCCACGCTCAAATGCGAAGCGCGCCAAGGTCAGCAAATCTTCGGCATGGGGCAACATGCTGGCGTCCTGGCCCACCAGCGACACACCGATGCGCTCGCCATAACCCCAACCCGTGCCAGCACCGAACCAGTCGCCGCTGGCATCGCCCGGCAATACCGAAGATTCCGGTGGCTGCACGGCTTCCACGCCGACAAGGCGCATTTCGCCAGCCGTTTCGCGGTAGCAGCCCCAATACACTTCGTCCATACGCGCATCGATAGCCGCCGCCACCTGCTGGGCGCCGTGTTCGCGCAAGGCACGCTGAGCCAGTACGGCAAGGTTGGAGACCGGCAGCACCGGGCGCTCCAACGCAAAGGCCAGGCCCTGGACCACACCAATGGCAATACGCACCCCGGTGAACGCCCCCGGGCCACGGCCGAAGGCGATGGCATCCACGGCCGACAGGGTGGTGCCCGCGTCTTCAAGCAGTTGCTTGATCATCGGCAACAGCTTCTGCGCATGCAGGCGTGGGATCACCTCGTAGTGGCTTGTTACTTTGCCATCGTGCAGCAAGGCAACGGAGCAAGCTTCAGTCGCGGTGTCCAGGGCCAGCAGGGTGCTCATCGGTGTGGGTGTCCAAATCGAAAAAAAGTGCGCCAGTATAAACAACAACGGCCCGCAAGCGGGCCGTTGTGTATAAAGCCGCTAAAGGATCAGCTCAGTGCTTGCAGCACCTTGGCAGTGATCGCTTCCACGGAGCCGACGCCAGGGATATGGCTGTACTTCGGCTTGCCCTGGGCAGCGGACAGCTTCTGGTAGAAATCCACCAGCGGCTTGGTCTGGGAATGGTAGACCGACAGGCGATGACGCACGGTTTCTTCAGTGTCGTCCTTACGCTGCACCAGGTCTTCACCGGTGACATCGTCCTTGCCTTCAACTTTAGGCGGGTTGTAGACGGTGTGGTACACGCGGCCAGAGGCTTCGTGAACGCGACGGCCGGCAATACGCTGGACGATTTCTTCATCTTCAACCGCGATTTCGACCACGGCGTCCAGCTCGACGCCGGCTTTGACCAGGGCTTCAGCCTGGGGAATGGTGCGTGGGAAGCCGTCGAACAGGAAACCGTTCTTGCAGTCCTCCTGGCTGATGCGTTCCTTGACCAGGTTGATGATCAGGTCATCGGAGACCAGGCCACCGCTGTCCATCACGCTCTTGGCGATCAGGCCCAGCTCGGTGCCGGCCTTGACGGCTGCGCGCAGCATGTCACCGGTGGAGATTTGTGGAATGCCGAATTTTTCAGTGATGAACTTTGCCTGAGTACCTTTACCGGCCCCGGGAGCTCCCAGCAGAATGACGCGCATCGATGTGCTCCTCAATTTTTTATAGAGATGACGCTCGGATTCGCCGCGTGGGGCCAATCTCGTAAAAATATATAGGGCTCATGAAAATATGGGCCCAAGCCGCCCAAACGGCCAAAGGCTGATCAAGATACACAGCAGGCCCTAACCACACAAGCCGCCAAAAGTCGCAGGAACCCGCGCCACGCGTACGTCATAGGTAGGGTGTGCCTGAGTGCAACCGGCCCCATAAACGCCGACCACCCTTTTCAGGGCGGCCGTCGTGGTTTCTGCGCAAGCCGTTGAGAACACGCAAAAAACCTCAGCCGGTGTTGCGCAAGCCGGCGGCAATACCGGCCACGGACACCAGCAGCGCCTGTTCCAGAGGGCTGTCTTGCGCGGCTTCCTGGCGACGCGAGCGCGCCAGCAACTCGGCCTGCAACAGGTGCAAGGGGTCAAGGTAGGTGTTGCGCAGGCGGATAAACTCCAGGGTGTCCGGGCTATGGGCCAGCAGTTGCGACTGACCGGTCAGGCCAAGCACCACGTCGCACGCCTGCGACAATAGGTCGCGCAAGTGCGCCCCCAATGGCAACAGGTCCGGCTGCACCAGGCGCTCGTCATACAGGCGCGCAATATCGGCATCGGCCTTGGCCAGGACCATTTCCAGCATATCGATGCGGGTGCGGAAGAACGGCCACTGTTCGCGCATCTGCCCCAGCAGTTCGCCTTCGCCGCGTTCCAGGGCCTTGCTCAACGCGGCTTCCCAACCCAGCCAGGCCGGCAGCATCAGGCGAGTCTGGGTCCAACCGAAGATCCACGGAATGGCGCGCAGGCTTTCTATACCACCGGCACGACGCTTGGCCGGACGACTGCCCAAGGGGAGACGGCCCAGCTCCTGCTCGGGAGTGGACTGGCGAAAATACTCGACGAATTGCGGATTTTCCCGCACCACCGCGCGATAAGCGCTGACGCCGTCGGCCGCCAATTCATCCATCAAGTGGCGCCACGCCGGCTCCGGTGGCGGCGGTGGCAGCAACGTCGCTTCCAACACGGCGGCCAGATAGAGATTGAGGTTCTGTTCGGCAATGTCCGGCAAGCCGAATTTGAAGCGAATCATCTCGCCTTGTTCGGTGGTACGGAAACGCCCCGCCACCGAACCCGGCGGTTGCGACAGGATCGCCGCGTGGGCCGGGCCGCCGCCACGCCCGACGGTGCCGCCACGGCCATGGAACAGCAGCAATTCCACCTGTTGCTCACGGCAAATATCCACCAGCCGCTCCTGGGCCCGGTACTGCGCCCAGGCGGCGGCCGTGGTGCCGGCGTCCTTGGCCGAGTCGGAGTAGCCGATCATCACTTCCTGCGGGCCCTGCAAGCGCGCACGGTAGCCTGGCAGCAACAACAGTTGCTCGATCACGGGGCCGGCGTTATCCAGGTCGGCGAGGGTTTCGAACAGGGGCACCACGCGCATCGGCCGTTGGACGCCCGACTCTTTAAGCAGCAACTGCACCGCCAATACGTCCGACGCGGCGCCGGCCATGGAGATGACATACGAGCCTAACGATGCGGCAGGCGCGGCGGCCACTTCCTTACAGGTGTTGAGCACTTCGGCCGTATCGGCCGACGGCTTGAAATAACCCGGCAACAGCGGTCGACGGTTGGCCAGCTCCTTCATCAGGAAGCTGATGCGCATCTCTTCGTTCCAGTCCTCGTAACGGCCCAGGCCCAGGTAATCGGTGATTTCGGTCATGGCCGCCGAATGACGACTGGAATCCTGGCGTACATCCAGCCGCACCAGGAACAGGCCAAAGGTTACGGCCCGGCGCAGGCAATCGAGCAGTGGGCCATCGGCGATCACGCCCATGCCGCACTCGTGCAGCGACTGATAGCACAACTCCAGTGGCTCGAGCAGGTCGCGGTTGTTCTGCAAGACCTCGGCAGGCGCCGGCGTGCTGCTGCTCAACGCGGTATGTGCCCATTGGCGCGTGGCGCGCAGGCGTTCGCGCAGTTGCTTGAGCAGCGCGCGATAGGGTTCGACGCTGTCGCCGACCTTGGCCTGCAACGCAGGGCTGGCCTTTTGCATCGACAGTTCGGAAGCCAGGTGGTCAATATCGCGCAGGTACAGGTCGGCAGCCATCCAGCGCGCCAGCAGCAACACCTCGCGGGTGACCGGCGCGGTGACATTCGGGTTGCCGTCACGGTCGCCGCCCATCCACGACGCAAAGCGGATCGGCGCGGCTTCCAGCGGCAAACGCAGGCCCGTCGCAGCATGTAACGCCTGGTCGGCCTTGCGCAGGTAATTGGGGATGGCGTGCCACAACGAATGCTCGATCACCGCGAAGCCCCACTTGGCTTCGTCCACCGGGGTAGGCCGGGTGCGGCGGATTTCTTCGGTGTGCCAGGCTTCGGCGATCAAGCGTTGCAGGCGCTGGCGGATCTGCTCGCGCTCAGCGGTGGTGAGGTCGCGGTGATCCTGCCGCGCCAGTTGCGCGGCGATGGCGTCGTACTTCTGGATCAGGGTGCGACGCGCCACTTCGGTGGGGTGGGCAGTAAGGACCAGTTCGATTTCCAGGCGTCCCAACTGGCGGGCCAGGGACTCGTTGCTATGGCCTTCGCCTTGCAGGCGGGCCAGCAACTCCGGCAAAACACGGGACTCGAACGGTGCCGGTTGCGACTCATCGCGCCGGTGAATCAACTGGTACTGCTCGGCGATATTGGCCAGGTTAAGGAATTGGTTGAAAGCCCGGGCCACGGGTAGCAGTTCGTCTTCCTGCAACTGATTGAGGCTGGCGCTCAGTTCATCACCAGCGGCTTTGTCCGGGGCGGCTCCGCGGCGGTCGGCCTTGGCGCCTTTGCGAATCTGCTCGATCTTAGCGAGAAAATCATCGCCGTACTGCTCTCGAATGGTATTGCCCAACAGCTCACCCAGCAGGTGAACATCCTCACGCAAGCGTGCATCGATATCACTCATCAGCCAATCTCCAGCCAGAAATCCGGGACGCGCAGGTGTGTCAGAGTGCCGCCAGCATCGTTTTATGACAAGACTTTAAACCTTGTGACTTACAGCTAGTCTCAACTGTGAGTCGCCGCGTTTATCCACGCGCACGACTGGTCACTCATCACCGCCCGCCACCGCTGGCTTTATTGAGGTTGCCATGAAAATTCGAGAACTGGCCCAGCATTGGGAAGAAAACGCCAAGGGTCGCCTGACCAAGACGGAGTACGCCATCCATCTGGATGTAGAGGCCGCCGCGCGGCTGGCGGCCATCGCCGAGATGTACCCCAAGCGCCACACCGAAGAACTGCTCGGCGAGCTGATCGGCGCCGCCCTTGAAGAGCTGGAAGCCAGCTTTCCCTACATCAAGGGACAACATGTGATCGCCACCGATGAAGAGGGCGATCCGCTCTATGAGGACGTCGGGCCAACGCCACGGTTCCTGACTTTGTCCCGTCGTTATCTACATGATTTGTCGGCCAGGGCTGACGACCAGAAGCACTGACAGACCTCGACTGCCCCCGTATTCCGGGCCTCTGCTGAGGCTCGGAGTACCCCTGCGCGTGGCAGAAGTTCCAATTTTTTACCCTGACCATTCAGTCAGATATTTTTTTAGGCAAATCGCCATCTCTTCTGAACTTTTGAAAAAAGCCTCCGGTCACAGCCAGTAAGCCATCACTTGGAACGGCCGTTTGAAAGGGCCCGTCGTGCTTTACCGCCGCGCCCCAGCCGCTCACCGACTGAGATGGATTTTGATGTTTTTAGGAGTTATCCAATGGAGTTGAAGACGATGAAGACCAGCACTGCCAAATCCTCGTTTAACCACCTGCGCGGGCTTAAATTGGCCGCGCTGGCAATCGGAACCAGCTTCGTTTTGGCTGGCTGCGCCGGCAACCCGCCAACCGAGCAATACGCGGTGACTCAGTCCGCAGTAAACAGCGCAGTGAGCGCCGGCGGCACCGAGTACGCAGCAGTTGAAATGAAATCGGCTCAGGACAAGCTCAAGCAAGCCGAAATCGCCATGCACGACAAGAACTATGACGAGGCGCGTCGCCTGGCCGAACAAGCCGAATGGGATGCTCGCGTTGCAGAGCGCAAGTCCCAGGCCGCCAAGGCCGAACAGGCTGTGAAGGACTCCCAGAAAGCTGTTCAGGAGCTGCGTCAGGAAGGTATGCGCCCGGCTGCTATCCAGCAGAAATAAACCGCCGCGCCTGATTGCATTGCACCCGATATCGAATTGAAAGGACGACACGACTATGCGTAAACAATTGATGATCCCTGCCCTGCTGGCGATGAGCGTTGCCCTGGCGGCCTGCTCCACCCCGCCAAACGCGAACCTGGAAAACGCACGGACCAACTTCTCTTCCCTGCAAACCAACCCGCAAGCCACCAAGCTTGCCGCGCTGGAGACCAAGGACGCCAGCGAATGGCTGGACAAGGCTGACAAGGCTTACCGCGACAAGGAAGACCAGAAGAAAGTCGACCAGTTGGCGTACCTGACCAATCAGCGCGTTGAAGTGGCCAAAGACACCATCGTGCTGCGCGAATCCGAAGCCAAGCTGAAAAACGCCGGCGACGAACGTGCCCGCGCGCTGCTCGAGGCCCGTGATGCACAGATCAAACAACTGCAAGACAGCTTGAATGCCAAGCAAACCGATCGCGGTACGCTGGTGACCTTTGGCGACGTGCTGTTTGCCACCAACAAGGCTGACCTGAAATCCAGCGGCCTGGTCAACATCAACAAACTGGCTCAGTTCCTTCAGGAAAACCCGGATCGCCAGGTGATCGTTGAAGGTTACACAGACAGCACAGGCAGCGATGCCTACAACCAAAGCCTGTCGGAGCGCCGTGCCGCTTCGGTGCAGGTAGCGCTGATCAAGATGGGCGTTGACCCACGCCGCATCGTGACCACCGGCTACGGCAAGGAATACCCGGTTGCCGATAACGGCAGCGTCTCGGGCCGTGCCATGAACCGCCGCGTTGAAGTGACCATCTCCAACGACAACCAGCCAGTCAAACCACGTTCGTCCATGACCAACTGATTGATTGACGCTGAATAAGAAAACCCACCTCACGGTGGGTTTTTTTTCGGCTCGTCGAAATGGACAGTCCGGTATGTGTCGTCAGCTGGCAGCTCCATCTTCGCGCTATAAGTATTTTGCGACAGCTTATCCATCATGTGCTGGAGCTCACTGCCCTCAGCGTCTAGCCGTTTCAGCGCCTCATGCCCCCTGGCCATGTCCAGCATGTTACTTATTGCAGCAATAATTATCGCCACGTTTTCGGCCCCGATCTGTGTTAGTCACACCGCTTTCTGTGGTTTCTTAAGCGATATGGTTCCAGATATGACCGCTGCGAACTACTGCTGCAATTGCGGGGTTTCCTGCCCCATGCAACGGACTGCCTGCTTCTTGTTGTTTACCAGCACACCGCTGAGGCCTTTCTGCTCGGTGTCGAACATCACTAATACGCCATCGACGCACTGTGCCACTTGGGCGGCTGGCGTCAGGGAGATTTTGTACTCCTCTCCAGGCACGGTCTTGAGCATGGTGAAGTCGCTGAGCAGCAGTGCATCTTCCGGCTTGGCGAAGTGCAAATAGCCGTAGTACCACAGGCAGCCGACGGTGCCGATGATGGTGCCAATGCCGGTGAGAATCAGCGGGATCATGTTGCGTTCTTCGCTCATTGCGGGCTCTCTGATGAATCAACTTTAGGAATGGGATAGTTCGGAATCTCGCCCAGGCGGCGCAGACCGTTGAAGTGCTGCGGGTCGTCCAGGTAGCGCAGCATCACGGTTTGCCAGGTCTTGTCGGCAAAGGTCTGCACGTGGCCGCCCCGGGTCAACTGCAACACCCGTGGCGGTGGCGCGGCCTGATACAGGCGGATACCGTTGGCCACGGGCACGATTGGGTCATCCAGGCTGTGGAACAGCAATTTCGGCACGCCGGTCAGTTGCGGCATGGCGTTGATCGCGCTGTCGGCGTCGGGCACCAACCAAGACAACGGCACCTGGAATGGCCATGTTAACCAGGAGGTGCTCAGGGCGAATTGTCCTACGTCACGATAACTGGCGGGCACACCATCGAGCACCAACGCCTTGAGTTGGGACTGACGCTGCGGGTGTTCCGCCAGGTAATGCACCGCCAGCGCACCGCCGAGGCTTTGACCGAGGACGATCAACGGTTGGCCCTGGGTTTGCGGGGCTTTGTCGAGCCAACTGAACGCCGCATCCACATCCTGATAAATCGCCGGCAACGAAGGCTTGCCTTCCGACAGTCCATATCCGCGATAGTCCAGCAGCAGTACCTGGTAGCCCTGCTCCGGCAACCACCAGCTGCCGCCCAGGTGCCAGGCCAGGTTACCGCCGTTGCCGTGCAGGTGCAGCACCGTCCCCTTGACGGGCACTCCGGCCTTGGCCGGCAGCCACCACGCGTGCAGCTTCACGCCGTCGGCGGTGGTGAGGGTGACATCGCGGTATTGCAGGTGCGCTTTTTCGGGCGTGAACGGCAGGCCGGGCTCGGGGTAGAACAGCAGGGAGCTGCAACCGTTCAATGTGAGTAGCAGGCAAAGAATGCCGAGGATTCTCATCCGTTGAAGCCTCGTGAATAACAGCGTTTAAAGGATATTCGAGTAATCCGCCTCGATCCGGTCCAGGCTCAAGTGGTTGAGGAAGTTGGAGAAGCACATCCACGCCGCCAGTGCGTTCATGTCGCGGAACTGTTCAGGCAGGTACTTGGGTGGCACCACCAGGCCTTCGTCCACCAGTTGGCGCAAGGTGCGCATGTCTTCCAGGGTGGTCTTGCCGCAGAACAGCAGCGGCACTTGCTCCAGCTTGCCTTTGCGCACGGCCAGCTGGATGTAGTTGTAAACCATGATAAAGCCCTTGAGGTAGGACAAATCCTTGGTAAACGGCAGACCGTTCGGCACCGAGCCACGGAATACCCGGCTGGCGTTGCCATAGCTTTCGGCCATTTCAAAGCCTTGCTCGCGGAAGAACTCGAACACCTGCAGGAAGTCGGCGCCCTCTTCCACCATGTGGATGGCACGGGTGCGGTTGGTCAGTTTGCGCAAGCGGCTCGGGTAGGAGGCGAACGTGATGATCTCCATCAGGATCGCCAGGCCTTCCTGGGTCACGGTGGACGACGGCGGCCCCTTGGACAGGAATGTGCAGATCGGCTGGTTCTGACCGTTGAGCGTGGTACCCACATGCACCAGGCCTTCGTGGACTTCCAGCGCACGCACGTCGCGGTCGTTGAACATCGCGTCGGCGCGGATCTTGATGTAGTCGGCGCCCGCCGCGGCATCTGCGACGATGCCGTCTGATTCGAACACGCGGATGGTTTCTTCGGCTTCGCCAAACACCTTGTTCAGGCGGGTTTGCAGCAGGGCCACGGCGTCCTTGGCGGTCAGGGTCTTGGCTTCGTCCTTGAGGTCGCCACGGCCGTCGATATTGTTCAGGTAGTCGGAAAGCATCAGGCCCAGGTCAGCCAGGGTCGGGTCGCCGGCGTGGAAGGCATCGGAGGCGGCGCCGTACAGCTCCTGGGAAATCAGACCAAAGTCCTCGGTGCCGCGCGCTTCAAGCATGCGCACCACCATGCGGTATTCACGGCACATGCGACGCATGATCTGCCCCACCGGGCTGAACTGGCCGAGGCGGCGAGTGATGTCACGTTCGATGTTCTGGAATTCCAGCTTCACCGCACTGGAGTCGAACGACAGCGGCCGGTTCAGGTAATAGTCGCGGTCCACGGCGGGCATTGCCTTGCCCTTGGCCTTGAGGAATCCCTGGCGAATGTTGTCGTCCCACTTCACAGCGTCGAGGACGCGAATCGGTGTTTGCGCCAGCACAATGCGATCGGACAAGGTGCGTATCGTCTGCTGGTAATCGTCCACCCGGTGCTTCCTCTTTAAACGTTATTTGCCCGCACGCCGGTAGCGCACGGCTTCAACGAACACATCGGCATTGGCCGGGTCATCCAGGTAGGCAAACACCTGGCTCATGGCGCTGTCGACCAGTACGCCGGCGCCTTCGACGGTTTCCACGGTGCTGCCGTGCAGCACCTGTTGCCCGATGGCCTGGTGAATCTGGTCGAGGTCGAGGTTATAGACCACCAATTCGTGCTTATCGTCGCTCCCCCCCTCAAAGTCGAACCCTGCCAGGAAGTAATGCCCTCCGAACTTGGCCGGCAACGGTGCCGACAGGTACCAGCGGCTGCCATGACGCGAAACGGTAAACAGGTACTCATCGCGCTGGGCCGGCGTGGCTTTAGGGTAGCTCACCGCCTTATAGCGGTGCTCACCGGCACCGCTGATTTGCAGATCGAGCGGTTCGCCCCAGGCATTCTTGCTGGTCCAATGGCCCAGCAATTCATCCGGCGCCGCCTCATGGGCGGGCAACGGGTCCTTGAACGTTACCAGGCAACCGCTGAGCAACAGGAACGACAAGGCAATTACCGCCACACGCCAGGTTTTCATTGGACTCCCCCGGTGTCAGACCGAGGCCAACACCAAATGCATGTAACGCTTGAGGATCTCAAGCATCTCTTCACCGGTCAGAGGCTCTGCGCCGCCCAGCAGGCCCTGATATTCCATCCGACTGATAATCGCCGTCAACACCTTGGCGTCCTGTTGCGGCTCGCGGGAGCCCAATACCTGGAAAAACTGGCCCGTGCCCTGCAATAGAATCTGCTGGTGGGAGCGCACCAGCTCGGCCAGGCGCGGATTCAGCAGCGCTTCCTGGCGAAAGGCCTGTTCGGCCATCAGGTGCTCGCGACGGTTGGTCAGTTGGCGCAGCACATAGTCGGCGGTCAGCCGCGCGATGTCATCGGCCAGTTGCGAGCGCGATTCCGGGCTGCCATCGCCATAGGCGACCATCTCGCGCAGCAGCCCTTCGTTGCGCACCCACAGCTTGCCCATGAAGGCGGCGCTGCGTTCAACGTACTGGGCGAAGGTATCGGTGAGCAAGTCATCGATGTCCTTGAAGTAATAGGTAGTGGCTGACAACGGCACCCCCGCCTCCGCCGCCACTGCGCGATGGCGCACGGCTCGCACACCCTCGCGCACCACGATGCGCATGGCCGCATCGAGAATGTCTTGCCTGCGTTGCTCGCTGCCCCGACGACTGGCCTTACGGCCCTGGTACTGGACGCTTTCAGCCACGGCAGCGGCAATGCCGGCGGCGCCTTCTTGAGCGGTTACGCGGTTCACGACACACATCCTTGAATAGATCAAAACCTGGCGCTGTTTGCTTGACGCTTAAAAACGCCACATAAAAAAGCCGCCTTATAAAAGGCGGCTCTGGATTTCGCTGAGGTTACGCTTGTGGCCGCATGTGCGGGAACAAGATCACGTCGCGGATCGACGGCGAGTTGGTCAACAACATCACCAGGCGGTCGATACCGATACCTTCACCGGCCGTTGGCGGCATGCCGTATTCCAGCGCGCGTACGAAGTCTGCGTCGTAGTGCATGGCTTCGTCGTCGCCAGCGTCCTTGTCGGCCACCTGGGCCATGAAGCGCTCGGCCTGGTCTTCGGCATCGTTAAGCTCGGAGTAGGCGTTGGCGATTTCGCGGCCACCGATGAACAGCTCGAAACGGTCGGTGACGTTCGGGTTGTCGTCGTTACGACGGGCCAGCGGCGACACTTCGAACGGATACTGGGTAATGAAGTGCGGCTGCTCCAGCTTGTGCTCCACCAGCTCTTCGAAAATCATCACCTGCAGTTTGCCCAGGCCTTCAAAGCCCAGCACCTTGGCGCCAGCTTTCTTGGCGATGGCGCGGGCCTTGTCGATGTCGTTGAGGTCGTCGGCGGTCAGCTCAGGGTTGTACTTGAGGATCGAGTCGAATACCGACAGGCGCACGAACGGCTCGCCGAAGTGGAACACCTTGTCGCCGTACGGCACGTCGGTGCTGCCCAGGACCAGCTGCGCCAGCTCGCGGAACAGTTCTTCGGTGAGGTCCATGTTGTCTTCGTAGTCGGCGTAGGCCTGGTAAAACTCCAACATGGTGAATTCTGGGTTGTGACGGGTCGAGACGCCTTCGTTACGGAAGTTGCGGTTGATCTCGAACACCTTCTCGAAGCCGCCGACAACCAGACGCTTGAGGTACAGCTCCGGCGCGATACGCAGGAACATTTCCAGGTCCAGCGCGTTGTGGTGGGTTTCGAACGGCTTGGCTGCGGCACCACCCGGGATGGTTTGCAGCATCGGGGTTTCCACTTCCAGGAAGTCACGCTGCATCAGGAAGCTGCGGATGTGCGCGATGACTTGCGAACGCACGCGGAACGTCTGGCGCACGTCTTCGTTGACGATCAGGTCGACATAACGCTGGCGGTAGCGCTGCTCGGTGTCGGTCAGGCCGTGGTGCTTGTCCGGCAGCGGGCGCAGGGATTTGGTCAGCATGCGCACGCTGGTCATTTCCACGTACAGATCGCCCTTGCCGGAACGGGCCAGGGTGCCTTCGGCGGCGATGATGTCGCCCATGTCCCAGGTTTTCACCGAGGCCAGGGTTTCTTCAGGCAAGGTCTTGCGGTTGACGTAGACCTGGATACGCCCGGTCATGTCCTGGATGACCATGAACGAGCCACGGTTGAGCATGATGCGACCTGCCACCTTGACCGGGATCGCAGCCTCTGCCAGCTCTTCCTTGGTCTTGTCCACGTACTGCTTCTGCAAGGCATCGCAGTAGTTGTCGCGGCGGAAGTCGTTGGGGAAGGCATTGCCCTTGGCGCGCTCGGCAGCCAGCTTTTCCTTGCGCAGGGCGATCAGGGAGTTTTCTTCCTGTTGCAGGGCTTGCGGGTCGAGTTGTTGGTCGCTCATGTCTTTAAATTTTCCATCAGGTTCGTTGTCCCAGGCGTAGGCCGGGGATCGCCGGCATGCCGGCTCCTACAATCTTTATTACAAGCCGGACTTCAGGCTGGCTTCCAGGTATTCGTCGATGTCACCGTCGAGTACCTTGTCGCAGTCGCTGCGTTCGATGTTAGTGCGCAGATCCTTGATCCGCGACGCATCGAGCACATAAGAGCGGATCTGGTGACCCCAACCGATATCCGACTTGGTGTCTTCCAGCGCCTGGGAAGCGGCGTTGCGCTTCTGCATTTCCTGCTCGTACAACTTGGCCCGCAGCATTTTCATGGCGGTGTCCTTGTTCGCGTGCTGGGAACGTTCGTTCTGGCAGCTCACCACGGTGTTGGTCGGTACGTGGGTAATACGGACGGCCGAGTCGGTGGTGTTTACGTGCTGGCCACCGGCACCGGAGGAGCGGTAGGTGTCGATCCGCAGGTCGGCCGGGTTGATCTCGATTTCCACCTTGTCATCGATCTCCGGCGAGACGAACACCGCAGAGAACGAGGTGTGGCGACGGTTGCCGGAGTCGAACGGGCTCTTGCGCACCAGACGGTGCACGCCGATCTCGGTACGCAGCCAGCCAAAGGCGTATTCACCCTTGATGTGCACGGTCGCGCCCTTGATGCCGGCGACTTCACCGGCCGACAGTTCCATGATGGTGGCATCGAAACCGCGTTTGTCGGCCCAGCGCAGGTACATGCGCAACAGGATGTTGGCCCAGTCCTGGGCTTCGGTGCCGCCGGAACCGGCCTGGATGTCCAGGTAGGCGTTGTTCGGGTCCATTTCGTGGCTGAACATGCGACGGAATTCAAGCTTGGCGAGGTTTTCCTCGAGACGGGCCAGCTCGGCGACGACATCGCCCACTGCGCCTTCGTCATTTTCTTCGACGGCCATGTCCAGCAGGTCACGGCAATCGCCCAGGCCGGTGTTCAGTTCGTCGAGGGTGTCGACGATCTGCGCCAGCGCAGAGCGCTCGCGGCCCAGTTCCTGGGCGTATTCAGGTTTGTTCCAGACACTCGGATCTTCAAGCTCGCGATTGACTTCGGTCAGACGCTCATGCTTTTGATCGTAGTCAAAGATACCCCCGAATAGTTTCGGAGCGCTCGGACAGGTCCTTGATGGTGTTAAGGATCGGGTTGATTTCCATGGCGGGCAGCACTCGTTGGCGAACTTTTGAAAGCCGGCGAGTATAACGGCAAACGGGGGGGAGCGGCAGCCCGCCTGGCGAAAAGGCAGACTACGCAGGGTTAAATGTGGGAGGGGGCTTGCTCCCGATGGCAGCCTGTCAGCCAATGATGGTGTGACTGACCCACCGCTATCGGGGGCAAGCCCCCTCCCAGATTGAATTGGGTGCGGCCTCAGGTCACTCGATGCCGACCAGATTGCGGCCGTTGTGCTTGGCCGTATACAAACCCTTGTCCGCCGCCATGATCAACTGGCGGCAATCCGTACCCTGCACCGGCGTCATGGTCGACAGGCCGATGCTGATGGTCAGGCTGGAGCCTTCCGCCGGGGCAATATGCGGGATTTTCAGCGCGGCGACGGCCATGCGCAGCTTTTCCGCCACCAGCCGTGCGCCACCCGGCGAGGTGTTCGGCAGCACCAGGGCGAATTCTTCGCCGCCGTAGCGCGCCGGCAGGTCCGAGGGGCGGCTGCTGGCTTCGCGAATGCTGTTGGCAACTTTGCGCAAGGCTTCGTCGCCTTCGACATGGCCGAAGCTGTCGTTGTAGGTCTTGAAGAAGTCCACGTCGATCATCAGCAGCGACAGTTGGGTCTGGTCACGCATGGCGCGGCGCCATTCCAGCTCCAGGTATTCGTCGAAGTGGCGGCGGTTGGACAGCCCGGTCAGGCCATCGGAGTTCATCAGCCGTTGCAGCACCAGGTTGGTGTCCAGCAGTTGTTGCTGGCTGACCCGCAGCGCACGGTAGGCGGCATCGCGCTGCAACAGGGTCATGTAGGAGCGCGAGTGATAGCGGATGCGCGCGACCAGTTCGATGTTGTCCGGCAGCTTGACCAGGTAATCGTTGGCCCCCGCCGAGAACGCCGCGCTCTTGATCAGCGGGTCCTCCTTGGTGGAAAGCACGATGATCGGGATGTTCTGCGTGGCCGGGTGGTTGCGGTATTCGCGCACCAGGGTCAGGCCGTCGAGGCCGGGCATCACCAGATCCTGCAGGATCACCGTCGGTTTGATACGGATGGCCTGGGCAATCGCCTGGTGCGGGTCGGCGCAAAAGTGGAAGTCGATGTTTTCTTCATGAGCCAGGCCACGCCGTACGGCTTCGCCGATCATGGCCTGGTCGTCGACCAGCAACACCATGGCGGCGTTTTCGTCGGTCTTGAAGCCGTCGATCTGTAAATCATTCATGTGCAGTCACCTGAATTACTGCCTGCAAGCCAGCACTGCTGAAGGTCATGATCATTTTGCAAAGACCTCCAGCAATCGGGGCGCAATTCTGTCCAGTGGGCGAATTTCAACAGCAGCATCAATCGCCGCCGCCGCTTTGGGCATGCCATACACCGCCGAGCTCTGCTGATCCTGGGCGATGGTCAAATAACCTTGTTCACGCATTAACTTGAGCCCCTGGGCCCCATCACGGCCCATACCGGTCAGCAGTACGCCGACGGCGTCGCCATTCCAGTGGCTGGCCACGCTTTCGAAGAACACGTCGATCGAAGGCCGGTAAATCTCGTTCACCGGCTCTGCGGTATAGGCTAGCGTGCCATTCTTCAATAAACGAATGTGGTGATTGGTGCCGGCCAGCAGGACCACCCCGCTTTGCGGCGGCTCGCCTTCGCGGGCCAGGCGCACCGGCAGGCCGGAGGCACTGCTCAGCCACTCGGCCATGCCGGCGGCGAATACCTGGTCCACATGCTGCACCAGCACAATGGCCGCGGCAAAGTCCCGGGGCAAACCCTTGAGCAGGATTTCCAGGGCAGCCGGGCCGCCCGCCGAAGAACCGATAGCCACCAGGCTCTGGCGTTTGCCGGTGCTGCGCTCAGGCGCGGTTTCGGCACGCACACGGCTGCCGCGCTGGCCGATCAGCCAGCCGATGTTGAGGATCTTGCGCAACAACGGCGCCGCCGCATCCTTGGGGTTGCCCACGCCGAGCGCCGGCGTGTCCACCACATCCAGGGCGCCGTGGCCCATGGCTTCGAACACCCGGCTCATATTGGCCTGGCGGTCGACGGTCACCAGCAGGATCGCGCACGGCGTCTCGGCCATGATCTGCCGCGTGGCCTCCACGCCGTCCATCACCGGCATGATCAAGTCCATCAGGATCAGGTCCGGGGTCAGCTCGGCACAGTGCTGCACCGCGTCCAGACCATTACTGGCCACCCACACCACCTGGTGCGCGGGCTCGAAGCTCAACGCGCGGCGCAAGGCCTCCACGGCCAGGGGCATGTCATTGACGATCGCAATCCTCATGCCCGCGCGCCTCCAATCAGCTCCACCACGGCATCCAGCAGCGCGTCATCGTGGAAGCTGGCTTTGGCCAGATAATAATCGGCGCCAGCGTCCAGCCCGCGACGGCGGTCTTCTTCACGGTCTTTGTACGACACCACCATCACCGGCAACGATTGCAGGCGACTGTCACGGCGCAAGAGTGTGACCAATTCAATACCGTCCATACGAGGCATATCAATGTCAGTGATAAGCAGGTCGAAGTCTTCGGAGCGCAAGGCGTTCCAGCCGTCCATCCCGTCGACCGCGACGGCCACTTCGTACCCACGATTGAGCAGCAATTTGCGTTGCAACTCCCGCACGGTGAGCGAGTCGTCCACCACCAGTACGCGTTTGCGCGGTGCCTCGGTGGCCTGCTGGCTGCGCCGGGCGATGCGTTCCAGGCGCCCGGTGTTGAGCAGCTTGTCCACCGAGCGCAGCATATCTTCCACGTCGACGATCAATACCACCGAGCCGTCGTCCAGCAAGGCCCCGGCGGAAATATCCTGGACCTTGCCCAGGCGATCGTCCAACGGCAACACCACCAGGGTGCGCTCGCCGATAAAGCGTTCCACGGCGATACCGTAAACCGCATCGCGCTCGCGGATCACCACCACCTTCAAGGTTTCGTCATTGTTCTGCCCGGGTGGGCGCTGCAACAACTGGCTGGCGGCAACCAGCCCGACATGCCGACCTTCGTGCCAGAAATGCTGGCGGCCTTCCAACTGCACAATGTCGTCGGGCGCCAGGTCGCACATGCGCTCGATATGCGCCAGCGGGAACGCATAGGCTTCTTCGCCGACTTCCACCACCAGGCTGCGCACCACCGACAGGGTCAGCGGCACCTCCAGATGGAAGCGACTGCCCTGCCCTGCCGTCTGCTCCAGCACCACCGCGCCGCGCAGTTGGCGGACCATATGCTGCACCGCATCCAGCCCGACACCGCGCCCGGACACCTCGGTGACCTTGTCGCGCAGGCTGAAACCCGGCAGGAACAGGAACGTCAGCAGTTCCTCTTCGCTCAGGTTCAGGGCCGTGTCCAGGGTCGAAAGATGCCGATCGACAATGGTGCCGCGCAGGCGCTCCAGGTCGACGCCATTGCCGTCGTCGCTCAGTTCCAGTACCAGCAAACCGGCCTGATGGGACGCGCGCAGGCGGATCAACCCTTCGGCAGGTTTGCCTGCCAGCAGGCGTTGGTCGGGCATTTCGATGCCGTGGTCGACGGCATTGCGCAATAAATGAGTGAGTGGCGCTTCAAGTTTTTCCAGCACGTCGCGATCGACCTGGGTCTTTTCGCCCTCGATCTCCAGGCGCACTTGCTTGCCCAGGCTGCGACCGAGGTCGCGCACCATGCGCACCTGCCCGGCCAGTACATCGGCAAACGGGCGCATGCGACAGGCCAGCGCGGTGTCGTAAAGCACCTGGGCACGCTGGCCGGCCTGCCAGCCAAACTCATCCAGCTCGGCAGTCTTTTCCGCCAGCAGCGCCTGGGCTTCGCTCAGCAGGCGCCGGGTATCGGCCAGGGCTTCCTCGGCTTCGAGGCTCAAACCCAGGGTCTTGAGCTGGCTATCGAGAGTATCCAGGGCGCGTACGCTCTGGCTTTGAATTCGTTTGAGACGCTGCATGCTGGCCAGGTATGGCTTGAGCCGCTGGGTTTCCACCAGGGACTTGCTCGACAGGTCCAGCAGGCTGTTCAAGCGCTCGGCGGTCACGCGCAATACGCGCTCGCCCCCTTCGGTCATGCGCTTGCCCTGACGCGGCGGATCGCTGGCGACGGGCGGTGCGGGCTCGGGTTCCGGTGGCAGTTCTTCGATGAGCGGTGCCGGGTCTGGCTCAGGTGCGGCAGGCAGTGGCGCGACGCTGGCGGTGGGCTGCGATGAATCCAGCAGGCGCTCCATCAACGCCACATAGGCGTCGATGTCCGCCGGGCCAACGTCGTTGCCAGGGGTGGCGATACGCATCAGCAGGTCGGTGCCTTGCAACAAGGCGTCGATATGTTCGGGTTGCAGGTACAGGCGACCTTCCTGGGCGCTGACCAGGCAATCCTCCATGACATGCGCCACGCTGACCCCGGCGTCCACCCCGACGATTCGCGCCGCGCCCTTAAGCGAGTGCGCGGCACGCATGCAGGCTTCCAACTGGTCGGCCTGCGTAGGGTTGCGTTCCAGGGCCAGCAGGCCCGCGCTCAGCACCTGGGTCTGCGCATCGGCCTCCAGGCTGAACAGTTCCAGCAGCGAGGCGTCGCGCATCTGGTCGGGGGTCATGTGAGGCTCCGGGTCACGGCGGATAACAATTGCGCCTCGTCCAGCCAACGCAGGCTACGGCCTTTCCACTGCAACACACCTTGGGTGAAGCGCGCGCTGGCCTGGGTGCCCGAGGCCGACGCCGCCTTCAAGGCGCGCTCATCGATGGCATGGATGCCGTCCACTTCGTCCACCGGCACCACCACCGGGCCATCCTGCGCAGCGATGATCAACATGCGCGGCATGATCCGCCCACCGCTGGCGCCCTGATTGTTTGTTTCCAGGCCGAGCAACTCCACCAGCGACAGGCACGCCACCAGCGCGCCACGCACATTGGCCACGCCGAGCAAGGCACGGGAACGCTGGTGCGGCAGCGAGTGAATCGGTTGCAGCGGGGCCACCTCCACCAGGCAGCGGGTGGCGATGCCCAGCCACTCTTCGCCGAGGCGGAACATCAACAGCGAGCGGGTGACGATCTTTTCGTCAACCTCGGCGGCCGTCACCGCACGGCGGTCGTCCTGCTGCAAGGCATAGCGGTCCAGCAAACGCGTGGCGGCAGCCGAGTACACCGAACAGTTGCGGCAGTGAATATGCTCTAACAGCAACGGGCACGACTTGTCGCCATGGATACCGATACGGTTCCAGCAGTCGTCGATGGCTTGGCTGTCGGCCAGGGTCAGGCCCATGCCTGCGGTGTTGAGCGCCTCGGTGTTACTCATCGTTTGGACTCACTGTCTGCGCGCTCGCTACGGGCGGCCCGCGCCTGCAAACGGCGCGCCCCCGCACTGTCGCCCTGGGACTCGAACAAGGCGGCCAGGTGCATCAAGGCCTGCGGATGCTGGGGTTCCAGGTACAAGGCTTTTCGATAAAACCCCTGGGCTTCCAGGGCGCTGCCGGCCACGTCGCTGAGCAGACCCAGCCAGTAGAACACCTGGGCGGCCGGCGGGTGATTGTTCAAATACTGCTCGCAAGCGGCACGGGCCTCGGCACTTTTGCCTTCGTTGGCCAGGGTGGCGATGCGGCTGAGCAAGGTGCCCGCATCGGAGGGCGGCGCCTTGATCGGCACCACCTGGGTGCTGGCCGTGCTGAACGGTCGCGGCTTGACCGGAATCGGCGCCGCGCTGCGCGGTGGCGTCGGCATGGGCACGAATACCGGCTCAGGCTTCACCGGCTCGGCATGCCGGCTGAAGGCAAATGACTGCGGTACACCAATCGAGCGCATACCGTGGCGCCCCAGCAAGCTGCCCTCGGCGGGGCCGATAAACAGCACGCCGTCCACATGGGTCAGGCCCTTGAGTACATCAAAGACTTGCTTCTGGGTCGGCTGGTCAAAGTAGATCAGCAGGTTGCGGCAAAACACAAAATCGTAGCTCGCCTCGTTCGCCAGCAGCGCCGGGTCGAGCAGGTTGCCCACTTGCAGGCGCACCTGTTCGCGCACGCGGTCGGCGATATGGAACCCGTCGCCATGTTCAGTGAAGTGGCGGTCGCGAAAGGCAATATCGCTGCTGCGAAAGGAGTTCTTGCCATACACCCCGCGACGGGCGCGCTCCACCGACAGCGGGCTGACGTCCAGGCCCAACACCTTGAACTGGTGCGGCGCCAACCCGGCGTCAAGCAAGGCCATGGCAATGGAATAGGGTTCTTCGCCGGTGGAACACGGCAGGCTGAGGATGCGCAGCGCGCGCATCTGCTTGATCTCGGCCAGGCGTGCAAGCGCCAGTCGGGCCAGGGTCGCAAAGGATTCGGGGTAACGAAAAAACCAGGTCTCGGGGACGATCACCGCTTCGATCAGCGCTTGTTGCTCGTCCTCGGAGCTTTGCAGGTGCTGCCAGTATTCACACGGCGTTTGCGCCTGCACGGCCTGGCTGCGCTGGCGCACGGCGCGCTCGATGATGGCCTCGCCGACCGACGCGACGTCGAGGCCGATACGTTCTTTCAAGAAGGCAAAGAAACGCGGGTCGTTGCTCATAGGCTCAGCTCGGCAGAAAACAACAGGGCGCGCACGTCATCGGTGAGCACGTCATTCACGCCAATCCATTGCATCAGGCCCAGGGCATCCTCGCGCACCGGCCCCAGGTACGGCGCCTGGCGGTTATCCAGGCCGTAAGGCTGGAATTCGGCCGGGTCGCAACGCAGGGTGTCAGTGGCCTGCTCAAGGATCAGCCCGAGCCAGCGCGATTCGACCCAGGCATGCGGCTGGTAATTGACCAGCACCAGACGCGTACTGGTACGCGCCCGGGCGGCTGTACCGAAGGTCAACTCGCTCAGGTCGATGACCGGCACCAGCGCCCCGCGATGGGCAAAGATGCCCGCCACCCACACGGGCGCATGGGCAATGGGCTTGAGCGGCAGGCGTGGCAGCACCTCGGCCACCTCCGTGGCCTTGAGCGCAAAACGTTCGCTGCCGATGTGAAACACCAGGAACAACGCTTTTTTCGCTGCCGGAACGGCGCCGCGTTTAGACGCAAGGTCGCTCATCAGACTTTGAAACGCGACACGCCGCTGCGCAGACCCACCGCAACCTGGCTCAGTTCATCGATGGCAAAGCTGGCCTGGCGCAGGGACTCCACCGTCTGACTGCTGGCATCGCCCAGTTGCACCAGGGCGTGATTGATCTGCTCGGCCCCGGTGGCCTGGGCCTGCATGCCTTCGTTGACCATCAACACCCGAGGCGCCAGGGCCTGTACCTGATGGATGATCTGCGACAGCTGCTCGCCCACTTGCTGCACTTCGAACATGCCTCGGCGCACTTCCTCGGAGAACTTGTCCATGCCCATCACGCCTGCGGAAACCGCTGACTGGATCTCACGCACCATTTGCTCGATGTCGTAGGTGGCCACGGCGGTCTGGTCGGCCAGGCGGCGCACTTCGGTAGCCACCACCGCGAAACCGCGACCGTACTCACCGGCCTTTTCGGCTTCGATGGCGGCATTCAGGGACAGCAGGTTGGTCTGGTCGGCAACCTTGACGATGGTCACCACCACTTGGTTGATGTTGCCGGCCTTCTCATTGAGGATCGCCAATTTGGCGTTCACCAGGTCGGCGGCGCCCATCACCGAGTGCATGGTTTCTTCCATGCGCGCCAGGCCTTGCTGGCCGGAGCCGGCGGCCACCGAAGCCTGGTCGGCGGCGGTGGATACCTCGGTCATGGTGCGGACAAGGTCCTTGGAAGTGGCGGCGATCTCCCGCGAAGTAGCACCGATCTCGGTGGTAGTCGCGGCAGTTTCGGTGGCAGTGGCCTGTTGTTGCTTGGAAGTCGCGGCAATCTCGGTGAGCGAGGTGGTGACCTGTACCGAAGAGCGCTGGGCCTGGGAGACCAGGGCCGTGAGTTCGGTCATCATGTCGTTGAAGCCGGTTTCCACCGCGTTGAATTCGTCCTTGCGCTCCAGGTTCAGGCGCTTGCTCAGGTCACCGGCGCGCATGGTTTCGAGGATCTCGACGATACGTTGCATCGGCGCCATGATCGCGCGCATCAGCAGCAGGCCACACAGGCCGGCGGCAAGGATCGCCACGGCCAGCGACAGGAACATGCTGACCTTGGCCGAGGCAACGGCGTCGTCTATAGCGGCCGTTGCCCTGTCAGACACACCCTTGTTTTCAGTGATGATGTCATTGAGCCTCATGCGCCCTTCGATCCAGATCGGCGTCAACTGCTCATCCAGCAGTTCGTGCGCGGCCGGCAGGTCATTGGCTTCAATGCGGTCAATCACCTGGACCAGGACCTTGTTGTAATTGAGGTGAGCGGCCTTGAAGTTATCGAACTCCATGCGATCGGCCTGGCTAGTCACGGTTTTTTCGTAATTGGCCATCTGCTGTTCGATACGCGACTCGAAGGCCTTGTAGTCCGACTTATCGCCAGCGGTGAGGGTTTTATCCTCGCGCAGGCCAATGATATCGATGGTCTGCAAATAGCTGTCGACCCACGCGCTGCGAATCATCGAACTGAGGTAAACACCCGGCACCGCATCGTCACGGACCGCTTCCTGGCTGGTTTCGATTTTCAGCAACCGTGAATAGGAGACCACAACCATCAACAGCATGATCGCGATAATGACCGCAAAGCTCGCCAAAATTCGCTGGCGCAAGGTCCAATTCTTCACAGTACTTCCTCGAAGGGCCATTCAAATGGAGGGGAGTATAGCTGAGCAGAAGCCCTCATTTATCAATGGGTTTCGATGTAGCACAGACAGATTGCAAAAACATCCGTGGGAGGGGGCTTGCTCCCGATAGCGATGGGCCAGTCGCAGATATTTCAACTGGACTAACGCTATCGGGGGCCGGCCCCCTCCCTCATTTTGGTTTTGCGTCCCCTCGGTGGTTATTGGTTAAGCCGTACCTGCTTTTCCAGTTCCAACTTCAAGCCGGGCTCGAGTTTCAGTTGGCGCGCCAATTCATCCAGATACGCCTTCTCCATAAAGTTCTCCTCATCCACCAGCATCACGCTGGCGATGTACATCTCGGCGGCCATTTCCGGGGTGCCGGCGGCGCGGGCGACGTCGGCCGGGTCCAGCGGTTTGTTGAGCTCGGCGTGCAGCCAGCTTTGCAGCTCGCGGTCGTTGTCCAGCTTGGTGAATTCACCTTCGATCAGTGCGCGCTCACGCTCGTCCACATGCCCGTCGGCCTTCGCAGCGGCTACCAGAGCCTTGAGAATCCCCTGGCTGTGCTGCTCGACCTGGGCCGGCGGCAGGCGGTCGATGGTTTGCGGCTCGCCCTGAGGCGCGTTGGCCTGGCTGGCCTGCCAATTGCCATAGGCTTTGTAGGCAATCACGCCCAACGCGGCCAGCCCGCCGTAGGTCAGGGCCTTGCCGCCAAAGTTGCGCGCCTTCTTGTTGCCCAGCAACAGGCCCATGGCACCCGCCGCCAGCGCTCCGCCGCCCGCGCCACCAAGCAGGCTGCCCAGCCCGCCACCGCCGAGCAGCCCACCGAGGGCGCCTTTATCATCCTGCTTGCGCTGGCCGCCGGTCTTGTTCTGCAACATGTCCTGGCCGGACTTGAGCAACTGATCGAGCAATCCACGGGTATTCATTCGTAGCCTCCAGACACTAGGGTTCATAGGACCAATAGGCCCTCAGCGTAAAACTAAGTGCCAAAAAGCCGCGATCTAGAGTGCTTCCAGATGTAACGCCGCGCTGGCCGCTTGTAGCTTGTCGCTGCCGTTCGCTAAAACCGATATACACTCGAACACATCTATAAAAGCACCCCACTGGTAATTCCAGCATGATGACCTTGCGTCAAATCCGGCATTTTATCGCCGTGGCCGAGACCGGCTCGATCTCCGCCGCCGCGCAAACCGCATTCATTTCCCAGTCCACGCTGACCCTGGCGATCCAACAACTGGAACAGGAAATCGGCGTCACCCTGTTCAACCGCCACGCCAAGGGCATGACCCTCACGCACCAGGGCCATCAGTTTTTGCGCCAGGCGCACTTGATCCTCGCCACCGTCGACAATGCCACGCGCAGCCTGCAACAGAGCACCAACCAGGTCGCCGGGCAGTTGATCATCGGCGTGACCAGCCTGGTCGCCGGCTATTACCTGGCGGATTTGCTCACTCGTTTCCAGCGTGCCTACCCCAACGTGGAAATCCGCGTGATGGAAGACGAGCGCCCGTATATCGAGCATTTGCTGGTCAGCGGTGAAATCGATGTGGGGGTGCTGATCCTCTCCAACCTCGAAGATCGCCACGCCCTGCAGACCGAGGTCCTCACCCACTCGCCCCACCGCCTGTGGCTGCCGGCGCAACACCCGCTGCTGGAGCACGACAGCATCAACCTCGCCGATGTAGCAAGCGAGCCATTGATTCAACTGAACGTCGACGAAATGGGGCATAACGCCCAGCGCATGTGGGCCGGTGCCGGCCTGCAACCGCGCGTGACCCTGCGCACCGCCTCCACCGAAGCGGTGCGAAGCCTGGTGGCCGCGGGCCTGGGCGTGTCGATCCAACCGGACATGACCTACCGCCCCTGGTCCCTGGAGGGCGACATTATTGAAGCGCGGCCGATTGCCGACCTCAGCCAGACCTTGGACGTCGGCCTGGCCTGGCGTCGGGGCACGGCGCGACCGGCATTGGTGGACCCGTTCCTCACCGTCGCGCGCGAACAGCCACACCCACGCAAGCCATCTATTTAATCGAATGCTGCATTCAGTATTTAGTATTTGTTGACCTCGTGCCTGACCTCTAGTCTCTCTACCCATAGGAGAAGGTCCGGCGCCTTGTAAGAGAACGCCCATGACCACCCAAGAAAAGAGATCACGAAAAATGTCCGGCGCGCCCACCCCGCTGCTCACTGCGTTGCTGATCGACGGCGAACTGGTCCAGGGCCAGGGCGTTGCCGAGCCGATCCTCAACCCGGCCACCGGCGAAGTGCTCACCCAGATCGCCGAAGCCAGCACCGAGCAGGTCGAAAGCGCCATCCTTGCCGCCCACCGCGCCTTTACCGGTTGGTCGCGGACCACGCCGCAGCAACGCTCGAACATTCTGCTGGGCATCGCCGACGCCATCGAGAAACAAGCCGACTACCTGGCCCGCCTGGAATCGCTGAACTGCGGCAAGCCGTTGCACCTGGCGCGCCAGGACGACTTGAGCGCCACCGTCGATGTGTTCCGCTTCTTTGCCGGCGCCGTGCGCTGCCAGACCGGCCAGCTCAGCGGCGAATACCTGCCGGGCTACACCAGCATGGTGCGCCGCGATCCGATTGGCGTGGTCGCCTCGATTGCGCCGTGGAACTACCCGCTGATGATGGCCGCGTGGAAGATCGCCCCGGCGCTGGCGGCCGGTAATACCTTGGTGTTCAAGCCGTCGGAACACACGCCGCTGTCGATCCTCGCGCTGGCCCCGGTCCTAAAGGATTTGTTACCACGCGGGGTCATCAACATTCTGTGTGGCGGCGGCGAAGGCGTCGGCAGCCATTTGGTCAGCCACCCCAAAGTGCGCATGGTCTCGCTGACAGGCGACATCGTCACCGGCCAGAAAATCCTGCAAGCCGCGGCCAAGACACTCAAACGCACACACCTGGAACTGGGCGGCAAAGCGCCGGTGATCGTGTGCAACGACGCCGACCTGCACGCCGTGGTCGAAGGCGTGCGCACCTATGGCTACTACAACGCCGGCCAGGACTGCACCGCCGCGTGCCGCATCTACGCCCAGGCGGGCATCCACGACAAATTGGTCGCCGAACTGGGCGCGGCGGTCAGCAGCCTGCGTTTTGCCGGCAAGCGCGACGCCGATAACGAACTCGGCCCGCTGATCAGTACACGCCAGCGCGACCGCGTGGCCAGCTTTGTCGAACGCGCCCTCGGCCAACCGCATATCGAGCGGGTCACGGGGGCCGCCGTGCATTCCGGGGCCGGCTTCTATTACCAGCCGACACTGCTCGCCGGTTGCAAACAAAACGATGAAATCGTCCAGCGCGAAGTGTTCGGCCCGGTGGTCACCGTGACTCGCTTCGACGGACTGGAACAGGCAGTGGACTGGGCCAACGATTCCGAATACGGCCTGGCCTCCTCCGTTTGGACGCAGAACCTGGATAAGGCCATGCAGGTAGCCGCGCGCCTGCAGTACGGCTGCACCTGGATCAACAGCCATTTCATGCTGGTCAGCGAAATGCCCCACGGCGGCTTGAAGCGCTCGGGGTATGGGAAAGATCTGTCCAGCGATTCACTACAGGACTACAGCGTGGTACGCCACATCATGGCCCGCCACGGCCAGCACCTTTAAAACAACAACTAAGCTCATGCGTTACGGCTTCACACACTGCCCCGACCATAATTAAAGAAGAGGGAACCCCCATGTCCGCGCACAAGACCGCACTGCTCAGTGCCCTGACCACCGCGCTGTTGGCCAGCGTCAGTATCCAGGCCGCCGAACCGCTCAAGGCGGTGGGCGCTGGTGAAGGCCAGCTGGATATCGTCGCCTGGCCCGGCTATATAGAACGTGGCGAAAGCGACAAAGCCTACGACTGGGTCAGCGGTTTCGAGAAGGAAACCGGCTGCAAGGTCAATGTGAAAACCGCCGCCACCTCTGACGAAATGGTCAGTTTGATGGCCAAGGGCGGGTATGACCTGGTCACCGCGTCGGGCGATGCGTCGCTGCGGTTAATCGTCGGTAAGCGTGTGCAGCCGATCAACACCGCACTGATCCCTAACTGGAAGAACATTGACCCACGCCTTAAAGATGCGCCGTGGTACGTGGTCGGCCAACAAACCTACGGCACCCCGTACCAGTGGGGCCCGAACGTGCTGATGTATAACACCAACGTGTTCAAGACCGCGCCCACCAGTTGGAACGTGCTGTTCGATGCGCAGAACCTGCCGGACGGCAAGCCGAACAAAGGTCGTGTGCAGGCCTATGACGGTCCGATCTACATTGCCGATGCGGCGCTGTACCTCAAGAGCACCAAGCCGGAACTGGGCATCCAGAGCCCCTATGAACTGACCGAAACCCAGTACAAGGCCGTGCTCGACCTGCTGCGCGCCCAGCAACCGTTGATCCACCGCTACTGGCACGACACCACCGTGCAAATGAGCGACTTCAAGAACGAAGGCGTGGTCGCCTCCAGCGCCTGGCCGTATCAGGTCAACGGCCTGCAAAACGAGAAGCAGCCAATTGCCTCGACCATCCCCAAGGAAGGCGCCACCGGCTGGGCCGACACCACCATGTTGCACAGCGAGGCCAAGCACCCCAACTGCGCCTACAAGTGGATGGACTGGTCGCTGCAGCCGAAGGTCCAGGGCGATGTCGCCGCCTGGTTCGGATCGCTGCCGGCGGTGCCTGCGGCCTGTAAGGAAAGCGAACTGCTCGGCGCCGAGGGTTGCAAGACCAACGGGTTCGACCAGTTCGACAAGATCGCCTTCTGGAAAACCCCGCAGGCTGAGGGCGGCAAGTTCGTGCCGTACAGCCGCTGGACCCAGGATTACATCGCGATCATGGGCGGGCGCTAAGCCATCTGACCCTCAGGGGCCGCTTCGCGGCCCAACGCAGCCTCGTGCCTCGGCAGCTGCTACGGATCTTTACTGCTCCTACACCGTTGGTAGGAGCTGTCGAGTGAAACGAGGCTGCGATTTCTGAGCACCTCCTACGATTTTATTTTTATCCAAAACGCGCCTTTTTGGAGCACCGCCCCATGACGCTTGCAGTCCAATTCACCCACGTTTCCCGTCAATTCGGCGAAGTGAAAGCCGTTGACCGGGTTTCCATCGATATTCAGGACGGCGAGTTCTTTTCCATGCTCGGCCCATCCGGCTCGGGCAAGACCACCTGCCTGCGCCTGATCGCCGGCTTCGAACAGCCGAGCGCAGGTTCGATCCGGATTCATGGCGAGGAAGCCGCCGGCTTGCCGCCGTATCAGCGTGATGTAAACACTGTGTTCCAGGACTACGCGCTGTTCCCCCATATGAATGTGCGCGACAACGTCGCCTATGGCCTCAAGGTCAAAGGCGTGGGCAAGACCGAACGCCGCAACCGCGCCGAAGAAGCCCTGGCGATGGTGGCCCTCGGCGGCTACGGCGAGCGCAAGCCGGTGCAGCTCTCCGGCGGCCAACGCCAACGGGTGGCCCTGGCCCGCGCACTGGTCAATCGCCCGCGCGTGTTGCTGTTGGACGAACCGTTGGGCGCCCTCGACCTCAAGCTGCGCGAACAAATGCAAAGCGAGCTGAAGAAACTGCAACGCCAGCTCGGCATTACCTTTATCTTCGTCACTCACGACCAGACCGAAGCGCTGTCGATGTCCGACCGTGTGGCGGTGTTCAACAAAGGCCGTATCGAACAGGTCGACACCCCGCGCAACCTGTACATGAAACCGGCCACCGCGTTCGTCGCCGAGTTCGTCGGCACCTCCAATGTGATTCGCGGAGAACTGGCCCAGCGCCTCAGCGGCAGCGTGCAGCCGTTCTCGATTCGCCCGGAGCACGTACGTTTTGCCGAGGGCCCGCTGGGCGCTGGCGAAGTGGAAATCAGCGGCTTGCTGCACGACATCCAGTACCAAGGCAGTGCCACCCGCTATGAACTGAAACTGGAAAACGGCCAGGCGCTGAATATCAGCCAGGCCAACAACCAGTGGCTGGACATCAGCAGCGGCCATCAGGTCGGCCAGTCCATTACCGCCCGTTGGGCACGGGAAGCCATGACGCTGCTGAATGAAAGCACAGGCGAGGTGTGACATGAGCCTGGCCCTTTCCCAACCGCCGATGCGCAGGTTTTCCAACCTGCTGTACCGCAAGCCCAACCTTTACCTGGCGATGCTGCTGATACCGCCGCTGATCTGGTTCGGCGCGATCTACCTGGGTTCGTTACTGACCCTGCTGTGGCAAGGCTTCTATACCTTTGACGATTTCACCATGGCAGTCACGCCGGACCTGACCCTGGCCAACTTCGCCGCGCTGTTCCAGCCGTCGAACTTCGACATCATCCTGCGCACCCTGAGCATGGCGATTGTGGTGTCGATCGCCAGCGCCATCGTCGCCTTCCCCATCGCCTACTACATGGCGCGCTACACCACGGGCAAGACCAAGGCGTTTTTCTATATCGCGGTGATGATGCCGATGTGGGCCAGCTATATCGTCAAGGCCTACGCCTGGACCTTGCTGCTGGCCAAGGGCGGCGTGGCGCAATGGTTCGTGCAGCACCTGGGCCTGGAGCCGGTGTTGCAGTTCGTGCTGGGCATTCCCGGCGTGGGCGGCAGCACTTTGAGCACCTCGCACCTGGGGCGCTTCATGGTGTTCGTCTACATCTGGCTGCCCTTCATGATCCTGCCAATCCAGGCCTCGCTGGAGCGTTTGCCGCCGTCGCTGCTGCAAGCCTCGGCCGATCTGGGCGCCAAGCCACGCCAGACTTTCATGCAGGTGATTCTGCCGCTGTCGGTGCCGGGGATTGCCGCCGGTTCGATCTTCACGTTTTCGCTGACCCTGGGCGACTTCATCGTGCCGCAACTGGTGGGCCCGCCGGGCTACTTCGTCGGCGGCATGGTGTACGCCCAGCAAGGTGCCATCGGCAATATGCCCATGGCGGCGGCGTTCACCCTGGTGCCGATCGTGCTGATCGCGGTTTACCTGTCCATCGTCAAACGCCTGGGGGCCTTCGATGCACTCTGACAAATCCAGTTTGAGTTTGAAGATCGCAGCCTGGGGTGGGTTGGTGTTTCTCCATTTCCCGATCCTGATCATCTTCCTCTACGCCTTCAACACCGAAGAAGCCGCGTTCAGCTTTCCGCCCCAGGGCTTTACCCTGAAGTGGTTCAACGTGGCCTTCGCCCGGCCGGACGTGCTGGAAGCGATCAAGCTGTCGCTGCAGATCGCCGCCATCGCCACCCTGATTGCCATGGTGCTTGGCACCCTGGCTTCGGCGGCACTGTATCGCCGCGAGTTCTTCGGCAAGCAAGGCGTGTCGTTGATGCTGATCCTGCCGATTGCGCTGCCGGGGATCATCACCGGTATCGCCTTGCTGGCGACCTTCAAGACCCTGGGCATTGAGCCGGGGATGTTCACCATCATCGTCGGCCACGCGACCTTCTGCGTGGTGATCGTCTATAACAACGTGATCGCCCGTCTGCGCCGCACCTCCCACAGCCTGATCGAAGCCTCCATGGATCTGGGCGCCGACGGCTGGCAGACCTTCCGCTACATCATCATGCCCAACCTCGGCTCGGCATTGCTGGCCGGCGGCATGCTGGCGTTTGCGCTGTCATTCGACGAAATCATCGTCACCACCTTCACCGCTGGCCACGAACGTACGTTGCCGCTGTGGCTGCTCAACCAGTTGAGCCGGCCACGGGATGTGCCGGTGACCAACGTAGTCGCGATGCTGGTGATGCTGGTAACGATGTTCCCGATCCTGGGTGCCTATTACCTGACCCGCGGCGGTGAAAGCGTGGCGGGGAGTGGTGGTAAATAATTTTTTATTGAAGACACCGAGCTCAAATGTGGGAGGGGGCTTGCTCCCGATAGCAGTGTGTCAGTTGTAGATGATGTGACTGAAAGACTGTCATCGGGAGCAAGCCCCCTCCCACATTCAGAGCCGGTTTACTCAGTGACATAACGATCGCTTTTTGGAGGACTGAACCATGCAAACCAAACTCTTGATCAACGGCCACCTGGTCGAAGGCGAAGGCCCGGCGCAAGCGGTGTTCAACCCCGCACTCGGCCGCGTGCTGGTGGAAATCAACGAAGCCAGCGAAGCCCAGGTGGATGCCGCGGTGCGCGCCGCCGATGCGGCCTTCGAAGGCTGGTCGCAAACCGCGCCCAAGGATCGCTCGCTGCTGCTGCTGAAACTGGCCGACGTGATCGAAGCCCATGGCGAAGAGCTGGCCAAGCTGGAATCGGACAACTGTGGCAAACCCTACAGCGCCGCGCTGAACGACGAGATCCCGGCGATTGCCGACGTGTTCCGCTTCTTTGCCGGCGCCAGCCGCTGCATGAGCGGTTCGGCCGGTGGTGAATACCTGCCTGGCCACACCTCGATGATCCGGCGCGACCCGGTGGGCGTGATCGCGTCCATTGCACCGTGGAACTACCCGCTGATGATGGTCGCCTGGAAAATTGCGCCGGCCCTGGCCGCGGGTAATACCGTGGTGCTCAAGCCGTCGGAACAAACCCCGCTGACCGCGTTGCGTATGGTCGAGCTGGCGTCGGAGATTTTCCCGGCCGGCGTACTCAACCTGGTGTTCGGCCGTGGGCCTACCGTGGGCAGCCCGCTGGTGAGCCATCCGAAAGTGCGCATGGTGTCGTTGACCGGCTCCATCGCCACCGGCGCGAATATCATCTCCAGCACCGCCGACAGCGTGAAGCGCATGCACATGGAGTTGGGTGGCAAGGCACCCGTGATCATCTTCAACGACGCGGATATCGATGCGGCGGTGGAAGGCATTCGTACCTTTGGCTTCTACAACGCGGGTCAGGACTGCACTGCCGCGTGCCGCATCTATGCCCAGGCGGACATCTACGACGCCTTTGTCGAGAAGCTCGGCGCAGCGGTCGCCAGCATCAAGTACGGTTTGCAGGATGACCCGACCACCGAACTGGGCCCATTGATCACCGCGCAACACCGCGACCGTGTCGCCGGGTTTGTCGAACGCGCCGTGGCGCAGCCGCATATCCGCCTGGTCACCGGTGGCAAGGCGGTGGAAGGCAATGGCTTCTTCTTTGAGCCAACCGTACTGGCCGATGCGCAACAGGATGACGAGATCGTGCGCCGCGAGGTGTTCGGGCCGGTGGTGTCGGTGACCAAGTTCACCGATGAGGCGCAAGTATTGGGCTGGGCCAATGATTCGGACTACGGGTTGGCGTCGTCCGTATGGACCGCCGACGTAGGACGTGCCCACCGCCTGGCCGCGCGCTTGCAGTATGGCTGCACCTGGGTGAATACCCATTTCATGCTCGTCAGCGAAATGCCTCACGGTGGTCAGAAACTGTCGGGGTATGGCAAGGATATGTCCATGTACGGCTTGGAGGACTACACCACGGTTCGGCATGTGATGTTCAAGCACTGACGCTTTTGGCAACGGGCCTGCTCGCGATAGCGATTTATCTGTACCCACGCTATCGCAGGCAAGCCCGCACACATTTGATCTTCATAATGTTCAAGTACCGTGTTCACCTGTAGAGCCGGAAACGTCTTGTTTCATATGCAGCGCTATCACCCAGCCATCAATCAATTTTCCTACACCATCGAACCGCTTAAGCTATCCGGCGTCTGTTTAATGTCCGTTGTGTTTGGCCGAAGGCATGTCCGAACCGTAATTTCTGATCCAGCACGTGCCAGGAACGGCGCGGGATTTGCTCACGACAGGTTGTCTCTATGCACCGCAGGAATTTACTCAAAGCGTCCATGGCCATTGCGGCTTATACCGGTTTGTCGGCCAGCGGCCTGCTTGCCGCGCAGGCCTGGGCCGGTAACCGAGCCGCCGATGGCAAAGCCGTGGCGTTCGATTTTGAAACGCTCAAGGCCCAGGCCAAACAGCTCGCCGGGACCGCGTATAAAGACACCAAGCAGGTGCTGCCGCCGACCCTGGCGACCATGACTCCGCAGAATTTCAATGCCATCGGCTACGACGGCAACCATTCGCTGTGGAAAGAATTGAACGGCCAACTCGACGTGCAGTTCTTCCACGTCGGCATGGGCTTCAAGACGCCGGTGCGCATGCACAGCGTCGACCCCAAGACCCGTGAAGCCCGTGAGGTGCATTTCCGCCCTTCGCTGTTCAACTATGAAAAAACCACCGTCGATACCAAACAGCTGACCGGCGACTTGGGTTTCTCCGGCTTCAAGCTGTTCAAGGCGCCGGAACTGGATCGCCATGACGTGCTGTCGTTTCTCGGCGCCAGCTACTTCCGTGCGGTGGATTCCACCGGCCAGTACGGCCTTTCCGCACGTGGCCTGGCGATTGATACCTACGCGAAAAAACGCGAAGAGTTCCCCGACTTCACGCAGTTCTGGTTCGAGACCCCGGACAAGAACGCAACTCGCTTTGTGGTCTACGCCCTGCTCGACTCGCCGAGCGCCACCGGTGCTTATCGCTTCGATATCGACTGCCAGGCCAACCAAGTGGTGATGGCCATCGACGCCAACATCAATGCACGTACCGCCATCGAACAGTTGGGCATCGCCGCCATGACCAGCATGTTCAGTTGCGGCACCCACGAGCGCCGCATGTGCGACACCATCCACCCACAGATCCACGATTCGGACCGCCTGGCGATGTGGCGTGGCAATGGCGAGTGGATTTGCCGCCCATTGAATAACCCGGCCAAGCTGCAGTTCAACGCGTTCGCCGACACCGACCCGAAAGGTTTCGGCCTGGTGCAGACCGACCATGAGTTCGCCAGCTACCAGGACACGGTCGACTGGTACAGCAAACGCCCAAGCCTGTGGGTCGAACCCACCACCGCCTGGGGCGAGGGCTCGATCGACCTGTTGGAAATCCCCACCACTGGCGAGACCCTGGACAACATCGTGGCCTTCTGGACCCCGAAAAAGCCCGTGGCGGCCGGCGATTCACTCAACTATGGCTACAAGCTGTACTGGAGCGCCCTGCCCCCGGTCAGCACGCCGCTGGCACAAGTCGACGCGACCCGTTCCGGCATGGGTGGCTTTACCGAAGGTTGGGCACCGGGCGAGCACTACCCGCCGGTGTGGGCGCGTCGGTTTGCCGTGGACTTCAAGGGCGGCGGCCTGGACCGCCTGCCAGCCGGCACCGGCATTGAGCCAGTGGTGACCTGCTCCCACGGCGAAGTGAAAGACTTCAGCGTGCTGGTGCTCGACAACATCAAGGGCTACCGCATTCTGTTCGACTGGTACCCGACCAGCGACAGCGTGGAGCCGGTGGAACTGCGGCTGTTTATCCGCACCCAGGACCGCACCTTGAGTGAAACCTGGTTGTACCAGTATTTCCCGCCCGCGCCGGAGCAGCGTAAGTACACCTGACAACCTGGCAGGGGCGGTGCGGCATCAAAACCGCGACACACTCTTCATCGCCCCAATCAGATACCGCATCGCCACCTGATCGCTTTCGGTCAGGGCGCGATACTGCGCCAGTAACTCGGCTTCGTCCGAACTCAACCTGCGACCACGCAATGACACCCTGCGGCTGAAAAAAGACGCCACCGCACCCGCTACACCATAGGACTTGGCCATGGACTGTTACTCCTGATATCGATCAAAGACTCCTGTGCCCACAAACCGTTTCCCGTGGAGCGCAATGCCCCCGTGGACAAACAGACTGACTCCCTGGGCCAGAAATCAGTCCTATCCTAAGCGTAGAAACAATCTCGTTACGTGTGGGATTTTTTTAGAGCATTCACTTAAAAAATCACTTCGGTAACAAATACCTACAACCCCATCCCACAGCAGGCAAAAAAAACCCACCGGCTCAAGGTGGGTTTCGATGGCGCTGGTGCAGGATCAATCCCTCAAGTCAGACTCATGAATCGGTTGGTCCCGATGGGTCGCCCGTTGGTACTGAGCCGGCCAAATGGCCTTGCGTCCGCCCAGATCATCATCGGCATGCAACGGCCAGTAGGGATCACGCAGCAGTTCACGGGCCAGGAAGATGATGTCGGCCTGGCAGGTACGCAGGATGTGCTCGGCCTGGGCCGGTTCGGTGATCATGCCGACGGTGCCGGTGGCGATGCCCGACTCCTTGCGTACACGCTCGGCGAAGCGCGTCTGGTAGCCGGGGCCGGTGGGGATTTCGGCGTTGGCGGCAGTGCCACCGGAGGACACGTCGATCAGGTCCACGCCCAGGTCTTTGAGGCGGCGCGCCAGTTCCACGGTTTCATCGGGGTTCCAGCCGTCTTCCACCCAATCGGTGGCCGACACCCGCACGAACAGCGGCAGCTCCTGGGGCCAGACTTCGCGCACCGCTTCGGTCACTTGCAGAACCAGGCGGATACGGTTCTCGAAGGAGCCGCCGTACTGGTCCTGACGCTGGTTGCTGATGGGCGAGAGGAATTGATGCAGCAGGTAACCATGCGCGGCGTGGATTTCCACCACTTCAAACCCGGCGGTCAGGGCTCGCCTGGCAGCGGCGACAAAGTCGGCGATCACCTGCTGGATCTGCGCCTCATCCAATGGCTTGGGCTGCGTGTGTTGCGGGTCAAAGGCAATCGGCGACGGCCCCACCGGCACCCAGCCACCGTCTTGCGGCTTGAGGCTGCCGTGCTTGCCGATCCATGGCCGGTGGGTGCTGGCCTTGCGCCCGGCATGGGCCAATTGGATGCCCGCCACTGCGCCCTGGGCGGCGATAAAGCGCGTGATGCGTTGCAGGGGAGCGATCTGCTCGTCGTTCCACAGGCCCAGGTCTTCGGCCGTGATGCGGCCATCGGCGGTCACGGCGGTGGCTTCGGTGAATATCAGCCCGGCGCCACCAACCGCGCGGCTGCCGAGGTGGACCAGGTGCCAGTCGTTGGCCAAGCCATCGACACTTGAGTACTGGCACATCGGCGACACGGCGATGCGGTTGAGCAGGGTCAATTGGCGCAGGGTATAGGGTTCGAGCAGCTGACTCATGGCGCACCTCTTCTTGGCTTTTGGGCACTTTTGTAGGAGCGAGCTTGCTCGCGAAGGCTTCATAGGCGCCGCGCTTATCCAGGATTAACGCGTTACCGTGACGTTTTTTGCGGGCAAGGACTAGGCGTCCCCCCCGCTCCTACACAACAGTGCTTAGAGCCTAGTCGACAACAGTGGATTGCACAGGGTTCAGACGCAAAGCGGGAGCCGATTGCCGGCTCCCGTACCGCAGAGGCTTACATTTCGACCTGGGTGCCCAGCTCGATCACCCGGTTGACCGGAAGCTTGAAGAACCGCAGGTTGCCGTTGGCGTTCTTGAGCATGAAGGCAAACAACGCTTCGCGCCAACGCGCCATGCCCTTGATGCGGGAGGCGATGACTGTTTCACGGCTGAGGAAGTACGTGGTCCGCATCGGACTGAAATCCAGGCCTTCCAAATGGCACAGCTTCAATGCTTCGGGCACGTCCGGCTCATCGGTAAAGCCGAAGTGCAGGATCACGCGGAAGAACCCTTCGCCGTAGGAATCCACCTCGAAGCGCCGTGAGGCCGGGACACGCGGGATGTCTTCGTAGACCACCGTCAGCAACACCACCTGTTCATGCAGCACCTGGTTATGCAGCAGGTTGTGCAACAGCGCATGGGGCACGGCGTCCGGGCGCGCGGTGAGGAACACCGCTGTGCCCTGCACGCGATGCGGCGGCTGCACGCGGATGCTGCTGATGAAGATCGGCAACGGCAGGCCACCTTCGTCGAGGCGGTCCACCAGCAATTGCTTGCCGCGCTTCCAGGTAGTCATCAGCACGAACAGCACAATCCCCGCGATCACCGGGAAGGCGCCGCCCTGGATGATCTTCGGCACGTTGGCCGCGAAGTACAGGCCGTCGACCAACAGACAGCAGACCAGAACTGGCACAGCCAGGATGGGTGGCCATTTCCACAGCAACAGCATGACGGCCGACACCAGGATAGTGGTCATCAGCATGGTTCCCGTCACGGCCACGCCGTAGGCCGACGCCAGTGCGTTGGAGGACTCGAAGCCCAGCACCAGCAGGATCACGCCGACCATCAGCGACCAGTTCACCGCACCGATATAGATCTGACCCTGTTCGGCGCTTGAGGTGTGCTGGATATGCATGCGCGGGATATAACCCAGCTGGATCGCCTGGCGCGTCAACGAGAACGCACCGGAAATCACCGCCTGGGACGCAATCACCGTGGCCAGGGTGGACAACACCACCAGCGGGATCAACGCCCAACTCGGCGCCAGCAAGTAGAACGGATTGCGCGCGGCTTCCGGGTCGCCCAGCAGCATGGCGCCCTGGCCAAAATAGTTGAGCACCAGCGCCGGCAACACCAGGATGAACCAGGCGCGGGCAATGGGTTTGCGGCCAAAGTGGCCCATGTCGGCGTACAGCGCCTCGGCACCGGTCAACGCCAGCACGACCGCGCCGAGGATCGCCACGCCAATGCCAGGGTGGGCCTCGAAGAAACGCACGCCCCACATCGGGTTCAGGGCATGGAGCACTTCAGGGTGCAGGGTAATGCCATACACGCCGAGGCCACCGAGCACCAGGAACCAGGTCACCATCACCGGCCCGAACAGCTTGCCGATGCGGTCGGTGCCGTGCTTCTGGATCAGGAACAGCGCCACCAGCACCACCAAAGCGATCGGCACCACCCATTTTTCCAGGCCGTCGAACGCCAGTTCCAGACCTTCAATGGCGGACAACACGGAAATCGCCGGGGTGATCATGCTGTCGCCATAGAACAGCGCCGCGCCGCACAGGCCGCACACCACGAGGAAACTGCGTAACTTCTTACGCTCCCCCGCCGCCCGGCGCGCCAACGCAGTCAGGGCCATGATGCCGCCTTCGCCTTGGTTGTCGGCGCGCAGCACAAACAGCATGTACTTGATCGACACCACCCAGATCAACGACCAGAAGATCAGCGCCAGGATCCCCAGTACGCCGTCATGGTTGACCTGCACCCCATAACCACCGTTGAACACCTCTTTGAGGGTGTAGAGCGGGCTGGTCCCGATATCGCCGTAAACCACCCCGACCGCTGCCACCAGCATGCCGATCGGCTTTGCGTTTGAATGCTCGGCACCTGCTGCCTGACTACTTGCCTGACCCATCAACCACTCCTGCCCTTTGACCTGAGGTCTCTTATAAACAACGCGCCTAAGCTGACCCTAGCATGCGCTGTTTTACTTCTCGTAACAGACGTTTTATTGACCCAAGGGTTTTACCCATGCGCAACGGCGCGAAGCATAGCGCAGCGCTCGGCGTATTTCCCTGCTCAAGTGATTCGGGTCTCATTTACTGCATTCATTAATGGAGAGGTCACAGCATTTTGGAGCCTTTTTGCCTGCATTGATCACACGTACGGCCAACCGTATATTCGGGCCCAGCTCAGTCGTGCTGCCTTGCCGGTGTAAGCGCAAACGCACAGGCCGACTTACCTGATCAATAAAGTCGCGCCCTGCATGGCGTGTCCAGTCGATATACAAACTCAATCGCCTCCATGTCTCTTTTAAGGTACATTTCTCATGTGGGAAGTGAAACACGTATTGTCAGTCAACGGCGTGGACATCTACCAAGCCTGGCTAGACACCGTGCAAGACACGCGTTCAAAAGCAAGAATCACCACCAGAGTGGACCGAGCGTCCCTTGGTCACTTTGGCGTTACCGAGCCGGTGGGTGATGGGGTCTTTGAGATGAAACTCGACTTCGGACCTGGGTTTCGCGTGTATTACGCGATCCAGGATAGGAACATTGTTTTCCTGTTGGGCGGTGGTTCAAAAGCCAGACAGCAGAACGACATCGATCAGGCAAAGGCGCTCTGGAAATCTTACAAGGATCAGCAAAAATGACCATTCGTACCCGCCCTCATGAAGACAGCGTTCTTGAAATGCTTCGAGACGACGAAGCATTTGCCCTCGACTATCTATCTGTCGCGCTTGAGGAAATCGATGAAGCAGGGGGAGCGGACGCCTTCCTTGTCGCTATCCGTAGAGTGGCAGAAGCGCGTGGCGGCATGCTCAGCTTGTCGCAGAGCACCGGGCTCAATAGAGCTAATCTCTACAGATCCATCGCTGTCGGCGGCGACCCGAAGCTTTCAACCCTGCTGAAAGTGCTTCAGGCGTTAGGTGTGGGCATGTCTAAAGTTGTATCGCACCGTACAGAGCAAGACCTACGGGCTTAAGATCGTGGCAAGGGCTTTGTGAATTGGCCAGCAAAGCACTCGTCGCATTTCCCCGCATAAAGCTGGTCAAGTGCGTTGCCCGTCGCTAGAATTGCGCACTTTTTGATCAGAGGCGCACCAAGCGCCCGTCCGCAGCCCTGTCGTGCCTGACTGGCGGCGTCATTCAATACCGAGGTTAGACATGTCCACCACCATCGCAAAAGCCAACCCCAAGGTAGGCTTTGTTTCCCTGGGTTGCCCGAAGGCTCTCGTCGATTCCGAGCGCATCCTCACGCAACTGCGTATGGAAGGCTATGACGTTGTGTCCACTTACCAGGACGCCGATGTGGTGGTGGTCAACACCTGCGGCTTCATCGACTCGGCCAAGGCAGAGTCCCTGGAAGTGATCGGCGAAGCGATCAAGGAAAACGGCAAGGTCATCGTGACCGGCTGCATGGGTGTGGAAGAAGGCAATATCCGCAACGTGCACCCAAGCGTGCTGGCCGTGACCGGCCCGCAGCAGTACGAGCAGGTGGTCAATGCCGTGCACCAGGTGGTGCCGCCGCGCCAGGATCACAACCCGCTGATCGACCTGGTGCCGCCGCAAGGCATCAAGCTGACCCCGCGCCACTATGCGTACCTGAAGATTTCCGAAGGCTGCAACCACAGCTGCAGCTTCTGCATCATCCCGTCGATGCGCGGCAAGCTGGTCAGCCGTCCGGTGGGTGATGTACTCGACGAGGCCCAGCGCCTGGTCAAATCCGGCGTCAAAGAGCTGCTGGTGATCTCCCAGGACACCAGCGCCTACGGCGTCGACGTGAAATACCGCACCGGCTTCTGGAACGGCGCGCCGGTGAAAACCCGCATGACCGAACTCTGCGAAGCCCTCAGCAGCCTGGGCGTGTGGGTGCGCCTGCACTACGTCTACCCGTACCCGCACGTGGACGAGCTGATCCCGTTGATGGCCGCCGGCAAGATCCTGCCGTACCTGGACATCCCGTTCCAGCACGCCAGCCCGAAAGTGCTGAAGGCGATGAAACGCCCGGCCTTCGAAGACAAGACCCTGGCGCGTATCAAGAACTGGCGCGAGATCTGCCCCGAGCTGATCATCCGTTCGACCTTTATCGTCGGCTTCCCCGGCGAAACCGAAGAAGACTTCCAGTACCTGCTGGACTGGCTGACCGAAGCGCAACTGGACCGTGTGGGCTGCTTCCAGTACTCGCCAGTGGAAGGTGCCCCGGCCAACCTGCTGGACTTGGCCGTGGTCCCGGATGACGTAAAGCAGGACCGTTGGGAGCGCTTCATGGCGCACCAACAGGCAATCAGCTCGGCGCGCCTGCAACTGCGTATCGGCAAGGAAATCGAAGTGCTGATCGACGAAGTCGACGAGCAAGGCGCAGTCGGCCGTTGCTTCTTCGATGCACCGGAAATCGACGGTAACGTGTTTATCGACGATGCCAGCGGCTTGAAGCCGGGTGACAAGGTCTGGTGCACCGTGACCGACGCTGATGAATACGATCTGTGGGCGGAAAAGCGCGACTGATCAAAAAAACTTGAAAAGCCCTGCCTCTGGACAAGATGCGGGGCTTTTTTAGGTCTATTGTTTTGCCCATCAGCACCCATCATGGCAAGGGGCAGCGGGCATGCGCCAGCATTCGGTTATCCACACACCTAAAATCAGCGACTACGCCGAGTTGGCGCGCATCTGGGAGGACTCGGTGCGGGCCACCCATGACTTTTTGCCGGACAGTTACATCGTATTGCTGAAAAACCTGGTGCTGACCCGCTACCTGGATTCGGTGATGCTGATCTGCACCCGTGACTCGCGCCAACGCATCACCGGGTTTGCCGGGGTGGCGTGCGGTAAAGTGGAGATGCTGTTTATCGACCCGCAGCACCGCGGCCAGGGACTCGGCCGGCAGTTACTGCGCTATGCAATCGAAAGCATGAACGCTGACGAACTGGACGTTAACGAGCAGAATCCCCAGGCCCTGGGGTTCTATTTCAGGCAGGGTTTCGAAGTGGTCGGACGCACCGAACATGACGGCCTCGGGCAGCCTTATCCGTTGCTGCACCTGCGCTTGCGCCAGCAACAACAAAACGCCCGCCAAGGCTAAATGAAATGGGGCCGGGATTAACCGCGCCCACACAGGTACAATAGCCGCCCCCTTTTGTTACGGCCCTTGTCATGACTGACCCCATACGCCTCTCCAAACGCCTTATCGAACTGGTCGGTTGCTCCCGTCGGGAGGCTGAGCTGTTTATCGAAGGCGGCTGGGTCTCGGTGGACGGTGAAGTGATCGACGAGCCGCAATTCAAGATCACCACCCAGAAGGTCGAACTGGACCCAGAGGCCAAGGCCACCGCGCCAGAGCCGGTGACCATCCTGTTCCACGCCCCGGTTGGTGTAGATGCAGAGACGGCAATGGCCTCGATCAGCGCCGACACCCTCTCCGAAGAACACCGCTTCAGCAAGCGTCCGCTCAAGGGCCATTTCCTGCGCCTGACCGCCAGCGCCGACCTGCAAGCCAAGGCCAGCGGCCTGTTGGTGTTTACACAGGACTGGAAGATTCTGCGCAAGTTGACCGCCGATGCCGCCAAGATCGAGCAGGAATACGTGGTAGAGGTTGAAGGCGACATGGTTGCCCACGGCCTCAACCGCCTTAACCACGGCCTGACTTACAAAGGCAAAGAGCTGCCAGCCGTAAAAGCCAGCTGGCAGAACGAAAATCGCCTGCGCTTTGCGATGAAAAATCCGCAACCGGGCGTGATTGCCCTGTTCTGCGAAGCCGTTGGCCTGAAAGTCGTTGCCATCCGCCGCATTCGCATCGGCGGCGTGTCCATCGGCAAAGTGCCGGTCGGCCAATGGCGTTACCTGTCCGGCAAAGAGAAGTTCTAAGCCGCCTCCCCTTTCCAGGCTCCGCCCCACCCGGCGGCGCCCACCGTTGAAAACCAGGATTGCCCACCATGATTCACAACGACGTACTGCGCAGCGTGCGCTACATGCTCGACATCAGCGACAACAAGATGGTCGAGCTTATCAAGCTCGGCGGCATGGACGTGACCAAGGAAGACCTGCTGACTTATCTCAAGAAAGATGAGGAAGAAGGTTTTGTGTTCTGCCCGGATGACGTCATGGCCCACTTCCTCGACGGCCTGGTGATTTTCAAGCGCGGCAAGGACGAAAGCCGTCCGCCGCAACCGATCGAAACCCCGGTGACCAACAACATCATCCTCAAGAAGCTGCGCGTGGCCTTCGAACTGAAGGAAGACGACATGCACGCCATCCTCAAGGCGGCCGAATTCCCGGTGTCCAAGCCTGAGCTGAGCGCGCTGTTCCGCAAGTTCGGCCACACCAACTACCGCACCTGTGGCGACCAGCTGCTGCGCAACTTCCTCAAAGGCCTGACGCTGCGCGTCAGAGCTTAAGAACAGCCATAAGCTTCAAGCTGCAAGTTAAAAGCTTGTGGCTTGCGGCTTGCAACTTGAGGCTCCAGTAATGGCCTACCAGGTCTCGCCCGTCGGCTTCGTACGCTCCTGCTTCAAGGAGAAGTTCGCCATCCCGCGCCAACCGCAACTGGCGCCCGCCGCGCGGGGCGTGCTGGAGTTGGTGGCACCGTTCGATCAGGGCGAGGCGGTACAGGGCCTGGAGCAGGTCAGCCACGTGTGGCTGTTGTTTCTGTTCCACCAGGCCCTGGAAGACAAGCCCCGCCTGAAAGTGCGCCCACCACGCCTGGGCGGCAACACGTCCATGGGCGTGTTTGCGACCCGCGCGACGCATCGGCCCAACGGGATTGGCCAGTCCGTGGTCAAGCTGGACAAGGTGGAGCCGGGCCGGCTGTGGATTTCCGGGATCGATTTGCTCGATGGCACACCGGTGTTGGACATCAAGCCGTATGTGCCCTACGCCGACATCATCGACACCGCCACCAACAGCATCGCCAGTGGTGCGCCGCAGCTGATTCCCGTGCAGTGGCTGAAGACGGCATTGCAGCAGGCACAAGGCCACGCACAGCGCCTTGGGGAGCCGTTGGTGGAGTTGATCGATCAGTGTCTGGCCCAGGATCCACGGCCGGCATACCAGACGCCAGGGCCCGAGCGCGAATACGGGGCGCAGTTCTGGGATGTGGATGTGCGCTGGCACTATCCTGAGGCTGGAATGATTTGTGTGCTGGAAGTGGTTCCAGCTGCATAAACCGGAAACCAAATGTGGGAGGGGGCAAGCCCCCTCCCACATTTAGATCTTCTGTATTGCTCAGTCAGCACATGGCCTGACTGCTTTACTTCTCGACGAACGCGCGCTCGATCAAGTAATCACCCGGTTCACGCATGCGTGGCGAAACCTTCAGGCCGAAGCTGTTCAGCACTTCACTGGTCTCATCCAACATGCTTGGGCTGCCGCACAACATGGCGCGGTCGTCCTCGGGGTTGATCGGCGGCAGGCCGATGTCGCGGAACAGCTTGCCGCTGCGCATCAGGTCGGTCAGGCGGCCTTCGTTTTCGAACGGCTCGCGGGTCACTGTCGGGTAGTAGATCAACTTTTCACGCAGGGCTTCGCCGAAGAACTCGTTCTGCGGCAGGTGCTCGGTAATGAATTCGCGGTAGGCGACTTCGTTGACGTAACGCACGCCGTGGCACAGGATCACTTTTTCGAAACGCTCGTAGGTTTCCGGGTCCTGGATCACGCTCATGAACGGAGCAAGACCGGTACCGGTGCTGAGCAGGTACAGGTGTTTGCCCGGCTTCAAATCGTCAAGCACCAGGGTGCCTGTCGGTTTTTTGCTGATGATGATCTCGTCGCCTTCCTTCAAGTGCTGCAATTGGGAAGTCAGCGGGCCATCCGGGACCTTGATGCTGAAGAACTCCAGATGCTCTTCCCAGTTCGGGCTGGCAATGGAGTAAGCGCGCATGAGCGGGCGGCCGTTGGGCTGTTGCAGGCCGATCATCACGAACTGACCGTTCTCGAAGCGCAGGCCCGGATCGCGGGTGCACTTGAAGCTGAACAGAGTGTCGTTCCAGTGATGAACACTGAGGACACGCTCGTGGTTCATGTTGCTCATGTACGGGGGACTCCTGGAAATGGGTCTGCGCCAAAGATGAAGTGCGCAATTGCACAGCATTCTAATGGCGGCGACAATATCTGTTAACTGGATTATTAAGATAAGGGTTATCGGTTATATCGATATGCGATTTACTCTCCGTCAACTGCAAGTCTTCGTCGCCGTCGCCCAGCAGGAAAGCGTCTCCCGCGCTGCTGGCCTTCTGGCCTTATCTCAATCCGCCGCCAGCACTTCGATTACCGAGCTGGAGCGCCAATCCAGCTGCCAATTATTCGACCGCGCCGGCAAACGCTTGAGTCTCAACGCCTTGGGCCATCAGCTGTTGCCTCAAGCGGTGGCACTGTTGGACCAAGCCAAGGAGATCGAAGACCTGCTCAACGGTAAGTCCGGCTTCGGCTCCCTCGCGGTCGGCGCTACCCTGACCATCGGCAATTACCTGGCCACCCTGCTGATCGGCAGCTTCATGCAGCAGCACCCCGAAAGCCAGGTGAAGCTGCATGTGCAGAACACTGCCAATATCGTGCACCAAGTTGCGCACTACGAAATTGACCTGGGTCTAATCGAAGGCGACTGCAGCCACCCCGATATAGAGGTGCAAACCTGGGTGGAAGATGAGCTGGTGGTGTTTTGCGCGCCTCAGCACCACCTGGCCAAGCGCGGCGTGGCCAGCATGGAAGAGTTAACCCATGAGGCATGGATCCTGCGGGAACAAGGCTCAGGCACGCGCCTGACCTTTGATCAAGCCATGCGCCATCACCGCAGCGCGCTGAATATCCGCCTGGAGCTGGAGCACACCGAGGCGATCAAACGGGCAGTGGAATCGGGTTTGGGGATTGGGTGTATTTCCCGGCTGGCGCTGCGCGATGCATTTCGCCGTGGCAGCCTGGTGCCGGTAGAAACCCCGGACCTGGACCTGGCCCGGCAGTTCTACTTCATTTGGCATAAACAGAAATACCAGACCTCAGCGATGCGCGAGTTCCTGGAGCTGTGCCGCGCCTTCACCGCCGGAGTTCAGCGCAGCGACGAGATCGTGCTGCCGAGCATTGCCTGATCGTTAGATCAGAATCACTGCCCACACCAGTGTGATCATGGTCAGTGCCACGAATTGCGCGGCGCTGCCCATGTCCTTGGCGTTTTTTGACAAGGGATGGCGATCGAGGGAAATACGGTCGATCGCCGCTTCTACCGCCGAATTGAGCAATTCGACGATCAAGGCCAACAGGCACACCGCAATCAGCAGCGCCCGCTCAACACGACTGACGTGCAGGAAAAAGCTCAGCGGGATCAGAATGACGTTCAACAGCACCAGTTGACGGAACGCCGCCTCACCGGTGAAAGCCGCGCGCAGGCCATCCAGCGAGTAGCCCCCTGCATTAAAGATACGTTTGAGACCGGTTTGACCCTTGAAAGGCGACATAGACGTAGGCAACTGAACCAAAGAAGTGGGGAAACTAGATCACGCAAAGTCAAAAAAGCGTGAATCGGTAACAACTTAATGCTGCGAAATTGACTCAAGTTGTTGCAAGAGCAGCGCCGCCTGGGTCCGCGTGCGCACCCCCAGCTTGCGAAAGATCGCTGTGACATGAGCCTTGATGGTCGCCTCCGACACACTCAACTCGTAGGCGATCTGCTTGTTCAGCAAACCTTCACAGACCATGGTCAGCACGCGAAACTGCTGGGGCGTCAGGCTGGCCAAGCCATCACGGGCAGCCTTGGCTTCGTCGGAGACATTGATTTGTTCAAACGCCTGCGGCGGCCAGGACACATCACCGTCCAACACTGCGCGTACGGCCTTCTGAATATCTTCCATCGCGCTGGACTTTGGAATGAAGCCACTGGCGCCAAACTCCTTGGAACGCACCACCACGTCAGCGTCTTCCTGGGCAGAGACCATCACCACGGGAATCTGCGGGTATTGCCCACGCAGGAGCACCAGCCCCGAGAAGCCGTAGGCGCCAGGCATGTTCAGGTCGAGCAGCACCAGGTCCCAATCGGATTTTTCGGTAAGGCGGGCTTCCAGCTCGGCAATGCTGGCCACTTCAACCAGGCGCACATCCGGGCCAAGGCCCAGGGTCACGGCCTGATGCAGCGCACTGCGAAACAGCGGGTGGTCATCGGCTATCAGGATTTCGTATGTGGCCATTGATTAAATGATCCTGTTTTTTATGGCAGCCCCGATGGGTTCGGGGTTCACCAATACACAAGGCGACGGCCAGGCAGCCATCGCCACAGGGTACGTTCAACGTCAAAAGCACTTGGAACGACGTCGAAAACTCACGGTTGCACCCCAATCGGCGCTCAGCATGCCCAGCGCAGCCTGGGGGGTCAAGCACTACGCCCCTGGGCATTTTAGCGGGGTGCAGGTTTACGGTGCCATCATGCAAACGTCGTCTGGTTATAGCCCAGGTATATAGGGTGCGAGACGAGTGTGGACGCTGTCGGTCGGGTCCAGCGACAACTGGAACTTGGCGGCCAGGTAATGGGTGCTGAATACGTCGAGGTAGGCGTCCAGCACTTCGCTTGCAGCGGCGTCATCGGCCAGCTCCAGGCACAGCGCGGCGACTTCGGCGGTGCAGAAATGGTCATCGCGCTTGGAGCGGCGCAGTTTGTAGCGCGAGAGCTGCTCAGGCGCCAGGCTCAAGACCGGCAGATGCTCCAGATAGGGACTCTTGCGAAACATCTTGCGCGCTTCGCTCCAGGTGCCATCCAGCAGGATGAACAGCGGGCGCTTACCTTCTGCCACCGTTACGGCACTGACGACGCGCTCGGGCGCCACGAATTCGCCGGGGAACACGATGTAGGGCTGCCACTGCGGGTCAGCGAGCAGGGTGAGCAAATCCGGGTCGACTTCTGTGCGCGACCAGGCGAATGCCGTGGTGTCTTCGATCACGTCGGCGATCAGCCAGCCAGTGTTGCTGGGTTTCATCGGTTCGACATCATGCATCAGCAGGCACATGGCGGACCTGGCTGCGACCTGGGGGCGCCAGGCGCACAGGCAATACTCGGGAATGACCCGGCAGCCGGGGCAGCGTTCGGCACGGGAGCCTCGATTGACGAAGGGCTTGATCGCGCGTGCCAGGCGCTGGGTACGCAGGCGGGAGACGGCGTGGCTCATCGGATGCGCCGTACAGGAGGGTAGATCGACACGGAGAAAACTCGTGGAAGGCTGAAGTGGCCGCAGTTTACCAGCGATACGCCTGGCTGTAGTGGCAAGGGGTCACCTATAATTGCGCGCCACTGAACGCACAGCGCAGTGGCTGGTCTATGCACCAGTAACCGAATCAGGAGAGTTTCATGCTGCGTTCCATGCTGCGTCTTGCCGCCCCATCCATCGCACTTGCGCTGGTACTGCCCGTGGGCGCCCAGGCGGCCTCGCTGCTGGAGGCCCAAATGAACCGGAAGCTGCAAAGCGTCGCGACTGAAAGCAACAAGGACCTGCCCCGGGAAATCGACGAAAAAACCCTGGAAGTGGCCTACACCGTTGAAGGCATGCAGTTGATCGATCACCTGAGCGTCATGCCCGACCGTGCCGAACAGATGCGCGCCAACCCCAAGGCGGTGTATTTCCAGCTGGGGCAAAGCGTATGCCTGAACAAAGGTTATCGCGAGCTGATGGCCAAGGGCGCAGTGATGCGCTACGAAATCACTGAGAACAAGACCAACCGTCCTGTGGCATCGGTGAAGTTCGTGGAAGCGGATTGCCCGGCACCGGCTGCCGCCAAGAAGAAAAAGTAATCTTCGCTTGCCCTTCGCGCGCTGCTGTCCAGTAGCGCGCACTCCCCCTGCTTCATTTTCCCGCAGGCAGCCAAACTCCCTGCTGAGTGACCAATAAGCGGTTGCCAGCCAAGGGTTTTTCGGCCCATGATCAAGTCATTCCAACCGCCCGTTCACCACGGCTTCCTCGCCGTCCTGTAACATTTTCAGGGCAAAAGAGGGTTGCCCTCCTGCTACTTGCAGTGCAAAGGTTTTTAAATCACAAGGAACATACAGAGCCCGTTAGCCGCCTGGCGAACACGTGCAATGCCTTGGGCATGCAGCGACACATGCAGTGTCGCGGCCCCCGGACGAATCTCTCGCCGTTGGCCCAGCCTCTGTGAAGAAGGAGAAGTTGAATGCCTTACGAACCGAATGACCGCCTGCTCCGGCATTTTGAAGAAAACGGCGCCGACCTTACCCAGCAGGTTGAAGCTCAGCTCCAGCAGATAGCCCCCAACAGCCCGAATATTCCCCTGTATCGCGACATGATCCTGACCGTGCTACGCATGGCCCAGGACGACCGCAACCGCTGGAACGCCAAGATCACCCTGCAAGCCATCCGCGAACTGGACCACGCTTTCCGCGTACTCGAACAGTTCAAGGGGCGCCGCAAGGTCACCGTGTTCGGCTCGGCACGCACGCCAGTGGAAAGCCCACTGTACGCCCTGGCCCGCGAGGTAGGTGCAGCACTGGCACGTTCGGACCTAATGGTAATCACCGGTGGCGGCGGCGGCATCATGGCGGCGGCTCACGAAGGGGCAGGCCTGGAACACAGCCTGGGGTTCAACATTACCCTGCCGTTTGAACAGCATGCCAACCCGACTATCGATGGCACCGAGAACCTGCTGTCCTTCCACTTCTTCTTTACCCGCAAGCTGTTCTTCGTCAAGGAAGCCGATGCGCTGGTGCTGTGCCCAGGTGGTTTCGGCACCCTGGATGAAGCCCTGGAAGTATTGACCCTGATCCAGACCGGCAAAAGTCCGCTGGTGCCGGTGGTGTTGCTGGATGCACCGGGTGGCGGTTTCTGGCAGGGCGCCTTGGACTTTATCCGCAGCCAGCTGGAAGCCCATCGTTACATCCTGCCCACTGACCTCAAGCTGGTGCGCCTGGTGTACAGCGCTGAAGAGGCAGTGGAAGAGATCAATCAGTTCTATGCCAACTTTCATTCCACGCGCTGGTTGAAACGTGAGTTTGTGGTGCGCATGAATCACCCGCTCAGCGATCGAGCGCTGGCTCATTTGCAGAGTGAATTTGCCAGCCTGCGGCTGAGTGGGGAGTTCCAGCAGCTCGCCTATACGGGTGAGGAGCATGATGAACCGACGTTCAGCCATTTGACGCGGCTGGTGTTCAACTTCAATGGCCGCGATCAGGGCCGGTTGCGAGAACTGGTGGATTACATCAACTTGCCGGAGAACTGGGCGCAGGCCCAGGGGAAGACGCAACAGCGGGTAGCGCCGCAGCCGGCGTGAAAGCCAGAAACACAGAATCCAGAAACGCAAAAAGGCCCGCTATTTTCATAGCGGGCCTTTTTTGGGTGCTTCAGTTTTGGTGTTTCAGGGGGGGCCAGGGTGAGGCAATTGGGGCTGCTTCGCAGCCCAGCGCGGGGCAAGCCCGCTCGCCACAACAAGCCAATTCACAACACAACAAGCCCATTCACCACTCACAAGGCCGTTCACGGCACAACAAGGTGCTCAGTCATCCATGTCTCGGCCACTGAGTAAGCGGCTGATCATCTCCATCGAAAAACCGCGATAACTCAAGAAACGCCCCTGCTTCGCACGTTCCCTGGCATCAATGGGAAGGTGACCGGCAAACTTGCGGCGCCAGGTGTCCTCCAGTTGCGACTGCCAACTGATACCGCACTCACGTAGGGCGAGGTCTATATCGGCACGCTGCAAACCGCGCTGGCTCAGCTCTTCGCGAATACGCGCAGGGCCGTAGCCGGAACGGGCTCGGTAGGAGACAAAACTTTCGAGGTAACGGGATTCCGAAAGCAGCCCTTCTTCCGTCAAACGGTCAAGGGCAGTTTCGATCATCTCGGGTTCCGCGCCGCGCTGACGTAGTTTACGCGTCAGCTCGACTCGACCATGCTCGCGGCGAGCGAGCAGGTCCATTGCGGTGCGCCGAACGGCGACGAGTGTATCCAGTACAACAGTCATCGTTTGCTTCAGATGTCAGTGTCGGCTTCTTCTACTTCTTCAACAGGCTCGCGGTTGGCGGCAGCTTTCACGTCTGGCGCCGGGGTCAGCAGCTTGTCGCGAATCTGCTTCTCAAGCGTGGCAGCGATATCCGGGTTGTCCGCCAGGAACTTGGCCGAGTTGGCCTTGCCCTGACCGATCTTGCTGCCGTTGTACGCATACCAGGCACCGGACTTCTCGACGAAGCCGTGCAGCACACCCAGGTCGATCATCTCGCCGTTCAGGTAGATACCCTTGCCGTAGAGAATCTGGAATTCAGCCTGACGGAAAGGCGGAGCCACTTTGTTCTTCACGACCTTGACGCGGGTTTCGCTACCAACAACCTCGTCACCTTCTTTCACCGCGCCGGTACGGCGGATATCCAGACGGACCGAAGCGTAGAACTTCAGCGCGTTACCACCGGTGGTGGTTTCCGGGCTGCCGAACATCACACCGATCTTCATACGGATCTGGTTGATGAAGATCACCAGGCAGTTGGCGTTCTTGATATTACCGGTGATCTTACGCAGCGCCTGGGACATCAGGCGGGCTTGCAGGCCCACGTGCATGTCGCCCATTTCGCCTTCGATCTCAGCCTTGGGTACCAGGGCTGCCACGGAGTCGACCACGATCACGTCGATGGCGTTGGAGCGCACCAGCATGTCGGTGATTTCCAGGGCTTGCTCACCGGTGTCCGGCTGGGACACCAGCAGGTCGTCAACGTTGACGCCCAGCTTACCGGCGTATTCAGGATCCAGAGCGTGCTCGGCGTCGACGAACGCGCACGTGGCGCCCATTTTTTGCGCCTGGGCAATCACCGACAGGGTCAGGGTGGTCTTACCGGAAGATTCAGGGCCATAGATTTCAACGATACGGCCTTTTGGCAGGCCGCCAATGCCGAGTGCGATGTCCAGCCCCAGAGAGCCAGTGGAAATAGCCGGGATCGCCTGACGGTCGTGATCGCCCATACGCATTACGGCACCCTTGCCGAATTGACGTTCGATCTGACCCAGGGCCGCAGCCAAGGCTTTCTTCTTGTTGTCGTCCATTAAAGTCCTCACGTAATCAATAAGGCCTGACGGCCAACACCTGTATAAGTAGACAGTATTGTTCCACAAAGATCAGAGATCGCCTACCCCTGATTTTCTATTTCTGCTGCAGCTCGTCGCAACAAGCCCTCCAAGGCGGCCTTCACCGTTTGTCGGCGGACCTCATCGCGGTTACCAGGGAAGTGCGCAAGCTCGGCCGTGACCTCATCGCCAACACCAAAGGCCAGCCACACAGTACCCACCGGTTTATCCGCCGAACCACCATCCGGCCCCGCCACACCGCTGACCGCCACGGCAAAGCGCGCCAGGCTTTTCTCCTGTGCGCCGCGCACCATGGCCTCCACCACTTCCTGGCTGACGGCCCCAACTTTTGCAAACAGCGTTTCAGGCACATTCAACTGCCGGGTCTTCTGCCGATTGGAATAGGTGACATACCCCGCCTCGAACCAGGCCGAACTCCCCGGGATCCGCGTAATGGCCTCGGCGATACCGCCACCGGTACAGGATTCGGCCGTGGTGACGTGGGCATTGAGCACCTGCAGGCGGCGACCCAGGTCAGCGGCAAGTTGAGTGATTTCCTTCACGGTGGTCTCCAGAAGTGGGCGGGGTTTGCCTACCCTACAGGAGCAAATCGCTCATGCAAGCGACAGACTGGAACAAGAGATTAGCGGGCGACAGCGCGTACATACGCCTGGCAAGCGCGCAGTGCGATCAGTCCTTGATCGCCGGCATCGGTGATGCCGATAATTCGTTGAGCATGCGCCGGGTCAAGTCGGGCTCGCGCGGCTGCATGAACCACGCTGACGGCGGTGGTGGCGGTTGGCATTGCACAGCCACTGGCGGGTTCGGTGGCGTCGAGAAGGACTGACAACCGCACATCAGCAGTGGCCAGGCGGTCGCGCAGAGTAGCCTGGTTATGTTGGGCATCGCTCAACTCCCGAGCATGGTGTTGGTCGCTGACACTGAGCTGTTGCTCCAGGGCCAGCCGTTTGTCCTGTTCAGCCTGTTGTTGATGCAAGGCCGCCTGGCTTTGCTGGCTGAGCGCCTGTGCATGGGCAGAAGCCTGGCGCTCAAGCTGTGCCCCCAACCGCCAGGCCTGTACCTGCCAAGTCACCGCCACCAACAGGCAAACGCCGATCAGTCGATAGGCCGCTAGGAAACGCATAGCACCGCCTTCGCCCGCGCCCACATCCGCAAGCGGTCCTCCAGCCCATTCAGCCCGCCATTGATACGCCGTGTAATGGTGGTGAACTGGTCCTCGTCGGCCAGTTCATTCAGGCCATTGCTCTGCCAGAACCAGGCGGCCGACTCAGCCGCCCATTGGGGTTGCTCGAGCAACATCGGCTCACGCAACAGACGATCATCACCAAACAACGCCTGACTGCAGGCCAGGTAATTGCGCCGACCGGTGATCTGGATCAGCCCCCGCCCCCGGTACAAAGGACCATCGCCATCCGCTTCGGGGCTATTGCCCAGGCGCGCGGCCAGGCTGCCGGTGTCGTATTTGCTCAGGTAGTGATCGCGGCCCAGCTCCCGCACGTAACGCAGTTCGCCGGATTCGTGGCCGATCTGGGCGAGGAAGGCGGCGATGCGCTTCGCACGGTTAATCTCGAAGCGAACGAAAGCCGCATTCAAGGGCGTTAAAAAAAGGCCCGCTCTAAGGCGGGCATCCGGCATAACGTCAAGCAGTTGAGGAAGTGTTATCACCATTGGTTTTACTCTCGAAAAGTATCTATATCGACAACCCACCCGCCGTGATCGAACTGCGGTATCCCGTCGCCGGGTCGCCGACATGAACCACCTGCTTTATCGACCATCGTCCCTGCATATAGGACGGCCAGCTCTCATCCAGCACTAACAGCCCTTCCGCGGCCAACAATGGATTGCCCGGGCAATCGATCAGCAACTTCAAATTTTCACGCCCCGCACGGCGCAGTTCGCCTTCGGCAACGGCGCGGGCTTCGGCTTCGTTCTGATAGCGTTGGCGCAAGGTTTTGAACGGCGCATTCCCCACCTGGACTACGCGCTGCTTGCCAGCGGAGGCATCCCACCAACTGGCGCGGCAGCCTTCGTATTTCGAGCGGGATTTTTCGTCGAGTTTGGCGGTGATGAAGCTCTGTTCACCGGGGCGGTTGTCATCCGTCACGGACAGCTTCACTTCCGGCAGTAACTGGCCGGAGAGCGACTTGGCTCGCCCGGCTTCGGCCAACACATAGAGTTCGTTAAACGGTTTGGTGACCGCACTATAGAGTCGGGCAAGACGCGAAATGAACGCCATGTCACTTTCGTTGGACTGGTCGATATGCGTGATCGCAATCCCCTCCAGCGCCGGCGCCACTCGCGGTGAATAGCCGTGACGACTGACCAGTTGGCGAAACAGCGCGCCAAGGGTTGTCGGGCCGTAACTGGCGGATCGACGCTGGCGGTAACCCGTTGCATCGACCACGCTGAAGGGCGCTGCGGTAGCCACGATCATCAAGCGCATGGGAAACAGCACCGGGGTGCGTTGGGTGACGACAAACTCGCCTTTTTCCACCAAACCCGACTCCAGATAACCGACACGCAAGCCAATCTTGCCGTTCAGAGTGGGCAGGCCGTCCAGCCCCTCGATATTGAGGGTCAGCTCCAGCCGGTCAGTCTCAATGCCCGCCGCGTCGGTGTGGCTCCAGCGCATCAGGCGTTGATTGAGCAGCGCCGCGTTGGCGCCATAAAACTCCACGATAGGCGTAAATCCCTGTGCCATGCAGCCTCCTTAATCCCAGGCCAAAACGGGTCGCACAGCACCCGGCCGAGCGTGCATTTCAGGCACGATCACCCACACGCCGGCCGGTAGCACCGGGCCATATTCGGCAAGCTCGGGGTTCAGGCGCCAGAGGGTTTCTTCCGCTGCGTCATCGCAACGGCCCAACTCCCGATAAAGCAATAGGTTGACCGAATCACCGGCAATACTTCGTACTCTACGCATTGGCGAATTCCTCCAACTCCAGCGTCCAGGCCATGACCATGGCGGTGCCGTCATCGATGACATTGCTCTGGGTTTCCACAATCGAATTGATCCGCCACAAGCCCCAGTTACGGCCGATGCCGTCAACCAGGGGTAACGGCGCCCGCGCATTTTGCAGCGCGCGCAATTCGTCCAGGCGCTGCATGCCTACGCCGTACATGGCCGTGCCGCTGAATGTAAGTTTTTCCAGCTTCTGACCGCTCTGCCGCGACTGTGACTTGCTGGCAATAATCGCCAGGTCACTCCAGCCGCCGTCGCTGGCACGGATCAACGAGGAATAGGCAAATCCTCGGGACAAGCCAAAGATAAAGTCGCCGAGCACCATTTGTTGTCGCATCAGTCACCTCCTGGAGAATCGGCCAGTGCCGCATTGCGTCGGATGCCGAGGGAGTCGGTGACCATCGGCATGCATTGGAACTGCAAGGCTTGGATTACCTGGTTGACGACCTGCTGGGCGTCGGCGGGGTTTACACCGGTGATCTGGATACTCGGGGCGAGGGTGACTTGCACGTTATCCGTGCGCGCCGCGTTGAGTTCCTTTCTCACCGCATTGGGTGCAGGCAGGCGATCCGTTGAGCCGAACAGTTTGTCACCGAGCCAACTGCCTGCCTCGCTGCCGAGCAAACCACCGATTGCGCCACCGACAGCGGTGCTGAGGCCTGAGCCGACGGCGTTTACGCCACCGCTGCGTACGCCTTGAACCACATTGACTTGAAGAGAAATTTCTCAGCCATAACAGACCACTGAGCAGAACAGTGCCGGTACCGCCAAGCCACGCGAACGTGCCTGGCCCCAGGTCGTTAGGATCCATCGCCACTCCATAGAGAAAGGTGGCCGAAGTACGACCTGTACAAATAAGTTAGCCCCAGCACCACTCCCAGCTTGGAGCAATGGGTGTGGTGGAGCCGAAAACGAAAAGGCCCCTACCAATGCAGAGACCTGAAAAGGTAGATTTGGATCGGGTAGAGCGTACCTTCAGCTGGAAAATCTAAATATTTATCCAAGCACAGGAAGAACAACGTGAAGAGAGGGAAAGTTTTCACAGCGCTAACTGTTGTTGCTCTTCTCAATATGCAGGGGTGCGAAACCCATGAGGCGCACGCAGTAAAAATGATTCGGTGCGCCTTGGCGGGGAGCGGTGATCCAAATATTGAACATGTTGTGATAGTAAAGTCGCTGAACACTACCGCTCTTTACATGAAAGAAAGCGGCATGAAGAAAAATCGAGAAGAGTTAGTCGCGATGTTTGAGGGCGTAAAAAACGAAATATTGGGTCCTCCTGGCTCATCGGGAAAGGAGCAAGAAGCCCGAGCAAAGAAATCCTCGATACTAAGTTTTGCACGGATTATCTAAATTCACTGCGGCAGGAGTAGGTTAGCGGTCTTTCCCGACATCAGCCAAAGACAACCCCAGTGTCGACGCCCCAATGCATCGATCTCGCCTGTAATGTCTCGCCCCCCCCCCTGGAAGGGGGGTGAGGTCAGGATGCGCGGGCTGCCGGTGTTTTTCCGTAGCGCTGCACTACCGGCTTATCCGCGTCCAGGCATCCCCCGAAAGGCCACCCTGGCTGTGGCGAGCCTGACTCAGAAATGAAAAAGCCCAGCGCGACGGCTGGGCTCTATTACGCAAGGAGATAGAAGATCATGGAGTCCAGTAAGCAATCTTGCCGCTTGCACCAACAGCTACAAAATTGCCGTTGCCGTAGGCGACGCTCCGGATATCGGTTCCTGCGAAAGTGTTGGCTTGCTGAACCCAGCCGATCCCATCCTCGGAAACGGCTGTCTTGCCGCCGTCGCCGACAGCTACATACTTGCCATTACCGTAAGCAATGTCGCGGATGATGGTTCCACCGAAACTGGTATCTCCAACAGCAGTCCAGGTAAGCCCATCGGATGAATATGCCATCTTGCCATCCGCACCAACGATAAACATTTTCCCGTTGCAAAGCTTCATGGAAAGGATGGTGCTAGTGCCGAAGGTGCTGGTTCTGGTCGCGAATGATTGCAGATTACCCGTCGCAATCTTCACAGCGCTAAGCAGCTTCCCATTCGATCCCGCAATCAACACAAAAACGCCAATGACGTTGACGCAGTACACAGTCTCGTCAGAAGTGAAGGTCGTAGTGCGCTCCACCTGGCCTGACCAATCGCCATAACGGGAAAAGACTTTACCGTTAGACCCAACCAGTATCCAGGTCGCGTCGCTGCCGGAAATTGGCTGATAATACACAATGCCTTGCAAGTCTCCGGACGCGCGAACAGTTGCCGTAATGTCTGTCCAAGCCCTTTCCGGGCGTGCTGTGCTGCCATAGGCCACATTGCCGGATTGAGAAAGGGCTTGAAGCTGTGTCCCAAGACCATTCCAGTACAGGTCGTTGAGGACCTTTCCGCTATCAGAGGTGACGACGCCCTTAAGCTTGGTCCACGTTGTACCAGTCGCGCCTCCGCTGACAAGCTGAGTGGTTGTGGGAAGGCCGTTGCCACCAGCCGCATAAAACTTGCCGTCCCCAAAAACCACGCGCCTAAGCATGCCGGTGTTATCCACCGGTTGCACTTGGGTCCAAAGATCTTGCAAGGTTTGAGACGCCGAATTTACGTTTTCCATTTTAAACTCCGTTACTTAGCTGATTTAAGTTCAGGCCTCTGTATTGGGCGTATGGCGCTCATGGGCGATTGCTCGAGGCTCGTGGCCTTCCCATGATTCAACGTCCCGCATCGGGAACATTTGATCTGGAGCTCTGTAAACCCACCCGTACGGGCGAGAAGTCTTTTGCAGTTACCGCATCTGAATTCTTTCAACATCTGCAAGTCCGTTTATTTATCTGCTAGGCTCCGTCCCGCTCGCGCGAGCAGTGAGGGCCCTGGCTGGCTTGCAGGCTAGATCTGCGATCTGGCGTCTCCTTAGGGTGTTAGTGCACCCTCTGGAGTCGCCCTCTCTTTTTTCGATCTCAACAAAAAGCCCTGAACTTGTCGGGGCTTTTTGCTTTCTTCCGGGCACAAAAAATCCGACACAATGGCCGTTTTTTGTGAATCATCATGATCGGCCTCAAGGGCTCGAGTATCTGCAGTTGCGCGCACCGGCGCTGTGGAACGCATAGTCGATCCAACTTGGGTTCACGCGGCCGTCCAAGCAAGGGCAGGAGTCGGCGTAGGTTTGCAGCAGTTGCTGCGCGGCCGCTTGGGTCAGCAGTCCGCTTTCGTTGTCGATTGAGTCTGGCCGCGCTTTGCGGCGCACGGGTGGCGACGTAGTCGACGACAAACGCCTTGAACTCCGCCAGCAGTGGTTCGAATTCATCGACCGCGATAATCGCCGGCTCCGCCAGTTGGTTCTGGCCTGGGATCAGCATGCTCATGTCACGACCTCGAAGGATTGTTGGCGGTTTTTCCAAGTGCCGGCAAAACGCAGCAATAAACCTGCGCCCTGGCGGGTGGCGACGATGACCTGGGGTTGGAAGTCGGCGATGCCGTTCTGGGTGTTGTAGAACGCTTGCGCGGCGTGGCTTTGGGCGAGGATCAACACGTCGTCGCCGAGGTTCTGGCCGAGCAGTTGCGGGATCATCGAGCCGTACAACGGGCGCTTCTGACGAGTGCCTAAGGGGGTAGTCAGCGCTCGGGTGACACGCTGTACGAATTGCAGCCAGTCATCGACGGCGGCCCCGGTGTTCCTATCGATTCCGATCATGGCAAATCCTTATGCGCTGCTGATCACGCGCCCCTGGTGATCCACCACCGGGCCGCTCAAATGAACGCCGGCGGCATCCAGCGAGAGGCCGGTGGCGCCGAGTTGCAGGGTGATGCTCTGGGCGCTCATGGTCAGGCTGGCAGCGCCGACCTTGATGTCGACCTGTTCGCGAGAACCGCTGAACGTGGTTGGGCCGTTGATCCAGTTGAAGGTGTGGCTGGCGTCGTCGTAGTCACTTTGGGTGCCATCCTGATGGCGCCGCCGGGTCAGCGAGGCCACGCTGGACACCGGTGGAAACAGACTACTGTTCAGCCCGAACAGCGCCACAGACTGCGTGCCCCCTTCCCCACCGCCGTAGTTGAGCAGCAGGCATTGTTCGCCCACCGATGGAATACGGGTTTCGGTCTGCGCACCGGCGCTGGGGTTGAAGAACCGAATCGCCGGGGTGAGCAGCTCACCATGGCTGACCTTGCAGGTATTGCTGGCAGCGTCGACCTCCTGGCACACACCAATGCGGCAGAAACTTTCTGCGCGTCGATACAGGTCTTCGAGCTGGGCTTCCATTTCCGTCAGGCGCTCGACAATCGGCCCCAATTGCATGCGTAACAATGCGTCGAACATGGACTACTCCTGCAGGGGCCGATATTGATCCGGATCGTCGATGTCCGAGACTTCCCAGGTGCGGGCAAACAGCGGTGTACCTGTGGGATCTTGGAGCAACGACGGGCCGAGATAGAGGGTTTGGGTGAAGGAAACGGTCCAGGTGTCGTAGTCCGTTTCGGCGCTGGAAAGTCCGGAAGGCGCCGCAACGACGGCCGTGGGCAAATCGCACTGATCCGGCGGCAGGCCCCAGCGGTTATCCAGGGCCAGGTCCATCAATTGGCTGGCCAGGTCGCACGCGTCAAAAGGTGCCGCCCCGCTGGCGACCGTTGCCCTGAGTGAAACCGACAAGACATGTGCCTTGCGCCCTTCTGGAGAACGAACCCCGGGGCCGTTGCGTTCCACCCTGATCAGCACACCGGTATGATCCCCGGTGCCGGCAAAGTCCTGGTGATTGCCTACCTGTAATTGTGGGAAGGCACGCTTCAGCGCGTCCTCAATCGCTACAAGCAGTTGGGATGGTTTTTCGATAAGTGTCATCAGTTGCGTCCTTGCGGCAGTTACTGCTGATCCGGGCGGGACGTCGGAGCTTCGTTGACCCCGATACGCTTGGCCGCCCAGCGTTCATACAGGCCGATGGCGACATCCGCGCCGGCCATGGCCGTCAGGCAACCAATGGCGCCGGCGGTCCAGATCGACATGCCGGCGGCGTAGCACAGCATCAATGCCGAGACCCCGCAGACCATGCATGCCCCGGACCGCAGGGCCAGGCGCCGGACCAGCGACCAACCGCGGGCGCCCTCCTTGTCGGCGCGCCACATTTCGCCGGATACGCCGCCGATCAGGGCCAGTACGATCACCAGCCAGATAGGCATTTCCGCTAACGCTTGCTGCTCGTTTGTCATGTCACGCCTCCTGGCTGAGCAATGCCGGCTGAATGCCGGTGTTGGGTAAATCCCTTTATAGGTAGGCATTCCAAAAAGCCCGGTCGCCCGGGCTTTTCAGTAATGCGGTCCAGATTCGATCTTTCGGCGCTACTGGCGCGGTACGGATCTTTCCTCAATGTTTTTCCGACCACGATCCCTGTCTGCCGGATAACTGCTTCTGGTGCTTTACGCTGCACACCCGGGTCAGTTGCCAACCCTCTGAACCGTTAAGGCCGGTTCATCGCTGCCTGTTGCTGAAGCGGTGTCACTAAAGAGCGTCGGCATCCTTGCCGGTGTTGCCTGGCATCCCTGCCATCACCCTGATGGCGTCCTTGCCGATATTGCGTGCCTTCCTTGTCTTCCTTGGCAGCGTCCTTGCCGCCTCCACCAGGCCTTGTTGGCTGGCTTGAGATGAAGGATATGCATGTATGCATATACAGTCAATGCACAAATGCATTTATTTTTACCATACACATGCGCTAATGCATTTCAGGCTTTGCGGGCAAAGGGTTTGACGATTTTCTACAGACGAAAAAAAGCCCGCTCGATGGCGGGCTTTCTCTTACGCAAGAAGGTTAACGGGCGTACATACCCCACCAGAACACATGGCCAAGGATGCTGATCTGCTCATCCTGAATATCCTGGAAGCTGTAATCCTCATCCGGGTGTTCATCGCGATTGAAACTGCGCAGGCGAATACCGGAAGGCAGGCGATAGAGCTGTTTCACCCGCAGTTGGCCATTGTGATTGATGGCATACAAGTCGCCATCGACGATGTCGCCGATGCCACTTTTGCCAGCATTCACGCCGACCGTCGCGCCGTCGCGCAATACCGGCAACATACTGTTGCCGCGTACCGTCACACACTTGGCCTGGTCGAACTGCACACCGTTATGCCGCAGGCTGCGCTTTCCAAAACGCAGGCTGGCCTTCTCGCTTTCCTCGATGACGAATCTTCCTGATCCAGCAGCCAATTCAACCTCGCGCAGAAAGGGGATCGACACCTCGTCATCATTAACGGGGGTGTCGTCGTCCCACAGGCTTATATCCTTGAGTTCCGAATGCATCGGGTCGCGCCCGTCATCGCGCAAAGCCCCCACCGCCGCACGCCCGCGCAGTTGGTCGGTGCTGACGCGGAAGTACTCGGCGATGCGCGAGATGTGTTTATCCGACGGATCGACAATCTTGCCGCTGAGGATCCGGGACAACGTGGATTGAGGCACGCCAGTACGCCGGTGAAGCTCCGTGGGGGAGATCCGGTCGCGGTCCAGCAGTTCTCTTAAGACAATAGAAACGTTGCGTTTTTGCATAAAGGCGATAGTGACGGGAGTTTTCGGGGTTGGCAAATGCTAATTTGCATAATTCATGCATTAATAATGTATTTGCTATGCCTGCGTCGCCTTCAACCTTGCGTGCTAACCTTGCCGCCATCACAAAACATGCCGGGCCAAGAGCCTCCTTTAGCCAATTTGAAGCGGTATGCGGAAAACCAAGAATGACCCAATGGCGAAATCAGAGCTTCTGGGGCAAGGCATGGATCTATGCTCTGCTGGCGCTCTTCATGATAATTTCCGATGGCTCAGATCTAAGCTCGCTGGGCGACGGGGGTTCATCCAATCGCAAGCGCGTCTTCAGCCCGGGATTCATTGTGCTATGCGTTTTCGTCGCGGTGATTGAATTGATAGCGCTGAACCATTTTTATGCGGCGAACGGATAAGTCAGGCGCTGTAGCACAGCATTAAAGACGCCCCAATCAAGTAAGGCTGCTCGGCTCCTGCAATGAAGCCTTGCGCATTTAAATTAATCACCGCCCCCTGTGCGTTTTACCTATCCGTTTGCGACCTGCGAAGGGCCGACCTCGCGTGTTAACCTTGCGGCCATTGCAAAATCAGCAGGGCCAAGTGCCCCACCTTTGCCCCACTCCTTTCAACGAATTTGCCTATTATCCAATGAGTAAAAACACGTCCGATCTGTCCTCCCACACCCCGATGATGCAGCAGTACTGGCGCCTGAAAAACCAGCACCCTGATCAGTTGATGTTCTATCGCATGGGCGACTTCTACGAGATCTTCTATGAAGACGCGAAGAAGGCCGCCAAGTTGCTGGACATCACCCTGACCGCGCGCGGGCAGTCGGCGGGGCAGTCGATTCCGATGTGTGGGATTCCTTACCATTCATTGGAAGGTTATCTGGTCAAACTGGTGAAGCTGGGCGAGTCGGTGGTGATCTGTGAGCAGATCGGCGATCCGGCCACCAGCAAGGGTCCGGTGGAGCGCCAGGTGGTGCGCATTATTACGCCGGGGACGGTGAGTGATGAGGCGCTGCTGGATGAGCGTCGAGATAACCTGATCGCCGCGGTGTTGGGCGATGAGCGCTTGTTCGGGCTTTCGGTACTGGACATCACCAGCGGTAATTTCAGCGTGCTGGAGATCAAGGGCTGGGAAAACCTGCTGGCGGAACTGGAGCGCATCAACCCGGTGGAGTTGTTGATCCCGGATGATTGGCCCAAAGACCTGCCAGCGGAAAAACGCCGTGGGACCAAGCGTCGCGCGCCGTGGGATTTCGAGCGCGACTCGGCCCTGAAAAGTCTATGCCAGCAGTTCTCGGTGCAGGACCTTAAAGGCTTCGGTTGTGAAACCCTGACCCTGGCCATCGGCGCTGCGGGTTGCCTGCTCAGCTACGCCAAGGAAACCCAACGTACGGCCCTGCCGCATTTGCGCAGCCTGCGCCATGAGCGCCTGGACGATACGGTGGTGCTCGATGGCGCCAGCCGTCGCAACCTGGAACTGGACACCAACCTGTCCGGCGGGCGTGACAACACCCTGCAATCGGTGGTCGACCGCTGCCAAACCGCCATGGGCAGCCGTTTGCTGACCCGCTGGCTGAACCGTCCGTTACGGGATTTGACCGTGCTGCAGGCGCGTCAGACGTCGATTACCTGCCTGCTGGACGGCTATCGCTTTGAAAAACTGCAGCCGCAGTTGAAGGAAATCGGCGATATCGAGCGCATCCTGGCGCGGATCGGCCTGCGCAATGCACGGCCCCGTGACCTGGCGCGTCTGCGCGATGCCCTCAGCGCCCTGCCGCAACTGCAAGTGGCAATGACCGAGCTGGATACGCCGCACCTGCAACAGCTCGCCATAACGGCCGGTACCTACCCGGAACTGGCAGCGCTGCTGGAAAAGGCCATCATCGACAACCCGCCGGCGATCATCCGTGACGGCGGCGTACTCAAGACCGGCTACGACAGCGAACTGGACGAACTGCAGTCCCTGAGCGAAAACGCCGGGCAGTTCCTGATCGACCTGGAAGCCCGCGAAAAGGCCCGCACCGGCCTGGCCAACCTGAAGGTGGGCTACAACCGCGTGCATGGCTACTTTATCGAGTTGCCAAGCAAGCAGGCCGAGTCGGCGCCCATCGACTATCAACGCCGCCAGACACTCAAAGGTGCCGAGCGCTTCATCACCCCGGAGCTGAAGGAGTTTGAAGACAAGGCGCTGTCGGCCAAGAGCCGTGCCTTGGCCCGGGAAAAGATGCTTTACGAGGCATTGCTGGAAGACTTGATCAGCCAGTTGGCGCCGCTGCAGGACACCGCCGCCGCCCTGGCGGAACTGGATGTGCTGAGCAACCTCGCCGAACGGGCGCTGAATCTCGACCTGAACTGCCCGCGTTTTGTCAGCGAGCCGTGCATGCGTATCGTGCAGGGGCGTCACCCGGTGGTGGAGCAGGTGCTGACCACGCCGTTCGTCGCCAACGACCTGTCGCTGGGCGACGACACTCGCATGTTGGTGATCACCGGTCCGAACATGGGTGGTAAATCCACCTATATGCGTCAAACCGCGCTGATCGTACTGCTGGCACATATCGGCAGTTTTGTACCGGCGGCCAGTTGCGAGCTGTCCCTGGTGGATCGCATCTTCACCCGCATCGGCTCCAGTGATGACCTGGCCGGTGGCCGTTCGACCTTTATGGTGGAAATGAGCGAGACCGCGAATATCCTGCACAACGCCACCGAGCGCAGCCTGGTGCTGATGGACGAAGTGGGTCGCGGCACCAGCACGTTTGACGGCCTGTCCCTGGCGTGGGCAGCGGCCGAGCGTTTGGCGCATCTGCGTGCCTATACGCTATTTGCCACCCACTACTTCGAACTGACGGTGCTGCCGGAAAGCGAGCCACTGGTGGCCAACGTGCATCTGAACGCCACCGAACACAACGAGCGCATCGTGTTCCTGCACCACGTGCTGCCAGGGCCCGCCAGCCAGAGTTACGGCTTGGCCGTGGCGCAATTGGCCGGCGTGCCGAACGACGTGATCACCCGTGCCCGCGAGCACCTCAGCCGCCTGGAAACCACGGCCCTGCCCCATGAAACCGTGGTGGCCAGCCCGGCCAAGGCCAGCCGCAAACCTGCTGCGCCGCACCAGAGCGATATGTTCGCCAGCCTGCCCCATCCGGTGCTGGATGAGTTGGCAAAGCTTGACCTGGACGACTTGACGCCGCGAAAAGCGCTAGAAATGTTATATGCACTGAAGACTCGGATATAACGCTTACGCTTGCAAGCTGATAGACTCTCGCGCGGTTTGGGATGCTGCTGGCTCTTAGCCTGGCCTGCAGACTATCGCTCCCAAACCTCGCGGGCCCTACCACAAAGGGTTTCGCTGCCGCCGCCTGAGGAGAGAATTAGAAATGACCTTCGTCGTCACCGACAACTGCATCAAGTGCAAGTACACCGACTGCGTAGAAGTGTGTCCGGTGGACTGCTTCTACGAAGGCCCGAACTTCCTGGTCATCCACCCGGACGAGTGCATTGACTGCGCCCTGTGTGAGCCAGAATGCCCGGCCGTCGCGATTTTTTCCGAGGACGAAGTCCCGGCAGAAATGCAGGAATTTATTCAGTTGAACGTTGAGCTGGCGGAAATCTGGCCGAATATCACTGAGCGCAAAGACCCGATGCCCGATGCGGCAGAGTGGGATGGCAAAAAAGGCAAGATTGCAGACCTCGAGCGCTGATCGCGTCGATGCCCTCCAAAAGGCCCCTTGCGGGCCTTTTTGCATTTCTGCGGGGCGGGTTTCACTTTTCTACAGGCAAAAAAAAGGGGCGGTATGACCCGCCCACATTTTTTCCCTAGTCCCTGTGTTCCTTTTCATCATCCTGATGAATCGCATCCTGCGACGTTCCTTCAAGCCATCGTTCCTTGATGGCTGTGTCAATCCGTGGACACAGGGCTGATGTTAGAGAGTTCCGAGGGAAGTTCAACGGGATCCAACCCGGGCATTGACGGGCTTCAGCGCACAGACAAAGATAAATAATTCTTATATTTCAAATAGATAGAAAATCGTCTCAAAAATTCGAGACGTTCGCACCCCGCAAAAAAACCAAACACTTACGAGAAAGTAAGTGAATGCTTACACGAGCAATTGCGTAAAAGAGTAAAGGGCCCTGCTGACCGATCTCCAGGCAAGAAAAAGCCCCGACAACGTCGAGGCTTCTTGTCCTTCCGCGGGTTCAGTCGTCGCTGACCGTAATCGTCGGCATTGCCGGGGCAGCCGCTTCCTGCAGGACGATCCGCGCGCCCACATGCCGAGCCAACTCCTGGTAGATCATGGCGATCTGACCATCGGGCTCTGCCGCTACCGTGGGCTTGCCACCATCGGCCTGCTCACGAATGCCCATCGACAATGGCAACGAGGCCAGTAGTTCAACGCCGTACTGGGTCGCCAGCTTCTCGCCACCGCCCTCGCCGAACAGATGCTCGGCGTGGCCGCAGTTGGAGCAGATGTGCACGGCCATGTTCTCCACGACACCCAGCACCGGAATGTTGACCTTGCGGAACATCTCCACGCCTTTCTTGGCGTCCAGCAGCGCCAGGTCCTGGGGCGTGGTCACGATCACCGAGCCGGCCACCGGGACTTTCTGCGCCAAGGTCAGTTGGATATCGCCCGTGCCTGGCGGCATGTCGATCACCAGGTAATCCAGGTCGCCCCAGGCGGTCTGGGTGACCAACTGCAGCAACGCACCGGAGACCATCGGCCCGCGCCACACCATCGGCGTGTTGTCATCGGTCAGGAACGCCATGGACATGACCTCCACGCCCATGGACTCGATTGGCACGAACCACTTCTGGTCCTTGACCTTCGGCCGCGTGCCTTCGGCGATACCGAACATCACGCCCTGGCTCGGGCCGTAGATGTCGGCGTCGAGAATGCCCACGCGCGCGCCTTCTCGGGCCAGAGCCAAGGCCAGGTTGGCCGCGGTGGTGGATTTGCCCACGCCGCCCTTGCCGGAGGCAACCGCCACCACGTTCTTGACGTTGGCCAAGCCCGGGATCTGCGCCTGGGCCTTGTGCGGGGCGATCACGCACTGAATGTCGACCTTGGCGGCACTCACGCCGTCCAGGCCTTCGATCGCCATTTGCAGCATCTGCGCCCAACCTTTCTTGAACAGGCCGGCGGCATAGCCCAGTTCCAACTGGACCGACACCTGATCACCCTGGACCTCGATGGCGCGTACACAGCCGGCGCTGACCGGATCCTGGTTCAAATAGGGGTCGGTGTACTGGCGAAGAACGGCTTCCACCGCTGCGCGATTGACGGCGCTCATGGGCTACTCCCGAAAAAAGACTGACTGAAACAGGCGGCTATCCTAACCGTTCCAGCGGCGTTACGGCATGCTTTCGCAGGTGCGGAAGATTCTGAAACAGCGCCACGGGGTGAAATAAATTTCCCGGCGCTTTATAGTGGCCGACCTCCGTTTCATCAAGTAGCCGAGCCCCATGTCCGAGCCACGCAAGATCCTCGTCACCAGCGCCCTGCCCTATGCCAATGGTTCCATCCATCTTGGCCATATGCTTGAGTACATCCAGACCGATATGTGGGTGCGCTTCCAGAAGCATCGCGGCAATCAATGCATCTATGTCTGCGCGGACGACGCCCACGGTTCGGCCATCATGCTGCGCGCCGAAAAGGAAGGCATCACCCCGGAACAACTGATCGCCAATGTGCAGGCTGAACACAGCGCCGACTTTGCCGAGTTCCTGGTGGATTTCGACAACTTCCACTCGACCCACTCCGCAGAAAACCGTGAGCTGTCGAGCCAGATCTACCTGCGGTTGAAGGACGCCGGGCACATTGCCACGCGCTCGATCACCCAGTATTTCGACCCGGAAAAGAAAATGTTCCTGGCCGACCGTTTCATCAAGGGCACCTGCCCGAAGTGCGGCACCGAAGACCAGTACGGCGACAACTGCGAGAAGTGCGGTGCCACCTACGCACCGACTGACCTGAAGAACCCGCGTTCGGCTATCTCCGGCGCCATCCCGGTACTCAAGGATTCCCAGCACTTCTTCTTCAAGCTCCCGGATTTCCAGCAGATGCTGCAAACCTGGACACGCAGCGGCACCCTGCAGGACGCCGTGGCCAACAAGATCGCCGAATGGCTGGATGCCGGCCTGCAACAATGGGACATCTCCCGCGATGCGCCGTACTTCGGCTTCGAGATCCCAGGCGAGCCCGGCAAATACTTCTACGTGTGGCTGGACGCGCCGATCGGCTACATGGCCAGCTTCAAGAACCTCTGCGACCGTAGGCCGGAGCTGGACTTCGACGCGTTCTGGAGCAAGGACTCCACCGCCGAGCTGTACCACTTCATCGGCAAGGACATCGTCAACTTCCATGCCCTGTTCTGGCCGGCAATGCTCGAAGGCTCGGGCTACCGCAAGCCAACCGGCATCGCCGTACATGGCTACCTGACGGTCAATGGCCAGAAGATGTCCAAGTCTCGTGGCACCTTTATCAAGGCGCGCACCTACCTGGACCATCTGTCGCCGGAATACCTGCGCTACTACTACGCCTCCAAGCTGGGCCGTGGCGTCGACGACCTGGACCTGAACCTGGAAGACTTCGTACAGAAGGTCAACTCGGACCTGGTCGGCAAGGTAGTCAACATCGCCAGCCGTTGCGCCGGCTTTATCCATAAGGGCAACGCCGGCCTGCTGGTGGCCGAGAACGCCGCACCGGAACTGACCGACGCGTTCCTGGCTGCCGCGCCAAGTATCGCCGACGCCTATGAAGCCCGCGACTTCGCCCGCGCCATGCGCGAGATCATGGGCCTGGCTGACCGCGCCAACGCCTGGATCGCCGACAAAGCGCCCTGGTCGCTGAACAAGCAGGAAGGCAAGCAGGCTGAAGTCCAGGCGATCTGTGCCACCGGCGTCAACCTGTTCCGCCAGTTGGTGATCTTCCTCAAGCCGGTGCTGCCATTGCTGGCCGCCGACGCCGAGGCGTTCCTCAATGTCGCGCCGCTGACCTGGAACGACCACGCCACGTTGCTCAGCAATCACCCGTTGAACGAGTTCAAGCCGTTGATGACCCGTATCGACCCGGTAAAAGTCCAGGCCATGACCGACGCTTCGAAAGAAGATCTGGTCGCCAGCCAGACCGACACCGGCGAGTCGACGCCTGCCGGCAACGGCGAACTGGCCAAGGACCCGCTTTCCCCGGAAATCGACTTTGACGCCTTTGCTGCCGTGGACCTGCGCGTGGCGCTGATCGTCAAGGCCGAAGCCGTGGAAGGGGCCGACAAACTGCTGCGCCTGACACTGGATATTGGTGACGAACAACGCAACGTGTTCTCCGGGATCAAGAGCGCCTATCCGGACCCGTCCAAGCTCGATGGTCGCCTGACCATGATGATTGCCAACCTCAAGCCGCGGAAAATGAAGTTTGGTATTTCCGAAGGCATGGTGATGGCGGCGGGCCCTGGCGGCGAAGAGATCTACCTGCTGAGCCCTGACAGCGGCGCCAAGCCGGGTCAACGTATCAAGTAAGCCCTGTCAAACAGCCCTGTCGTTTCGGCGACGGGGCTTTTCAACTAGTACCCCCTTCTCGCTTGCCGGATAATCAGGCCCTGTTTGCTTAACCGGCATGCCCATGACCGATATGCTCCTCACTCTTTTCAGCGCCGCCCTGATCAGCAACTTCGTGCTGCCGCTGGCTGTCGACCCGCTGTTCGCCGCCAGATCACGCTCGCAGGTTCACGCGCTGGGACTTGCCACCACGGTGTTGATGGTGCTTAGCGGTGTACTCAGCTATCTGTTGGATTACTACGTTCTGCAACCGCTGGCGCTGACCGCATTACGACTGCTCGTATTTCTGCCGCTGACTGCACTGCTGATTCGTCCCGTGCTCATCCTGCTGACCCGCCTGCGCCCGACAATGCCGTCTGACGGGCTGTGGCTATTGCTGCTCGGCAATGCGGGTGTGTTGGGGGTGGTGCTGGTGGGCACTCTCAACGGTAAAGGCCTGCTCCATATGATCGCACTGAGCCTGGGCGCCGGCCTCGGCTTCTGGCTGGTGTTGAGCCTGTTCAGCGACCTGCGCCAGCGCATCGCCGAAAATGATATCCCCCTGCCCTTTCGCGGCCTGCCGGTGGAACTGATCAGCGCCGGGCTGATGGCGGTGGCTTTCCTGGGTTTCAACGCAATGATCAAAGCATGAGCCTGATGCAACGTATCGACGCACTGCTGCCGCAGACCCAATGCGGCAAGTGCGGGCACCCTGGGTGCAAGCCTTACGCCGAGAGCATCGCCCAGGGCGAGGCGATCAACAAGTGCCCTCCAGGTGGGCAGGAGACTATCGCAGGCCTGGCGCAATTGCTGAGCGTGCCTGTGCTGGAGCTGGACACCAGTCGCGGCGAAGCTCCAGCGCAGATTGCCTATATCCGCGAGGCCGAGTGCATCGGGTGTACCAAATGCATCCAGGCCTGCCCGGTGGATGCCATTGTTGGCGCGGCGAAGCTGATGCACACCGTCATCATCGACGAATGCACCGGATGCGACCTGTGCGTTGCGCCCTGCCCGGTCGATTGCATCGAGATGCGCCCGCTGACCAATGGGCTATCGATCGTTGGTGACCTGGCAGCCAACGAAGACGAGCGCCGTGAGCGCGGTTTCAAACGCGACCGTGCCCGGCGACGCTTTGAACAGCGCAATGCGCGCCTGCAACGGGAAGAAGAACGCAGGACTGCCGAACGCTTGGCACGGACCCAGCGCTCAGCCCCCGTGCAGGCCCAGCAACTTGACGCCGCGCAGGCCGCCCGGGATGCAGCGGTGAAAAAAGCCAAGATCAATGTGGCGATGAGCCGCGCCCAGCTGCATAAATCCTTGAAGGCATTTGGGCATCCGCCGACCTTCGAGCAGCAGTCCCAGCTGATCGTCCTGCAACAACAGTTCGAGGCCGCAGAGCACGCATTGGCCGCCCTGGACCAGAACAACACATCCGCGAAACCGCTGCCCGCCGCCAACAACGCCGACCTCAAGCGCGCCAAAATTCAACTGGCGATGCGCCGCGCCGAGCTGAAAAAAGCCCAGGATCAACAGGTTGATCCGCAACAATTGGCCGATGCGCAACATAAGCTCGATGAAGCACAGCGCCAGGTGGACGCCCATGGCGCCTGACGCGCAACAGGCATTGAAGCGCGTGCTAGTGGCAACGCTACCGGGTGTGGCCGTGATGTGTTTTTTCTACGGTTGGGGTGTACTGGTCAACTTGTTGCTGGCGGCAGCATGCGCGCTGTTGGTTGACTCGGCGGTACACCGTCTACGCGGGCAACGACTCCGCGACTTGAGCAGCTTGGTCAGCGCGACCCTGCTGGGCCTGGCATTGCCGCCTTACTGCCCCTGGTGGCTGTGTGTGACGGCGGTCGCCAGTGGCTTGCTGGTGGGCAAGCACCTGTATGGCGGCCATCGCAACCCGTTCAACCCGGCCATGGTGGGGTATGCGCTAATGCTGGTGGTTTTCCCACAGCCCATGACCCAATGGCCTGCGGCGCATGGGCTGGACCTGCTGACCGGTGCACAACACATAGTGGGCCTGCATGACGGCGCGCCCGACGCCTGGGCCCAAGCCACCGTCCTGGATACCCTGCGCATCAACCAGAGCCTGACCATCAACGAGCTGTTTGCCGCAAACCCGGCCTTCGGTTATTTCGGCGGCAAAGGCAGTGAATGGGTGGGCCTGGCATATCTGGCAGGCGGCCTCTTGCTGTTACGTCAACGGGTATTCAGCTGGCATGCGCCGGTGGGCATGCTGGGCAGCCTCTTTGTGCTCAGCTTGCTGTGTTGGAATGGCTCGGGGTCCGACTCCAACGGCTCGCCGCTGCTTCATCTGCTGAGCGGTGCCACCCTGCTTGGCGCCTTCTTTATCGTCACAGAACCCGTCTCCGGCCCCAAAAGCCCCAGGGCACGACTACTGTTTGGGGCGGGCGTAGGGCTGCTGACTTATCTGATTCGGACGTGGGGCGGCTACCCGGACGGTGTAGCCTTTGCCGTGCTGCTGATGAACCTGGCCGTGCCTGCGCTGGAACGGCTGGCAGCGTCGAAACAAACCGTGGTGGAGCCATGAAGGGTTGGGCGCTCGTTGGGGCGGCTGCAATCCTGGGGGGTGCGCTGATCCTGGGCCTTCAATACCTGACCGTCGATTACGCAGCCCGCCAAACCCAGATGCAGCACGAGCAAGCCTTGCTCGACCTGCTCCCCAGCGCAAGCTACGACAACCACCCACTGGAACAGCCACTGGCAATCGATTCACAGCCACTGGCCAACAGCCAATTGCACGGCGGCTACCTGGCAACATCAGCCAACCAACCGAGTGCCGTATTGCTGCGACTGCAAGCCAACGGCTACGTCGGGCCGATTGAGCTGCTGATCGCCATCGGCAGCGATGGCAGATTGCTGGGGGTCAAAACGTTGCAGCAATCGGAAACACCCAGCCTTGGCGGCCATATCAGTGAGCCCGGTAATCCGTGGATGGAGGCGTTTAAACGGCGATCACAGGAGGACAGGGCACCGTTCGATCAAATGACCGGTGCCACTGTGACGTCCCGTGCAGTGATCAATGCGGTTCACGATGCGTTGCGCTATTTCGATGAGCATCGCCCGTCGCTGCTGGAGCCAGGCGTCCATGAATAGATCCTTCAACCTGGCCAACTCACTGATGCTCGCACCGCTGATCGGGGTGACTGACACACTGGCCAAGGCCTTGAGTTTCTTAGGACTGTCAGCTTTGATCGTGATGCTTTACGGGCTTGCGATGCACGGCATGCGCCGACGCCTCAGTACCCAATCACAACTGATCGCCAGTATTATCCTGGCCGCGACGCTGATCAGTTGTGTGCAGGTGCTGTTGCAGGCTTTTGCGCTACCGCTGCATCAACAGTTGGGGATTTATCTCGCCCTGATCTGTGTGCAGTGCGTGTTGCTTGAGCATTCAGGCTTTTTCGACCCGGGCCAGAACAAGGCGAGATTGCAACTGTTCGGCCTGTTTGGCGCATTACTGATCATCCTGGGGTTGTTACGGCCCATCACCGGCACCACATTGATGCCTGTCGGGTTTATCCTGCTTGGGTTACTGCTCGCTGGATTCCAGGCCTGGACCCACTATTCGAAACTACGCTGACTGCCTGCAAGGAACCCACCGCCCCATGAACGCCGCAAAACGCCTGGAAATTTTCCGCAGGCTTCACGAAGACAATCCGGAACCCAAGACCGAACTGGCCTACTCCTCGCCGTTCGAGTTACTGATTGCGGTGATCCTGTCGGCCCAATCCACAGACGTCGGCGTCAACAAGGCCACGGCCAAGCTATATCCCGTGGCAAACACGCCAGAAGCGATTTATGCCCTGGGTGTGGACGGGTTGTCGGAGTACATCAAGACCATCGGCCTGTACAACAGCAAGGCCAAGAATGTGATCGAGACCTGCCGCTTGCTGATAGAACGGCATGACAGCGAAGTGCCGCAAACGCGCGAAGCGCTGGAAGCCCTGCCGGGGGTGGGCCGCAAAACCGCCAACGTGGTGCTCAACACCGCATTCAGGCAGCTGACCATGGCCGTGGACACCCACATTTTCCGGGTCAGTAATCGAACCGGTATTGCCCGCGGCAAGAACGTGGTTGAAGTGGAAAAGCAGCTGATGAAGTTTGTGCCCAAGCCATTCCTGCTCGACTCCCACCATTGGCTGATCCTTCACGGACGCTACGTTTGCCAGGCCCGCAAGCCGCGCTGCGGCAGCTGCCGCATTGAAGACCTGTGCGAATACAAGGAAAAGACGTCGGACGATTGAGGGTTCATTGGTTTTCTCGATCAGTCGATTGAAAAAATCTTTTTTACCCATTCATGGATTATCGTTATAAGGAGCGCCAACGGCAGTCTTACTCCGGAGTTAACGTTATGAGCACTGACAAAGAACAGTTGGATGTGGAAGACGACCTCGTTGAGTCGGAGGACGATGGCGCAGAAGCACCTGTGGCAGAGGTGGCCAAGACCAACCTGAGCAAACGCCGCACTATCGACAACCTTCTGGAAGAACGACGCTTGCAAAAACAACTGGCCGACTACGATTTCGACCTCTGATCAAGCGGTCGACAGCCGGAAGCCTCCCTGACGGAGGCTTTTTTCTGCCGGTTACGCGGCCTCTGTGCAGTATTGTGCCCTCACCTATACCAAGCCGTTACGCTGGGCCAACTCGATCAGGTCCACCAGAGAGCGGGCATTGAGCTTGAGCAGCAGCCGAGTCTTGTAGGTGCTGACGGTCTTGTTGCTGAGAAACATGCCGTCGGCAATCTCCTTGTTGGTTCTGCCCCGAGCTAATTGCTGCAACACCATCATCTCCCGGCCCGACAGACGTTCGACCATATCGGCCTCACTGGCATTGCCCATGCTGGAGCGTACCGAATTGAGCGCCTGGTTTGGAAAGTAGCTATAGCCTGACAAAACCGCCTTGATCGCACTCAGCAACTCGGTCAGGTCCTGTTGTTTGCACACATAGCCGGCGGCGCCCGCCTGCATGCAACGCATGGAAAAGTGCCCTGGGGCCTGGGACGTGAGCACCAGCACCTTGAACGGTACAGCCTGCTTGGTAGACGAAAGCCGGCAAATAACTTCCAGGCCATCGAGTTTGGGAATCCCAATATCCAGTATGACAATGTCCGGCATATGCTCCCGCGCAAGTTGCAACGCATCGACACCGTTATTGGTCTCGGCAACGACCTCATAACCATGACGCTCCATTAGCATACGCACAGCAAGACGAATGACGGGATGATCATCTACGATCAGCACTTTATTCATGAGAAAGTCCAATTTCGCTGTTCGAATTATTTAGAGCAAACACAATAGCCTAGTCGTTTCCTAGTTGGCATAGCGTTCCCCCCCGAGCAACAGCAAGCAGAGACGCACCCCACAGCGATAAAGGAAATGCCCTACAAAAAAACACCGATTCGGATGTTTCTAGTTTTATAGAGCCTTTCAGAACTTTCCGGGGCCTCACATATTTTGAGTGAATTTTCCAGAGCATCCAGGGGATAAGGTAAACGTGCCGCACACCACTATCAGGAAATGCCCCTTGCCTGCCGCCTACAGGCGCTGGAGCCGGCAGAGAAAAATCGATAGTTTCAGTTCCATTTAACATATTTACTTACATCCTTATTTCCTACAGAACTTTGAGCTTCTTACATACTCCTCGCACCTACATGAGTGAATTATCTGTAAGACTAGTTCCTACGCGAATGTAAAAAATCATTCCTGCCTACAAAAAATCGCAAATACCCCACAACAACCAACAAAAAACCAGTGAATCACTAAGTGTTAACACTAATTAAACAAAATTAAACAACACGGACTTAACTCAAGTTTTCAGGCAAAAAAAATGGCCCCTTGAACAAGGGGCCATTCTTCACAACCGGCTAAATACTCAGAACAACGAGCGACCTTTATTGGCGGCAATGCGCATGCGCAATGCGTTCAACTTGATAAAGCCTGCTGCGTCCGCCTGGTTGTAGGCGCCGCCATCTTCTTCGAAGGTGGCGATGTTGGCGTCGAACAGCGAGTCATCGGACTTGCGACCGGTAACGATCACATTGCCCTTGTACAGCTTCAGGCGCACAACGCCGTTCACGTGGGCCTGGGAAGCGTCGATCATCTGTTGCAGCATCAGACGCTCAGGGCTCCACCAGTAGCCGGTATAGATCAGGCTGGCATACTTGGGCATCAGCTCGTCTTTGAGGTGAGCCACTTCACGGTCCAGGGTGATGGACTCGATGGCGCGGTGAGCACGCAGCATGATGGTGCCGCCCGGGGTTTCGTAGCAGCCCCGGGACTTCATGCCCACATAGCGGTTTTCAACGATATCGAGGCGGCCGATACCGTGTTCGCCGCCGATACGGTTCAGGGTCGCCAATACGGTGGCCGGGGTCATTTCGACGCCGTCCAGCGCGACGATGTCGCCGTTGCGGTAGGTCAGTTCCAGGTACTGCGGCTTGTCTGGAGCGTTCTCCGGGGAGACGGTCCATTTCCACATGTCTTCTTCGTGCTCGGTCCAGGTGTCTTCCAGCACGCCGCCTTCATAGGAAATGTGCAGCAGGTTGGCGTCCATCGAGTACGGGGACTTCTTCTTGCCATGACGCTCGATCGGGATCGCGTGCTTTTCAGCGTAATCCATCAGCTTTTCACGGGACAGCAGGTCCCATTCACGCCAAGGGGCAATCACTTTCACGCCGGGCTTGAGCGCGTAGGCACCCAGTTCGAAACGCACCTGGTCGTTGCCCTTGCCGGTAGCGCCATGGGAAATGGCATCAGCGCCGGTTTCGTTGGCGATTTCGATCAGGCGCTTGGCGATCAGCGGACGTGCGATGGAAGTACCCAGCAGGTACTCGCCTTCGTAGACGGTGTTGGCGCGAAACATCGGGAAGACGAAATCGCGGACGAACTCTTCGCGCAGGTCGTCAATGTAGATCTCTTTCACGCCCATGGCTTGCGCCTTGGCACGTGCAGGTTCGACCTCTTCGCCCTGACCCAGGTCAGCGGTGAAGGTCACCACTTCACAGTTATAAGTATCCTGCAGCCACTTGAGGATCACCGAAGTGTCCAGGCCGCCGGAATACGCGAGAACGACCTTGTTTACGTCGGCCATGCCATCACTCCACGGGGTTGTACGGAAAGGCGTCGATTCTACCGATCAAAACCGTGGATTTACAGGGGCGCGACAGCAAATGAAGATAAAGCGACAGATTATGTCGAGCGAGCGACCGATGGTCGCAGGTTACGACGTGTGCGCAGGGTTGCTCGGGCCAGTGGCCTGGGGGGCGGGCTTCTCGGGGGCAGCCACACGCTCGAGCTGAATATTCACACGGCGGTTACGGGCCCGGTTGGCGGCATTGGTGTTGGGCGCCAAGGGGTAACTTTCGCCATGGAAACGCAGGGTGATCTGGGATTCCTGGATACCGTTGGCCTTGAAGTAGTCCATCACCGCCAGCGCGCGACGGCGTGAAACATCACGGTTGCTCAGGCGATTGCCGCTGTTATCCGAGTGGCCGTTCAACTCGATATGGTTGACGGTAGGGTCCGCCTTCATGAATTCGAGAATCACCGCCAGCTTCTGTTTCGCCGCAGCGTCCAGCTCGATACCGCCACCGGGGAAGCCCACTTCGGTCTGCTTGACCTGGTCGTAATTCATCGGCAGCAACTTGGCCGTGCACAGCTGATAGTCGCTATAGGCCTTGTTGAATTTCACCGGCAGCAGGCGAATCTCTGAATAGCCGCCCTCGCGTCCGTAGTGCCGCACGGTGGGCGAGCGTCCATCGAGCAAACCGTTGAACAGACGCCCGGCCTGGGCCTGAGAGCTGTTGAACAACACATCACCGCTGCCGGCACGTACGGCACCGAGATTGATGTCACCCCGACCCGGCTGCCACGGGGCCGCGGCGGCCAACAAGGTGGCCGATCCTGCGCCCAGCGATCCGTTATAGGCTTTCAGACGAAACGTCGCCTGCTCGCCGGCCCGGCGCACGAACTCACCCGAACCGAAGTCGGTGATCGGTTGGGTCAAGCGGCACTCGAACTTATCCCCCTCCACCTTCCACTCAATGTTCTCCAGACGTGTCTGGAACGTGAGGGCCATAGCAGGCAGGCTGGCGAACACACTGAGCAGGGCTAGATAATGCTGGCGCACGGGAGGCTCCACTGGTTTCTACAACACTTCAAAGCGTCATACATCGATAAGGCATACGAAAGGCTATCGGATGCATCCTGCAAAACTTGATAGCGAGTGCCTGCAAGAGTCTTTTCCGGTAGCATTCCCACCAGATTGACCCGCCTGGAATCCCCAATGTCCGACCGCCTGACCCTGCTGCGTCCCGACGACTGGCATATTCATCTTCGCGATGGTGCTGCGTTGCCCCACACCGTGGCCGATGTATCGCGCACGTTTGGCCGCGCCATCATCATGCCTAACCTGGTACCACCGGTGCGTAACGCCGCCGAAGCCGACGCCTATCGCCAGCGCATCCTCGCTGCACGGCCGGCCGACAGCCGCTTCGAACCGTTGATGGTGCTCTACCTCACCGACCGCACCCAGCCCTCTGAGATTCGCGAGGCCAAGGCCAGCGGTTACGTGCACGCCGCCAAGCTGTACCCGGCCGGCGCAACCACCAACTCCGATTCCGGCGTGACCAGTATCGACAAGATCCTGCCGGCCATCGAAGCCATGGCCGAAGTCGGCATGCCACTGCTGATCCACGGTGAAGTCACCCGTGGCGATGTGGACGTGTTCGATCGCGAGAAGATCTTCATCGACGAGCACATGCGCCGCGTGGTCGAGCTGTTCCCGACCCTCAAGGTGGTGTTCGAACACATCACCACGGCCGATGCCGTGCAGTTCGTCACCGAGGCCTCGGCCAACGTCGGCGCGACCATCACCGCCCATCACCTGCTGTACAACCGCAACCACATGCTGGTGGGCGGGATCCGGCCGCACTTCTATTGCCTGCCGATCCTCAAGCGCAACACCCACCAGGTGGCCCTGCTGGATGCCGCGACCAGCGGTAATCCGAAGTTCTTCCTCGGCACCGACTCCGCGCCCCACGCTCAGCACGCCAAGGAAGCCGCATGCGGCTGTGCCGGTTGCTACACCGCGTTTGCCGCCATCGAGTTGTATGCCGAAGCGTTCGAGCAGCGCAACGCCCTGGATAAACTCGAAGGCTTCGCCAGTCTCAACGGCCCGCGTTTCTACGGCCTGCCCGCGAATACCGACCGTATCACCCTGGTCCGTGAAGACTGGACCGCCCCTGCCAGCCTGCCATTTGGCGAGCTGACCGTTATCCCGCTGCGCGCCGGTGAAACACTGCGCTGGCGCCTGCTGGAGGAAAGCAAGTGAGTGAAGACCATTACGATGACGACCAGGAACACGTTGGCGGTGGTGGTGGTTCGCGCCACCCGATGGCCGAACGTTTCCGCGGCTATCTGCCTGTCGTTATCGACGTAGAAACCGGCGGCTTCAATTGCGCCACCGATGCACTGCTGGAAATCGCCGCAACGACTATCGGCATGGACGAACAGGGCTTTGTCTACCCGGAACATACCCACTTCTTCCGCGTCGAGCCGTTTGAAGGGGCCAATATCGAAGCGGCAGCCCTGGAATTCACCGGAATCAAGCTGGATCACCCCCTGCGCATGGCCGTCAGCGAAGAGGCGGCACTGACCGACATCTTCCGTGGCGTACGCAAGGCCTTGAAGGCCAATGGCTGCAAGCGCGCGATCCTGGTCGGGCATAACAGCAGCTTCGACCTGGGCTTCCTCAACGCCGCCGTGACGCGGCTGGACATGAAGCGTAACCCGTTCCACCCATTCTCCAGTTTCGACACCGCCACACTCGCCGGCCTGGCCTACGGTCAGACCGTATTGGCCAAAGCCTGCCAGGCGGCCGGTATCGACTTCGATGGTCGCGAAGCCCACTCGGCCCGCTACGACACCGAGAAGACCGCCGAGCTGTTCTGCGGCATCGTCAACCGCTGGAAACAAATGGGCGGCTGGGAAGACTTCGGCGACTGAGGTCAAATCCCGCGCATGAAAAAACCGGCCTTTTCAGGCCGGTTTTTTTTACCTCGAGCCTGGCTTACAGCTTGCCGGCGTTCTCGGTCAGGTAAGCCGCGACGCCTTCTGGAGAAGCGTTCATGCCTTTGTCGCCTTTTTTCCAGTTGGCAGGGCAGACTTCACCGTGCTCTTCGTGGAATTGCAGGGCGTCAACCAGACGGATCAGCTCTTCCATGTTACGGCCCAGCGGCAGGTCGTTGATGATCTGCGAGCGCACAACACCCTTGTCGTCGATCAGGAACGCACCACGGAACGCCACGCCGCCTTCGGACTCAACGTCGTAGGCCTTGGCAATATCGTGCTTCATGTCAGCAGCCATGGTGTATTTGACTTTGCCGATGCCGCCATCGTTGATGGCAGTGTTACGCCAGGCGTTGTGGGTGAAATGGGAGTCGATGGAAACCGCGACCACTTCAACGTTACGTGCCTTGAAATCGTCCATGCGGTGGTCCAGAGCGATCAGCTCCGAAGGGCAGACGAAGGTGAAGTCCAGCGGGTAGAAGAACACCAGGCCGTATTTGCCTTTGATGGCTTCAGACAGCTTGAAGCTGTCAACGATTTCACCATTGCCGAGCACGGCAGGTACGTCGAAATCCGGGGCTTGTTTGCCGACGAGTACGCTCATTGGGTATCTCCTGATGTAAGGGTGACGATTGAAGTAAAAGGACCGGCCTTGAGTCTGCCGCATTCAAGCGACAGCCCTGTGACGCAGTCACGCTTCGTGAAGACCGACCATGATACACTGAAAAAACCGTTCGTCAGCGTGAGGGCGGTGCAGGCAAATACCCTACGAATCTACTTTGACAATCATTCTCGTTAACATTAAGATCCATCGCACTTAAGCCTTAAACCCGCGACGGTTCTCCCTTATGTATGTGTGCCTGTGTACCGGCGTCACCGACGGACAAATCCGCGAAGCAATCTATGAAGGTTGCTGCAGCTACAAGGAAGTACGTGAAACCACCGGCGTTGCCAGTCAATGTGGTAAATGTGCTTGCCTCGCCAAGCAAGTGGTACGGGAAACCCTGACTCAGCTGCAAACAGCCCAGGCCGCACGTCCCTACCTAGCAGAATTTACACACGCATAATTCGCGTGTTTTAAAGAACCGGACTTAGCGTCCGGTTTTTTTATGCCCGCAATTCAATTAGTTAGCGCGAAGACGCGGAACACAAACATTCTTATTCCGATTAATTTTCATTTATTATTCAATAACTTAGGTTTGACACTAGGGAGTTGGCCGCTCAAACTCCGCCCTATACACAGCTATTACAGGGCAGGACCCCAGTCATGAAAGGCGACATCTCAGTCATCCAGCAACTCAACAAAATCCTTGCCAATGAACTGGTCGCGATCAATCAGTACTTTCTGCATGCACGCATGTATGACGATTGGGGCCTGGAAAAGCTCGGCAAGCGTGAATACAAAGAATCCATCAAGGCCATGAAGGACGCCGACGCGCTGATCAAGCGCATCCTGTTCCTCGAAGGCCTGCCGAACGTACAGGACCTGGGCAAGCTGAACATCGGCGAGCACACCCAGGAAATGATCGGCAGCGACCTGGGCTTTGAACGCAAGAGCCACAGCGACCTCAAGGCTGCCATCGCTCACTGTGAGACCAAAGGCGACTTCGGCAGCCGCGAGCTGCTGGAAGACATCCTGGAAGACCAGGAAGAACATATCGACTGGCTGGAAACCCAACTGGGCCTGATCGACAAAGTCAGCCTGGAAAACTACCTGCAATCGCAGATGGGTGAATAACCCCGTCGTTCACAGGTACAAAAAAGCCCCGCTCTCTCACGAGAAGCGGGGCTTTTTATTACAGGCGAATCACGCGTCGGTCTTGGCCGCCGCATTTGCCGCTGCATCCTTGATCAACGCTTGCAACGAACCATCAGTTGCCATTTCAGTGATGATATCGCTACCGCCGACCAGCTCACCAGCAACCCATAGTTGTGGGAAAGTAGGCCAGTTGGCGTACTTCGGCAGATTGGCGCGGATTTCCGGGTTTTGCAGGATATCCACGTAAGCGAACTTCTCGCCACACTGCATCACAGCCTGGGAAGCCTTCGCGGAGAAACCGCACTGAGGAGCGTTAGGTGCGCCCTTCATGTAAAGCAGAATGGTGTTGTTGGCAATCTGCTCTTTGATCGTTTCGATGATATCCATGGAACACCTCGGCTGGAACTTTGCGACTCACAGGTCGGCACGGTGGCGCATTGTAACGCAAAATTCCAATGCGGTGCTCGGGCTCCTTATGCGGCAGCGACTTGGACCGGTACGCCATTCAACGCTGCATTGCCCGATAACTCGTCCAATTGCCGCTCGTCGGTCAAGTCATTCGCGCTCGCCCCCGGCTGCCCGCTGGCGATGCTCATCTGGACGCCCGGACGCCCATGACCCCAACCATGGGGCAGGCTGACCACGCCGGGCATCATGTCCAGGCTGGCGACCACCTCCACCTCGATCATGCCGATACGTGAACTGACGCGCACCCGCTGCCCATCTGCCAGCTGGCGACTGGCCAGGTCGTCGGGATGCATATGCAACTGGTGCCGAGGCTTACCCTTCACCAGCCGGTGATAGTTATGCATCCAGGAATTATTACTGCGCACGTGACGACGACCGATCAGCAGCAACTCGTCAGCCACAGGCATCGGCTGCGCCGCAAAGCGCGCCAGATCCGCCAGAATCACTGCCGGTGCCGCATGCACCTTGCCGTCCAGGGTTTTCAAACGCGCGGCAAGATTGGGCTTGAGCGGCCCCAGGTCCATGCCATGGGGATGATCCGCCAGCTTCGCCACCGACAACTTATGGCTCGACGCATCACCATAAGCGCCGGCGCGTAGGCCGAAGTCGATCATTTGCGCAGGTGGCATGGTGGGCTTGAGCGCCATACCGGTCTGCGCAGCGAATGCCGTGGCGAGGCCGACAAAAATCTCCCAGTCATGCAGCGCCCCTTCAGGCTTGGGCAGAATCGCGCGATTGAAACGCGTGACATTGCGCACGGCGAACATATTGAACGTAGTGTCGTAATGGTCGTTTTCCAGTGCCGAAGTGGACGGCAGGATCAGATCGGCATAACGCGTGGTCTCGTTGATATAGAGGTCGACGCTGACCATGAACTCCAAGCCGTCCAGCGCCTGCTCCAACTGGCGACCATTGGGCGTCGACAGCACCGGGTTGCCCGCCACCGTCACCAGCGCGCGGATCTGTCCTTCGCCGCCGGTGAGCATTTCTTCAGCCAACGCAGACACTGGCAACTCGCCGCCGTACTCCGGACGCCCGGACACGCGACTCTGCCAGCGATTGAAATGCCCGCCACCGGTGGACGCAACCAAGTCCACCGCCGGACTGGTGCATAACGCACCGCCCTCGCGGTCAAGGTTGCCTGTGACCAGGTTGATCAACTGCACCAACCAATGACACAGCGTGCCGAACGCCTGGGTCGAAACCCCCATACGCCCGTAACACACGGCTTTATCCGCAGCAGCGAAGTCCCGCGCCAACTGGCGGATCTGCCCGGCAGGCACTGCACACTGGCGGCTCATGGCTTCGGCGGTAAAACCGGCAATTGCACGACGCACATCCTCAAGGCCTTCTACCGGCAAGTGACTGTCACGCGTGAGGTTCTCGGTAAACAGCGTGTTAAGTACCCCGAACAGCAGCGCTGCATCCCCCCCAGGCCGCACGAACAGGTGCTGATCAGCGATCGCCGCCGTCTCACTGCGCCGGGGATCGACCACCACCACTTTGCCACCCCGGGCCTGGATGGCCTTGAGGCGCTTCTCCACATCCGGCACGGTCATGATGCTGCCGTTGGAGGCCAGCGGGTTGCCGCCCAGGATCAGCATGAAGTCGGTGTGGTCGATGTCCGGAATCGGCAGCAACAGGCCATGGCCGTACATCAGGTGGCTGGTGAGGTGATGAGGCAGCTGGTCAACGGAGGTGGCAGAAAACCGATTGCGCGTCTTGAGCTGGCCCAGGAAGTAGTTGCTGTGGGTCATCAGCCCATAGTTGTGCACGCTGGGGTTGCCCTGATACACCGCCACCGCATTCTGCCCATGCCGCGCCTGGATGCCCGCCAGCCGCTCGGCGACCAGGGCAAACGCCTCATCCCACGGGATTGGCTGCCATTCGCTGCCCACCCGCAACATGGGCTGGTGCAGGCGGTCAGGATCATTCTGGATGTCCTGCAACGCCACTGCCTTCGGGCAGATGTGACCACGGCTGAAGCTGTCCAGCGCGTCGCCCTTGATCGAGGTGATCGCGAGGCTGCCGTCTTCGGCTTGGGTGGTTTCCAGGGTCAGGCCACAAATGGCCTCACACAGATGACATGCACGGTGGTGGAGAGTCTTGGTCATGGCCAGTCTCTTTATTGGGCTTTGGCCTGACTATGGGCCGTGACCATGACAGGCACCAGCATCGTTCGTCCTGTGAATCGACAGCCATCAAGCCAGACCATAAGCAAGCATGAGCAAATGTTACAGAACCTGTAATCAACCTCTGAAACCGACGTAGCCTGGCCCAAGCCCGCCCCCGCGCATTGCAAAAGGTTGCGGCGTCGGTGTACAAATGGCCCGCTGCTGTCTGGAAATCGTCTTCAAAAGCGCTAGCGCGCCCGTCTGAACACCCGTAAAAACCGTAGCCCTATTGGTAAGACGCGACATTTAATTATAAGATCGCGCCTTCCCCTATTTCGTCGCCCCGTGCGGCTTTCGCCGCAGGTCTCGCCCGTTGTCACAATAAACAAGGCTTTGAGTATCTGCGGTCTGTTGCAAAAAGGTAGTTAATGATGAGCGCAAGGCACTTTCTCTCCCTGATGGATTGCACGCCCGAAGAGCTGGTCAGCGTGATCCGTCGAGGCATTGAGCTTAAAGACCTGCGTAACCGCGGCGTACTGTTCGAGCCTTTGAAAAACCGCGTGCTTGGGATGATTTTCGAGAAGTCGTCGACCCGCACTCGCCTGTCCTTCGAAGCCGGCATGATCCAGCTGGGAGGCCAGGCCATCTTCCTGTCGCCGCGAGACACCCAGCTGGGTCGTGGCGAGCCGATCAGCGATTGCGCGATCGTCATGTCGCGCATGCTCGATGCGGTGATGATCCGCACCTTTGCCCACAGCACCCTGACCGAATTCGCCGCCAACTCGCGCGTGCCGGTGATCAACGGCCTGTCCGATGACCTGCACCCGTGCCAGTTGCTGGCCGACATGCAGACCTTCCTTGAGCACCGTGGCTCGATCCAGGGCAAGACCGTGGCCTGGATCGGTGACGGCAACAACATGTGCAACAGCTATATAGAAGCGGCGATTCAGTTCGACTTCCACCTGCGCATTGCCTGCCCGGAAGGCTTCGAGCCGGCCGCCGAGTTCCTGGCCAAGGCCGATGGCCGTGTGCAAATCCTGCGCGATCCAAAGGATGCAGTGATCGGCGCTCACCTGGTCAGCACTGACGTCTGGACCTCCATGGGCCAGGAAGACGAAACCGCCAAGCGCCTGGCCCTGTTTGCACCTTTCCAGGTGACCCGTGCCCTGCTCGACCTGGCCGCGCCGGACGTGCTGTTCATGCACTGTCTGCCGGCCCACCGTGGCGAAGAAATCAGCCTCGACCTGCTCGACGACCCACGCTCCGTGGCCTGGGACCAAGCCGAAAACCGCCTGCACGCACAAAAGGCCCTGCTCGAGTTTCTCGTCGAACCGGCGTACCACCACGCATGAGCCAGCCATTACTGCTGAACTTGCGAAATCTGGCATGCGGCTACCAGGATCAACGGGTGGTGCAGAACCTCAATCTGCACCTCAACGCGGGCGATATCGGTTGCCTGCTGGGCTCTTCGGGCTGTGGCAAAACCACGACCTTGCGCGCGATTGCCGGTTTTGAGCCGGTGCACGAAGGCGAAATCAGCCTCGCGGGCGAAGTCATCTCCAGCGCCGGCTTCACCCTGGCGCCGGAGAAACGTCGCATCGGCATGGTGTTCCAGGACTACGCGCTGTTTCCCCATCTCAGCGTGGCCGACAACATTGCCTTCGGCATTCGTAAGCACGCGCAAAAAGACCGTGTGGTCGCCGAACTGCTGGAACTGGTCAACCTCAAGGGCCTGGGCAAGCGTTTCCCTCACGAACTGTCGGGCGGCCAGCAGCAACGCGTCGCCCTCGCCCGCGCCCTGGCGCCGGAGCCACAACTGTTGCTGCTGGACGAACCGTTCTCCAACCTCGACGGCGAACTGCGGCGCAAGCTCAGCCACGAGGTGCGCGACATCCTCAAGGCACGGGGCACCAGTGCGATTTTGGTCACCCATGACCAGGAAGAGGCGTTCGCCGTGAGTGATCACGTCGGGGTGTTCAAGGAAGGCCGCCTGGAGCAGTGGGATACGCCCTACAACCTCTATCACGAACCGCTGACGCCTTATGTCGCCAGCTTTATCGGCCAGGGTTATTTCATTCGTGGTCAGTTGAGTTCGCCCGAGTCCGTCCACACTGAACTGGGTGACTTGCGCGGCAACCGCGCCTACACCTGGCCTACGGGTGGTGCGGTGGACGTCTTGCTACGCCCGGACGACATCGTCTATGCGCCGGACAGCCCCTTGAAAGCGCGGATCGTTGGCAAGACCTTCCTCGGTGCATCGACCCTGTACCGCCTGCAACTGCCGACCGGCGCGCAGCTGGAATCGATTTTCCCGAGCCATGCCGACCATCAGGTGGGCGCCGAGGTGGGCATTCGCGTAGCCGCTGAGCATTTAGTGCTGTTCCAGGCGTCAGGCAGCGTCGCGGCGCAGGTGCCTCGATCCGAGTCCGGCGTACGGCGCTACAGCCCGGCTGGCTGAGTTGATCAACGTGTGGGAGGGGGCTTGCCCCCGATAGCGGTGGGTCAGCCAGCTTATCCATACCTGACCCACCGCTATCGGTCCATACCTGACCCACCGCTATCGGGGGCAAGCCCCCTCCCACATTGATTCTCCAGCATACCGGGATTACACCCGGCCAATTTCTGCGAATTGGGCCTGGGTATGTTCCGCCAACACCGCGGCGGACAACTCCACTTCCAGCCCCCGTCTCCCCGCACTCACAAAAATTGTCGCAAACGGCTGCGCCGTCACGTCGATAAATGTGCGCAAACGCTTCTTCTGCCCCAATGGGCTGATACCTCCCAGCAGGTAACCGGTGGAACGTTGCGCCGCCGCCGGATCAGCCATTTCGACTTTTTTCACCCCGGCCGCGTGAGCCAGGGCCTTGAGGTCCAGACTTCCGACGACCGGCACCACAGCCACCAATAATTCGCCTTTTTCGCTGCTGGCCAGCAAGGTCTTGAACACCTGCGCCGGGTCGAGGCCCAATTTTTCTGCGGCCTCCAGGCCATACGAGGCCGCCTTGGGGTCGTGTTCATAACTGTGGATGCGATGTTCGGCGCGAACTTTTTTCAACAAATCCAATGCGGGGGTCATGACCTCTCCGGGCGTGGCAAACAGATGGCCAATTCTAGGCCAAGCCCGCACAAAACGCTCTAGTCCGCCCTCCCCGCCAACAATACTTAAGGGAGGAAGCATGATCATTCATCAAACCAATAGTTCGAAAGTGACCGATAGTTCACTTTCGACCTTTGACAGCCGTCATTCTTGTCTATATTTTTTCGTTTCCGAATACTGTAGGAATACACCTGCAGGGTTCCAGCAGTAAGCCGTGCCTTGGATGGGGATCCTCGTCACGGTGAAAATCGCGCAACCGCCCGTTGAGGCAGTGCGCCAGACAAGAACAACAATCGAGGTTTTCCATGACAACTGCTCTTCAACAGCCTTCACTTTCGAGCCAATGCATGGCCGAGTTCCTGGGGACTGCGCTTCTGATCTTCTTCGGTACAGGATGTGTCGCTGCGCTCAAGGTCGCGGGTGCCAGCTTTGGGTTATGGGAAATCAGCATCATCTGGGGGATAGGCGTCAGCATGGCGATCTACCTCAGCGCCGGTATTTCCGGGGCTCACCTCAACCCGGCGGTCAGTATCGCGCTGTGTATTTTTGCCGATTTCGACAAGCGCAAACTGCCGTTCTACATCCTGGCCCAAATTGCCGGAGCCTTCTGCTCGGCGGCACTGGTGTACACGCTCTACAGCAATCTCTTTTTCGATTACGAACAAACCCACCATCTGGTGCGCGGCACCCAGGCCAGCCTGGAATTGGCCTCGGTGTTCTCCACCTACCCCCATGCATTGCTGAGCACTGCACAGGCCTTCCTGGTGGAAATGGTCATTACCGCGATCCTCATGGGCGTGATCATGGCCCTCACCGATGACAACAACGGCCTGCCGCGCGGCCCACTGGCGCCCCTGTTGATCGGCCTGCTGATTGCGGTGATTGGCAGTGCCATGGGCCCATTGACCGGTTTTGCGATGAACCCGGCACGGGATTTCGGGCCCAAGCTGATGACCTTTTTTGCTGGCTGGGGTGAAATGGCCTTTACTGGCGGCCGCGATATTCCTTACTTCCTGGTTCCGATTTTCGCGCCGATTGTTGGCGCATGCCTCGGTGCTGCGGCCTATCGCGGGCTGATCGCCCGCCACTTGCCGAGCGCCGCACCTGCTATAGCTGAAACAACTGACACGGCTGTCAACGGCAAGACTCGTATTTCCTGAAAGCGCCAGCCTGGCCCTCTGCCCTTCGCGGCCCAGGCTGATTTCTGACTTCCTTATTTCCGTGCAAGGCAATCAATATGACCGACCTTCAGAATAAGAACTACATCATTGCCCTTGACCAGGGCACCACCAGTTCCCGGGCGATCATCTTCGATCGTGACGCCAACGTGGTCTGCACCGCCCAGCGTGAATTCACTCAGCACTACCCACAGCCTGGTTGGGTTGAACATGACCCGATGGAAATCTTCGCTACCCAGAGCGCGGTGATGGTCGAAGCCCTGGCACAAGCCGGCCTGCACCATGACCAAGTCGCCGCCATCGGTATCACCAACCAGCGTGAAACCACCGTGGTATGGGACAAGGTCACCGGCCGCCCGATCTACAACGCGATCGTCTGGCAGTGCCGCCGCAGCACCGAGATCTGCCAGCAGCTCAAGCGCGACGGCCACGAGCAATACATCAACGACACCACCGGTCTGGTCACCGACCCGTACTTTTCCGGCACCAAGCTCAAGTGGATCCTCGATAACGTCGAAGGCAGCCGCGAGCGCGCGCGCAACGGCGAACTGCTGTTCGGCACCGTCGACAGCTGGCTGATCTGGAAATTTACCGGCGGCAAGACCCACGTCACCGACTACACCAACGCCTCGCGCACCATGCTCTTCAACATCCACACCCTGGAGTGGGATGCGAAGATGCTGGAGATCCTCGACGTTCCGCGGGAAATGCTGCCGGAAGTGAAGTCGTCCTCGGAGATCTACGGCCGCACCAAAAGTGGCATCGCCATCGGCGGTATCGCCGGTGACCAACAGGCAGCGTTGTTCGGCCAGATGTGTGTGGAGGCCGGCCAGGCCAAGAACACCTACGGCACCGGCTGCTTCCTGCTGATGAACACCGGTGATAAAGCGGTGAAATCCAAGCACGGCATGCTCACCACCATCGCCTGTGGCCCGCGTGGCGAAGTGGCCTATGCGCTGGAAGGCGCGGTGTTCAACGGTGGTTCCACCGTGCAATGGCTGCGTGACGAGCTGAAAATCATCGCCGATGCCACCGACACCGAATACTTCGCCGGCAAGGTCAAGGACAGCAACGGCGTGTACCTGGTCCCGGCCTTCACGGGCCTGGGCGCCCCATACTGGGACCCGTATGCCCGTGGGGCACTGTTCGGCCTGACTCGTGGCGTACGCGTGGATCACATTATTCGTGCCGCCCTGGAGTCGATTGCCTACCAGACTCGCGACGTACTCGACGCCATGCAACAGGACTCGGGCGAACGCCTCAAGGCCCTGCGCGTGGACGGCGGCGCGGTGGCCAACAACTTCCTGATGCAATTCCAGGCCGACATCCTCGGTACCCAGGTCGAACGTCCGCAAATGCGTGAAACCACGGCACTCGGCGCCGCCTACCTGGCGGGCCTGGCCTGTGGCTTCTGGGGCAGCCTGGACGAACTGCGCGGCAAGGCCGTGATCGAGCGCGAATTCGAACCTCAACTGGAAGAAACCGCCAAAGAGAAACTCTACGCCGGCTGGCAAAAAGCGGTGAGCCGCACCCGTGACTGGGAACCGCACGAAGGCGCCGAATAAGCCACGCGCCGGCCCCATATTGGGTTGTAACTGGCAGGGAGCAGATTCCTGCGTCATCATGGGCCACTTTTGTATGGCAGCCCAAAGGACGCCCCATGAATCTGCCTCCCCGCCAGCAACAAATCCTCGAACTGGTCCGCGAACGCGGCTACGTCAGTATCGAGGAAATGGCGCAGCTATTCGTTGTCACCCCGCAAACCATCCGCCGCGACATCAACCAGCTGGCGGATGCCAATCTGCTGCGCCGCTACCACGGCGGCGCGGCCTATGACTCGAGTGTCGAGAACACCGCGTACGCCATGCGTGCCGACCAGATGCGCGATGAGAAACAACGCATCGGCGAAGCCATCGCGGCACAAATTCCCGATCACGCCTCGTTGTTCATCAATATCGGCACCACCACCGAATCCATCGCCCGTGCGCTGCTCAACCACAACCACCTGAAAATCATCACCAACAACCTCAACGTCGCCACCATGCTCAGTGCCAAGGACGACTTCGATGTGTTGCTGACCGGCGGCAATGTGCGCCGTGACGGCGGCGTGGTGGGTCAGGCCAGTGTCGACTTCATCAACCAGTTCAAGGTCGACTTCGCGTTGGTGGGCATCAGTGGCATCGACGAGGACGGCAGCCTGCTGGACTTCGACTACCAGGAAGTCCGGGTTTCGCAGGCGATCATCGCCAATGCGCGCCAAGTGATCCTGGCGGCGGACTCCAGCAAGTTCGGGCGCAATGCGATGATTCGACTGGGGCCGATCAGCCTGGTGGACTGTCTGGTGACGGATCAGGAGCCGGTGCCCGCCTTGGTGCAGTTGTTGAATCAGCACAAGGTTCGTCTGGAAGTCGTATAGCGTCTGCACTGACGCATCGGGGGCGACGATTCGACTTACCCCCGATGGCGATTTATCCAGCGCCTTTTTCTCGAGCCTTGCCCAGGCTTATGTTCACAATTCTTCCTTTCCTAGCCCTTCGATGAGTTTTTTCAATCGAAGTTGGCTGGCTGTGCCCGCGTTTATCAGCTACCATTTTCGAAAATGAACATTAATGTTCGAATTCCAATACGAAAAAGATCGCGAGGCCAGCCGATGAACCCTTCTACCTTGCCTGCTCCACCGCTTGCCGAAGTCTATGACGTTGCCGTAATCGGTGGCGGGATCAATGGCGTCGGCATTGCAGCAGACGCAGCCGGTCGCGGTCTGTCGGTATTCCTTTGCGAAAAGGACGACCTGGCCAGCCACACCTCCTCCGCCAGCAGCAAGCTGATCCACGGTGGCCTGCGCTACCTCGAACATTACGAATTCCGCCTGGTACGCGAAGCCCTGGCCGAACGCGAAGTGCTGCTGGCCAAGGCCCCGCACATCGTCAAGCAGATGCGCTTCGTCCTGCCACACCGCCCGCACCTGCGCCCGGCATGGATGATCCGTGCCGGTCTGTTCCTGTATGACCACCTGGGCAAACGCGAGAAACTCGCCGGTTCCAAGAGCCTCAAGTTCGGCCCCGACAGCCCGCTGAAAAGCGAAATAACCAAAGGCTTCGAATACTCCGACTGCTGGGTCGATGACGCACGCCTGGTAGTACTCAACGCCATGGCTGCCCGTGAAAAGGGTGCCCACATCCACACCCAGACCCGTTGCATCAGCGCCCATCGCAGCAACGGCATGTGGGACATGAACATGGAACGCGCCGATGGCAGCCTGTTCTCGATCCGCGCCCGCGCGCTGGTGAACGCCGCCGGCCCATGGGTCGCCAAGTTCATCAAGGACGACCTGAAGCTGGACTCGCCGTACGGCATCCGCCTGATCCAGGGCAGCCACCTGATCGTGCCGAAACTGTATGAAGGCGCGCACGCGCACATTCTGCAGAACGAAGACCAGCGTATCGTCTTCACCATTCCGTACCTGAACCACCTGACCATCATCGGCACCACCGACCGCGAATACACCGGCGACCCGGCGAAAGTGGCGATCACCGAAGGTGAAACCGACTACATGCTCAAGGTGGTCAATGCGCACTTCAAGAAACAGCTGAGCCGCGACGACATCGTCCACACCTACTCGGGTGTGCGCCCGCTGTGCAACGACGAGTCGGATAACCCGTCGGCCATTACCCGCGACTACACCCTGTCGCTGTCCGGTGGCGCAGGCGAGGCGCCGATCCTGTCGGTGTTCGGCGGTAAGCTGACCACCTATCGCAAGCTTGCAGAATCGGCGATGGCGCAACTGGCCCCGTACTTCACGCAGATGCGTCCCAGCTGGACCGCCACCGCCAGCCTGCCCGGCGGCGAGGACATGACCACGCCAGAAGCCCTGGCCGAGGCCATTCGCAGCAAATTCGCCTGGTTGCCGAGCGAGATTGCACGCCGCTGGTCCACCACCTATGGCAGCCGCACCTGGCGCCTGCTGGAAGGCGTGCAATCGCTGGCTGACCTGGGCGAACACCTGGGTGGCGGCCTGTACACCCGCGAGGTCGATTACCTGTGTACTGAAGAATGGGCAAGCCAGCCCCAGGACGTGCTGTGGCGCCGGACCAAACTCGGCCTGTTCACCACCCCGCAGGAACAGGACAACGTGCAACGCTACCTGTCCAAGGTTGAGCAGAGCCGCAGCAAGATCGAAGCGGCCTGACAGGCCCGTCGTACAAAAGCCCCTGCGCCGTAAGGCCCAGGGGCTTTTTTATACCGGCGTTGGCATTCGGTTTTCCGAACAGCAAAGCCAATCCTATTCGGTTTGCCGGATCAAACAGATACATATTTACCGCCACACAGAATTAATCTTTATATAAATCAAATTGTTAACCTTTTACTTCTGGTCTGGCACGACTCATGCTCTACACTCCTAGACGATTGCCTGAGACGCCTCAGGAGCCGTCACGGGCATTCGCTGCACAAGAGAGCCGCCTAGCCGGCTTCATAAAAAAAACAAATGTCGAGGAAGTATTGATGCGCATCGTTCCCCATATCCTGGGCGCAGCTATCGCTGCTGCTCTGATCAGCACTCCAGTTTTTGCCGCCGAACTCACCGGCACACTGAAGAAAATCAACGACTCCGGCACCATCACCCTCGGGCACCGCGACAGTTCCATTCCGTTTTCCTACATTGCGGATGGCTCGGGCAAACCGGTGGGCTACTCCCACGACATTCAGCTGGCCATCGTTGAAGCCCTGAAAAAAGACCTGAACAAACCCGATCTGCAGGCCAAGTACAACCTCGTCACCTCGCAGACCCGTATTCCGCTGGTCCAGAACGGCACCGTCGACATCGAGTGCGGTTCCACCACCAACAACGCCGAACGCGCCCAGCAAGTCGCCTTCACCACCAACATCTTCGAAATCGGCACTCGCCTGCTGGTCAAGAAAGACAAGGAAGGCAAGCCTAGCTACGCCGACTTCGCCGACCTGAAAGGCAAGAACGTCGTCACCACCGCCGGCACCACATCCGAGCGCATCATCAAGGCGATGAACGCTGACAAGCAGATGGGCATGAACGTCATCTCCGCCAAAGACCACGGCGAGTCCTTCCAGATGCTGGAAAGCGGCCGTGCCGTAGCCTTCATGATGGACGACGCCCTGTTGGCCGGCGAAGAAGCCAAGGCCAAGAAGCCGGACGACTGGGTCATCACCGGTACTCCACAGTCCTTCGAAGCCTACGCGTGCATGGTTCGCAAAGAAGACCCCGCCTTCAAGAAAGCGGTAGATGACGCCATCGCTGGCCTGTATAAATCCGGCGAAATAAACAAGATCTACGCCAAGTGGTTCGAAAGCCCGATCCCACCAAAAAACCTGAACCTGAACTTCCCAATGAGCGACAAGGTTAAGGAACTGATCAAGAACCCGACTGACAAGCCGGCGCCTGACGTAAAAATCTGATTCCTGACTAACCTTATCTCCTGAGAGAGCCAACCCTCTCTCAGGCGTCTGTTACTACCTGCTGGCTATATATTTTGGAACACTCGACCTGGCGGTTTTCGAGCCGATCGCGTGTGCCTGGCGTTCATCGTCAGGCGGGAATGGACTTTCCCCAAGCGGGTGCTTGTACATCGATCGATCTCGAGGGGAGACCCTAATGAATTACAACTGGGACTGGGGCGTGTTCTTCAAGTCCACCGGCGTGGGCAGCGAGACTTATCTCGACTGGTACATCGCCGGCCTGGGCTGGACCATCGCCATCGCTGTCGTGGCATGGATTATCGCCTTGCTGCTGGGCTCCATTCTGGGGGTCATGCGCACTGTGCCAAACCGCCTCGTATCAGGCATCGCGACCTGCTACGTGGAACTGTTTCGTAACGTGCCGCTGCTGGTGCAGCTGTTCATCTGGTACTTCCTGATACCCGACCTGCTGCCACAGAACCTGCAGGACTGGTACAAGCAAGACCTGAACCCGACCACCTCGGCCTACCTGAGCGTTGTCGTGTGCCTGGGCCTGTTCACCGCCGCCCGTGTGTGCGAGCAAGTGCGCACCGGCATCCAGGCGCTGCCACGTGGTCAAGAGGCCGCCGCACGCGCCATGGGCTTCAAGCTGCCGCAGATCTACTGGAACGTGCTGCTGCCCCAGGCCTACCGCATCATCATTCCACCGCTTACCTCGGAATTCCTCAACGTCTTCAAGAACTCCTCCGTGGCGTCCTTGATCGGCCTGATGGAACTGCTGGCGCAAACCAAACAGACCGCCGAGTTCTCGGCCAACCTGTTTGAAGCCTTCACCCTGGCCACGCTGATCTACTTCACCCTGAACATGAGCCTGATGCTGCTGATGCGCGTGGTCGAGAAGAAAGTCGCCGTGCCCGGCCTGATCTCCGTGGGGGGTAAATAATGGAATTCGATTTCAGCGGCATCATCCCCGCCATCCCAGGCCTGTGGAACGGCATGGTCATGACCTTGAAGCTGATGGTCATGGGCGTGATCGGCGGTATCGCGCTGGGTACGATCCTGGCGCTGATGCGCCTGTCGTCAAACAAACTGCTGTCGCGCCTGGCCGGCGCCTATGTGAACTACTTCCGCTCGATCCCACTGCTGCTGGTGATCACCTGGTTCTACCTGGCGGTGCCGTTCGTGTTGCGTTGGATCACCGGCGAAGACACGCCGATCGGTGCATTCACCTCCTGCGTCGTGGCCTTCATGATGTTCGAAGCCGCGTACTTCTGCGAAATCGTGCGGGCCGGCGTGCAGTCGATCCCCAAGGGCCAGATGGCCGCCGCACAAGCGATGGGCATGACCTATGGCCAGACCATGCGCCTGATCATCCTGCCCCAGGCGTTCCGCAAGATGACCCCGTTGCTGCTGCAACAGTCGATCATCCTGTTCCAGGACACCTCGCTGGTCTACACCGTGGGCCTGGTGGATTTCCTCAACTCCGCCCGTTCCAACGGCGACATCATCGGGCGCTCCAATGAGTTCCTGATCTTCGCCGGTGTCGTCTACTTCATCATCAGCTTTTCCGCCTCGCTGCTGGTCAAGCGTCTGCAAAAAAGGTTTGCCGTATGATCTCTATCAAGAATATCAACAAGTGGTATGGCGACTTCCAGGTGCTGACCGATTGCAGCACCGAGGTTAAAAAAGGCGAAGTGATCGTGGTGTGCGGGCCATCGGGCTCGGGCAAATCCACCCTGATCAAGTGCGTCAACGCGCTGGAACCGTTCCAGAAAGGCGACGTGATCGTCGACGGCACGTCCATCGCCGACCCGAAGACCAACCTGCCGAAACTGCGTTCGCGCGTGGGCATGGTGTTCCAGCACTTCGAACTGTTCCCGCACCTGACCATCACCGAAAACCTGACCATCGCACAGATCAAGGTGCTCGGCCGCAGCAAGGAAGAGGCCACCAAGAAAGGCCTGCAACTGCTTGAGCGCGTGGGCCTGTCGGCGCACGCCCACAAGCACCCTGGCCAACTCTCCGGTGGCCAACAGCAACGTGTGGCGATTGCCCGCGCCCTGGCCATGGACCCGATCGTCATGCTGTTCGACGAACCGACCTCGGCGCTCGACCCGGAAATGGTCAACGAAGTACTGGACGTAATGGTGCAGTTGGCCCAGGAAGGCATGACCATGATGTGCGTAACCCACGAAATGGGCTTTGCCCGCAAAGTGGCCGACCGCGTGATCTTCATGGACGCCGGCAAGATCATCGAAGACTGCCCGAAAGAAGAGTTCTTCGGCGACATCAGCGCCCGCTCCGAGCGCGCGCAGCACTTCCTTGAGAAAATCCTGCAGCACTAAGCACCACCTGGCTTCCACTGTAGAAACCGGGCAAATGTGGGAGGGGGCTTGCCCCCGATAGCGGTGGATCAGCGATAGATATACCGACTGACACACTGCAATCGGGGGCAAGCCCCCTCCCACACCGGACCGAGCAGGCTGGCAGCTCTGGTTGACCCAAGGCATCTGTGATGAAATGCGACCCCAACCTTTATCGCGCCGCACCGCCATCACTTGCCGTGAAGCCTCGTCTGATTCGCCAGCTGTTCCTGCCGCCGTTGATCATCGCGCTGATGATCGGCCTGGGTTATATCGGCTTCTGGATCAGTGAGTACTATGGCATCCGCACCCTCAGCGATACCGGCGAACGCCAGCTGGAGCTGCACGCCCGAACCGTCGAAAGTGAACTCAGCAAATACACCTACCTGCCCAGCCTGCTGGAGCTGGAATCCAGCGTCTCCAAACTGCTGGCCGAGCCCAATCAGGAAACCCGCAAAGCGGTCAACGACTACCTCGAAGGCCTGAACCGACGCAGTCGCAGTCGGGCCATCTACGTGATGGACACCACCGGCCGCGTGCTGGCCACCAGTAACTGGCGCGATGCCGACAGTTACCAGGGTGAAGACCTGTCCTTTCGCGCCTATTTCCAGAATGCCGTGCGCGGCCAGCCCGGGCGTTTCTACGGCATCGGCAGCACCAACGGCGAACCCGGTTACTACCTGGCCCACGGCCTGGAAGAACACGGCAAGATCATCGGTGTGGCGGTGGTCAAAGTGCGCCTGGAAGCCTTGGAAGAACGCTGGCAACGCGCGCGTCTCGAAGCCTTTGTGAGCGACGAGAACGGCATCATCATCCTCTCCAGCGACCCCGCCCGTCGCCTCAAGGCGGTGCGACCGCTGAGCGATGAGACCAAGGATCGCCTGGCCCACAGCTTGCAATATTACTGGGCCACGCTGAACGAGCTGGAACCCCTGGCCCGCGAGCGCTTGAATGAACGCAGCGAAAAGCTGACCTTCCCGGCCAACACTGAAGTGGTCAACGACGAGCACGAAGTCAGCTACCTGGCGCAAACCCGTCCACTCAACGACACACCGTGGAATTTCACCCTGCTCACCCCGCTCAACGACCTGCGCCGCGCGGCGATCAACCAGGGCATCCTGGTGGCTGTCGCGTTTGGCTTGGTGGCATTCCTGCTGATTGCCTGGAACGAGCGGCGCAAAGTCATCGCCACCCGCCTCGCCGCGCGCGAAGCCTTGCAGGAAGCCAACAGCCAGCTGGAGCGGCGGATCGCCGAACGTACCGCTGACCTGCGCGCCAGCAACGAACGGCTCAAGGGCCAGATCCGCGAACGCCGCCAGGCCGAAGAAACCCTGCGCCGCGCCCAGGATGAGCTGGTGCAGGCCGGCAAGCTGGCGGCCATCGGCCAGATGTCCACCAGCATCGCCCATGAACTGAACCAGCCGCTGGCCGCGCTGCGCACCTTGTCCGGCAACACCGTGCGCTTCCTCGAACGCGGCGCGCTGGACACCGCCAGCGCCAACCTCAAGACCATCAACGAACTGATCGACCGCATGGGCCGCATCACCGCCAGCCTGCGCTCCTTTGCCCGACGCGGCGATGACCAGGGCGAAGCCAGCCTGGCCAAGGCCGTGGACGCCGCGTTCCAGGTATTGGGCCCACGCCTGGACAGCCTGCCGCTGAGCCTGCACCGCGACTTTGCCCCGGCCCAATTGCAGATCGACCAGACGCGCCTGGAACAGATCCTGGTTAACTTGATCGGCAACGCCCTCGACGCCATGCAGGCACAACCCGCTCCCGAGTTGTGGCTGGAAGGCAGCATCACCGAGGGCAAATACCGCCTGCTGGTGCGCGACAACGGCCACGGCATCGACGCCGAGGCGCGCAAGCATCTGTTCGAGCCCTTCTTCACCACCAAACCCGGCGAGCAAGGCCTTGGCCTGGGCCTGACCCTGTCCGCCAGCCTCGCGGCGGCCACCGGCGGTACCCTCGCCGTGGAGCACCCGGCCGGCGGTGGAACTGCCTTTGTCCTGAGCCTGCCGCTGGTGGGCGCTCAACAAGCTGAGTCGACATGAATATTGATCCTCAAGACCTCACCGTGCTGATCGTCGAAGACGACCCCCATGTGCTGCTCGGCTGCCAACAGGCCCTGGCACTGGAAGACATACCCAGTGTGGGCGTGGGCAATGCCGAAGAAGCGTTGAAATGCATCGGCGAGAATTTCGCCGGCATTGTCATCAGCGATATTCGCCTGCCGGGCATCGACGGCCTGGAGCTGCTCACCCGTCTCAAGGCCCTGGATAAAAGCCTGCCGGTGGTGCTGATCACCGGGCACGGCGATATATCCATGGCCGTCGGCGCCATGCGCAATGGCGCGTACGACTTCATGGAAAAACCCTTCTCCCCCGAGCGGCTGGTCGACGTTGCCCGTCGCGCTCTGGAACAACGTGGGCTGGCGCGAGAAGTCTGGTCGCTGCGCCGCCAGTTGGCTGAACGGGATTCGCTGGAAGGCCGCATCATCGGTCGCTCGCCGGCCATGCAGAACCTGCGTGAGCTGATCGCCAACGTCGCCGACACCTCGGCCAACGTGCTGATCGAAGGCGAGACCGGCACCGGCAAGGAACTGGTCGCGCGCTGCCTGCATGATTTCAGCCGCCGGCATTCCCACCAGTTCGTCGCCCTCAACTGCGGCGGCCTGCCCGAGAACCTCTTCGAAAGCGAGATTTTCGGCCACGAAGCCAACGCCTTTACCGGTGCCGGCAAGCGCCGCATCGGCAAGATCGAGCACGCCCACGAAGGCACGCTGTTCCTCGATGAAGTGGAAAGCATGCCGATCAACCTGCAGATCAAATTGCTGCGGGTGTTGCAGGAGCGCACCCTGGAGCGCCTGGGCTCGAACCAGAGCGTGGCCGTGGATTGCCGGGTGATCGCCGCCACCAAGTCCGACCTCGATGAACTGAGCCGCGCCAGCCAGTTTCGCAGCGACCTGTACTACCGACTCAACGTGGTGACCCTGGAACTGCCGCCCCTGCGCGAACGCCGTGAAGACATCCTGCAACTGTTCGAACACTTCCTGCAGCAGTCGTCGCTGCGTTTTGACCGCGCCGCGCCGGAACTGGACAACCAGACCCTGTCCAGCCTGATCAGCCACGACTGGCCCGGCAACGTACGCGAACTGCGCAACGTCGCCGAACGCTTCGCCCTCGGCCTGCCCGCCTTCAAGAAAAGTGGTACCAGCAGCGGCAGCCAAGGCCTGGCGTTTACCGAAGCGGTGGAGGCCTTTGAACGCAACCTGCTCAGCGATGCCCTGCAACGCAGCGGCGGCAACCTGACCCAGGCCAGCCAGGAACTGGGCATGGCCAAGACCACCCTGTTCGACAAGGTCAAGAAATACGGGTTGAGCCACTGATGGATCTTTTTTTGAAGGCCGCCCTGGGCGCGGCAGTGGTGTTGATCCTGGCGGCGCTGGCCAAGACCAAAAACTATTACATCGCAGGGCTGGTGCCGCTGTTTCCGACCTTTGCGTTGATCGCCCACTACATCGTCGGCAAGGGCCGTTCGGTGGACGATTTGAAGACCACCATCGTGTTCGGGATGTGGTCGATCATTCCGTACTTTGTGTATTTGGCGACGTTGTATGTGATGGTGGATCGGATGCGGCTGGAGGCCTCTTTAGCCGTAGCGGCGGTAGCGTGGCTGATGGCCGCGACGATCCTGGTGAGTATCTGGGTACGCATCCATACCTGACCCGACTCGGTCAAAAAATGTGGGAGGGGGCTTGCCCCCGATAGCGGTGTGTCAGTCACCTTATCTTTAACTGACCCACTGCCATCGGGGGCAAGCCCCCTCCCACATTTTTAATCGAGGCGTGTCAGCGGACTATTTTGTCGACCTGTATGCCCAGCTTCTTCAGGCGATACCAGAAACTGCGCTCAGAGATCCCGATCTTCGCCGCCGCCGCAGCCTGCACACCGTTGCTCTCCTGCAACGCGGCCAGGATATACGCCTTCTCCACCTCCGCCAGCGCCGCATCCAGGTCCTGGGGAATGCCCGGTCCGTCGCTGAGGATCGCGGTCGCGCCGCCTTCGTTGGGTTTGGAAGCAAACAGATAACCCGGTAAATCAATGTCTTCGATCACAGGCGTGGCGGCCACGATGGTCGCGCGCTCCACACAGTTTTGCAGCTCACGGATATTGCCCGGCCAGTGATACGCGGCCATGGCCTGCAACGCTTCAGGGCTGAAACCGGTAATACGCTTGCCGGCAGTGGCGCTGAGGGTCTGGGCAAAGTGACGGGCCAGGGGCGCGATGTCTTCCACACGTTCACGCAGGGCCGGCAGCGGGATCGGGAACACGTTGAGGCGGTAATACAGGTCTTCGCGAAACTCTTTATTGGCAACCGCCTCCAGCAGGTTCTTGTTGGTGGCGGCGATCACCCGCACATCCACCTTGCGCTCGCGGGGGTCGCCCACCGGCTCGATCACCCGCTCCTGCAAGGCGCGCAGGATCTTGGCTTGCAGCGCCAGGGGCATATCGCCCACTTCATCAAGAAACAGCGTGCCCTTGTCGGCCTGCTGGAAACGCCCGACCCGGTCAGACACGGCACCGGTAAATGCGCCCTTACGATGGCCGAACATTTCGCTTTCCAGCAGCCCTTCGGGGATCGCCGCGCAATTGACCGCCACGAACGGTTTGTCGGCACGGCTGCCGTGCTTGTGGATGGCGCGAGCGACCATTTCCTTGCCGGTGCCGCTTTCGCCGGTCAGCAGAATGGTGCTGCTGCTGTCGCGCACCGAATCCACCGCTTGCAGCACTTTGCGAAACGCCGGGCTGTCGCCGACCAGGCTGTCGAACTGTGCGTGTTCGTCCAGCTCGGCACGCAGGCGGGCGTTGTCGCGCATGATGTCGCGAAACTGCAGGGCCTTGGCCACGGTGATGTCCAGCTCGTCGATATCGAACGGCTTGGCGATGTAGTCGTAGGCACCGTTGCGCATCGACTGCACGGCGTTTTTTACCGTGCTGTAGGCGGTCATCACGATCACCGGCACGTGGGGATAACGCACCTTGATCTCGGCCAACAAGGCTGGCCCGTCCATGCCCGGCATCCGCCAGTCACTGATCACCAGGTCGATGTCTTCCTGTTCCAGCACCTTGAGCGCATGCAGGCCGTTGCCCGCAATGAACACCTGCACGTTGTTCTGGCCCAGGGCCGACGCCAGCAGGTCGCAAAGCTTGGGTTCGTCGTCGACTACCAGAATGTTATGCGTCATGACTGTCCTCGTCGTCTTCGCCTATCGCTGGAATGTACAGGCTGAAGGTGGCGCCGGCATCGTTTTCGCTGGCGCATTCGATGCTGCCGTCGTGACTTTCCATGATCGAATAGACTTTGGCCAGGCCCAGGCCCGTGCCCGAGGCCTTGGTGGTGACGAATGGGGTAAAGATGCGCTCGATCATCTCCGGCGCAATGCCCTGGCCGGTGTCGGCGATGGTGATGACGGTGTTGTCGCCCACGCTGCGAATGCCCAGGGTCAGGCGCCCGCCTTCGGGCATGGCATCGATAGCGTTGATAATCAGGTTGAGACAGGCCTGCTTGAGTTGCTTGGCATCGGCGTAGATCGTCGCTCCCGGCGCCTGGTCGTCGATCTGCGCGTCGATATTATGGCTGGCCAGTTCCGGCGCGCAGAAGCCAAGGATCTCCTCCACCAATGGGCGGGCCGGCTGCAGCACGCGCAACGGTGGGTTGGGCTTGGCAAAGTCGAGGAACTCGGTGATCAAGTCGTTGATGCGGCTGACTTCGCTGATCACATATTCCAGGTGACGCTTGTCGGCGTCCGGCAGGTCTGCGCGGCGGTGCAACAACTGGGTGGCGGTCTTGATGATGCCCAACGGGTTACGGATCTCGTGGGCCAGGCCCATGGCGACTTCGCCCAAGGCATGCAGGCGATCACGCCGACGCAGTTGGGCTTCGAGGTGATGCAGCTCGCCCAGGCGCTCGGTCATATGGTTGAAGGTGCTGCTCAATTGCGCCAGTTCGTCGCCACCACTGACCAGCACACGGTGCGCGTAATTGCCTGAGATCACCGCGCTCACACCTTCGGACAAGTCCCGCAACGGCTTGGTCAGGCGCCGTGACACCAGCACACCGGCCGCCAGGGACAGTGCCGAACTGAGCAGGAAAATCAGCACGAACAGGTTGCTCTGGTTCACCAGTCCCACCAGGCTCGTATGGCGCAGCAGGCCGCTGAAAATCACGCCTTGCAGGTCACCGGCGTCGTTGAAGATCGGCCAGTACAACCCACTGTAGCTGTTGGTGAACTGCTCGCTGGGCTGCTTGGTGCTGCGCATCGCGGTCTCGACACTTTTCGGGATGCGTGAAGGGTGATCCACGAAGCGCTGGGTCGAAAATATCTCCGAGAACCCCTCGGGGTTGGCCAGGTACAGGCGCAGATCGAGGGAATGCACATCGGCCACGCTGGTGAGGAAGCTGCTGTCCAGGTAGGTCGCCACCAACAAACGGTAGTCGACGCCGTCCTGGCTGGTTTCGAAGGTCGAGACCACAATGCCCGTGCTCACCCCCGCCACTTGCACGGTCTGCAGCACCGCGTTGCTGGTCAGGCTGATCTGTTTGACGATGTCATCCGAGGCGGTGCTGAACACCACCTTTTGATCGCTGGTGCGGATCAGCGCCACCACGTCGATGTCGGTGGCATCGGCGATGTCGGCGGTCAGCCGGTCATGCTTGGCAGCCTGCTTGCTTGAGGGTGGGCTGGTGTAGCGCAGGAACAACTTGGCCATGCGCGCGTTGTCGTGAAGGATGTCGCCGATCTCATCCTTGACGATCTTGGTCGATTCTTGCAGCCAGATACGCACGTTGCTGTCGAAAATCTGCGACAGCGTGGTCGCCGCCAGCTCCGCCGCGATCATGGTGGGAATCACGCTGACCAGCCAGAACGCCAGCACCAGCTTGCGCTGGACGCTCCAGCGCGAAATGGCAAAGGGGCGGGCTTTCTGGCGGGTCTTGGTGATCATCAGGTTTCGCTTATCGCAGCAGCCATGGCAGGGTCGGAACGATCCGGTCGAATAAACAGTTTTACAAGCTTGAGCAGGCCGTTGACCAGCCGGTTGCGATGCCGGAAAAACACACTGTTGCCCTGGAACTCGCAACCCAGGCGCAGCTTACTGGCATACCCGGCCTGGCCGCACTCATACACCGCAATATTGTGTTGAATACAGTAGTCGACGTTGGTCAGCCAGCTGCGAAAGTACAGGTTGTAGTCACGGGAGAACGCAACGTCATGCCCGAAAAACTTGTCCACCAGCCGGTGCTCGTCCACCAGGATCAGGTTGAACGCCACCAACTGCTCGTCGACCCAGTAAAGAACACAGACGGCGCGATCGCCTAGGCGTTCGAGCACACCGGTGAAATAGCCGGCAGGCAGGCGTTCGAACTGCAACTCGGCCCGCTTCAGCGTGGCTTCGTACAGGCGCATGACCTCAGGCAGCACGTCGTCGATATTGCCTCGCCATTCCACCCGCGGTCCAGGTGCACGCAGCTTGCGGCGCAAGTCCTTGCGCGTGGACTTGCCCAGCGAACCGAGGTAGGCGTCCACCGAGCCGTACGGCAGCGGCAACACCCCGGTGGGCAAGCTCGGCATGCTTTGAAAACCCGCCGCCCAGCAACTGTCGAGCCAATGCGGGTCCTGGCTGGGTGCATCCTTGACCGCCACCAGGCCGATACCGAAATCATCGGCATCCTGGCGCGCGGCTTCCAGCAAGTGTTTAAGCAACAACGGGCGACGCGACGCGGGCACGCCACTGGCAACCCCGGCGTCGCAACGCTCGGCCACCGGGGAGCCAATGGCATACAGGCCCAACTGCAAAACACCCGGCCACAGCCGCTCCACACGTTCGGCCAAACGCTTGCCGGCGCCCGACACCGTGGTGTCGAGCCGATAATGGGTGATGAACGCGGCGGCCACGGCCACCAGCGTTCCATCGTCGTAAACAGCCAGGTAGCGCCATTGGAAGTCATCGATGGCGGCGTTTTCCACGGCGGCGTAATAGTCCCAGTCTTCCAGCGCACCGGGAAAACAGTCGTTCCAGGCGCTACGCTGGAGGGCCCGGATGGTCGGGAAGGCTTGGGTGGTGATCACAGGTATCCCTTATTTCTGTGGTGAACGCCGATCAAATGTGGGAGCTGTCGAGCCCCGGCGAGGCTGCGATGGCATCACCTCGGTGTACCTGAAAGACCGAGGCGCCTGCATCGCAGCCTCGCTGAAGCTCGACAGCTCCCACATCGATCTGTATTGGGTTGACGCCCGTGTGCTGCTCGACAAAGTCGGCACTCAACTCGATCACCCGCCGGTATTGCAGGTCGACGGTGATCATGTGGTAGCAGTTGTCGAGCAGGATCTTGGTCACCGGGCCACCCAGGTGACGCTCCACGTAATCGGCGTTCCAGCGGCTGGTGATGTCGTCCTCGATGGAGTGCAACACCAGCGCCGGGACGTCGATCCGGGGCATGCGTTTCTTGACCACTGCGTTCATCCAGTGCAACTCGCGCACGGTGACGCCTTCCATGGTCAACAACCCCGCCTCGCTGCTCTCCCCCTCTTTCATCTGCCGTTCCACAATCGCCCGCAGGCGTTCGTTCTTGATGCCGTAGGGAGGTTTTTCGGTGAACCGAAACAGGCGCACACCGAAGGGAATCCGGATCAACAGCGGCGTAATAAACGCCATTTTATTGATGCTCCAACCGTCGTACTTCAAGGTTGTGGAGTACATCAACAAACCGGCGACCTGGCCCGGGTGCTCCGACGCCACGTACATCGACATCACCGCGCCCATGGACAAGCCACCGACAAACACCTGCTCATGGCGTTGCTTGACCTGTACGAAGGTCTTGCGCACGCCTTCGTACCAGTCCAGCCAGCCGGTGGCCTGCAAGTCGCTGTTGTCACCGCAGTGCCCGGCCAAGGTGGGCACATACACCGTGCAGTTACCCGCCTTGGCCAGGCCCTTGGCGACCTGGCGCAATTCCGTCGGCGTGCCGGTCAGGCCGTGGATCAACAGGATCCCGACCGGACCTTCACCGAGAACGAAGCCGGCAGTACCTTCACCGAGGTCGATCTCTGCCAGCTTCACCGTTTGGTCGCTCGCACCAGCAACTGCTCGAGCAACTTCAGGCCCAGGTCGATTTCCGGGTAGCTGATTTCCAGGGACGGTGCCAGGGTGATCACGTTTTTGTAGTAGCCGCCCACGTCGAGGATCAGGCCGAGTTTCTGCCCGTCCACCACCATGTCGCCTTTCATGCCTTCTTCGACCATGTAGTCCAGGGTCGCCTTGTCCGGCGTGAAGCCATCCGGGCCGCAGATTTCGCAGCGCAGGGCCAGGCCCAGGCCGTCAACATCGCCGATGATCGGGAAACGTTTCTGCAGGTCCTGCAGGCCTTCGAGGAAGTATTTGCCCTTGGCCATGACCATCGCGCCGTAGTCGACTTCGCTGGTCATCTTGAACATTTCCAGGCCCACCGCCGTGCCCAATGGGTTGGAGGCAAAGGTGGAGTGGGTCGAACCTGGCGGGAAGATCTTCGGGTTGATCAACGCTTCACGGGCCCAGATGCCGCCCAGTGGGTTGAGGCCGTTGGTCAGCGCCTTGCCGAACACGATCACATCCGGTTGTACGTCGAAGTGCTCGATCGACCAGAGTTTGCCGGTGCGGTAGAAGCCCATCTGGATTTCATCGGACACCATCAGGATGCCGTGCTGGTCCAGCACATGCTTGAGTTCGCGGTAGAAGTTCATCGGCGGGATCACGTAGCCGCCGGTGCCCTGGATCGGCTCGACGTAGAACGCAGCGTATTCACTCTGGCCGACTTTCGGGTCCCACACGCCGTTGTATTCGGTCTCGAACAGGCGGGCAAATTGCTGCACGCAATGGCTGCCGTACTCTTCCTTGGTCATGCCTTTAGGCCCGCGGAAGTGGTACGGGAACGGGATGAACTGCGCACGCTCGCCGAAGTGGCCGTAACGGCGACGGTAGCGGTAGCTCGACGTGATCGACGAGGCGCCGAGGGTACGGCCGTGGTAGCCGCCTTCGAAGGCGAACATCAGGCTTTTGCCGTTGGTGGCGTTACGCACCACTTTCAGGGAGTCTTCAATCGACTGCGAGCCGCCGACGTTGAAGTGCACACGACCGTCGAGACCGAACTTGTTCTTGGCATCCACCGCGATCATTTCCGACAGCTCGATCTTGCCTTTGTGCAGGTACTGGCTGGCGATTTGCGGCAGGGTGTCGATCTGCTGTTTCAGCGCGTTGTTCAGGCGCGGGTTGGCGTAGCCGAAGTTGACAGCCGAGTACCACATTTGCAGGTCGAGGTAGGCCTGGTCTTCGGTGTCCCACACGTAGGAGCCTTCGCAACGGCTGAAAATACGCGGTGGCTCGATGTAGTGAACGGTGTCCCCGTAGGAGCAGTACTTGGCTTCTTTATCCAGAAGGATCTGGTCTTCGGCGGAGGCGATACGGATATCAGACATGGTGGAAGAGTTCCTGATTGTCAGAAGAGGTGTTGAAGGTGGTGGCGTTGGCGGCGATGCCCTGAGGCAGTCGGGCCAGCAACGCAGGCACTTCGGCGAAGGTGTCGAAGCGCGCGTGAGGGATGTTGTGGGTTACGCAGTACTGGGCGAGGCTGCCTTTGGCGAACACGAAGTCGGCGGTGGAAGCCACGCACATGTCCGACTTGCCGTCGCCGATCACCAGCACGCGCTTGTTGCGCGGGGTGGATTTGCACTTGCAGTTGCCGGACGCGGCGCGGCAGGCATCGCTGGAGTATGGGAAGTCGATGCGCCAGCTGTTCTGGTCGACCTGGCGCAGACGGTTGGCAAGGATCGGCAGCAAGGTCACGTAGTTGCGCGAGAGGATCCGCGCGATACCCTGTTCGATGCCGTCGCTGACCACTTCGAGGGAAGCGCCCAGGCCGAGCACGTGATCGACGAAGTCGGGGAAATCCGGGTCGATCTCGACACTGTCGAAATACGCCAGCAGTTCACTTGGGGTGGCCTTGATCAGCGCCAGTTGGCGGCTCAGGCATTCGCGTGAACCGATATGCCCATCCAGCCATTGCTGTTCGATGGTTTCCCATTCGGGGCCGGCGAAGCGTTGGAGGACGTTGTCGATGACATCGGTGGGGGTGATGGTCCCGTCGAAGTCGCACACGATATGCCAGTCAATCATTGCGGTTACCCTGAAGGAGTGCGCTGTCTGCGCTTTCAACAGGGGTAGAGCAGGGACTGTGCCAATTGGCCAAAGCCCCGTCAGCCGGGGCTTTTCCCAGTGTTCGCGGGGATTTTGTGTCAGGGGAGCTACAATTTTTGTAGCTTGCTACAAACAAGATGAGTGCTTGCGTGAGCGCGGTGGTTTGCGCGTTCATGCGCGTGTATTCAAACTTTAGGAATTGTGACCATGTTCAGGATCACATGCGCTGCCCTCGCCGGATTGCTGAGCCTCAGCGCACAGGCGGCAGGTATCACCGGTGACGTCGGCGCAGGCGTCAGCTACCAACCCCACGACCCGACCGGCAGCCGCTACGAAACCCGGCCTGTGCCTTACCTCGACCTGGACTGGGGCAATGTGAACCTGAGCACCGATGACGGCCTGACCTGGAGCGCCCTGAACACCAACGGTTTTACGGCCGGCCCCTATATCAACTACCTGCAGGGGCGTACCTCCAACGGTGAGCTGCAAGGCCTGCGCAATGTCTCGGACATGGCCGAGGTCGGCGGCTTCATCCAATACGCGCCAGCTGACTTCTGGCGGGTCTACGCCCAACTGGGCCAGGCCGTCGGCGGCGGTCATTCCCAGAGCGGCGCGCTGGGCAAGGTCGGCGGGGAGCTCGGTTACCCGCTCGGCGGTGGAATCATCGGCAGCAGCGGCCTGGTGGCGCACTTCGCCGACGCGCGCCAGACCCAGACGTTTTTCGGGGTGGACGATAACGAGGCTGCCGCCACGGGATTCAAGGCCTACAACGCCAGCGGCGGTTTCCAGAACGTCACCCTGAGCCAGAGTTTCCAGTTCCCCCTGGCGCCCAACTGGTCCCTGCTGACCAGCGCCAGCTGGGTGCACCTGGTGGGTTCGGCAGCCAACAGCAGCATCGTCAAGGAGACCGGCGACGTGAACCAGGGCCAGGTACAGACGGCTATCAGCTACACGTTCGATTGATTACTTCGGACAACATGTGGGAGGGGGCTTGCTCCCGATAGCGCAGGGTCAGCCAATGCATACGGGACTGATCTACCGCTATCGGGAGCAAGCCCCCTCCCACAGGGGTCCGTGTTTCAGTTTTCTTCACCTTCGGCCAGCAGCGCGATACCGCCGATAATCACCGCCACGCCCACCCAGTGCAGCGGGCTGATGTGTTCCCCCAGTCCCAGCCAAGACCCCAGCAACACCACCACAAACACCAATGAACTCAGGGGAAACGCCAGGGACAAACTGCTGCGCCGCAGGATCAGCATCCACACGAAAAACGCACCGATATAACTGGCGATCGCCGCCAGGATCCCCGGGTTGCGCGCCACCTCGGACAACCACTGCCAATTGAAATCCATCTGCCCCAGCTGGTCGCCGGCAATCTTGGTAAACAGCTGCCCGGCACTCTCGGTGCAGATCAGCAAAGCCCATAGCACCACCGTGCCGAGGCGCCCATGCAACCAACCGGTATGCATCGTTTGCGTACTCATGCCTGACTCCCTGCAATCGCGACCAGCATCACACCCAAGGTAATCACCAGCGTGCCCAGCCAACGGCGGCGGCTGACGACTTCGCCCAGCACCACTTTGCCCGCCAGCACCACGCCGCAATAGGCCAGCGCCGCGGCCGGGAACAACAGGCTCAACGGCGCACGAGACAGCGCTTCGAGCCACACGAAAAACTCAATCGCATAAGCACCGATCCCTGCCCACAGCAGCGGCGCATTGAACACCTGGCCCCAGAACGCATTCAGGCGAAAACTGCCCTCCAGTTCCGGCAAACGGTCCAGGCCGAGTTTGAAACACAGTTGGCCAATCACATCGAGCACGATGGAAAAGGCCAGCAGCAACACCACGGTCAGGGTCACGGGAACAGCTCCTCAAACAGGTCGATCAGGGCTTCATTGGTGGCGGCGTTGCGCTGCAAATCCTCCGGGCTCCAGCGCTCCGGTGGTGGCTGATCGGACTTGGCTTCCCAACGCTTGAACGCGTTACTGAAGGCCGGCGTGGCGAACTCACCGCACACGTCGATGCCGATGATGCGCTTGCTGGCCGCCAACGCCCGCAGGGCTTGCAGCAGGTGGGTCAGGCGCATGCCGCCCTGGTCCCAGTTGGTGGCGGCGTCTTCACTGGCGAGCACGTCTTTGTCGATGGTGATCCAGATCGCTTCGGTGGGCAGGCTGCTGATCATCTGTTCAAGAAACGCCGGCCAGTCCAGCTCCGCCAGGTTGCGCCAGTGCAAGTGGTTTTCCTGCTGCTGGTGGCCAGCGCCATCGCCGACCCGGCCCCAGACTTTCGACGGCGGGTGCTGCCAGGGGAACAGTTGCAAATGCCCGCGCTTGAGGGCGCCGAGGTTACCGCCACGTAGTTGCGGGTTATGCAGGTCATCGCTGCATGGGCCAAGGGTGACGATGCGTTTGATCGCCGGCATTTTCAGCGCGCGGTTGACCCACGAGCCGCAGTGGCGCTTGGGCGCAAAGCGCACCCAGTCGGGGTGGTTGTCGAAGTGGATCAGGCTGATAGGTTCTTTCAGGTCGGCCAGAAACGCCGGGGTCAGGTGGTGATAATCGCCGGAGCCGACGAACAGGATTTCCGGGCGCGCATCCATGGGCCGGGGCCGCTGGGCCAGGCGCTCGGCGAAGCGTTTCCAGGTTTTTTCGGTGGACCACAGGCGCAGCTTGGGGCCCAGGTCCAGCAGGTCGATGCGCGTGGCACGGCCACTGGCCAAACGCCGGGCAATCGGTGCCTGACCGGTGAGGCTGTGGTCGAGGTCAAGAATGTTCAAGGTAGTGTTTCCCCTATGGCTTTAGGGGGTCAATGCAAGGGGCGGGCCAGCGAGATATTCAGATTCACACAGAACTCATGTGGGAGGGGGCTTGCTCCCGATAGCAGTGGTTCAGTCAATACAGATGTTGACTGACACTCCGCTATCGGGAGCAAGCCCCCTCCCACATGGGAACACGGTCAGGCTCGGGATTCGGTGATGATCTGGCGAATCGCACCGACAAAGGCTTCCGGCGGCTGGCCACCGCTCACGGCGTACTGGTCGTTGAACACGATGGTCGGCACCGAGGTCACGCCACGGGAGGTCCACAACTGCTCTTGCTCGCGGACTTCGGCGGTGTATTCATCGGAGGCGAGAATCTCCGCGGCGCGCTTGATATCCAGGCCGACGCTTTCAGCGATGATCGCCAGGGTGGCGTGATCGGAAGGGTCTTGGCCGTCGGTGAAGTAGGCTTTGAACAACGCTTCCTTGAGGTTGTACTGCAAGCCCTCGATCCCGGCCCAATGCAGCAGGCGGTGTGCGTCGAAGGTGTTGTAGATACGGCTCTGGCCATCGGTGCGAAAGGCAAAACCGAGCTCGGCGCCCATGTCGCGGATGCGCGCACGGTTGGCCTGGGATTCTTCGGCCGTGGAGCCGTATTTCTCGGTGATGTGTTCGACGATGTTTTGCCCTTCGGGGGGCATGTTCGGGTTCAGTTCGAACGGCTGGAAATGGATCTCGGCCTGCACCTCGGTGCCGAGCTGGTCGAGGGCTTCGGTCAGGCCACGCAGGCCGATGATGCACCAGGGACAGGACACGTCGCTGACGAAATCGATTTTCAGGGGAGTACTCATGGTAGGCAACCTCGCAGGCTTCAATACGCCGTAAAGGTTGCACGATACACCAATGTCACAGCAGCTTCGAAGGCACGACCGGGTCAATCTGCGCCCAGTGTGCGGCATCTTCACGATGGGCTTGCAGGTACGGCAACACCGCCGTCAGCAGCGGCGCCTTGAACGCTTCCTGGAAACGATGGGCCATGCCGGGAATCAACTTCAATTGGCTGCCCTGGATATGCGCCGCCAGGTGCACGCCGTGCATCACCGGCAGCAACGGGTCGGCGGTGCCGTGGACCACCAGTGTCGGTACGCGCAGTTGGTTGAGCAGCGGCACGCGGCTGGGTTCGGCGAGGATCGCCATGATCTGGCGCTTCACGCCGTCCGGGTTGAAGGCACGGTCGTAGGACAGCGCCGCCTGGTGCAGCAACGCCTGACGATCATCCGCCACATTCGGGCTGCCCAGCGCCGCAAGCAAATCCGCCTGCTGCTCCAGCGCCACTTCACGATTCGGCGCACTGCGTCGCGACAACAACTGCACCAGCGCCGCATTCGGGGCCGGCAAGCCTTCGGCGCCGGAGCTGGTCATGATCAGGGTCAGGCTTTCCACGCGCTGCGGCGCCATCGCCGCCAGGTGCTGGGCGATCATGCCGCCCATGCTTGCGCCCAGTACGTGGAACTGCTGGATCTGCAAGGCGTCCATCAAGCCCACGGCGTCATCGGCCATGTCCGTCAGCGAGTACGGCGCCGATACCGGCAGGCCGAGCTTGTAGCGCAGCACTTCAAAGGTCAGGTTGGCATTCGCCGGTGCCTGGCGCCAGGTGGACAGGCCGACGTCACGGTTGTCATAGCGGATCACCCGGAAACCCTGCTGGCACAGGGCAACGACGACTTCGTCGGGCCAGTGGATCAGTTGCCCGCCCAAGCCCATCACCAGCAGCAAGGCCGGGTCGGACGCACGGCCGATACTCTGGTAGGCGATGCTTACCTGAGCCAGGTCGACCGTTTGGGTCGGGACATTGACATCACATCGAGAAGCCGCAAAAGACGGCAGGCCGAACAATAGAGCGGCCAGTAAAAGCAACACGCGCATGAAAAACACCGAAACGCAGAACCCCAGTAGAGCGCGAGTCTGATGAAGTTTGTTCAAGCGCGCTGCCACAGTTCCATGACAGTTTGATGAAGAGTGCCCGGCGGTCTTGGTCGACATGCGTTGCAACATGAGACAAACTCACGCTATCCCGATTCGCCACAAATTGTCTTCATGGAGAGCCCGTGCTCGAGATCCGTCACCTCAAGACCCTGAATGCACTGCGCGAAGCCGACAGCCTGGTGGAGGCCGCCGAGCGCCTGCACCTGACGCAGTCGGCACTGTCCCACCAGTTCAAGGAGCTGGAAGAACGCCTGGGCATGCCGCTGTTCGTGCGCAAGACCAAACCCGTGCGATTCACCAGCGCCGGCCTGCGCCTGCTACAACTGGCCGACGCCACCCTGCCGCTGCTGCGCGGTGCCGAGCGCGATATTGCGCGTTTGGCCGGTGGCACCGCCGGGCGCTTGCATATGGCGATCGAGTGCCACAGTTGTTTCCAGTGGCTGATGCCGACCATTGACCAGTTCCGCGATGCCTGGCCGGAAGTCGAGCTGGACCTGGCGTCGGGCTTTGCGTTCGCCCCGCTGCCGGCCCTGGCCCGTGGCGACCTCGACCTGGTGGTGACCTCCGACCCGCTGGAGCTGCCGGGCATCACCTATGTGCCGCTGTTTACCTACGAAGCCATGCTCGCCGTGGCCAACCAGCACGCGCTGGCGAACAAGGCGTACATCGTGCCCGAAGACCTGCTGACCGAAACCCTGATCACCTACCCGGTGGAACGCGACCGCCTGGACATCTTCACCCGCTTCCTGGAACCCGCCGACGTGGAGCCGGCCCAAGTGCGTACCTCGGAACTCACGGTGATGATGATGCAACTGGTCGCCAGCGGCCGCGGCGTGTGCGGCATGCCCCATTGGGCGCTGCATGAATACAGCTCGCGCGGCTATGTGAAGGCCAAGCGCTTGGGCGAGAAAGGGTTGTTTGCAACGTTATACGCGGGGATTCGTGCGGACATGCTGGATGCGCCGTATATGCGCGACTTTTTGCTGACGGCCAAGGACACGTCGTTTTCAACCCTGGATGGCGTGAGCGCGGTACGCTGAAACACCACAGTTCCAAATGTGGGAGGGGGCTTGCTCCCGATAGCAGAGTGTCAGCCAACAGAGATGTTGAATGTACAACCGCCATCGGGGGCAAGCCCCCTCCTACATTGGATTTCAGTCGGCCGTGAGTTCGCGCCACATGTGGATTTTGTCGAAGTACTCCACGCCCACCCGCACCGCCAACGGTTCCAGGCCGTACTGGATAAACCCGCAGCGTCGGTACAGCGCAAACGCTGCATCGTTGCCGGCGGTGACGGTCAGCTGGATCACTTTCAGTCGCGGATGTTGGCGCGCTTCATCCAGCGCTGCCTCGACCAATCGCCGGCCCAGGCCTTTCTGCTGGTAAGCCTGGGTCACGTACATGCCAAACAGGGTCACCTTGTGCCGCGCCTTCTCCCGAGGCTCGAAGGCCAGGCCGACAATGCCGGCCAGCTCCCCCCCGGCGTACGCGCCGAGCAAACGATCCAGCGGACTCTCCAGGCGTTTTTCCCACCAGCTCAACGGCATGGCGGCGCGCTCGGCCACACTGGAAGTGAACGCCTGGGGATAGGCACCATAGGCCTCCAGCATCAACGCCCGATAAGCCTCGGCGTCGTTGGGCCCCAGCGCACGGACGCTCATTCGCGTCAGGCCGGCGTGGTCAGTGAAGCGCGATAAAACGGCAGGATCAGGTCACGGGTCAAGGGCGCCAGGACCAGGCCACCGTCGCCAGCGGGGTCGATCCAGCGCACCTCTTCGATTTCAGCGGCGGGGCTGACCGGAACATCGATCTGCACCTGGAACAATTCAGCATCCACGGTGAACCCCGGCTCGTTGGCCGCGGGGGCCGAGAAGTGGCCGAGGTACACGGCGTCGCCGGGCTTGATGCGCAGGTTCAGCTCTTCGTACAGCTCGCGGGCCAGCGCCTCGGCGGGTTGTTCACCGGCGTCGATCTTGCCACCGGGTTGCATAAAGGCCAGGGTGCCGCGTTTGCGCACGAGCAGGGTGTGGCCATCGCTGCCGATCAGCAGGGCGGCGGCGATACGGATAGTGCTGGGCATGAACTGAAAACCTTGAATTCAAAAAGTGAAAATTAATGGAGCACCGCGTCGGTCTCGTCCGGCTCCTTGATAAACACGCTGTACTTGGCGCCTTCCATCGCCTCGAACGCAATCAGCTTGTCCACTAACGGCAGGTTCAGCACCTTGCCGGCATTGAGCAGCAACATGCCGTTATCAGCGTTGAGGTTGCGCGCCAGGACCATGCCGTCTTCCAATTCACGGGTGGAGAGCACCTTGACCGTGGGATCGCCCAGGGTCACATCACTGAGAAACGCGGCGCAGGCCTGGATGAAATCCTCGATCAAATCCGGATCATAGAGGCGCCCGGCATATTTGCGGATATACAACAGCGCTTCATCGCTGTTCAGGTGCCGCTCCAGGATCAGGCCTTTCTGCAACTCGATGAAGTCCACCGCCAGTTTCAGCAGGCGTGAACCGAACGGAATCGCCTCGCCCTTGAGGTGGTCGGGGAACCCGCTGCCATCCCAGCGCTCCTGGTGATGACGAATGATCCGCGCCGCATCCTTCATCGGCTCCAGGGTCATCAACAGCGATTCGCTCTGGGTCGGATAGCCACGGTACCGCTCGCGGTCGGTGCTGTGCAGCTTGTCGGCCGGCTCGATCAACATACTGTCGCTCCAGCTCAGCTTACCGATGTTGTACAACGCGGCGGCCATGGCCATGTCACGGGCGCTGGCTTCGTCGATGGACTGGGCGGTGCAGTACACGCGCACCAGTTCGATCAGTGGACGATTGGTCTGTTTGTTCTTGGGCAGGCGCAGGTTGGCCAGCAACGAAAACACTTCGGTGCCGGTCACGTAGCTGCGCTTGAGCTCATCGTAGGCCAGGTCGAGCATGTCGGCGGTCTGTTGCAGCTCACTGGTCCGCGCTGCCACGCGTTTTTCCAGGGTGGCATTCAATAGCTTGAGCTGGTCGTTCTGCTGATGGGCCAGGCGTTCCAGCCGCTGGAGTTCCAGGGCCTGCTGCAGGATCAGCTTCAGTTCGTCATCGTTCCAGGGTTTGCCGATATAGCGGTGGATCTGCCCTTCGTTGATCGCCTTGATGATCGTCGGCAGGTCGGCGTAGCCAGTGAGCAGGATGCGACTGGTGGCGGGATAAAGGCGATGAACCTCAGCCAGCAATTGCGCGCCGTCCATGCCGGGCATACGCGCATCGCTCATCACCAGGTCTATGGGCTGGGCGGCCATGACCTCCAGGGCCTCGGCGCCGCTGCCCGCGAGCACGACATCGAAAGGTTGGCCGCGCAACAGGCGACGCAAGCTGTTGAGGATCGACTCTTCATCGTCGACCAGCAAAATAGTGGGTTTCGTCGCAAGTTGTTCATCCATGCCTGCTGCGCCTTAACATTGAACTGAGTTGAGCTGATTTGAACCCCTGGGCCAAGCCGTATTCCGTCGCTTATGGCGCGGGGTTGATTTGACGCCAACTGGCCGCCGAATTCAAGGGACCTCGACTACACTGTCACAGCAGGTCTGCGCCCCCCTCAGCCATGGAACCAAGGAAGGAATGGTTATGCAGTCGAACCTTTTGAAGGTCAGGAGCGCGCTATGAACGCCAATTCAGGACGGGCCAACCGTCGCATCCTGATCGTCGATGACACCACGTCCATCCACCAGGACTTTCGCAAGATCCTGTGCGCCGACGCCGACGGCGAGCCCTCCCTGGATACCCTTGAGCAAACCCTGTTCGGCACAACGACCGTGGCTCGCCAGGCCTTTATCCTGGATTCAGCCTACCAGGGCCAGGAAGCCTTGGACCTGGTAAATCGGGCCCTGGCAGCCAACGCTCCCTACGCCATGGCGTTCATCGACATGCGCATGCCGCCTGGCTGGGACGGCCTGCAAACCATCGAGCAGTTGTGGAACGTCGATCCCAACCTGCAGATCGCCCTGTGCACCGCTTATTCCGACTATTCCTTTGAAGCGATCGAAGCGCGCTTGAAGTACAACGACCAGTTGCTGATCCTGAAGAAACCCTTCGATCACCTGGAAATCCGCCAGATGGCCAGCGCCCTCACCTGGAAATGGCAGCTCGCCCAGGATGCCGCCCTCAAGGTGATCGGGCTGGAGCGCACCATTGAGGAACGCGTGCAGGAACTGCTGAAAGTCTCGCACCTGCTGCAATACGACGCGCTCACGGAGTTGCCCAACAGCACGCTGCTGGGCGACCGGCTGACCCAGGCCATCGCCCTGGGCCGGCGCCATGACACCCAACTGGCGGTGATGTTTATCGGGCTCGATCGCTTCAAACGCATCAACAATGCATTGGGTTATCCAGTGGGTGACGAGGTGCTCCAGCAGGTCAGCCAAAGCCTGGTGGCGGCGGTCCGGGAATCGGACTCGGTGTTTCGCTATGGCTCGGACGAGTTTGTGATCCTGCTCAATGATGTCCTGCACCCGCAGCAAACCCAGCACATCGCCCAGAAGATCCTCCAGGCCATCAGCGCTACCCGCCACGTCGCGGGGCACGACCTGAGCGTCACCGCCAGCCTGGGCATCAGCATTTACCCGAATGACAGCAGCACTGCCGTGGAGCTGATCAAGCACGCTGAAACCGCCATGCACACCACGAAGGAGCGCAGCCCGGACGATTTCAGTTTTTACACCGAAGACATGAACCTGCGCGCCCAGCACCAGCAAAACCTGGAAAGCGCAATCCGCCAGGCCCTGGAACACAATGAGTTTGCACTGCACTACCAGCCCAAACTGGATTTGAAAACCGGGCGAATCCTCGGCGCAGAGGCGCTGATCCGCTGGTTTCAACCGCGCTCGGGCTGGGTCCACCCGGCTGACTTCATTCCGGTAGCCGAGGACAGCGGGCTGATCGTTCCCTTGACCCAATGGGTGCTGCGCCACGCCTGTGAACAAGCACAGGCCTGGCGAACCATGGGCCTGGCGCCGCTGCGCATCTCGGTGAACATCTCGGCCATCGACTTCCGCCAGCGGGAGTTTGTCGACAACCTGGCCGCCATCCTGAAGCAGACCGGCCTGCCGCCCAACCAGCTGGAGCTGGAGATCACCGAGAGTGTACTGATGCAGAATGTCGACGAGACCGTCGATATTCTTAACAGAATCAAGGCCATGGGCGTGCGGCTGGCGCTGGACGATTTCGGCACCGGCTACTCCAGCCTCAGCTACCTGCGACGCTTTCCTATCGATGTGCTGAAAATCGACCAATCATTCGTGCGCGGGCTGCACGAAAATAGCCAGGACGCGCAGCTGATCAGCGCTATCATCGGCATGGGCAAGAGCCTGGAGCTGAACATCATCGCCGAAGGGGTGGAAACCGTCGAACAGCTGAACTTCCTGAGGTCCCAGCAGTGTGAGGAAGGCCAGGGCTTTCTGTTCAGCAAGGCGGTACCTGCGAAGGATTTCGCCCAGTTGCTGCAGGTGGGCAGCCCCACGCTGATGCCCGATCAATAGCCCCTATGCCTGCAAGGAGTGCTCGCTTGAGCGACGTCTCAACCTACTGTTTCGGCCTCATCCTCACGTTGGGGTTGAGCCTGGGGATGACCGTGACGGCCGCGCCGCTGGACGAAGCGCTCAAACCGTTGCCACCGGTTGCGCAACTCGACCCGGCCAAGGTCGAACTGGGCCGCCAACTGTTCAATGAGCCGCGCCTGTCAGTCAACAACACGCTGTCGTGTGCCAGCTGCCATCACCTCGAATCCGGGGGCGCCGACAATAAACCGTTCTCCATCGGTTTCGACGGCAAGCCCGTGGAAATCAACACGCCGTCGGTGTTCAACGCCAGTCTGAATTTCAAACAGTTCTGGAATGGCCGGGTGGACACCCTGGAGGCGCAGGTCGAGCAGGTGGTCATCAGCCCGGTGGAAATGGGCAGCGACTGGAAAACCGTGGTGCAGAACCTGTCCGCCCTGCCCGTCTACCTGGCTGCGTTCAAACAGGCCTACCCCGATGGTGTCACCGCCGCCAACGTGCAAAACGCCCTGGCCACCTACGAACGCACGCTGCTGACGCCCAACTCACGGTTTGACCAGTACCTGCTGGGCAACACGGAAATCCTCACGATCCAGGAAAAGTACGGCTACCAGCGCTTCAAGGATTACGGCTGCATCGCCTGTCACCAGGGCATCAACATCGGCGGCAACATGTTCCAGAAGTTCGGGGTGATGGGCGACTACTTCAAGGTGCGCGGCAACCCCGTCGAGTCGGACCTGGGGCGCTACCTGCTGACCAAGGATGAAGAAGACCGGCACGTGTTCAAGGTCCCCAGCCTGCGTAACATCGCGGTCACGGCGCCGTATTTTCACGATGCATCGGCCAAGACCCTGGAAGCGGCGGTGGATGTGATGTTCAAGTACCAGTTGGGGCGCAACCCGTCTCAGGAAGACAAAGACCTGATTATCCAGTTTCTCAAGACCCTGACCGGCGAATGGGCAGGCAAGCCTCTATGAGCATACCGTCATGAACCTTGCCCGCCGCCGCACCAGCCAAGGGTTATTGGGCCTGATCGCCCTGTTGCTGGCCTCGACGCTGGTGTTTCTGTACCTCAAGTCCTCCCGCGACCAGACGGCCAGCTACACCCATTCGCGGGATCTGATCCGCCAGTTGCAGCAGCTCAATGCTCAATGGGACAGCGAAGTGCTCAAGGCCCGGATCGCGATCACTCACAATTACGATCCGCTGGTCACACCGCTCACGGAAATGACCCGGCTCTGGGTCGAGCTGAACAACCGCGAGATCTACCACAGCCCGCAAGACCTGCCCCGCTGGCAAACCAGCCATGAGGCTTATCAGGCCGCGATTCAGGAAAAAGCCCGGTTGATCGACCAGTTCAAGTCCCACAATGCGGTGCTGCGCAATTCCCTGGCATTTTTACCCACAGCCGAGGACGACATCCAGGCCCAGTTCAATCGCATTGATGATGAAGGCCGCCTGCAACTGCAGGATGTGGCCACCGACACCTATGACCTGCTGCTCAGTAGCCTCGAGTTCGCCCAGATCACCAGCAACGAGCGCGCGGCGGATATTCTGGTGGGCCTGGGCAAGCTGGCAATCAACAAGGAGAGCCTGCCCAGTGAGTTCCAGGGCCCGGTAGACATCCTCAGCAATCACATTTCACTGATCCTGCGCGAGCAACCGGTGGTCAACAGCCTGCTCGAACGCATTGCCGCCGTGCCCGTGACCGAACGCCTGGACGAATTGACGACCCACCTCGACCAGGACCAGCAAGCGGCTGACCTGATCGACCATCAATATCACCGCTACCTGCTGGTTTTCTCGACACTACTGGTGGCGCTGTTGCTCTACCTGGCCGTGCGCCTGCTACGCAGTTTCGCCGAAATCAACCGCGTCAACCGTGCCTTGCAGGCGGCCAACGAAACCCTGGAACAACGCGTGGAACGGCGCACCCAACAGCTCAAGGATGCCCAAACCGAGTTGATGGACAGCGCGCGCCAGGCCGGCATGGCGGAGATCGCCACCAACGTGCTGCACAACGTCGGCAACGTGCTCAACAGCGTGAACATCTCCGCCGACCTGGTCACCCGCAAACTGCGCAGCAGCAAGGCAATGGGCCTGGGCAAAGCCATGCAGTTGATCAACGAGCGCCAGGCCGACCTGGGCACCTTTATCACCGAGGATGAAAAGGGCAAGCTGCTGCCCGGCTACCTCAACCAACTGGTGGACGCCATTGCCGTCGAGCAACAAGGCCTGATCGATGAGATGGCGCAATTGAGCAAAAGCGTGGACCACATCAAGGACATCGTCTCCACCCAGCAATCCTATGCGGGCGCGCCCTCACTGAAGGAGCCGGTACAGATCAGCACCTTGATGGAAGACGCCCTGCGCATGAATGCGGGGGCACTGAGCCGGCACAATGTCACGGTGGTCAAGCACTATGGGCAGGTACCGGAAGTCCTCGCGGACAAACACCGCTTGCTGCTGATCATGGTCAACCTGATCAGCAACGCCAAGTACGCCATGTCCAACCTCACCGATCGGCCACGGCAGATGACCCTGACGGTCCAGTCGCTGGAGGACAGTACGTTGCAGATCAGCGTGAAGGACGATGGGGAAGGCATACCGGCCGAGAACATGACCCGCATATTTACCCACGGTTTTACCACCCGCAAGGAAGGTCACGGTTTTGGCCTGCACAGCTGTGCACTGGCCGCCGTTGAAATGGATGGTCACCTCAGCGCCCACAGTGACGGGCCAGGCCAAGGTGCGATATTCACCCTGACGATCCCCCTCACGCCTGCCGGAAGTCCCGCATGAACCAACCTCCCAACCGGCGCATTCTGCTGATTGATGACACGCCGTCGATTCACGACGATTTCCGCAAGATCCTGATGCCTGCCGTTGAATCCAACCAGGTGCTGGATGACATGGAGTCGGCACTGTTCGGCGAATCCAGCAAACCCACGGCGCCCCCCTTCGACCTGCACTCGGCCTACGGCGGCGAAGAAGGCCTGCAGTTGCTCATCACCGCTATGGCGCAACAGCACCCCTATGCCCTGGCGTTTGTCGACATGCGCATGCCCCAAGGCTGGGACGGGGCGAAGACCATAGAAGAACTTTGGAAAGTCGCCCCCGACCTGCAAGTGGTGGTGTGCACTGCGTACTCGGACTATGCCTGGGAAGACCTGCTGGACCGTCTGCACGGCCATGATCGACTGCTGATCCTGAAAAAGCCGTTCGATAACATCGAAGTCCAGCAGATGGCCAACACCCTGGCCAATAAATGGGACATGGCCCGTCGTGCCACCCTGCAAACCACTCAGCTGGAACGGCTGGTGGAACAACGCACGCAAGCGCTGCAGCAGGAAATCGAAGAGCGCAAGCACCTGGAAAGCCAGCTGGTGCAATCGGAAAAGCTCGCCTCGCTGGGGCAACTCGCCGCGGGCGTGGCCCATGAGATCAACAACCCGGTGGGTTTTATCTCGTCCAACCTCAGTACGCTCGACGGTTATTTCAACCAGTTGCAACAGATGCTGGAGGCTTACCAGCAGGCCGAAGAAACCCTCGCCCCGGGTGAACAGCACGCGCAGCTCAAGGCATTGCGTACCCGCCTGGAACTGGACTTTCTACAGGACGACATTCCGATATTGATCCGCGAGACCAAGGAAGGCATCGGTCGCGTGGCGCAGATCGTCAAGGACCTGAAAAACTTCTCCCGCGTCGATAACGACCAGACCTGGCAATTCGCAAACCTGCAACAGGGTATCGACTCCACGCTGAACATCGTTGCCAGCGAACTCAAGTACAAGGCCGATGTGGTCAAGCACTACGAACCGCTGCCAGAGATTGAATGCCTGGCCTCGCAGCTCAACCAGGTGGTGATGAACCTGGTCATCAATGCAGCGCAGGCCATGGGGCCGGAACGCGGCATCATTACCATCAGCAATGGCGTGGAAGGCGAAAACGTCTGGCTGGAGGTGGCGGACAACGGCTGCGGGATTGCGCCGGAGACCGTGCAGAAAATCTTCGATCCTTTCTTCACCACCAAACCGGTGGGCGAAGGCACGGGGTTGGGGCTGTCACTCTCCTACGGCATCGTCAAGAAACACCGTGGCGATATTTCTGTCAGCAGTGAGCTGGGTAAGGGGACGAAGTTTCGCGTGGTATTGCCAATTCGGCAGACGGCGGCGTAGGGCTCGCCGCCGAATCATCCGCCCTTCCCCCACTACCTGTTATTTCTGACAGTAGACAGACACGTTTCCCGACTCGACACTCCACACAAGCAACACAGTTGCATGCCGTGGGGCGTGCTGAACGTGAGGCCTGGACCCTCATCGTCGAAGGAAAGGACACCATGTCTACGCGCCGCGAGTTCCTGACGTACGCTTCACTGGCCGCCTTGCTCACGCCACTGGGCAGGGGCGCCCTGGCGGCCGATACAGCCGACCACCCCAGCGTTTTTTCCTTCGAAGACTTGATCGAACAGGCACAAGCCGATGCCTTGAAACCCTACACCTACCCCAGCACCGCATCGGCCACGCTGCTGGCGAGACTCGACTACGCCACCCACGGCCAGATCCACTTCAAACCCGAGCGCGCCCTGTTCGCCAACGGCCCCGGCAAGTTCCCCGTGACGTTCTTTCACTTGGGGTCGTTTTTTCGCACCCCCGTGAGGATGTATGCCCTGGACAACGGCATCGCCCGCGAGATCGTCTACGACCCGGCGCACTTCGATATGCCAGGCGACAGCCCTGCCCATGCCTTGCCCCGTAACAGTGGGTTCGCTGGCTTTCGCATCCAGGAAAGCCGCCTGGGCAACCAAGCCAAACGGGCGTGGCAACGGAACGACTGGGTGGCCTTCCTTGGCGCGTCGTACTTCCGGGCCATCGGCGAGTTGTATCAGTACGGTCTGTCGGCACGGGCTATTGCCCTGGATGTGGCACAAGCCGGCAAGGCCGAAGAGTTCCCTGACTTCACCCACATCTGGTTCGAGCCGCCAAAGAACGAGCACGCTAACGCCATGACCCTCTATGCGCGGCTCGACGGCCCGAGTATCTGCGGGGCTTACCGTTTCCTGATCCACCGCACACAGGGCGTGATCATGGACGTCGATTGCACGTTTTTCCTGCGCAGGAGTGTCAGCCGGCTGGGCATTGCTCCGGTGACCTCGATGTTCTGGTTCAGTGAAACCGCCAAGCGCACCGCCGCCGACTGGCGCCCCGAGGTTCACGACAGTGACGGCCTGGGGCTCTGGACCGGCAACGGAGAACGTATCTGGCGCCCCCTGAACAACCCGCCACGCACCATGGTTTCGGCGTTCACCGATCATCAACCGAAGGGCTTCGGCCTGTTACAGCGCGACCGCAACTTTGACCACTACCTCGATGGTGTGAATTACCAGCGGCGCCCCAGCCTGTGGGTCGAGCCGTTGGGCGATTGGGGCAAAGGCAGCGTGCAACTGATGGAAAACGGCACCGACGACGAGATCCACGACAACATCGTCGCGATGTGGGTGCCCTCGGCTCCAGCGGAAGCGGGCAACCGCTATTCGCTGCGTTATCGCCTGCACTGGCTGGCCCAGGAGCCCTACGCTTCGCCACTGGCAGTGTGCTTGGCCACACGCTTGGGCAACGGCGGCCAACCGGGCCAGCCGCGCCCTGTAGAGGTGCGTAAATTCGTGGTCGAATTCCAAGGCGCCCCCTTGGAAAAACTCGCGCCGGGCGTCAAACCCGAGGCCGTGATCAGTTGCTCCAGAGGCGAGCTCAGCCAGGTCTTTACCGAAGCGGTGCCGGACGGCATCGCCGGCCATTGGCGAGCACAGTTCGATTTGACTGTCGACGGCAAGGACCCGGTGGAATTGCGCCTTTTCCTACGCCTTGACGGCCAGCCGCTGTCAGAGACCTGGCTGTATCAGTACCACCCCTTCAATTCGGAATCGACGGCAATCGGTACCCCTTCAACGGCTGACACCGGCAATCGCCCGTGAGGCTCTGGAGCAATTTGGTGCTGTTCTACCTGGCGCTCAGTATCAGCGGCAGCGCCCTCCCTGCCAACGAGCAAGACTTCATAGAGGGCTTGTTGCAGCAGATGACGCTCGAAGAAAAAGTCGACCAACTCAACCAACTCGGCGTCCAAGACACGCCTACCGGCCCCGTCATTGACCAAGGCGAACTGGCGCAACTGCCCATGAGCACCGTTGGCTCGGTCCTCGGCGCCTACGGTTTCGAGCAGACCCGCCGGTTACAGGAACAGGTCGTCACGCGCTCGCGCCTGCATATACCGCTGTTGTTTGCTTTCGATGTGATTCACGGCTTTCGTACTGTATTTCCCGTGCCGCTGGCAGAAGCCGCGGCCTGGGATCCTGCCCTGGCACAGCGGACCGCTCGCGCGGCGGCCGTTGAAGCTACGGCCAGCGGCGTGCATTGGACCTTCGCCCCCATGGTCGACATTGCCCGCGACCCACGTTGGGGCCGCGTGGTGGAAGGTTCCGGTGAGGACCCGTTCCTGGGCGCGGCGCTGGCCAGCGCCAAGGTGCAGGGGTTCCACGGCGCGGGGCCTCCAGACCCCTCCTTTATGCTGGCGACCGCGAAACACTTCGTGACCTATGGCGCGGCCGAAGGCGGGCGCGACTACAACGTCGCCGACGTGTCGGAACGCACGTTGCGCGAAGTGTACTTGCCGCCTTTCCAGGCGGCCGTAGCGGCTGGCGTCGATGGGATCATGCCCTCGTTTAACGAACTGGCCGGGGTTCCCCTGCACAGCAACACCGCCCTGTTAACCGGCGTGCTGCGCAATCAATGGAGGTTCGGTGGCCTGATTGTCAGTGACTTCAACGCCATCTGGGAGCTGAGCCAGCAGGGCATCGCACGCGGTCCGGCCGACAGGGCAAGGCTGGCGTTCAACGCCGGCGTGGACATCGACATGGCCAGCCAGACCTACCGTCAACACCTGCCCGCGCTGGTGCGCAATGGCCAGGTTCCCCTGACCGCCGTGGATGATGCGGTGCGCCGCGTACTCCAGGCCAAGCAACGCCTGGGGCTGTTTGAAGATCCTTACCGCTACAGCGATGAGGCCCTGCAACGGGCCAATGTCCTGACACCGCAGCACCGAGCCCTGGCCCGTGAGGCCGCGCAGAAGTCCATCGTACTGTTGAAAAATACCGATGCCCTGCTGCCGCTGCCCAAGCACCTGCGTAACGTGCTAGTGGTCGGCAGCCTGGCCACGGATGCCGAGGCCACGATCGGCCCGTGGGCCTTGGCGGGTCACCCCGAAGAGTCGATCACGGTCTTGCAGGGCATACGCCGCGCCGTCGCCGCTGACACTGAGGTGGTTTACCTGCCAGGCGCTTCGCCCGTCAGCAAAGAGGCTGAGAACCTCAACGAGGTCCGACAGGCCGCCCGGCTTGCCGAGGTGGTGGTCGCCGTGCTCGGCGAGCAAGCAGATCAAAGCGGCGAAGCCCGCAGTCGCGCGGACCTGGGCTTGCCGGGTGCCCAGGAGGCGCTGTTGCGTGCCCTGCTGGACAGCGGCAAACCGGTGGTCATCCTGCTGATGAATGGCCGCCCGCTGGTGCTCTCGCCGACCGTGCGCCAGGCGCCGGCGCTGCTGGAAACCTGGTTCCTGGGCAGTGAGATGGGCAATGCCGTGGCCGATATTCTGTTCGGTGACGTCAACCCCAGCGGCAAACTGCCGATCACGTTCCCTCGCAGCGTGGGACAGATCCCCCTCTACTACGCGCACAAAAATACCGGCCGTCCGCCCAGCGGCGATGGACGTTATGCGTCTGCCTACATCGATGAGCACTGGACGCCGCTGTATCCCTTCGGTTTCGGCCTGAGCTACACCTCGTTCAGCTACTCCACGCCACGGCTCAGCGCGCAGCGGCTGGCGTCCACCCAATCACTGGACGTAACGGTCACGGTCACCAATACCGGAGCGCGCTCAGGGGAAGAAATCGTGCAGTTATACCTGCGCGATGATGTCGCCAGCGTGACCCGTCCGGTTCGCCAATTACGCGGCTTTCGCAAAGCGCATTTGGCGCCTGGCGAGGCTCGGGACCTGACCTTCACCCTTGACCAAGAGGACTTCGCCCTGCTGGACAGCGATTTTTCGCCGGTGGTTGAGGCCGGCACGTTCACCGTCTTCGTCGGGGCAGATTCGACCACCGAAAACCACGCCCGCTTTGAAGTGACCGATAGCCGCGCATTGTCTATTTCGGGCCAGTCCGTTCCATCACAAGGGTCAAACTGAGTACACCCGCAGGTTGTCTGGAGTCTCATTACTGGCGCAAAATGCCGGATCGACCTGAGAGTCCGAACCCAAGGAAACCGTATGAGCCTGTCCTTGCTAAGCCGTTACGCCTTCTTTGCCGTGTGCGTCATTTTCACCCTCGCCAGCCTCCCCTTTATCCAACACGAATGGCTGTGGCCCATCAGCCTGGTCACCGGTGTGTTGAGCCTGATCGGCATTTTCGACCTGCTGCAAAGCCCCCACGCCGTGCGCCGCAATTACCCGATCCTGGGCAATATCCGTTACCTGGTGGAAGCCATCCGCCCGGAAATTCGCCAGTACCTGCTGGAATCCGACAGCGACGCCCTGCCCTTCTCGCGCTCGCAACGCTCGCTGGTTTACTCGCGCGCCAAGAACGAAACCGCCGACAAGCCCTTCGGCACCCTGATCGACGTCTACCAGTCGGGCTTCGAATTTATCGGCCACTCCATGCGCCCCGCGCCGCTGAGCGACCCCAGCGCCTTTCGCGTAATGGTCGGCGGCCCGCAATGCACGCAGCCGTATTCGGCGTCGGTGTTCAATATCTCGGCGATGAGCTTTGGCTCGTTGAGCGCCAACGCGATTCGCGCACTCAACCAAGGCGCCAAGCTCGGCAATTTCGCCCATGACACCGGCGAAGGCAGCATCAGTTCCTATCACCGCGAAAACGGCGGCGACCTGACCTGGGAATTGGGCAGCGGCTACTTCGGCTGCCGCACCAGCGACGGCCGTTTCGACCCGGAGCGCTTTGCCGTGCAGGCGCAGAACCCGCAGGTGCGCATGATCGAAATCAAGATGAGCCAGGGTGCCAAACCCGGCCATGGCGGGATCCTGCCCAAGCATAAGGTGACTAAAGAGATCGCCGAGACCCGTGGCATCCTGATGGGCGAAGACTGCATCTCGCCGTCACGCCACAGTGCGTTCTCCACGCCTATCGAACTGATGCAATTCATCGCGCAACTGCGCGAACTGTCCGGCGGCAAGCCGGTGGGTTTCAAGTTCTGCCTGGGCCACCCCTGGGAGTTCATGGGCATTGCCAAGGCCATGCTCGAAACCGGCATTCTCCCGGACTTTATCGTGGTCGACGGCAAGGAAGGCGGCACCGGCGCCGCGCCCGTGGAGTTCACCGACCATATCGGCGTGCCGCTGCGTGAAGGCCTGCTGTTCGTGCACAACACCCTGGTGGGCCTGAACCTGCGCGACAAGATCAAGCTGGGCGCCAGCGGCAAGATCGTCAGCGCCTTCGATATTGCCAGCGTGCTGGCCATCGGCGCCGACTGGGCCAACTCGGCGCGCGGCTTCATGTTTGCCATCGGCTGCATTCAGTCGCAAAGCTGTCACACCAATAAGTGCCCGACCGGCGTCGCCACCCAGGACCCATTGCGCCAACGCGCCCTGGTAGTACCGGACAAGGCCCAGCGCGTGTTCAACTTCCACCGTAACACCCTCAAGGCCCTGGCCGAGATGCTGGCGGCGGCAGGCCTGGATCACCCGTCGCAGCTGTCGGCCAAGCATCTGGTGCGGCGTATGTCGGCCACCGAGATCAAGCTGTTCTCGCAGTTGCATGTATTCCTCAAGCCGGGTGAATTGCTCACCGGCGAAGTCAACGGCGAGTTCTATTCGCGCATGTGGCAGATGGCGCGCGCAGACAGTTTTGAGCCCCACGAAGTCGCCGCTGCTTAAAGGATTCAGATCGTGTTGAAAGTCATCGCTGAAGATTTCATCAAGCCCGAATACCTCGATACCGTGCGCCCCTGGTATGCCGAGCTGGTGGAAAAGACCCGCCAGGAACCGCTGTGCATCGCCTACGATCTGTTTGTCGATCAAAAAGATCCGGGGCACTTCATTTTCATCGAGCAATGGCCCGACCAGGCCGCGCTGGATGCGCACTGCCAGACCGAACACTTCACCCGGCTGGTGCCGCAGATCAATGAGCACCAGGCCAAGCCGTGCAAAGTGCTGTTGATGGATGCGTTCTAATTCACCCTTTTCCCGCTGAACCGGACCATCGGCGGTATCGTTGAAGCAACTGCCTGGCAGTTGGCAGTTCCTTCATGGATTAACGCGAGGCTGTTTTTTCATGACGATATAACCATCCCCATCCTCCACGTAAATGGAGTAAAACCAGTTATCGATTATGGGTCGAGCATCGGGTTTCAGTCGTACTCCGGCCGAATGTTCATGGCTGGCCTGCACCACATTAGTGATCCCTACCCTGGCCATTGCCTCAGGTAAAAACAGAAAATCAGCAGCCACTAAATACGGCATAACCGGCATGATCGAAACGGTTCCGGCAGAGGCTGGCAACCAATAATCCTGAGCACTGGCATTAAAGTAAAAAACCTCCACCGAGGCCAGCGCCGCATTAGAAGTCAGCGAATAAGCCAAACTACTCATCACGCTGGTTTCCAATTCCTTCTTCAGGCTCAAGACTCGCCCATAACTATAAGAAATTGACAAAAATAAAATTATTGGCAGCACAACAAACACCGTCAACTTGCGCTGCACAGCATTCAACCATTGATAGATCACCAGGACTATAAAGACCAGCAAAGGCCCGCTCCCCAACATCGCCCTTGCATCATTATTCTCATAAAAAAAAACAAGCATGATTCCCGGCACAGACATTATCAGCAGCGGCACTATCGATATATAAGCCAAACTCACCAGCACTTTACTCACCCACCCTGGACGCTCACGCAATGCAGAAAAACCAGCCCAGGCGTAACCCATCCCAAATAGAATCGCCATCACACCAAAAAACCAGGCACTATCGCCCGTATATAAAGGGCGAATCCTTTCTTCCGCATTTTCTAAACGCTGGAACATGACAACCGGCCAATCCTTATCCAAAGCAAGAAGCTGCTGCCGTTCCGTGCCCATAAAGGGAACGATCGCACAAAGATAAAAAAGCGAGGCAACGCCCGCCTGCATGGCCTTTTCCAAACCCAACATCACCCATTCACGGGTTGCTTTTTTATCTTTAATCGCTCTGTACAATTCGATGCAACACAATCCGAAAAACGCATTGATAAGTGGCTGATAAATACACAACGCACTGCCAACCAGTAACGTGCTGCCCCACCACTCCAGCCATTTCCGTTCAGACTTAAAGGTGATAGCAAATACCATCATCGCCAACCCTAAAGTCATCACAGGGCCGTCGTATTTATAAGCAAGATCACTCAAAAACAAGGGACTGAAAAACACCGGCAACACCACCATCGACGAAAACACATTCACGTGACAAAAGTAATGAAATGCGAGCTTCTCCAATGCGGTAGCCATGACCACGCACGCGACCAACAGGCCCAATGGGGATGAGTCTGGGGCGCCATTTGAGAGGGATAAGAAATGATAAAAACCGTCAATTAAAAAACGCCCTTCAGCACGCCATGACGCGTACCCATACGCAGCCCTAAAGCTATCTTCAACGTAAAAGTAGTCAGCCAGGGTCAAGGGATACACATAGACTAAAACAGCCACTAAAAAAAATATAAAACTTTCCTTCCTCGACCATTCATAGGTAATCACTTTTCGGCGCCTCCCTTAAGATCACTCCAAACACCTGCCTCTTCGGCGACTTGCTCGCCCCGACTCACAACGCCTTTAACCACATAACGCGGCCGGTGCTTAGTTTCCATATAGATGCGCCCCACATATTCCCCCAGTATCCCGATCCCAATCAGCTGCACCCCTCCCAGGAACAAGATCGCCGTCATCAACGATGGGTACCCCGGCACCTCATTACCAAACAGCACTTTGTCCAGCACGAGGTACCCGGCATACACCAATGCGATCAGCGAAATCACGCCACCGATATAACTCCACAACCGCAACGGCAAGGTGCTGAACGAGGTGATGCCATCCAATGCCAGGTTCCACAGTTTCCACGCGTTGAATTTGCTCTGGCCCACCGTGCGGGGGGCACGGTCGTACTCGACAATGGCCACGCCGAACCCCGCCCAGGACAACACCCCCTTCATGAACAGTTGCTGTTCGGGCAGGGCCTTGATCACATCCACCACCTTGCGGTCCATCAACCGGAAGTCGCCGACGTTTTCTTCGATATGCGTGTAGGAAATTCGATTAAGCAGGTGATAGAACAACGACGCGCTACGGCGTTTGAGGTAGCCATCGCTGGAGCGGTCCCGACGCTTGGCCAGCACCACATCGGCGCCGTTCCGCCATTCATGGATCAAGCGCGGGATCACGTTGACCGGATCTTGCAGGTCCACGTCCATAGGCACCACGGCCTCGCCCGTGGCGTATTCAAGCCCGGCGAACAGCGCGGCCTCCTTGCCAAAGTTGCGCGACAGATTGATCAACACCATATCGCTGTCAACCATCGCCAGGGCCCGGGCACGCTCGGCCGTACGGTCGGTGCTGCCATCGTCGATAAGCACTATCTCGATGCCGTGAGCCTGCAAACCGGGTGCCTCGCGCACCGCGCGATAGAACGGTTCGATGGCCTGTTCCTCGTTAAACACCGGCACGATCAGCGAAATCCTCATTGCCCACGCTCGCGGAACACCACCCAGCGTGACAACAAAAAACCGCACACCAGGCTGACCAGCGAAAACACCACCACCGTGACGATCCCCGGCGCACGCCAGCGGTCCGCCAGCCAGCCCACGCCCAGGCTCAAACCGCCCATGCACGCCATGAACACCAGGTAGCGGGCCAACGATGCAGACATGGCAAAGGTGTAGATCGCGTTGACATAAAACGAGAAGGACGCCGCCACACAAAAGGCAAGAAAGTTGCTCACGGCCTGGCTAAGGTCCAGTACAGCCCTGAACACAAAAAACAGCTGCCAATGGATCAGCGTATTGGCGACCCCAATCACCGTGTAGCTGGAGAATCCCTTCCACAGTCTGGCCATGCCGTCGCCCTGTTCCGCCTGCCTCCAGCAAGCCACGTCCGTCATTGTTCGTCTACTGTCAGAATTAACAGGTACCCGTCGCGCGGTTGAGACATTCTGTAATACCCGGCCTTTGCAATTGCTTACAAATGTCGCCAACCTGCGCCCGCCCGACGCACGGCGTAAGACTTCACCGCCGCTTGCCTGTCATTACTAAACCCTCAGTTCAAGAGCCCGCTGCCATGCTGAACGGACGCGACCCGCGCATCGATTTTTTTCGGGGCCTGGCGTTGATCTTCATTTTCTGGGATCACGTCCCCCACAACCCCCTCGGCCAGATCACCCTGCGCAATTTCGGTTTCAGCGATGCTGCGGAAGTGTTTGTGTTCCTCGCCGGTTATGCCTGCGTACTGGCCTACGGCAAAATTCTGCAGGCCGAAGGATATTGGGTCACCGCCCTGAAAATCCTGCGCCGAGCCTGGGTGTTGTACGTAGTGCACATCTTTTTGCTGGCGATGCTGATGGGTATCGTGTTCTTCGCCAACAGCCATGTGGAGACCCGCGACCTGGTCGAGGAGATGGGCCTGACGCACTTCGTCACCCACCCACAACAGGCCCTGACCGATGAATTGCTGCTGCGTTTCAAACCCAACCTGATGGACCCGTTGCCGCTGTATATCGTGCTGCTTGCCGGCTTGCCGCTGGTGTTGCCGCTGCTGTTGCGCAAGACGTGGGTGGTGGTGGGGCTGTCGATGACGGTGTATCTGCTGGCGCCCTGGATGGGCTGGAACCTGCGGGCGATTGCCGACGGTGTGTGGTACTTCAACCCGGTGACCTGGCAGTTTCTGTTTATCCTCGGCGGCGCGGCGGCGGTGCAGGCCGGCCAGGCCCGCGCGCCCGATACCCGGCCGCTGCGCCGGCAACCGTTGTTTATCGCGGCGGCAGCCTATGCCCTGCTGGCCGGGGTGATTACATTGTCCTGGCGTTGGCCGCACCTTCACGATGCCTGGATGCCCGCCATCGTCAGCAACATGTTGTACCCCATCAGCAAGACCGACCTTTCACCGGTGCGCCTGGTGCACTTTCTCGCCTTGGCGTATGTCACCGCCAAGCTGCTGCCGGGTCGTGCCTGGACGCAAAACTGGCTGGCGCAACAGAGCTGCCGCATGGGCCGCTATTCGTTGGAGGTGTTCTGCCTGGGAGTATTGCTGGCGCCACTGGCCGATATGCTCAACGCCCAGGTCGAGGATGCCTGGCCGATGCAGGTGTTCAGCGCACTGCTGGGCCTGTTGCTGATGGCTGCACTGGCGGCCTGGCTGGAGTTCATTAAAAACCTGGATGCCTCCCGGCACCGCCCTCTCGCTACGGGTAAATAGTTAACCCCTGGCATCGTGCGCGTGGTGATTACATCGGCCTTCCACTCAATATGTGAAAGGCCACCCATCCATGCCGACTTCTCAATTACTCAACGGCTTATCCGGCAATCTGCAATCGAGCATCTCCTGGGCACAGCAAGAAGCTGTGGAGCAGATCCGGCATAACTTGACGCATGCATTGGGCGCCCTCACGCCCGATGAAAAAAAACGCTATGTGAGACTGCAACGCGAAGCCCTGGCGGCCCTTAACGCGGTTGAAACCGAAAAAGAGCGCGTGGTACAGGCCTTCAAGACCGAAGGCCTGGCCCAATTGCGCAGCCGCATTGACGGGCGTGACCCCGAAGCCTTCCGGTTCAACACCGTTTACCGGGAAAAAGTGGAACAGCCCTTCCCTTGGGAACCTGAACGTAAAGAACGGACCCGATTCCGTCGCCGCTCCTACACGCAAGACTGGCACTACGTCGATCACGTCAAAAGCATGTCCCTGTGGGAGGCGGCCTGCGTCAACTTTGGCTTCACCTACGGCAGGACCACAGAGTCCGGCTACAGCCTGGTACAAGCCAGCCATGTCGCTGGGCCAGGCGATGATCGCAGCCTCTCGGCACAAGCGTTTATCGACGTGGCACGCGAACTGGACCTGGGCGGCCAACTGAAAAGCCGCATCAACGCCACCTTGGGGGACAACGGCACACTGCGCCGCCTGATGAGTGTTTCAGCCAGGACGCTACTGCAGTTCGATGTGCTGGACGCCTGGCGCAACCGTGCCGATAGCGGGCTGACCCGCGAGATGTATACCCTGTTGAATGCGGCCATTGATGAGACAGGGGCTCAACCGGAGATTGACTCACTGGGCCTTACAGCGGGGGTAACGGTGGTGGCGGCCGTTCCCTTCGTGCCCTGGGACACCATAATTCCGGTGCCTCTGCTGCTGATTCGCGTCGCGGCCCTGGGTGTGTTGTCGTACTTTCCGTTCCGCCCTGGGGGCGCACTGCGCTATCACCCCGACGCACGCGCGGCGGAGCAAGCATTCCGCACGCAACTGCTCGAAAGCCATCAAAACGACGACTTGGGCTGGTTTTCCCGGCAATTGCCCCTGGTGGGCATGTCCGTCTTCTCCAAACTGGTGACCAAGAAGCCTCGGCCGGAAGGCCTGAACTGGCTTGCGGGAAAACTGTATGACGGTTTTCACAAAGCCTTCCCGGCGCAGACCCTCAAGGATATCCACTTCGCCGCCGACGCCAAGACGGGACGGCCAGTGAGCCTGGTAGAGGCCATGACTTACCGGCAGATCCAACGCTGCCAGGCAGACCTCGACACACTCGCCGTCAATCGCTCCGAAGCCGATTGGCAAGCCCTCAAGGACGCGGCGCAGGCGATTGCGTCCGAGGTCCTCGACCTGCTCCTGACCCCGGTGCCCGGGGGCGTGACGGGCATGATGCGCACCTTGCAAGTGCTGATGCTGGGCAGCCTGACCTACAGCGTGATCCAGGGCCTGGACCAGGCCGTCAAAGGCGACGCCAGTGCCTTTGCCAGCAGCCTCACGGATGTTGCCGACCTGATCGTCAGCGGCCAGTTGACCGCCACGGCCGGCCGCTTGCAGCGCCAACGCATGCAAACGCTGATGCAGAACCTAGGTAACCCGCGCAAGGTCATCCGCTCGGGCGGTAGCCCTCAGTTGTGGAAACCCGACGCGCAACCTTACGCCCATGATCGACAGTCGCTGCTGGACGGCCGCAGCCCCGATGCCCTGGGCGTCTACAGCGTAAATGGCGAGAAATACGTCAAGCTCAATGAAGGTGACCAGTTTCTGGTGGCACAGGTCAAACACGACGACCAGCAGATGCGCTACGTGCTCAAACATCAACGCAGCGATGGCTACACCCCGCCCATCCTTTTCAACCCGGCAAAGCAGGCGTGGGTCTTCGACCTGCACAATGCCCACACCCTCTCGGACATCGAGCTGCTACAACGCATGCTGCCCAACGGTTCCTCGCTGGCGCCGGCAGCAGACCTGGAAACCATGCTGCGCAGCACCTCTACCACCCGGGAAACACTGGACAAGGTGTGGCGGTCGGAGCCGGCGCCCTTGAACCTGATCGAAGGCGTGCGGCGACTACAGGTCGACCGGGTCATCCAACTGATCATCGACCGCTTCAACGAGCCCGGCTACCTGCCGCCCCACGGTGACAGCGCGATACTGTGCCTGCTGACGCAACTGCCCGACTGGCCAGCGAACACCACCCTGAGTATCAGCGACCGCCAGCGCACGGTGATCGAGAGCTACAGCAAAACCGAGCGCCCGCCAACACCCACCCATGCCATCGACATTATCAGGGCCGAGGATGGCACCTACAGCGCACGGGACGTTGCGCACCTGGTACCCAATGCCGATGAGCCGTTGTTGAATCTGATCATTGCGTTGCAACCCACCCTCTCGCAACTGGGCCTGGAGGGGCATGCTCCCCACACCTCTGCGCAGCGCATCACGGTGCTACGTCGACAGGTCGCGCAACTGGCCAGCGATGAGCGCATGACACTGTTCAGCGCCCTGGTGAACTACGCCGGTTACGAAAAAAGCGAGCAGCTTGTACCGGCGAACGTGCGCCGGTTTCTGCCCGCCACGGCCTTGCCCCCCCTGGTCGCCGTCACACCGCTGCTGAAAAAACTGCGTGACCTCAACCGCCCCTTGTCCCCGGCCAATCTGGAGCGCCTGCTGGAGCAGCATCCACTGACGCCCCAGCAGCAACAGGCCTACTTGCGGCAAGGCACGCTGCCGAGCGCCTTCCATGAACTGCTGGACAACCACCGCACCGCGTTGCGTATCGATGCGGCCATCGACGGCTTGTACCACGCCCGCGCCTACAATGACGACATTGACCAATGGGCCCGGGAGTTCGCCTCGGCGCTGGTGCGCAATACCCTCAAGCGCCCGTTCGTGATGACCGAAATGGTCGCCGGGCACATCGCCAAACCCTACGTATTCAAAGGCCCGCAGGACCCCACGGTGGAGTTGCGCCACTATGGCAACGGCGTATATGAGGCGTACGACGTGGTCAACGGCGGCACGATTCCCGTGCCTGCAACCGTGGACAGTTTTTACCTGGCCATCGCTTCGGTATTGCAGCCCCACGAGCGGCAGTTGCTGGGCATGAGCAGCGCCACCGACGCCCAGGGCCTGCGCACCCGGCTGGGTGACTACATGAGCAGCAAGCGCAGCGCGGCCGGTTATGTCAGCCTGGTCAACGGTTCGCTGATGCAATACGAACACACCCTCACGCCGCCCACCGACCTGGCACCTGACGCCCTTGGTATTTTCGAGTGGAATACCCAGCATTACCTGCCGCTCTACGGCTCCCTGTACCGGATCGTGTTTGACAAAGTCCTGCACAAATGGCGTCTGCGCCACCCTCGGAAAGTCGGGGTCGACACCCCGTCACTCACCCACAACGGCCACGGTGCCTGGCGCCTTGCCAGCGAAAACCCGATGACCTGGGACGACCATGAACTGCTCTACCGTCTGGGCAACCACACCTACGCGTTTACAGAGGCCGAGTCCGCCAATATCCTCGCCCTCACCAACACTCCGTCCAGGCTCTTGCGCCACGCCCACCGTGCCGGCCATGCCGCACCACCGCTGCTGGCCGACACCTGCAAACGCCTGAAAATGGAACAGGAGATCCGGCAGTTCATCGAGGCGATCGGCAACACTCCCACCTCGCGTATCGCCCGTCCCGACTTGCAGCTGCTGGTGCTTTCCAGCCTGCCCAGTTGGCCTGACAGCCACGTCCTGCGTGTGGTCGACACCGACAACCGGGTTGTCCAGCAATACCCTGACCGCAACCGGCCAAACGACAAAGCATTGGTGGTCAAGAAGAGTGACTACGAGAACGCCAGGCTATTGGACACCGTGATCACCGACGATGAGGTGACCCAGGCCGTGCTCGGTGAATTGCCAGATTCCCGCGACGACCGCCTGTTCAAACTGGTGAAGCAGATCGTCGAGTTCACCGAACGGGAAAAGCCGCAGCTCCTGGAGTCGATCTATCAACGCAGTGAAGACCGTGACACTGAGTTGGTAAGGCATTTCAAAGTCCACCACCCAGGCCTGCCCAACAGCAGTGTCGAGGCGATTCTCGGCCAGGCCACGCCCAAGGAACTCAAGCAGCTGCAGCAAAAGAAAGCGCCCGGTTTGCGCCTTGCCGAACAGGCACGCCTGTCCGCCGACGACGTACGTCTGAACCGCGCCTATGAGGGTCTGTACTCCGACGCCTGTATCAACGCCGACAGCGACAAAATCACCTTGCATGTGCTCAAGGACTTGCCCGCATGGCCCGCAGGCGTGCGCATCGACATTCACCAAGGCAACAACCTCGGGCCCCTGCTGCAAAGCGCAGGCCCGATCACCGGCACCGAACGCCGCACGCTCGCCAGGACCGAACGCGGCTACCAGGCCTACGACAGGTCGGGCAACCCGCTCGGCCAGCCATCGAACCTGTTGCTGCGGGTTATTCTCTCCACCTTGTCCGACGACGAAAAGAACGCGCTGGAGGCGACCGATGAGGCAGGCTTGTCAGGGTTGCGCCAACAGATTCTCACGCTTGCACTCAGCCAACGGGTACAGATCAAAAGCCTCCTGGACCTGACCCACCTGCAACCCTGGATGGTGCCGCCCATGGGCGGGGAACGGACATTCCTGGCCTACCCTATGTGGAGCCGGCTCTGGCCGTTCAGTGGTCATCGGCCACCCGACCTGGTCACCAAGGTCCAAGAGCTTTACCCCCGGATGAGAGATTCCGATGCCCGCGATTTCATCCGCTCGCTGAACATGAGCGAGCCGGCTGCATTGGTCGAAATCGAACGCCGGCGCACCGAATACCACGACATGGACATCGAGCTGGAGCGCTGGGCAGACACACCCCAGAGTGCGGATGAACCCACCCAGGATCCGCTGGGCTTGAGACTGGCCAGCCGTCGCTACCTCGCGCAACAGCTGCGAGAAGCCTGGCGCCACGAAAATCGCTCCATTACCTACCTCGCCGGGGTGTTTCACGCCCAATTCCTGGAGTTGCAACTGGATGACGGCGACCTGCCGCCAGCCCATTTCATCAGCGGCAATCAAGGCTTTTCACACATCGACTTTCTGAAAATCTCGGGCAATCACTTTCCTGAAACAGCCAATGCGTTCCTGAGCAAATTCACCGGGCTAAGCGGCCTGCATCTGGATTGCCGGCTGCACGAATTACCCGCAGCCATCACTGACATGACCCAACTCACCCACCTGACTCTCAGTGATAACGATATCCGCCTGACCGAAGCTTCGGCCCAGCGCCTGGCATCCATGGTCAACCTGCAGCGGTTGGTCCTGGAGGACAACCCAGACCTTGGCGTGTCCCCGGATGTCAGCGCCATGACCCACCTGCGGCATCTGAACCTGGCGAATACCGGGCTGACCCAATGGCCCACGGGCGCGGAACTGCTGCCGTCTCTGGAGGAACTGCACCTGCAAGAAAACGCAATCACCGACCTTCCCGAAACGCTGTTCAACGATGAGCGCGTCGGCCCGCCTCGCCGCACTATCCTGCTGCATGAAAACCCGCTCTCGCCAGCCACCCTGGAGCGTATCGAACAGCACCGGCACACCACCGGTATCAGGCTCGGCGGCGCACTTGGGCAACCGCATCAAGCGCCAGTAGCTGACGCTGTTTCATCCTGGTTAAGCGGCGTGCCCACAGCCGATGTCGCGGCGCGCCGAACGTTGTGGGAGCAACTCAAACACCACGAAGGCGCCAATCCCGATGATGCCTTCAGGGTGCTCGCGGACCTGACCAATACCTACGCCTACACCGCCGGGGGCGCTCGTCGGGAGGCCTTGACGCAACGGGTATGGACCTTGCTGCTGGCCATGGGCGAGTCGAGCGAGCTGCGCAATAACGTGTTCCTTAACACCTACGGCTCGGGTGACTGCGGCGACAGTGTGCTGCTGGCCTTTACCAATATGGAGCTTGAACACCGGATCCACATGGCCAAAGCCAAGAGCCGCAGCTACGAGAGTGACCGCGCGCTGATTGACTTGTCCGCCGGACGCTTCTACCTCAACCAGCTCGACCATATCTCCGACAAATTCATTCATGACCGGGAACTGGCCGGCCTGGAAGTCGACCCGGCCGAAGTCACGATTTACTTCCGTGCCCAATTGACCACCGAGTTCAACCTGCCCTTTCACCCATTGGAACTGCTGTACAGCGTCGAAGACTATGTGACCACGGAGGTCATCAATAACGCCCGCCTGCAACTGCGCAGGCTCGGCAACAGCCCGGCCCTGCAGGAATGGCTATTGATGGAAGGGTTCTGGATCGAATACCTGGCCAGGAGCCATCCGGAGACCTTTGCTACCATCAAGGACACCATTCGCTACAAAGTCAGCCTGCTGGAAAAAGAGGTGCCGGACCGACACTCGGACGAGCATCTGGAACGGCGTCAGTCACTGATCGACCTGGAGCAGGACGAGCAGAATCGCCTGGTGCGACAACTGACCGTCGCCACCCAGGCCGCGCTGCAACGCGCCTGAACCAGGCCCCGGCGCCCAAGGCGGGCACCGGGGCTTGCTGCGTCAAGCCGAGCGGGGCGAGCCCTGGCTGACCTGCGTCGGTTGCAACTTGAACACATAGAACAACACGGTCAGCAGCACCAGGAATACCGGCCCCACATACAACGCCACGCGGGTATCCGGGAAGTACGCCATCAGGCCGACTACCAGCACCAGAAATGCCAGCGCCAGGTAGGAACTGACCGGGTACAGCCACATGCGGTACTTCAAAGCCTTCTGTTCGGCCGGGCTCAGGCTCTTACGGAACTTGAGCTGGGCCAACAGGATCATCACCCAGGTCCAGATCGCGCCGAAGGTGGCGATGGAGGTCACCCAGACGAAGACTTTCTCCGGCACCAGGTAATTGAGCAACACCCCCAGCAGCAAGGCAAAGATCGACAACAGCAGCGCCTTGCGCGGTACGCCGTTGCTCGATGTGGTACCGAACGCGGCCGGCGCCTGGCCGTTCTGCGCAAGGCTGTAGAGCATGCGCCCGGTGCTGAAAATCCCGCCGTTGCAGGACGACAGCGCCGCCGTGATCACCACGAAGTTGATGATGCCCGCCGCCGTTTTGATCCCCAGACGCTCGAAGGTCATCACGAACGGGCTGCCCTGGGTGCCGATTTCATTCCAGGGGTAGATCGACAGGATCACGAACAACGCGCCGACGTAGAACAGCAGGATGCGCCAGAACACCGAGCCGATGGCACTGGGGATGGTCTTTTGCGGGTTCTTCGCTTCACCGGCGGTGAGGCCGATCATTTCCACGCCCAGGTAGGCGAACATCACCATTTGCAAGGACATCAACACACCCTGCACGCCATTGGGCATAAAGCCGCCATGGGCCCACAGGTTGGAAATACCGAGCGCCACGCCGTCGTTGCCAAAGCCGAACGCGATGATGCCCACGCCGCCGATCACCATGGCAATGATGGTGACGATCTTGATCAGCGCGAACCAGAATTCGAATTCACCAAAGGCCTTCACCGCGATCAGGTTGATCGTGCCCATGCTGATCAGCGCCGCCAGGGCCCAGATCCAGCGCGGCGTATCGGGGAACCACACGCCCATGTACACCGCCACGGCGGTGATTTCCGCCACGCAGGTCACCAGCCACAGGAACCAATAGTTCCAGCCGGTCAGGAAACCGGCCAACGGCCCGAGGTAGTCCTGCGCATAACGGCTGAACGAGCCGGCGACCGGATTGTGTACGGCCATCTCGCCGAGGGCACGCATGATCACCAGGATGGCCAAGCCACCGATGATGTAGGACAGCATGATGGCCGGGCCGGCCATTTCAATGGCCTTGGCCGAGCCGAGGAACAGGCCGACACCGATACAGGCGCCGAGGGCCATCAGGCGAATATGCCGCTCGCCCAGTTCGCGTTTGAGCGGGCCGCCCGAAGCGGTCTCGCCATGGGGCAGGTGGTTGCCAACTGGCATAGGGGTACAACCTCATTTTGTTATTGGAGTGTCCGTCGAGTCTCCAGGGGGCAAGCCGGTAAGCCTGCGCCCTTGTTGAAACCGGGCCGCCTCATGGACGAGCCCTTCTTGCCAGGCAAGATCAGCGGGGCGTGCAGTATAAAAAGCCAGGAGCAGGGCCTTTCACTATAAAAACGAGGCAATTCAGGGGAAGCGTCGGTCAAAATGCAATTTTACAGGAGTGTCTGACCTGTCTTTGGCGACAAAACGTCGCGGCAGCACCGTAGCAAATCCATCGGAAGATTCCGACACCCAATACACAATTCCCTCACACACAGCCATCAGCGACTAGACTTCAGGCAAGTCCGATCTATCTGCGTGAAGGGATCAATCGACTATGGGCGCACTGTGGCAAACCGAATCGAGCAAGGCTGCGAAAGTACACGGCAGTTCGGACCCAGCGCCTTTACCCCAAAATAAACCCAGGCCCCGTTACGCACGGCGCCTGTTCTGGTTGATTGTGCTGATGGCGTTGGTGGCCCTGGGGTTTGCCGCCGCTAAAGAGATGCGCACCTCACGCCTGCAGGCCCAGGAACTCAGCCGCCTGGCCCGTGACCTCACCTACCAGCTGGAGCCCGGCCCCAGCCCGGCAATCGCCTACCCCGGTGCCGGCCCCTTCGACCGGCGCCTGGGTTACAGCGACCTCGCCACGTTCCTGCCGCGCCTGCTCAAGCGCGGTTATGCGATCGAAAGCCAGGCGCGCTTTTCGGCCGAGTTGATGGACTACAGTGCCAAGGGCCTGTTCGTGCCTTATGCGGAAAAGATCCAGGCCGGGTTGTCCATCACCGACTGCCGCGCCGTGCCGCTCTACCAGCACAACTATCCGCAGCAGCTGTACGAAAGCTTCACTGCGATTCCGCCGGTGGTGGTCAACAGCCTGCTGTTCATCGAGAACCGCGACCTGCTCGACCCGGCCCAACCCGAAGCCAACCCCGCAGTGGACTGGCCACGCTTCGCCAAAGCCGCCTGGTCACAAGTGGCCAGGCTCCTGCATTTGCCCGGGCAGACCGCCGGCGGCAGCACCCTGGCGACGCAACTGGAAAAATACCGTCACTCCCCTGACGGCCTGACCTTGTCGGGCGGCGAGAAGCTGCGCCAGATGTTTTCCGCCAGCGTGCGTGCGTACCAGGACGGCCCGCAGACCTTGCAGGCCCGCCAGAACATCGTGCGCGACTACCTCAACAGCGTGCCGTTGTCCGCCGTGCCCGGCCACGGTGAAGTGCACGGAATGGCCGAAGGGTTGCGGGTGTGGTACGGCGCCGATTTCAACCGCACCAACGCGCTGCTTGCCGACAACAGCACGCAAACCCTCGGGCAAAAAGGCCTGGCCTTGCGTGAAGTGTTGTCATTGATGATTGCCCAGCGCCGGCCTTCGCACTACTTGTCCAAAGGCCACGCCGAACTGGCGGAGCTGACCGACAGCCACATTCGCCTGCTCGCGCAGAACGCGGTCATCGACCCGGCCCTGGCCCAGGCCGCCCTGGCCAGCAAGGTCAGCTATCGCGACTGGCAGCAACAGCCGACGATCCAACCGATTGAAACCAACAAAGGCATCAGCGTTGCCCGCAGCCGCCTGGCCGCCCTGCTCAATCGCCCGCTGTACGACCTCGACCGCCTGGACCTGTCCGCCACCAGCACCCTGCAGGATGAGCTGCAAACCCAGGCCACCGCCTACCTCAAGCAGCTGGCCGACCCCGCCTTCGCCGGGCAAATCGGCTTGCTCGGCCCGCGCCTGCTGACGCCCGCCAGCACCGCGCAAGTGCGCTACAGCTTCACGCTTTATGAGATGACCGCCGATGGCGCACGGGTGCGGGTACAGACCGACAACACCGACCAGCCCTTCGACATCAACGAAGGCAGCAAGCTGGAACTGGGCTCCACCGCCAAGCTGCGCGTGCTGACCACCTACCTGCAAATCATCAGCGAACTGCACGACCGTTATGCCGGCCAGACACCCGCCGAGCTGAAAAAAATCAACCTCGATGAGCAGGATCGCCTGTCGCGCTGGGCCGTGGATTACCTCGCACAAAACCGCGACCAGAGCCTGCCGAAGATGCTCGACGCGGCGCTCGAGCGGCAGTATTCAGCCAGCCCCGGCGAACGCTTTTTCACCGGCGGCGGCCTGCATCACTTCAATAATTTTCGTAACGAAGACAACGGCCGCAACCCCACGCTGCGTGAAGCCTTGCGTGAGTCGATCAACCTGCCGTTCATTCGCCTGATGCGCGACCTGGTGCGCTACAGCACTTATCAGGGGCCCAACAGCAGCGCCGAGTTGCTCAAGGACGACAACGACCCGCGCCGCCAGGAGTACCTGGCGCAATTCGCCGACCGCGAGGGCACTACCTTCCTGTTGCGTTTCTGGAAGCGCTACCGCAACAAGGACACCCAGGCGCGGCTCGACACGTTTCTTGACGGCATGCACCCCACTGCCATTCGCCTGGCTGCCGTGCACCGTTACCTGCTGCCCCAGGCCAGCCAGGAGAGTTTCAACCGTTTTGTGCGCGCACACCTGAACACCAAGGCCCCGGAAAAACTCACCGACGAACGCCTGGCCAAGCTCTACAAGGACTACGGCCCCGGTACCTACGACCTGCCGGACCAGGGCTATATCGCCAAGGTCCACCCACTGGAGTTGTGGCTGCTCGGTTACCTGCTGGACCACCCCGACGCCACCTTCGCCGAGGCTGTCGCCGCCAGTGAGCACGAACGTCAGGAAGTCTATGGCTGGCTGTTCAAGAGCCGCCACAAGAGCGCTCGCGACAGCCGCATCCGCACCATGCTGGAGGTCGAGGCATTCCTGGATATTCATCAGCGCTGGCAGGCGGTCGGCTACCCGTTCGACCATCTGGTGCCATCCCTGGCCACGGCCATCGGCAGCTCCGGCGACCGTCCGGCGGCCCTGGCAGAGTTGGTCGGGATCATCCTCAATGACGGCGTGCGTGAACCGACCCTGCGTATCGACAGCCTGCACTTCGCCGCCGACACGCCCTATGAAACGCGCCTGGTCAACCAGCCTGATCGCGGCAAACGGGTGATGCCCAGCGAAGTCGCGGCGGCCCTGCGCGGTGCGTTGTCGCAAGTGGTGGATGCCGGTACCGCCAAACGCGTGGCCGGCAGTTTCAAGCTGGCCGATGGCACGCCCCTGACCATGGGCGGCAAGACCGGCACCGGTGACAACCGCATTGAAGCCATCGGTGCCGGGGGGCGCATACTCAGTTCCAAGTCGATCAACCGTACCGCGACGTTCGTGTTCTACATCGGCGAGCAGCACTTCGGCACACTGACGGCGTTTGTGCCGGGCAGTTCGGCGCAGCACTTCACGTTTACATCAGCCTTGCCCGTGCAGGTGCTCAAGGGCATGGCGCCGATCCTCACCCCCTATCTAAAGCCAGGAGCCCAGACGTTGTGCCTGCCGTCGATGGCCAACCACTGACCCTGGGCAGGGTGTTATCCCGCTGTTTTTCAGTTCTGAATAGTGCATCGAATACCACCGATTCCCAGCTGGATTTCAAGCTTTTAACCGGCGGTATCCCGCGCATAATTCAACGACCTCACTCAGTTTAAAAGGTCGTTTTGTCATGCCCCCCGCTCTCACGGATCGAGTCTTTCCGGTTGCAGGAAAAACCCCGGATTCCTACACCTTCATCACGCAACAACTCCCACCCTGGCTGATCGACGCCCATGCGCGGCACATCGGCGCACTGAAAGCCCTGACCCCGACGATCCCACACAACCTTTCAATACCTGCAGCTCGCGCGCCGTTGAAACAAGCACTGGCCGAACAGTGGGCCGCTCAGAACGCCGTCGACAAACAATTGGCCCACTTGAGCGACCTTCGGGCCTTTGCCGAGCCACTGCTCAAGGAAGCGCTGCGGGACTATGGCGAGATCGAGGTAGCGCAGACTTCAATCCGCTTGTACTCACCGGCCAATTTGCCCTGGTGGACAATCAATGCCGCGCCCGGCGTCACTAGCCGCACCGTCACATTGCTGGATGCCGCATTGCACAATTTCTCGTCCTCGGAAACCTTCGCTGACTTTGCCTTTTTGTCCGCCGCCAACAGTCAGGGGCAACAGCGCACGCTGACCCTGACCCACGCGGTGACCGGCCAGGCGCTGACCGCCGAGACCTTCAAAGCCCTGTGCCGCACCCTCGATATCGGCGCCCGTTACCAACAGCAACTGCGCACCACCTTCGGCCTCGACAATCCGCAGGTCGCAGAACGGCTGCGCGTCACGCTCGTCAATCAGCAGAAGGCTGCCCTGAACAGCGCGGCTCACTTGGCGCTGGCCAACCGGCATATCAGCGATGAAACCTACGCCCTTGTCCAGTCCATGCTGGCGGGGCGCCCCAACCTGCGGTGGAACGGCCAGCCGGTAGATTTCTACACCCTGAACATACTGGACACCCGCGTGATCGGGCCGTGGATCATTGCGCCCCGACAACCGGATCCCCCCTCGCCTTTGCAGACCGTGATCGAAAGCCTCGCCGGGCATACCGCTGCGGTCGTGAAAATACTGGTCTACATCCCGGAGGACCCTGACCACCCACTCAAGGAATACGACTCCTCAGCCGCATTCGTCAAAGAGCTGATCCTCCAGCTGCGTTCGCCGGAGCCAGGCGCGTCGCGTCCCAGCTACCAGCCGTTTTTCAGTCAATTCATCGAACATGAACAGCGCGGCCGCTTTTTTGGACAACTCAATAACCTGCTCCAGACCGTACGCTGGCATCCCAGCCAGCCCGGGGACAGCCGCCCCAACTGGCGAGAAACGCCCGTGGAAACCCCGAACCTGCGGGTCAGCGTCCTGGCGACCCGCAACGATACCGCCAACCGCGCCGCCGTGCCTGCCTCCGATGATCTGTGGAATTACCTCTGTCGGGTCAAGCTGAACAAGATCATCAATGACGCCCGGCAAATCGCCGTCTCCACCGCCTACGCCGACCGCATGGCGCGCTGGGAATGGTGGGACAACCTGGAAAAAATGCTCTCGGACCTGTTCAACGCAGCGCTGCTGGTGATCACCCCGGTCGTGCCGGTACTCGGTGAACTGATGCTGGCCTACACCGCCTACCAATTACTCGACGACACCTTCGAAGGCATTGTCGACTGGGCCGAGGGACGGCAGCTTGAGGGATGGCAGCACATCATCGGCGTGGCTGAAAACGTTATCCAACTCGGTATCTTCCATGCCGGCGGGCAGCTCAGCCAGGTCGCCGAGACAAAGCTGTCGCCCTTTATAGCGGGACTCCAACCGGTACAAACCGCTTCAGGCGAAAACCGTCTGTGGCACCCGGACCTGACGCCCTACCAGCACCGGAATCTGAGCCTGCCCTCGGATTTCCCGCCTGAAGAGAATGGCCTGTATCACCACCGCGGCAAGAAGATTGCGCGCCAGGGCAACCGCCATTATGAAATCGTGCAGGATCCGCTGTCTCAACGCTTCCACCTCGCTCATCCCACACGTGTCGATGCCTATCGACCCTCCGTGGCACTCAACGGCACCGGCGCCTGTGTACTGGAAGGCGAACAGCCGCGCGCCTGGAGCAATCAAACGTTAATGCGTCGGTTAGGGCCGCAGACGGAGGGCTTGAGTGCCGGTGAACTGGAGCAGATTCGTATCATCAGCGATGTCGAGTTCGGCGCCTTGCGCCACATGTACGTCAACAATCAACCGACGCCACCGCTGCTGGCCGATACGTTGAAACGCTTCAAGAACGACAAGCAGATCAAAACCAGCGTCGAAAGCCTTCGCATGAACCAGCCACTGGACCCGGCGTCCTACTGGTTTGAACAAATGGTCACCGAACTGGAAGGCTGGCCAGCGGACAAGGCCTTGCTGGTTTATCAGCAGTCCGATCTTTCGGGTACCCCCCGTCGTTATGGCAGTCCGACGGCCCAGGGCAGCGATACCCTCAGCCTCAGCATCGCCGACGTCATGTCTGGCCGCCTGCCGGAGAAAGTCGTGATGTTCCTGGACGAACATCAACTCACCGCACTGCTGGCGGATATGGTGCCGGAACCGGAACGGGCCCAGGCACTGCGCGAACGGCTTGCCGAGCACATAGAACAGCAAAGTGAGTCGCTAAGACTGCACCTCTACAGCGCGCAGGAAGCTTCAGGCGACCCGCATGTCCAATTGCTTCGCAGCGAGTACCCGGACATACCGCGGAACATTGCCCAGCGCCTGCTCGAGCACACCCGCAGACGCCATCTGAAAGTGATGGATGAAGACCGACGCGTGCCGCTGGAGGTGAAAAACCAGGCCGAAGAACTGGGTTTCGAAGTCACCAGCACCCGGGTATTCGAGCAGATCCATCAGGATTGCCCCCTGTCGGTAGACGCGGAGACCCTGGCACTCAATAGCTTAAGGATGCACACCGATGCACTGGACCGGCTGCGTATCGAAATACGTGACCGAACCCCCACCGGCAACTTGCGAACCCACGTCGGCTCACTCGATGCTCCGAACATCCGTATCCTGGTGCGCAACAAAAAAGCCCAGTACCGCATCGTCAATGCCCAAGGCAGGCAGCTGCATGGCCCCACCGACTTTTACACTGCCGTTTTCCATACCCTGACAACCGACAAACACTTTATCGACGGCGAGCGATTCAGGTCATGGCTGATCGAAAAAAACAAAGCCGCCGCGCAACGACGCCTGATCCTTGCTGAACCGCCGATCCGCCCCCAGGCGCAACGTGAAACCCTGATACTGCTGGGGGGCGGCAACTTCCTCAGCACCTTGCGCCGCCTATCGCACGCAGACACCTCAACCGTGGCCCTGCAGGACCGCATTAAACGGTGGCTGCCCGAGATGTCCGAACAAGGTGTAAGAGACTTTGCTCACCAGGCGCAAAGCGAAGACGGCCTGGCCCTGCTGGTGCGCCTGGAAACCGAAGGGCAAACGCTTGAAACGACGCTGGACCGCTACGTCAGATCCAGTACCCGATGGCCAAGACGCAGCCGCCTGGAAGCGGTCGAGCGAGAACACCGTGGCAATTTTGCCCATACCCTGATGGAGGCCTGGCGCGAAGGCAGCACTCGGCTGCACGACAAGTTCGGTCAGCGACACCGCAGAGTTCAACTGGACCTGTCTGAAATACCCTGGCCCGAAAAAATTCCGGAGTTGCCAGCGGACCTGCGACAAGTCACACACCTGATCATAAACGGTGTTGATTTCACCCCTGAGCGAGCGCGTTTCTTGCAGCACTTCCCCCATCTGCGCAGCCTCGACCTGGGAGGCAACGCGTTAACAGCGTTGCCAGCGGCCCTTTCACACATGAGCCTGCTCAGGGAGTTGAACCTGGCGCATAACAAGATCGTCCTGGATGGCCCGGCGCTGGCGCATCTGCGTGGCCTCAAGCGCCTGCGCCTGTTGAGCCTGGAGCACAACCCGTTGGATGCAGTGCCGGATGTCAGCTTGATGCCCGATCTGGATATGCTCCTGCTCAACCACACCCATATCCAGGAGTGGCCCGCTGGACTCTTTGCACAATCGCGTCCCGAAACATTCATCCTGGAGCTGCAAGGCACTTCCATCACCGACGTCCCCGATGTCGCGGTTGATTCCGAAACGGCAACCATGATTGCCCTTACCCGGCTGGACCGCACAAGCCTGAGCCTGGAAGCGCAGAACCGCTTGGAAGCCTACAGAATAGCCGCCGGGCTTGACCCTCATCGGTCCTATGAGCCCCTGGGTAAAAGCGATTTTTGGGTTGAAGACCTGGATGATGAAAACCGCGACAAATATCGAACGCTTTGGGACGCGCTGGAACATGAGCACGACTCCCAAGGCTTCTTCGAAGTGATCCGGGCGCTCGAACCTCCGGAGTTCTTCGAAGACTCAAGCGATGAAGCGCTCTACACACACAACAACGCGCAGATGAGATCACAACTACGAACCATGCTCTCGGCCATGTACGGCGACGCCGATCTACGCAAAAAGTTGTTCAGGATGTCCAGTTTTCCAGGCCTGTGCCCGGATGCAGGGTTACAGATTTTCACCAACATGGGCATCGAGGTAGAAGCCAACCAAGCACAGTATTTCAGCCGCACGCCCGCCGAACGCGAAACGCGTATGGTCAAGCTGGCAAGGGGCGCCGCCAACCTCAAACTGCTGAACCACGTGGCGCGCTCCGACATTGCCCACCGCCTCAAGCCTGTCGAACAAGGCGGGCTGGGACTGCGACTGACCTCACAGGTGGTCGACGGCCAGCCGGGGACCGTCGACGAAGTGGAAGTCCATTTGGCCTACCAGACACGCCTGGCCGGTCGGCTCGGGCTGCCCTGGGTCAGCGAACACATGCTGTATCGCGCAACGGCCGAGGTCAGCGAAGCGTCCATCACCCAGGCCTACACGGCGGTACTGGCGTTAAGCGAGGGTGACGGCCTGGTGGACCAAATGCTGCTGGAACCGTACTGGGAGCGCTTCCTCAAGGAGCAATACGCAACGGACTATGAAGCGAACCAAATGAGCACCGAAAAACAGTTGGCACTGCTCGATAAGCTCAGGGACGAACTGCACGCCTATGCTCATTCCACGGAGTTAACCGACGAACAGCGCGCGCAAAAACAGCAGGCATTGCAAGAATGGGTGCAACAGCTGCTGGTCGAAGACCGGGTACCGCTCGACGAGGCAATGTCCGATGAACTCTATGGCCAACTGCTCAGCGACGTGAGCGAACGCAGCAAGGAATGGTCCCGTGAGCAGACCCACCAGTTACTGCGAAGAAGTGCCGAATAACGCTACAACGAACCGGCGCGTCGTTTGACACGCCAGACGTTGCAGGGCGCAGCCGGCTCAAGCGCGTCACGGTGCCAGGAAATCAAACACCAGGTGCACCGTGCCGTAATACTCACCGCCGCGATAACCGCCTTCGGGCTCAATCGCGGCGATGTTCAGCTCAGCGCGGCGGCCCACGCGAGCCTCATCGGCGTTGACCACCTGCGTGGGCTCCAGGGTCAGCGCAACCTGGTTGAACAACACCTGCAGGTCGATCCGGTTGCGGCCGTTGAACAGGTAAGCTTCAGCCCCCAGTCGAGCAGCGACCCCGCCGTTGAGGTTTTTTACGTCGAAGTTCTTGCGCAGGCGGCCCAGTTCCGACGTCACCAGGTTCCAGGCCAGCAATTGCTCCTGGCCCATCCAGTCCGGCTCGGACGGCAGCACGTAGGCCTCATGCACCGGTATGGTCACCGAGACGTCGAACGAGTGGCGCTCCTGGATCGCTGCGGTGTGGTTAGCCGCCAGCATGCAGGCCGCCAGTACCCCTAGTCTTGTCAGCTGCTTGAACATCATGATCACCCGTTACTTTTTTCGACCTTCATCGGTTTTTTATCCAGCCCTTCCACCAGCACGAAGCTGTAGCGCCGGCCAGGCTTTTTCTCGAACGTCAATTGACGCTCGGGCAGGATGTGGTGCTTGGTGGTGGGCACGCAGTCGCTGGCGTCGGTGGCCGAGCAATCGTGAAACTCATCGAGCACCACCGTGCTGTTGCCGGCGTTGCGCACTTGGTATTGCTCGGCCGTCTCGTTGATCCGGGTGTCAAAACGCGTGTCTTTGGGGCGCACGAAAAACACCGTGCCGTAGCCGGCCATGACGTTGATCCCGGCTGCCAGATGGTCCTTGTAATCGGCACGCTCTTCATCGCTGATGCCGAAGTTGTCGTCTTTTTCCGGTACCACGGGGATGAAGCGCAGGCGGAAATAACGCTCCTTGTCCCGCGGCCCCATGTACAACAGGCGGGTGCCCTGGCGCCCGTTCACCGGCACGATCAAGCGCGACGGGCTGGCCATCAGGCCGTCGCGGCTGGTGGTGATGCCCTTCTCATCAGTCATCGAAGCCACCGGCACTTCGCGGGTAGTACCGTCGGCGTTGTAGAGGATCTCCAGCACGTTGACCTTGACGAACGCGGTACTGGTGCCGCCATTGAACACGCGCTTGAGGTAGGAGCTGCGATCGCCCTCGAGGTAGTCATACACCACCCCGACATTGATCAACGGCCCGGCGTGGGCCGTGAGGGACATCAGGCACAACCCGATCCATAACACTGCTTGTTTCATGTTTACTACGCCTCATTGATTGAATGCGGCGGGCCGGGCCCGCCGATGGTGCAGGGCCGGGCTAAATTTCTGAGTCCCAGATCACGGTCGCCACGCCCGTATAGGTGCTGCCCGGCTGCTTGAGCATCTCGGCCATGTCGTCACGCAGGACTTCAAAGTGCAGGGTGCCGGGTCGATTGTTGACGTAGAACAACGGCTGGAACAAATCGGTACCGTCGCCATCCAGGCGCAAGGGGCGCTTTTGCACGGCCTGGTTGCCCCGCCCGTCGATGCCGCTGGGCAGCGTCACGGCGATCTGCAGCGGCACCTCGTCGCCATTGGCGTTGCGCAGGCCACAGGTGTTGCCCATGACGATCGAACACTCCAACTGCATCTTGAACCGCGAACTGGCGGCGATGCGGAACGTCTGGTCGCGGTACAGCCGCGTGGGCGCACGGCCGCGGTTGAGCCAGGCTTGCCAGCCGCCGTCGGGGAGCAGTTCGATGCGGTTGCCGCCTGGGGGGATGTCGACCTTGAGGTCGTGCTCCACGCTGAGGATGAAGTCGAAAGTGAGGGCGTTCTTATTCAGGACCATCACGTCGCCAAAGTCGTAATCGCCGCCGGGCCCCATGGTGTAGGTGATGCTGCCGTGGTATTGACCACCGGACATGGTCAGGGGGTTGGGTGTTCGGAGTTCGTAGGCGTACTCCATGGAGTTGTACCTCATAGCACTAAAACCTACCGAGGGTTTTCGACCACAAGGCCCCGCCCCTTCGGGTGTCAGCCAGAAATAGGAAGCCCAACGATCACTGGCAGCAAGGTGACCAGTGCGTTGACAGGGGCTTGGTGCATTCCGCCATTGAGATGACCAACCAATACCCGGCTGCGCCCAGCCCGATACGCCGGGTGGATGGGACACGGTCCACAATGAACCGACACCTGCGATACGCAGTTGTACCGTCTCGGTTTCCCCGGTGGCGGTATGGGTCACTTGCAGGTCTCGCCAGTCCGACGGCACCTTGACCATAAAGCCCTTGCGGTCATCTTCATGATTGGCTTCGATGGGCTGGTTGGACTGTGCAGTGAAGTCGTTATCGCGCAGGCTGAAAATGCCCAACGCCCGGCACTGGGTCGGAATATGCGCCGCACAGATCGAGCTGATCGGCGTGGTGTTTTCGAAGTCGTTCTTCATCGGGTTGGCAGGGTCTGGCCGAAACCGCGCGGTGATCTGCTCGGCCGCCTGCAACGCGGATGAGCCGAGCCACAACGCAGCGCCCATGGACAGGATCAAGGTGTTGAGGGGTTTCATCGTCAGAGTTCTCGTCATGGCACTCAACCTGCGGTCTGGGTGCTGGAGGTGTTTTCAGCCAGGGTGTCCGGCGTGCAACGCAGGTCACCGATCATCAACACGTCGTTTTCATTGGCGGTGGTGGCCGGATCCAGGCGGAACTGGCACAACAGCTGGTTGCGGTAGCGCACTTCCAGGGTCGGTGAGCTGGCGCTCATTTCCATGGAGAAGAACCCGTCGACTTCGCTGATCCCACGGCTGGCGTGGTTGATCACGTGATGCCCCTTGAGCGGCTGGCCCTGGGCGTCGATCAAGCGACCGAGCACCGATACGGTCTTCATCACTGTGATTTTCCGGTAGTCCACCCCGCCCCTGTTCAGGTGGTAGGTGGTCCGCCCCGGCTGGATGTTGGCGGCCGGCGGGTGATTGCCTTCGAAGTCGAAGTTCACCGTGCTGCTCTTGTAGGCCGCCACCGGCACGAAGTTGCGCCCGGGCCGCAAAATGGCGCCGCCACCGCTGAAGTCGTCGGCGCGCAAGGTGATCTCATCCAGGTCGGTCTCGACGTCAACGATCATGCCGGCGCCATTGGTCTGGTACTGGCTGGTCATCAACATCTGGTCGCCACCGGCGACGAAGGTGCTGTGCAGGTTCAGGCCACCGCTGAGATCGCCATTGAATGAGCTGCGCTGGATAAAGCCGTCGCCGCTGACCACATCGCTGTCAAAGCTGGCCATGCCTGACAGGCCGACGCCGTAGGTGTCGGTGATTGCTGTGGCCGAGACGCTTTGCAGCAGATGGTCGGTGAGGTCCTGGCGGTAGGTGACCGAGGCATTGTTATCACGGCCGCCATCGCGCGCGGTTCGGGTGCCGATGCTGCCGGATATCTGCCGACCATCGCCGCCCAGGGCCAGGTTTACGGAAAGGTCCACGCCACGGTTGCGCTGGTCGTTGGTGCCGGAAGTGCCCGGCCGGTCGAACACTGAGAAACGCCAGTTGGCATCGCTGCCCCACAAGGTGTCGCGGCGGCTCCAGCCCAGGTCCAGCCCGGTGCCTTCAATGTTGCCTTCGCTGTGGGACAGGCGCATGTTCCAGGAGTTTTTCGCGTCGATCCGATGGTTGACCGAGAGTGCCGAATTACTGGTCTGGCCGACAAAGGTATTGCGCCGCAGGCGTGTGCCGTCGGGCAGGGTTTCATAGGTATCGCGGGTATCGAGCCAGCTGCGGTTATGACTGAGCACCAGGTTGGTGGCGCCAAAGGTGTACAGCCCCTGCAGGTCCATGCCGGTGCCGTGTTCGCGGGTCTGGTAGACATTCGTGTAGAGACTGGTGTTGTTGGCAACCGTCCAGTCCACCGAACCGCCGTATTGCAGTTGCTCGCGCACTTCACGTGCCGACAGGCCGAGGATCACTCGGGGGTGCACCAGGTAATTGACGGACGCGCCGGCCGTGATCGCGCCGGTGGCCTGTTCATCCCAGTTGCTGAACAACTTGGTTTCACGCCCGGCGAACACGTTGTAGCGCCAGCGGTCATCGACATTGCGCCAGTTGCTGGGCTTGTAGACCAGTTCCTGGGTGGTGCCGACGGTCAGGCCGTCCTCCACCAAACGCACTTCCACTTCATAGATACCGCCGGGCAAAGGACGCGTGTCCAGCGTCTGTAACCCTGCGGCTACCGCCTGGGTGTTGATCAGCAGGCCGTTGCGGTAAATCTCCACGGCGGCCTGGCGGTTGGCGGTCACGTAGATCGGGTAGACACTGGCTTTGGAATTGTTGATAGACAGGCTGTCCGAACTGCCATACATGACACCCAACGCCGTATCGGGGCTGGCGCCAAAGCTGCGCAACTGGCGCGTCAGGCCATCGGAGTTGGGGGTGAAATGCCCCAGGCGCAAAAACTGGCCTTCCAGTTCACGCTGGGTATACAGCTCATGGATCGCGTGGCGCAGTTGCTCTTCATCACCGCTCTGGCGCGCCAGTTGCAGATTGAACACCTGGGTCCAATTGCCCAGGCTGGCACTGGCCTGCAAACCATAACGCCCGCCCAGGTCTTCGTCCTGGCCGCCGTTGAGGTTGAGCTGGTTGTTGATGATCAAGCCACGGCTGCCGCCTTCGGGCTGCTGGTAAAAGCGCGGCGCATCGTTGGCGTGTTCGACGTTCTGGGTGATGATCGACAGCAGCGAGTTTTCAAGGTTGTAGTGCACGGACACCAGTTGCTGCGGGCACGACTGGGTGCAGGCGCCGAGGGCTACGCCGCTCTCCAGCACCGCCTGCCAGGTATCGCGGATGGCGGCGGGGACTTTGCTGTCACCGAAGTCGGTGAACTCCAGCAGCGTCACACGCTCGTCCTGGGACAACACAATCAGCGCTTCACCCAGTCGTTGCTGATCCAACTCAACCTGTACCGCCAAGGGCACATCGAAGAAGTGGTCGCTGAACCCGGCCGGCAAATCCTGGGCCTGGGTCAGCAGACTGGCAGGCGTGAGCGTGCCTGGCGCGGGTGCAGCCAAGGCACTCGTACAAATCAATAGCGCAAGCGCAACCGCGATGGGCGTCATCGGGAACATGAAAGGCATACTCTGAGGGCCTGGAAACAAGGTGAAAAAGCAGGCCGGACAGTGGGGAAAAATCATCCGGCCCGAACGCCCGTTGGCCTGATGGCCCAACGGGCACTGACACCCTTAAAGTGCAGGTGTTGGCAACACCGCATCGAACACCAGCGCCACAGCGGAGGTATAGGCACCGCGCTGGGTCGCCGACGGCTTGGCCGCCACGATGCGCAGTTCTGCACCCACGCCTGGGGTGGAGTCCGCCTCGCTCACCACTTCTTTTGCCGTGCCATCAAGCACGACACCGTGCAGGGTGGTGGTCAGTGCGATGTTTTGCGCGGCGTTACCGTTGAACAGCACGGCCGGGCCGCCTTCGATGTAGGCGTGAATCGAGCCATTGGTGTTCTTCAGGTCGTAGATCGCGCTCAGCGGTGACAGCTCGCCGCTGACCAGGTTGTAGGCCATGGTTTCATCGAGACCGAAGTTCGGGTCACGTGGCTGCGCATGGAACACTGTGGTCGGGATAGTCGCCTTGATGTTGACGGTGTGGTTGGCTTCGCCGGCAGCGAATGCCATCGACGAGTTCAATGCCAGGAGGGCCAGGGGAGCAGCAATTGCGAACTTCTTGAACATGGTGATTTCCTGTTTTTTTCGGACAAGTAAGTACCTCACTGAAGGTTGACCAAAACATCAACGCGCAATGAGATCCGTTGCAATGAACTCAAGTGAGTGCAACGCGAAACAAATGATCCACTAACTTAAAAAACAGGGATGCAGGCTGGTTCCCGTACCTTCGTAGCCATTGGATACAGGGCTCGAGTGAAAATCATGGCATTTTGCCAAAACTTAAATTACATCCGTAAGACATAGACTACATGAACTAACAACAGGCTTAAGTTATGAATAAACTGTAGGAACAGTACCACAACTGTCATTAAACCAAGCAACAGCGCACCCAATAAAAGTTCGAGTATTAACTCTAATGCCCGTAATGGAACTTCACCACAAAGAATGGATTTCCAACGGACGGAAAAGGGCCCGTTGGCAGCGAATGACCGTTGGTCGCATGCCTCTGTTCGCGCAATAAGATATATCTTACGTTATGTCTAAACCAAACACAGAGAGCACCAAAATGAGAGACCATCATTCCCACCGTGACCCCGGTGACGGCTTCGAAAAACGCCCCGGCCGCGAACGCGGCGGACGTGGCCCCCGGGTATTCGCCCCCGGCGATTTGAAATTGCTGCTGCCGGCGCTGATCGCCGAGCAGGCCTGCCACGGCTATGACTTGATCCGTAAGATCGAAGCCCTCTTCGACGGGGCCTACAGCCCCAGCCCCGGGGTGATCTACCCCACGCTGACGTTCCTTGAAGAAAGCGAATTGATTACCGGCGACGCCGAAGGCGGTAAAAAACGCTACACAATCACCGACGCCGGTCGTCTCTTCCTAAGCGAACAAGCGGTTGCCCTCGAAGGTATTCGCATGCGCATGGATGTGAGCAAACGTTCGCTGCGCGGCCACGACCGCCCGCCGGAAATCCATGAGGCGGTGCACAACCTGCGCCACGCCTTACATTCGCACCACGGGCGCTGGAGCCCGGAAGAAATCACACGTGTCGCAGCGCTGCTCAACGGCACTGCCCAAGCCATTGCTGACGGGAAAGCTCAATGAACACTCAAGCCATCCATCGCGTCACCCACGAAATCAAACGCCGCCGCCTGGACGTCCTGCGCGTGGTCGACATCACCCCGCGCATGCGCCGCATCACCCTGGGCGGGCCGGAGCTGGCGGGCTTTATCAGCCTGGGCAGTGACGATCACATCAAGCTGCTGTTCCCGCAGAACGCCGCCGAACAAGCGGCGCTGGAAAGCCCGACCTTCAGCATCAAGGGCGACGGCCCGCAACCGGCGATGCGCGACTACACACCGCGCCGCTATGACCTGGCCAGCGGCGAACTGGACATCGACTTCGTGCTGCACGGCGATGGCCCTGCCTCCACCTGGGCCGACCAGGCCAAGGTCGGACAGCACCTGTACATCGGCGGCCCACGCGGCTCGATGATCGTGCCGGACATCTTCGACAGCTACCTGCTGATCGGCGACGAAACCGCCCTGCCCGCCATTGGCCGCCGCCTGGAAGAACTGCCGGCAGGGCGCAAGGTCCTGGCGGTGATCGAGATCGAAACTGCGGCGGAGCAGCAAACGCTACGCAGTGCTGCCGATGTGGACGTGATCTGGGTAGTGCGCGGTCAGGACGATCTGTTGCAAACGGTGCAGAACCTGACGCTGCCAGGCGGCACGCTTTACAGCTTCGTCGCGACCGAAACCAAGCTGTCGCGCCAGGTACGCCGGGTACTGCTGGACACGCACAAGGTCAATGAGGAATTCCTCAAGGCCGTGGGCTACTGGCGTGCGGACGGCAGCGAAGAGGAGTAAGCGTCACGGTGCGAGTACGTCATGGCACCCCCATTACGAGCACACCGCTGCCGCTTACAGCCCCAGCGGCAGGCAAGGACCCGGCGCGCCTTACCAGGGAAAACGTCACATCGTCGCCGCCCACACTGTTGGTAATTTGGGTCAGGAATGCCCCCCCGACTTGAACCGCACTGGCACCCCGGACAAGGGCCGTCCCCACGTCCGGGTTGGTCATCAGCAGCAGGCGCGTGTCGAACGACGAGGGGCTGCCTTTGTAAGTGATGGTGATCGGCGTGGTGATCCCGCCGTCCGGGCATGAATAAGTGAGCCGGCGGTTGCTGCGCACGGACGTGGTCAGCGGATCGGTACCGATTGCTCTCTGGTGAACATTGCCGAAGTTGATCTCGATCGGGTTGTTATTGTTGATCGTGCAGGTTGACGGGGAAATGGTGAAGTTGTTGGCGGCCGTATAAGTGACGGTGAGTTGCGGCCGAGTGGCGTCGTAATTGTTCGAGCTGGTGAGACGCAACAGGCCGAGGGTGTCTCCCGCTCGAATATTGATCGGATTGGAGGGGCTGTGGCGTACCTGGATATAGGGGGTGATATTGATGGGGTAACCGACCCCGTTGTTGGGCATGGTGGCCACCCGTATACCCGCCGGAACCGGGGTATTGAGGAACGCGCCATTGATGCGTAAACCACTCTGTTCACCGGCGAACCTGGGGCCGGGTGTCCAAGGCGTCCCAGAGGCATTGCCAGTTTCCCAATAATCCGCTCCCCAGACGGGGCCTGCGCCAGCCGTAAACCGACATTCGAGCCGAGCACCTTCCATCAGAATCCTCGTGCGATCGGTATCGAGTCGTACAGCTACGGGGACGGTCAGATGAGTGACGCGCGCCCACTCACCGCCATTGACCCGACAGTCTACGGCCTGCACGGTCGTGCTGACGCCAATCAACAGCAGAAGCCCAAGGGCTCTGTCATATAGTCGTTTCATTTTTGATCTCTCGTTGCTTCTCTACCCAGGCGCTATCCAGCAAACAATCAGCCCGTGTAAACCGGGTTGACCTGAAAGCCAATGCCAATGCCGATGCACCCGGTTCTTGAGCGTTTGGATTACGGATAGTCCAGCGTAAAAGTAGAGGTCACGGTGTATGCGCCATGGCCAATGGTCTGGTCCCTGATGGCATTCGGCTCACCCTGCACATAGGCTTTGAGCTCAATCACATTGCTGCCATTGCTCAGCACCTGTTCGTCGCTGACCTTATTCAGGGGCAATGGCTTATTGCTCAGCGTCTCCAGCCCCAGCCCGATACCCGAGGCACCACTGCCACCATCCAGCGCGAACAATCCGGGTAGCGCCCGGTTTTCCACACCACTGAATGTGATGGTCACCGTGTTGCCGATGGTGGTGTCACAGTCCTCCAGATGCAGCTTGAAACCTTTGCCCACCGAACGCGTATTGATGTAGAGGTGCTTGCTGGTCAGGTCCCAGAGCTCCAGGGTGATTGCCTCGTCGCCAGGCCGGATAGTGCAGGCCTCTTCAACCAGGTTGCCCTTGAAATTCAGGTTGTCCGCCGCATGCGCTTCGGGGATCAGGCTGAAGGCTGTCACCCACGCCAGCAAGGCACACAGCCACCCTCGATGAACACTCTCATGTCCCATGGATTCAACTCCTACTGGTATTCGGCCAACAGCGTGGCCACCGCTGTAAACCTTGCGGGGGCCAGCGTTGCACCCGGTTGTTTGACCGGCACGACTTCCAATACCGGTGGTGACGACACGGTTATGTCCAGTGGCGTATTGAGTCGAAACGGCAGGTTATTCTGAAATATCCGAATACCCAGGTCTGGCGCGCTGGTCTGCAATGCCGCGCCGTCGAACGTCGTCGGTGTGCCGTTGACACTCAACTTCAGCACCCACGGCAGCGTGTCGGTACCACAGCTGATGGTGTAGCCGACCCCGCGACGGTATCTCACGCCATCGACGCGCTTTACCCCGACATCCCCGAAATCGACTTCAATTTTGTTCCCCGCATCGATGGTGCAGGGCGGCGGTTCGTTGAGCGTCCCGCTGAACGTCAAGTTGGCCGAGGCGCCGCTGCTGAGGCCGATGGAACACAAGGCGAGCAAGGCTCGCTGCTGCCAACAGATCATTGATCGTTCCTCATCACTGGTAATCGACCACAAGGGTGGCGGCGGCATCAAACGCGCCCCCCGCCAGTCGGCTGCCCGCGCGTTTGACAGGCACCGCCTGCACGACGGGAAAGTTGGGGTGCGTAAAATTCACGGCCGCATTCAGGGGCCAGTCAGTGCCGTTAACGAACAGTTTTACCCCTAGATCCGGGTTGCGGGTCGAGAGTACGCGACCATCAAACGAAGCCCCTGTGCCCCTGAGTTCAAGTTTCATCGCGTTGCTGAACGGGGCGTCACAGGTGACGGTATAGGGCACATTGCGGCGATAGTTGACGCCGTCCACCCGTGACGTCAGAAGGTCATTGCCAAAGGGCACATTGAGCGTACTCCCGCCGTTAATGACGCATGGAGGAGGCGCAATGATGACCGCGCGGATGATCAGGCTGGTGTCGGCCTGCACACCCTGGCTGACGGCCCACAGCAGGCCTCCCCCTATAAGAATGGCCCGCGAGCCGACTGCCTTCGTCATTAGATTGCCCTCACTCATAACTGAGCCTGAAATCCACCACGGCCCGAAATGCCCCACTGGTCAACGGAGCGGAGGTGCGCGTGGGTTGCACATGCCAGGTCTGGAGACCGCTGCCCTCGTTCAAAAACAACGGCTCACCCCGGGAGCCCAGCTGTACATCCCGCCCCAGGGTATCGGTCAAACGCAGCCCCATCCCGGTGATGCCTTGCACTTTGACCAGCCGTGGATCATCGGCGTCGGCAGGCGCGACAAACGTGACCGACAGCACCGGTTGATGGGAGCTCCATGCCAGGTTCCCGGTACGCTCACTGCGGATACTGCCTGCGGTGCGCTGGCAGTCCTGGAAGCGCAGCTGAAAGGGCCTCGATGGCGCCTGATCGCCAGGTCGTTGCAACTGGCTGGCCGACACGGCGCCCAGGTCAATCGTTTGATGGCGCGATGTCATCTCCAGGCTGCAAGGCGATTCATGCATGGACCCGTTAACGTTCAACCGGCCACGCTGGCCATCGATACCGTCGTCATCCTCGGCGCCCACGCGCGCCGCCAAGGCCAATAACACGCAGCCCAGGACCTTCACGTTGTGCGACTTCATGGCCTTCTCCCGCAGCAGACGCTACTCATTAGGCGATGAGACTTGCGCGTTCACCGTGCAAGTCTCGCCACTGCAGGTGAACGCCAGGAGCGGGCGTCCACCGTAATCGTTCACATAGGCCAGATAGGGGGCCTCGCCAAGTGCCTTGGCCGTTGGCCCCAAAGCCAGCGTGCCCTTGGGCGGGATCATCACCGGTTCAAAGCCCGCCACGGTTTTGCCGTCTTTGCTGCTGCGCGCGTCCACCAGGGACACGTAGTAAGGCGTGGGGTTACTCACCTGGTAACGGTCACCTTGCCGGGTGAGGGTGAGCTTTTCCTGCCAGGGATTGGCCAAGTCCTGCTGGCTGGGCATGATGGCTTGCGGGCGGTAAAACAATTTGATACGGGTCTGCAGCGCAATTTGCAGGGTGTTGGATTTGTCGCTGCGCGGCGGAATTTCCCGCAGGTTGAAGTAGTAGACGGTCTCGCGATCCTGGGGCAACGATTTGACCGCCGGCAACGCCTGGACTTTCACCTGGCTTTGTTTACCGGGCTCCAAGCGTTGAACCGGCGGCAGCACGATCAAGGGCGAGGTGATTTTGTTACCCTGCTCGTCCTCGATCCACCCCTGGGCGAGGTACGGCAACTGGGTGTTGTTATTGGTAATGTTCACGCTGGTGGCATCCTTGCCCCCATCAAAAACCACACGGGTCCGGTCCAGGCCAACCGCAGCGTCAGCGTTCGGGTTGAGGCCCAGAGCCAGCAGTGCGAAGACCAGGAGTGTAGGGCGCGTATTGAGCATCATGAGGCGGTGTTCTCCGTATCGGTGCGCTTCCCGGTCAGCGCTGCTGGCTCGGGTGAGGGTTGATCAGTGGCGACACTCTGGCAGTACAGTTGCAGGGCATCGGTCAAGCTGTCGGCTGGCAAAACCACAGGCAGCGTGAGCAGGCATTGGTCGATGCCGCCCCAACTGACGATCATCTGCTCGCCGGCCTGGATGCCGCTCAGGTAAACGGCGCCGCCGTCGTTCACAATTCCGGTGTCCTGCTGTTTTATGTTTTTCACCGTCGCGCCGAAAGGCGGTGAACTGCCATCCGGCAGGCGCAGGACTGCCATGGCCTTTTCACCGGCAATCACTTCCAGCGATCGATAACCAATGGCCCCGTCGGTGAGTGTCAGTTGCGTCACCGACTGAGTGGCCTCGACGTTGCTCGGCAAGCTCTCCAGGTCAACACTGGCGGCCGTACGCTGGTAGCTGCTGATATCGGAGATCACCGCTTTGCCGAAGGCATTGGTGCGGGTCGACACGCCGTAACCCCGCACAGGCACGTCAGGTACCCCACCGGTGTCGAGCATCAGGCGGGTCCCGCCAACGGCATTGGTTCGGTGCAGGGCCGCACCGTAGGGCGTGAGCGTGCCGCCACCGCGAATAGACGCACTGAGGGTTCTGCCATTGCCTTGTTGTGTGCTGGCACTGAGATCGATATCAGCCTGGTCGCCAATGTGGCTCAGATAACCACTGGCAGAGCTGTCGCTGGCACTGAGCTGGTAGCTGTTACGTTCATCGATGCGGTCACTGTAACGCGTGGAAAAGCTCTCTTTGCCCGAGGTCCTGCTCCCATCCATCGACAGTGTGCCGCTGCGCCCCAATGGCAGGCTGACCGTCAGTGCCATCCCGTTATCCTTGTAGGCGTACTCCTGACTGCGGTACATGTTCAGGGACAGGCTCATGTTCCTGACGGAGCCCACATTGAAGTAGCGCGACATCGACAGGTTCCAGCGCTGCGTGTCCGGGCGCCCCCAATACGTCTGTCTGTTGTAACTGGCGTAGACGGTTGTCCCAAGGTCACGAAACTGCTTATTGAGCGTCACCGTATACAGTGCCTTGCTGTCGCCAATCGGTTTCCAGCCCTCGATGAACTCAACGTTATCGATTTCGCCGCGCTCGCCGTTCAACCCGTAATGGCGAGCGTCCAGGTACTCACTCATGCTCAAGTAGTTTTTCTCGGAAAACCGGTAACCGGCAAACGTCACCTGGCTGTCGTACTGCTCGAAGTGCTTGGAATATTGAAGGCGGTAGGATTTGCCCGAGAGTGTCTGATTCCACACACTGGCGTGGGACTGAGTGGCATCCAGCGATACGGCTCCAAGCGCCAACAGGTCACGACCGACCCCGACAGACAACGCACGGTAGTTGTTATCGGTGATAGCGCCGCCGAACAGCGACCAGCCATTGCTGACGCCCCAGGAGAACTCGCCGGTACCGAAAACATTGCCATCGGCGCCATATTGAAGATCGGAGGGTCGCCCCGCCGCCAGCTTGTAACGAACCTGGCCAGGGCGCGTCAGGTAGGGAATGCCTGCCGTATCGATCTGGAAGGTGTGTACCGAACCATCCTGCTCTTCCACCCGCACATCCAGGGTGCCGCTCACGGCGTCATTGAGGTCCTGAATACGATACGGGCCTGCCGCGACCAGCGTTTCATACAGCACGCGGCCCTTCTGGCTGATAACAACCCTGGCATTTGTTTTGGCGACCCCTACCACTTCCGGCGCGTAACCACGCAAGTTGGGGGGCAGCTGGCTTGCATCCGAAATGAGAGAGGCGCCGGTATAGCGGAAGCTGTCAAACAGGTCCGAATACAGGTAGTCCTCTCCCACCGTCAGGCGCGCCTTCAGTGCAGGCACTGCGCGATAAGCGTAGTAACGACTCCACTCCAGTTGTTGTTGGTCCCCGTACCCGCTGTTGAGGCCTTTTTCGACACGCGCCTGCCAGTCCGCCCTCAAGCGCCAGGCCCCGGCATTCGCTCCCAGGGTGCCGTTACCACTGAGATTGTTACGGGTGCCGTCATTCTTCTGATAACTGGACTGCACCGTCATGTTGTAATCGACCAGCAGCCCCGGCACGCCCTCATCCCAACGGGAAGGCGGATCCCAATTGATGGCGCTGTATTCAAGGTAGGCCTGGGGCACGCTGATGTTCAGCGTGGAGGTGGCCAGGTCGCCACCGACCTCCATGCCCGGCAAGCTTTCTATATCCAGGCAGTCGCTGCCTTTCCACCACTTGAGTTCAGCAGCGCCCGACGCCTTGAGGCCCAACAGGCCCACCAGGGCCGGCGACAAACACGCCTGGCTGCCTTTAGGATCATTATCGGGAGGATAGAAAGCCACTGATTGCTCGGCAATCGCCTGGTTATTGATCTGCACCACCATCGAGTAAGTGCCAGGCAGAATAAAACCGCTGCGCGCGAACTGAGACAAGTCAATATTAGTTCGATCACTCAGATCAAGAACGTCCGTATTAAACTCAATTTCCCCGGCAGCCATCGCAGTGGCCGGCAATAATATCAACCCACTGAAAAAGTTCGAGCGCAGCGTATTTTTGACCTTCGCCGTATTCAACATGCAAGCAACCCATCAAAGTTCAGAAATATTCCAACTTGAACCGCACTGCAGCACGGTGCGCTCCGGCCACTATGGGCAATCCGTTGCCAACAAAATGAAGCGTGAAGTGAAGCGTCATGTCGCCTTCCGACAATGGATGCGGCGTCATCGGCTGACCGGGAATACTCAATTGGCCAACGGAATCCTCGATATTGAGGGCAACACCTTGCGAGCCACCAAACACCGCAAAAGAGCGACCACCTCTGTCGGTGGGGCCGTCAAATGTCACCCGTAGGTGCTGCCAGTCGGGCAGCGTTACCCCAGGGCGCAACGGGTCGGTGCGACTCAACGTACAATTGACCAGGCGTAACTGGAAGGATTGGTCCCCTCCCCTGGCGCGTCGCAAAAACCGGCCAATGGGCTCGGGGTCCACATCGATGGTTTGATCGACACTGACCAATTCCAGCCCACAGGCCGAGTCAACAACCTCTCCTCCCAGCGTGACGAGCCCATCACCTTGCGCAGGCACCTGGGCAGCCACCCAAGGGCTGATGAACATCGTCAATGAAGAGGTAATAGCGAGACTTATGAATGTTTTCACCTATGCCTCCACCAGCCTCCCCCGCCACGCTGGGTGGCGGGGGAAAAAGCTTACTGATAAGCCAAGGTGAAATTGGTCACCGCGCTGAAATCGCCCGGTACGATGTCGCCCGTAGCAGCGCCTTGCACATAGGCACCGAACTCCAGCGTGTTATCACCGGCGGCAATGACCTGCGGGGTGGTAGCCACACCCAACTGAACGGGTTGGCTGCCATGGGTCATCATGATGCCCACATTGCCCGCGCTACCGACGGTGCCCAGCGCACCCGGCACGACGCTGGAAGGCGCACCCGTGAAAGTGGTGGTCACGGTGTTATCGGTGAGGCCGGCCAGATCGCAACCTTCGAGTTCAATCAGCACGCGCCGAGGCTCGGACTTCCCTCCCGTCTGCAGTTGATGCTTGGCGATCGCGCCAAGGGGAATGGTTTGATCGACGGAGTCAGGCTTGATGGAGCAGGCTCCGGAATGGACCGAGCCCAAAAACGTGATCGTTCCATCCGCAGCCTGAGCAACAGACATCGACCCTACCAACAGCCCGATAGATAACAGCACGGTGTTCATTTTAGCTTTCATGTATAGAGGCTCACATAGTAATAAACGTCATTTAGTCATTCCGCCGCCTTAGCACGCAGAACGTCCTACCTTTTTTCCAATTACTTGCATTGCAACTCAGCTCATTTGGTGCCCGGCGATTATCCAGTTCAACTTTTAGAAGTTAAGTCGGCTAATTCATTTAATTTCGTAGCCTGCAACACCAAGAAATGTAGGAAAATTACGATGACCAGCTAAAACTTTAAATGCATCTGTAAGAATCGGATTACACGAAGTTTAACGAGAGGGTTTTATGCATAAACAAACTTCAGGAAAATGATTACATCACCTGAAAAACCAGAGTATTTATGTGAAAAGATTAACTAATGAATTGAAGAGCTCGAGAGGAAGCGCGCAACCGTTCGACGAGACGGTGCGCGCCCAGGAGGGGTAAGGAAAGAGTCAATCAGGCGCGGGGTTTGATGAGCTTATCCAGCCCCACCACAGCCAGTGCAACCAGCACAAACCCCGCCAGAATGCCCCCGGCATTCACAAACACCTGTGGATAACCGAGGGTGCCGACGTCGATGAACGGGTATTGATACTGCCCGAGCAAATCCCCGCGCAGCAGCGCATAGGCGAAGTACACCAGCGGGTAGATCACCCACGCGCCGATGTGTTTGAGGCGCAGGGTGCCCTTGGGCACGCACCGCCACCAATAGATCAAGAACAGTACCGGCATCACGTCGTGCAGTAATTCGTCGGCGATCAATTGAAAGCCTTCGGGCTGCCACAAATGCCGCAGCAACAGGCTGTAGGCCAGGCCCACCACGACGATGCTCACCGCAATGCCACTGCTGACACTGGGGGCGAGGAAGAACCGTTTGGCCGCTGAGTCGCGCTTCACCCACGCATAGCTCAACACCACCGCCGCCAGGGTGTTGGTCAGCACCGTGAAAAAACTGAAAAAGTTGATCAGCCCGCCCAGCAGGCTGGCGCCGGCGTCCCAGCGCGAATAGAAAATCAGGTACTGCTGAATCGCCAACCCAACCCAACCGGCCAGCGCCGCTGCCGCCACATACCGCTTCATGGGCTCAGTCCAGCGGGCGTTTGGTGCGCATCAGCTTCACGTACAACCCTTCGACTTTCTCCCGTGCCCACGGTGTTTTGCGCAGGAATGTCAGGCTCGACTTGATGCTGGGGTCGCTCTTGAAACAGCGGACATCAATGCGCTCGGCGAGGCCTTCCCATTCGTAGTGTTCCACCAGGGTGGTGAGGACGTGCTGCAGGGTTACGCCGTGGAGGGGATCGTTGCTTGTTGCGGTCATGCCGGGCCTATGAAAAAAGTGCTCACGAAGGCGCACACCTTATCACCCCGCTCGCTCAGTTATAAAAAGTTCCCGTGGCCCACGAAAAAGAGATGTTATATTGTAACCATTACTTTCAAATCTTTTTGCCGTTTTGCCAAGGAATGTGCCGATGTCCCTCTCCTCCCTGTGGCGCCTGACCCCGCTCGCCGCCGCCCTGTTGATCTGCTCCGAAGCCCACGCCCTCGAACTGCAACCCCAAGTCATCACCGGCAACCCGCTGGGCAGCGAGCAACTCGCATCGCCGACCACCGTGCTCGAAGGCGATGACCTGACCCTGCAACAAAAAGGCAGCCTCGGCGAAACCCTGAACAAGCAGCCGGGCGTGTCGTCTTCGTACTTTGGCCCGGGCGCCAGCCGGCCGATCATCCGTGGCCAGGACGGCGACCGCATTCGCGTCCTGCGCAATGGCGTGGGCGCGCTGGATGCGTCGTCACTGTCCTACGACCACGCGGTGCCGCTGGACCCGGTCAACGTCGAACGCATTGAAATCGTGCGCGGCCCGGCGGCGCTGTTGTACGGCGGCAGCGCCATCGGCGGTGTGGTCAACACCTTCGACAACCGCATTCCCACCGAAGCCATCGAAGGTATCCATGGTGCGGGCGAACTGCGCTACGGCGGCGCCGACACCACACGCAGCAGCGCGGGCAAACTGGAAGCCGGCAACGGCACCTTCGCCTTGCACCTGGACGCCAACGCGCGGGAATTCAACGACCTGAAAATCCCCGGCCAGGCCCGCAGCCGCCACGCCCCGGCAAGCGATGACGCCCCCGGCAAAAACGGGCGCCTGGGCAACAGCGACGGGCGCCAGGACGGCGGCGCGGTGGGCGGTTCCTACACCTGGGACGACGGTTACGCGGGGCTGTCCTACAGCAACTACGACAGCAACTACGGCTCCCCCGCCGAGCAGGATGTACGCATCCGCATGCAGCAGGATCACTATGCGTTTGCATCCGAAATCCGCAACCTGCAAGGCCCGTTTACCTCGGTAAAAGTCGACGCGGGCTACACCGACTACGAACACCGTGAAATCGAAGGCGGCGAAACCGGCACGATCTTCAAGAACAAGGGCTATGAAGCACGGGTTGAAGCGCGCCACCAGCCTATCGGCCCGTTCGACGGCGTAGTCGGGGCGCAGGTGACCCGCAACGAGTTCTCGGCCCTCGGTGAGGAGGCCTTCGTGCCGCAGACCGACACCAATGCCGGCGCGCTGTTTATCCTCGAAGAAATGCACGCCACCGAACGCCTGAAACTCAGCCTCGGCGGGCGCCTGGAACACACCAGCATCGACCCCGACGCTAAGGGCAACGAACGCTTCGCCGGCGCCGACAAGCGCAATGACTTCACCGCCGGCAGCCTGTCGTCGGGCGCGGTGTACACCCTTACGCCGATCTGGTCGGTGGCCGCGACCCTGGGCTACACCGAGCGCGCGCCGACCTTCTACGAGCTGTACGCCAACGGCGCCCACGTCGCCACCGGCACCTATGAGCTGGGCGACGCCAACCTGAAGAAAGAAAAAGCCGTGTCCAGCGACTTGGCCCTGCGTTTTGACACGGGCACCCACAAGGGCAGCTTGGGTGTGTTCTACAGCCACTTCTCCAATTACATCGGCTTGCTGGGCACGGGTCGTACGCTGAACGATGAAGGTGGAGAGGACGCGGACGGCATCCCTGAGTACGAATATTCCGGCGTGCGCGCCCGTTTCGCCGGCTTCGAGGCCCAGGATCACTGGAAGCTCGGGGAAAGTGCCTACGGCAAGTTCGCACTGGAACTGTCGGGCGACTACACCCGCGCCACCAACCTCGACACCGGCGAAGCCTTGCCGCGCATAGCACCGCTGCGCTTGAACAGCGGCTTGCTGTGGGAACTGGATCGCTGGCAGGCGCGCATCGACGTCGAGCACGCCGCCGGCCAAGGGCGTGTGCCGGATAACGAAAGCGGCACCGATGGCTACACCACCTTGGGCGCGAGCGCGGGTTATCACTTCAATGTGGGCGGCAGCCAGTGGCTGGCGTTCGTGAATGGCGAAAATCTGACTAACCAGACCGTACGCTATGCCAGCTCAATCCTGCGTGATATTGCGCCGGCACCGGGCCGCAGTGTGCAATTCGGCATCCGCACCACGTTCTAAAAAACACCAAAATTCCCCTGTGGGAGGAGGCTTGCCCCCTCCTACCCTTATTTGGCAGCGACGATCTGTCACTGTTACCAAATCTGAAATGATGCATCTTGAGATTCGTGCTTTCTCTTGGTGCGCCAGCGCTTTATCCTTGTCGGCAATAACCTGAAACGTTTCACTCCCCCGGCCGACCCCATTTTGCTGATTATTCCTACATTTAAAGACAGCGCTGTCTTACGCCGCCCCGCGCCTGGGAATAAATCGCCCGCCTGTGGATAACGCCGTTATCCCCAGAAAAACGTAATTAACGCTGAACCAAGCCCGTGCCGAATCGTCATCTACAGTGAAGAAACACGGGGATACATAATTCCAACGTAACGGAGAAACACAACTATGAGCACTGACGGTGCTTCAAGTCCAAGCCGCCTGCTGCCCAGGCTGCTAGGCGTCTTGCTGCTGATCATGGGGCTGGCCTTGCTGGCCGGTGGTATCAAGCTGAGCCTGCTCGGCGGGTCGTTGTATTACCTGCTGGCCGGTATCGGCATCACCCTGACCGGCCTGTTGCTGCTGGCCACCCGTCGCGCCGCGCTGGGCCTGTACGCACTGGTGCTGTTTGCCAGCACCGTGTGGGCCCTGTGGGAAGTCGGCCTGGATTGGTGGCAGTTGGTGCCGCGCCTGGCGCTGCTGTTCGCCCTGGGCATCGTCATGCTGCTCCCGTGGTTTCGCCGTCCGTTGCTGCGTGGCGAACCTGCCCCGCTGGGCACCGGCGCGCTGAGCGTGGCCGTGGTGCTGGCCGGCGCTGCTGCCCTCGCCAGCCAATTCACCAACCCTGGTGAGATCAAAGGCCAACTGGACCGCGACGCGGTACCGGGCATGGCCAGCGCCGCACCGTCCCAGGCGGATGGCGACTGGAACTCCTACGGTCGCTCGTCCTTCGGTGATCGTTACTCGCCGCTGGCGCAGATCACCCCGGAAAACGCGCACAAGCTGGTACCGGCGTGGACCTATCGCACCGGCGACATCCCTGGCCCGAACGATCCAGGCGAGACCACTGCGGAAAACACCCCGCTGAAAGTCAACGGCATGCTCTACGTGTGCACGCCGCACAGCCAGGTGATCGCCCTGGACCCGGACACCGGCAAGGAAATCTGGCGCTTCGATCCGAAGATCAGCAGCCAGGGTGCCGAGAACTTCAAGGGTTGGGCGCACATGACCTGCCGTGGCGTGTCGTATCACGATGACGCCGCCTACGCCTCCGAGCAGAGCCCGACCGGCAGCGCCAGCCCGGCCGCCGCGCCGAATGCCTGCCCTAAGCGCATCTTCGTACCGACCGCCGACACCCGCCTGATCGCCCTGAACGCCGACACCGGCAAGATGTGCGAAGACTTCGGCGACAAAGGCCAGGTCGACCTGCGTGCCAATATCGGCAGCTTCGCCCCAGGCGGTTACTACTCCACTTCGCCACCGGCCGTGACCAAGAACCTGGTGGTGATCGGCGGCCACGTGACCGACAACGTCTCCACCGACGAGCCTAGCGGCGTGATCCGCGCGTTCGACGTGCACACCGGCAAACTGGTGTGGAACTGGGACAGCGGCAACCCGGACGACACCACCCCGTTGGCCGAGGGCAAGACCTACACCCGTAACTCGCCGAACATGTGGTCCATGTTCGCCGTGGATGAAAAACTCGGCATGCTCTACCTGCCGATGGGCAACCAGATGCCCGACCAATACGGCGGCGACCGTACCGAAGATTCGGAAAAATACAGCGCCGGCCTGACCGCCCTGGACATCGACAGCGGCCACGTGAAGTGGACCTTCCAGTTCACTCACCATGACCTGTGGGACATGGACGTGGGTGGCCAGCCGTCGCTGATCGACATCAAGACCGACGCCGGCGTGAAGCAGGCGGTAATGGCGTCGACCAAGCAAGGCAGCATCTACGTACTGGACCGCGCCACCGGCCAGCCGGTCGTGCCGATCCACGAAGTGGCCGTGCCGCAAGGCGCTGTCGCCGGCGACCACACCTCGCCGACCCAGCCGAAGTCCGACCTGAACTTCATGCCACCGCCGCTCAAAGAGCGTGACATGTGGGGCGTGACCCCGTTCGACCAGATGCTGTGCCGCATCGATTTCAAATCCATGCGCTACGACGGGGCGTTCACCCCGCCTTCGCTGCAAGGTTCGATCGTTTACCCAGGCAACTTCGGCGTATTCGACTGGGGTGGCATTTCCGTCGACCCGGTACGCCAGATCGCGTTTGTGAACCCTAGCTACATGGCGTTCAAATCCAAACTGATCCCGGCTGCCGACATCGCCAAGCAAGGCCCACGGGTCAGCGAAACCGAAGGCGTGCAGCCGAACAAAGGCGCGCCGTACGGTGTGATCCTCGAAGCCATGCTCTCGCCAATGGGCCTGCCGTGCCAGGCTCCGGCCTGGGGTTATGTGGCGGCGGTCGACCTGACCACCCACAAAACCATCTGGATGCACAAGAACGGCACCGTGCGTGACAGCTCGCCGGTTCCGATCCCCCTGAGCATGGGCGTACCGAGCCTGGGCGGCACCTTCACGACAGCCGGTGGCGTGTCCTTCCTCAGCGGTACCCTCGACCAATACCTGCGTGCGTACGACGTGAAAAACGGCAAGCAGCTGTGGGAAGGCCGCCTGCCAGCCGGCGCGCAAACCACACCGATGACCTACACCGGCAAGGACGGCAAGCAGTACGTGCTGGTCGTGGCGGGCGGTCATGGTTCCCTGGGGACCAAGCAGGGTGACTACGTGATGGCGTTTAAACTGCCGGATTAAGCAAGACTGGCGGTAAAACAAAGGCGGCTACCTTCTGGGTAGCCGCCTTTTTCATGACCAAGCCCCCTCCCACATTTTTCATCCGTGCTCGATCAGCTTGCAGCGCAGGCGCTGGAGATCGATGTGCTCGCACACTCTGAACGCGTGAATTTTTCCCACTGCCATTTAAGACACTGGCCAACGCTGGTAATGCGCCAGTCCTACGCTGATTTTGCTCACACCGCACCACTCAGGGCCAGGACAACCTAGAGTGAGTACATCCAATGCCAGTTTCCCCATTATTACTAAACTTCACTACCCCCCCCCTCCAAATGCACTCCTTGCCGCCCTCGCGCTCCTCGGGACTCAACCACCACGGGCCCTCTATCGAGGCAGGCTCCAGAGGCAAGGTAGAACGGTGCGCAGACCGGGCCATCAAGACCTTCAATGAGTTCGACCCCAAAGCCATCAAGCATGAACTGAACATGTGCAACGGCTACCTGAGGGCAACCGATAGCCGTACCCAGGCGGCGTTCCTGGACGGCGGCAAACTGAACATGCCCTACATCGCCGGCCAAACACCCACACAGGAAGAGGTTAAAGAGGCCGTGCGGGACCTCTTCAAGCTCGACTTCATGATGGGCGATCCTGCACCGGAAAATTTCAAGAAAACCGCCGAAGGGAAAATTGTGCCCGTGGACTTCGGGTTGATGTTCAAGCGGCACTTGACGAACAGCATCGCACCGCACATCAAGATTGAAATTGTTCGCGATTACGCCAAAGGCGGGTTCAAGTGCATTCCGGACGCGTTGAGGGGTGACTATCAAAACGCGATCAACGCAATGGATGATCAATTAGGCAGCCGCGGCCCATTGGGCCGACTGAATATCCCGCAACTGAGGCGCGCCGGGTTGTTTTAACCGTCGACCGGTGTGCGCTCTCGGCGCATCCACCTTTCAAACGCCATGGCGTTCAACGGCCGGCTGATCAGGTAGCCCTGGGCGGTGTCGCAGCTCCACTGCTTGAGCAGCTTGAGGCTGGGTTCGAATTCCACGCCCTCGGCCACCACCTTGAGCCCCAGGTTGTGGCTCATTTCGATGGTCGAACGCACGATCACGCCGTCACCGCTGGTGCTGTCGAGGTTGCGCACGAAGGATTGGTCGATCTTCAACTCCTGCACCGGCAGTCGCTGCAGTTGCGCCAGCGACGAATAACCGGTGCCGAAGTCGTCCACCGACAGGCTGATGCCGCATCCGCGCAGTTGCTCCAGCACGCTCAAGGCTTGTTGCGGGTTGTGCATGATCGCGCTTTCGGTGATCTCGAAAATCAGCTGCTGGGCCAGCACACCGTATTGCATCAGCAGGGTGGTGACGCGGATCGCCAGGTCATCGTCGGCCAGGTCATCCACCGAGATGTTCACCGACAACTGGATGTGCATGCCCCGTTGTGCCCACTCGCCGATCTGGCGGATGGCTTCTTCGATCACCCATTGGGTCAGGCCGCCCATGCTGCCGGTGCGCTCGGCCAGGGGGATGAATTCGGCAGGCGACACCAGCCCCAGGGTGGGATGCTGCCAGCGCAGCAAGGCTTCGGCCTGGCACACATGGCCGTGCTTGAGGTCGAGTTTGGGCTGGTAGCAGAGGTGCAACTCGCCCTCGACGGCGGCCCGGCGCAGGTCGCGGATCAGGGTGATCTGGCGCTGGTGGGCGAGGTCGCGGTCCTGCTGGTAGATCTGCAGATAGCCCGGCAGTGTCGCCGCATCGTGCCGGGCGATGGCGGCACGGCTGATCAGTTCTTCAACCTGCTGGCCGTCAGCGGGATAAGCGGCGATGCCGATGCTGACTTCGTGGCGCACCTCATCATTGCCGATGTGCTGGGGTTCGGTAAGCAGCCCGTAGAGACGGTCGGCGCGGGCCACGGCGCGGTCGATCTCGGTGTTTTCCAGTAACAGCAGGAACTCGCTGCCGGTGATGCGCGCCGCCGTGTCGCTGGCCAGCAGGCTCATGGACAGGCAGCGGCTGGCTTCGCGCAGCATTTCATCCACGCCCTCGGGACCGAAGCCCTCATTGATCACCCGGTAGTTCTCGATCCCCAGGTACAGCAACACCACCGGCCGCCGCGCACTGATCGCACTGCCCAGGCGCTCCATGGCCAGGGCTCGGTTCGGCAGGCCGGTGAGGGAATCATGCAGGGCGTTATGGGCCAGTTGCCGTTCGCGCACGGCGATGCCGCTTTGCATGGCATTGAAGGCGCGGGCCAGCAAACCGAACTCATCGTGGCTGCGTACCCGCACCGGCGTGCGGTAATCACCCGCACCGATACGCCCGGCCGCCTCGACCAAGGCGTTGAGCGGGCGCGATACACGTCGCGCCAGGAACAACGCACCGGCCAATGACACCACCAGCACCGCCAGGGCAATCCCGAGGAACTGCCGGTCCAGCGGCGCAAAGGATTCCAGCGCATGGTCCAGCGGGCTTTGCAGCAATACGCGCACTTCATCCCCGTCGCCGGTGTTGGCCAACGCAAGCACTCGGCTGAGCACGCGCTGACCGTGAAACACATGGATCTGCGCCTCAGGGTTGAGCGGTGCGTCGCGCAGCAGGCTGAGGGCGGTGGCCTGGTATGTAGCGGGCTGGGTGCTGAACAGCGGGCCGGGCGTGCCGTCCTGCACACTGAGAAACGACACTTCCAGGTTGCTCATGGAGCGCAGTTCATTGGCGAACAGTTGGTCCATGGCGAAGCCCATCACGATACGCGCGATGGGCAACGGGTCGCGCACTTCATCCTGCACCAGCAAGTAAGGCCGCCCGTCCAGGGCCACGATCAACATTTGCAGGCCATTGCGCCGCGCATGGCGCAAGGCGGCGTCATAGGGGAAACGCTGGCCACGGGTGAGGATGGGTAATGTGCTGACCATGACCTTGCCATCCAGGCCCAGCACAAACACCTCGCTGGAACGGATCCCGGTGCCGTGCCGACGCAGTGCCGCCAGGATCGGCGCGGGCTTGCCCTCGGCCACGGCCTGCTTGAACGGACCATCGCCGGTGAGCCAGGCCAGCCCGTATTGCAGGCGCCGCCCACGCAGGTCCAGCAGACGCTCGAATACCTGGGTCCCGGTTTTCAGTTGGACTTGTGCCTGGTTTTCCACCGCACGGGTGGTGGCGCTCTTGACGGCGAAATAGGTTGCGGCGACCACCACCAGCAACAACAGCGCCAGCACCCCGGCGATGCGGGTTTGAAAGGTATGGCGCCATGTCATGGCTGTGCCCTCTGGCCGCGTTCGCCGCTCTCTGCCGCCGCGTCCCTTAGTCATGTGCAGTCCCTGCGCCCAGACCCGCCGTCAAAAAAACATCTATTTAGACTAGAAATTTTGTTTTAGCAGATTAGCTGGGACAACGCACAAGTGCACCGAATAAAACCGGGGTTTCCACTGTCATTTTATTGGCGACAACCGGTTGGCCATATCCGCTATCAGCCGCGGGCGCGCATGAAGTCCCCCCAACGCCGCACCAGATAGTTGTGCTCATCCATGACGGAGTTCCACACCGCGATATGCCCCATGCGCTGTTCATAGGAGCCGCCGTCGCGCACCTCGCCGATATCGATCAAAGGCAACCCATCGCTGCCGAGCAACTCCTCTCGAGCAGGCTTGCCGGCGTACCAGTAATCCCACTCGGCACTGCTGAGGTGATCACGGCTGCGCGCGGGGTTGCCGATGTAATAACCCTGACGCGCCATCACCGCGCCCGGCCAGCCGGACAGCCACCAATTGAGGTACGCGTACGCCGCATCCAGCACCGGGCCCTGGGCATGGCGCGACAATGACAAGCCGCCGAACCAAGCGCGATAGCCTTCGCTGGGCACCGCCAGGCGGTATTTCACCCCGGCGCGGTGCAGGCGCATCAAGGTCGGCGACCACAGGCTCTGAATATCGATGCTTGGGCTGAGCATCAGTTGCGCAGCCTCTTCATCGTCGGACCAGAACGCAGCGAAATGCCCTTCCTTCTGTTTGCGCACCAGAATATCGGCGAGCACGTCGATCTCTTCGATGCTCATATTGCCGATGTCGTTGAAGCGCGCCAGCCCCGCGCCCTGCACGGCCAGCGCAGCATCCAGGGCGCCGATGGCAGCATCGCTCTGCAGGGCCGTGCGTGCGCGCCAGGCCGGGTCCAGCAACCAGCCCCAGCTTTCGTTACCATGGCAAAAACCCTCGGGCAGACGCTCGGGGCGATAGGCGAAGCTGTCGGCATTGTGGGTCAGCGGCAGCATGCTGATGCGTTCGGTGACGGCGCTGCCGAGGCTGCCGTCGTGCTGCACGAACAAACGCTCGCTGGGCACGCTGCCGCTGCCCAGGCGGTCGGTGGGCGACAGCCGACCGCGCTTGGGCAGGTCGTTGATCTCGTGCCACAGCGCGATACGCCGCGTGTCGATGGGCTGGATCGCCCGGGCCGGCCACACGAAGTCGACGTTGTGAAACCATTGGTCGTACAGGTCATAACTGTCGGGCTGCATCACCGCGATGCGCTGGGCCTGTTCGACGTCGTGCACCTGGTACACCAGGCGAATCCCCAGTTCCTGTTCGGCGCGCACGCGCAGGCATTCGAGCAAGGTGACCGAGGTGCCGAGCACACGTAAGGTGATCATCCGGCGAACCGCCGTGAGAACACCTCAAAGGAACGCCGCAGCAGCGCGGGGTCAAGGCCACGCAGGATAAACACCAGGCGCGATTGCCGGTCGGTGCCAGGCCACGCAGGCAGATGAACCGGGGCATGCAGGCAATGCTGCACGCCATGAATGACGATGGGGGCGTTACTGGCGTTCACGTTGAGCAGTCCTTTGACGCGAAGGATTCGTTCGCCATGGCATCTTAACAGCATCGACAACCACACCCCGAAGCCGACCCAGTCCAGCGGCTGGTCGAAGGTCATGCTGCACACTTGGGCCGCTCCGTGGCTGGCGCTGGTGGTCCGATGCAATTGCCAGCGGCTGACTTCCATGGCGGGTTCGGCACTGCGCAGGCCTTCACCGAGCAACAGTTGGTCGCCGCTGTGGATGGCGTGGGTATCGAGGATCGGCGTACCGGCGTTAAGCGCCTGCAGGTGCGCACGCAGCGGTTCGCAGTCATCCACAAGGTCAGTCTTGCTCAGCAGCAGACGGTCTGCCGCCGCAACCTGGGCCAGCCATTCCGGGTGCAGGCGCTCTTGCAACGCGGCGTGGCTGGCGTCGACCAGCGTCACCACCAGGCCGATATGAAAACGCCCGCGCAGTTGCACGTCGTTGTTCAAGGTCGCGAGGATCGGCGCCGGATCGGCCAGGCCGGTGGTCTCGAGGATCACCCGTTTGAACGCGGGGATTTCACCACGCTCGCGGCGTTGCAACAGACCGAGCAACGCGTCCTTGAGCTCGCCACGGATGGAGCAGCAAATGCAGCCGCTGGGCAGCAGCACGGTGTTCGGCGCGACTTCTTCCACCAGCAGATGATCGATGCCGATGTCGCCGAATTCGTTGATCAGCAGTGCCGTGTCGCCCAGGCTTTCGCCTTGCAGCAGGCGCTGGAGCAAGGCGGTTTTGCCGCTGCCGAGAAAGCCGGTGATGACATTTAGAGCAATGCTCATATTTACCTCCGCTCCGACAGTGGGGTGTTTTCCAGGTGGTCAAGTAGACGCGGGTCGAGGGGATCCAGCGGCCGGCCGAGCATGGTCTCGGCGGCCTGCCAGAGTTGATCCAGTCCGCTCGCCAGTTCCTGTTTGCCGGTGGCGCCCAACAGCAGATAGGACGCGCCCTGGAAGTCTTCGACCTTGAGGCGGAACACCGCCAGCACCTGGTTGATCGCGGCGATGCGGCGCAGGCGTTCGCGGCGCCGGGGCAGTTCATCGCCCAGGGGGTCGCTCCAGTGCAGGTCTTCGCCGAGCAATCCGCAGAGTCCGCACATGGCTACACCTCACTCATGGCATGACATCGCCCGAGTTCGGGCCCAGGGTCTGGCCGACGAACAGGTTGCCGCCCGGCTCGGTGGCCAACAGCACGGCGGTGGGCGCCACTTCGTCCGCCAGGCCGAAGCGCCCCAAGGGCAGCTCCTTGGCCTTGGCGCGCTTCCAATCGTCACTGATACCGCCCACTAACGGCGTCTCGATCGGGCCGGGGGCGATGGCGTTGACCAGCACGTTGTCCTTGGCCACTTCCAAGGCCAGGGATTTGGTAAAGCCGATCACCCCGGACTTGGCGGCCGCGTAGTGAGTCAGTTCGGCGCCGCCCTTGATGCCCAGCTGCGAAGCCACGTTGATGATCCGTCCCCAACGCTGCGCGAGCATATGGGGCAAGGCACGTTGGCTGGCGACGAACACGCTGGTGAGGTCGACGCGCAGCATGTCGTTCCACATGTCGATGGACAGGTCGACGCACCGCGCCTGGGTGAGCATCCCGGCATTGTTGACCAGGATATCGATGCCGCCGAAGTGTTCGACACAACGGTCGACACTGGCCTGGGCGCCTTCGACAGTGCCCACATCGGCCACGCACTCGACCACTTCGGCGCCCAGGTTACGGCAGGTGATCGCGGTTTCGGCGAGGCTGGCGGCGTGACGGTCGGCCAATAACAGACGCGCGCCTTCAACGGCGTAGGCGCGGGCGATGGCGGCACCGATGCCGCTGCCGGCGCCGGTGATCACGGCGCGGCGGTTGGTCAGTTGGTTCATGCAAAAACTCCTGAAAAAATCCACTTCCAATGTGGGAGGGGGCTTGCCCCCGATGGTCATAGGTATCTACACAATTTTCAGAGACTGGCGAGTTCCCCTGTGGCGAGCGGGCTTGTCCCGCGTTGGGCCGCGTAGCGGCCCCAAAACAGCCGCTATGGAGTTTCTGACACACCGCATTCTGCTTTACTGGGGCTGCTACGCAGCCCAACGCGGGACAAGCCCGCTCGCCACAGGGAGATTTGTCAGGGGCTGAAAAGTTGTGTAGATACCCATGCCCCGATGGCAGTGGGTCAGTCACAGATGGGCTAACTGAACCACCGCCATCGGGGGCAAGCCCCCTCCCACATTTGGATCAAGTACATCAGTCAGTCAGGCCAGCGAACGGTGAGGCCGCCATCGATGATGATGCTCTGCCCGGTCAAATAACTCGACGCATCACTGGTCAAGAACTGCACCAGCGACGCCACTTCATCCGCGCGCCCTACCCGCCCCAGCGGAATCGCGCGCGCGGCCTTGGCCAGGCCTTCCGGGCCGAGGGAGTTCTTTGCATCCAGCGATTGCGGTGTTTCGATCAACCCCGGGATCACCGCATTGCAACGAATGCCCAGGGGCGCCAACTCCACCGCCAGCGAGCGGCATAACCCCGGCACACCAGCCTTGGCCGCTGCGTAATGGCTGTGTTCCTGCCAGCCATATACGCCGCCGGCAATCGAAGAGATCGCCACCAGCGCGCCGCCTTCGTTCATATGCCGCGTCGCCGCGCGGAAGGTGCGCATCACCCCCGTCAGGTCGACATTGAGCATCTCGTTCCACCGCTCATCGGTCATCTCCAGCAGCGGCGCACGACGCAGCAAACCGGCGTTGGCCACTGCATAATCCAGCCGGCCGAAATGCTGTATCGCCTGTTCGGCCAGGGCATCCACCGAGGCGGTATCGCCCACGTCCAGCGGTAACATCAGGCACTCGCCCCCCGCCTCTTCCACCTGTGACACGGTGGTGCTCGGGTCGTGAGGATCAGCCGGATAATACCCGCCCACCACCGCCACACCGCTGCGGGCATAGGCCACGGCGAGGGCTTGGCCGATGCCGCTGGCGGCACCGGTAATCAAGGCAACTTTACGGCTCATCAAACACTCCTTACTGAATGGTTTCCGGACGCACATGGCGTGCGGCAAACATCAGCGCGCCGGACAAGAAGCACGGCAGCGCGCCGAACCACAGCGCGGCGGTCTGCCAGTCACTGCCGGCGGACAACACCTGGGTCGCACCAAAGCCCGCGACCACGGCACCAATCGGGCCCATGGCATGGATGATCGCGCCGCCGGTGGCGCGGATGCTGGTGGGGAAACTTTCACTGATGAAGAACAGCGCCGCCGAGTATGGCCCGATCAGGAAGAACAGGCCCAGGCTGTACAGCCCGACCACCATCGGCATATTGCTCGGGCCAAACAGCATGCCGGCAAACGCCAGGCCGCCGAGCATCCAACCCAGGCCGATCACATTGCGACGGCCGATCTTGTCGCCCATCCAGCCGTGGCTGAGGTAGCCGCAGTAACCCACCAGGTTGGACAGCACGAGGATGATCAGCGAGTTCTCGAACGAGATGTGGTGCACGCTGACGATCACCGAGGTGCCGAGCACGCTGAACACCTGGATCGCTGCCCAGTTGAGCAGCAGCGCAGCGCCGATCACCAACGTGGCGCGACGGGCCGGGCCACGGAAGGCCGCCTTGAGGCCGGCCTTGCTGTGTTCGTCGTAGTCCACGCCGTAGGTCACGGCAACGTTTTGCGCTTCTTTCACCGCGCCGCTTTTACGCAGCTCGCTGATGCGCTGGTGGATCTGGAACTGCGGGCTCTCCTTGAGCTTGCGCGCCATGATCGCGATCACCACCGCCGGGATCGCGGCGAAGATGAAGCAACCCTGCCAACCAATGATTGGCAGCAACAGCGCGGTCAAACCGGCGGCGATCAACGCACCGACCGGCCAGCCGCCCTGCACCAGGCTGTAGATGAAGCCGCGACGCTTGGTCAGTCGCGGGTCTTCTGACGCACCATACAACTCGGTCAGATAGGTGGCGTTGACGGTTTCTTCGGCATATCCCAGGCCACCCAGCGAACGGATCAGAATCAGCGGCGACTTGCCCCACGCCCCGCCGATGGCGGTCAGCGCCGAGCACAGCGCGGAACCGGCCACGGTGAAAATAATCCCTTTGCGCCGCCCCAGCTTGTCGACGATCGGCCCGATGGCCAAGGCGACGACGGCGGTACCCACCGCCACCCAGGTCGCGATTTCAGCTTGTTCCACCTCACCCCAGCCAAAGTGCCGGCCGATCTCCGGCAGCAAGGTGCCGAACAGGATGAAGTCATACACCGCAAACACCCAGGCGAAAAACGCGATCCAGGTGGCGAAGCGTACTTCCTGGGACGTCAGTTGCCGGGGTTTCCAGCCAGTCAGGTCAAGCTTGTTGTAGATGGACATAATCGCGCCTCGGGAGGTGGGGGCTGCTTGGGTTGGGATCAGGTACGCGGTTGGCGGCGGATAAAGTCGTCGGCGATTTCGTCGAAGGTGACGAAACGCACGCCGGCATGGCTCTGGATGTGTTCGATCAAGCGCTCGAGCATCAACAGCACTTGCGGGCGGCCGGACACGTCGGGGTGGATGGTCATGGTGAACACCGCGTGTTCGTGCTCGCGGTAAACCCAGTCGAACTGGTCGCGCCACATTTCTTCCAGGTGACGCGGGTTGACGAAGCCGTGGCTGTTGGGGGCTTTCTTGATGAACATCATCGGCGGCAGGTCGTCGAGGTACCAGTTGGCCGGGATCTCCACCAGGTCGGTTTCTTCGCCGCGAACCAAGGGCTTCATCCAGGTGTCGGGGTGCTGGCTGTAGTCGATCTTGGTCCAGCTGTCGCCCTTGCGCACGTAGTAGGGGTGGAAGTCGTTGTGCATCAGGCTGTGGTCGTACTTGATGCCTTTTTTCAGCAGCAGCTCGTTGGTGACCTTGCTGAACTCCCACCACGGTGCGACGTAGCCGGTGGGGCGCTTGCCGGTGACTTGGGTGATCAGTTCGATGGATTTATCGAGGACGATCTCTTCCTGCTCGGCGGTCATCGCAATCGGGTTTTCGTGGCTGTAGCCATGCACGCCGATTTCGTGGCCGGCGTCGGCCACGGCCTTCATCTGCTCGGGGAAGGTTTCCATCGAGTGGCCGGGGATAAACCAGGTGGTGCGCAGGCCGTAGCGTTCGAACAGTTTGAGCAGGCGCGGCGCGCCAATTTCACCGGCAAACAGGCCACGGGAGATGTCGTCGGGCGAGTCTTCGCCGCCGTAGGAACCGAGCCAGCCGGCGACGGCGTCGACGTCGACGCCAAATGCACAGAGGATGTCTTTTGCCATGGTGTGTCTCCTTAAATGTTAAGTACGGATTCGACGGACAAGGCCGCGCGCAACAGCCGCGCGTCTTCTCCCGTCGGGGCACTGAGCAGCAGCCCGGTGGGCAGGCCCTGGGCATCGCGGCCGCTGGGCAAGCTCACGCCCGGCATGTCGAGAAAGCTGCCGGGCATGGTCAGGCGCAGGGTGGCGAGGTTGGTTTTCACAAACAGTTCGTCGTCGGCTTCAAGCGGTGCCAACGCCGGGGCGACATGGGCGACGGTGGGGGTGATCAGGATCGCGCCGTCGAGCGCGTCGAGCAGTTGCTGTTGCAAGCGGCGGCGCGCGTCGGTCAGGTGGATCAGTTGGCTGGCCGGCAATGCGCGGGCAGCTTCAAGGCGGCGGCGCACGCGGGGGTCGAGTTGCTCGGCATCGGCGCTGTCGAGCAAGGCCTGGTGCAGGGCGAAGGCTTCGAACGCGCCGAGCCAGCCTTGGTGCTTGATCAGGTCCAGGGTGGCCTGGAACGGGGTGCTTTCACGCTCTTCAATCAGCGCACCTTCAGCCTTCAGTCGCTCAACGGCGCGCAGCAGGTTGTTGCGCACGGCAGGCTCCACGTCGGCCAGCACGCCTTGTTCCAAAACAAACCGCTGCCCTTTCAGGCGGCGGGCACTGTGGCGCTGGGTGCGGCCATGGAGCAGGTCGTCGACGGCCAAGGCATCGCGCACGCTGCGGGTCAACGGGCCGAGGCTGTCGAGGGAGTGGGCCAGGGGAAACACACCGTCGCGGCTGTAGCGTCGGCTGCTGCTGCGGTAACCCACCAGTCCGTTGAGCGCCGCCGGAATGCGGATGGAACCTGCAGTGTCGGTGCCCATGGCGATTGGCACGATATGCGCGGCGACGGCCACCGCCGACCCGGACGACGAGCCGCCGGGAATGCGCGCCTGGTCCGTGCCATGGGGATTATGCGGCGTGCCGAAATGCGGGTTCAGGCCCAAACCGGAATAGGCCAGTTCGCTGAGGTTGGTTTTGCCGACGCTGACCATCCCGGCGCGGCACAACAGGCCCACGCTGGGAGCATCGAGCAACGCGGCGGGCGCAGTGCGACGATAGGCGGCGCCGGCGGTGGTGATGCTGCCGGCCACATCGAACAGGTCTTTCCAGGCCAGGGGCACGCCATCGAACACGCTCAAGGGCTGGCCGGCACGCCAACGGGCGGCGGACGCTTCGGCTTCACGGCGGGCGCGTTCGGCGGTCAGGGAAATAAATACGCTGGTCGAGCGGCTCGCTTGATCGAGTGCCTGTTCAAGGGCTTGCACCGGGTCACTACGACCGCTGGCGAAATCCTCGGCCAGTGAAGTGGCGTCTGACATCAGAGAAACCTCATAAAACGTACATATTCATAAAATGTACATTTTACAAAGGCAGCTTTCGTGCCAGTCTCTGTGTAGCGCTCCTGGCGCGATTACGCTTTTTTACCCAGATCTACGGGATAGATGGTGTTGATCGGTGGAAAAAAGTCTTGTGTCACGGCTGCGAAGCGCTCTCAATGAAATAATGTATCTTTTATTAATAAGTACATTTTGGTGCAGAAAAGTAACATTCCTACATTCAAGGCCCCAAAAAAGTGCCACCGACGTGGCGCAGAGTGACAGGCGTAACTTATGAGAGAATCCTCGGCCATCGTCCTACATGCCTTTGAGAAATCGATGAAAGCAGTGTCCGCCTCGGCCTCCCGTTACGCGATGATTCACCAGGTGTTGCGCGACGCGATCGTCAACGGCACCGCCCGCCATGGCCTGGTATTGCTGGAAGCGCCCCTGGCCGAGCTGTTCGGCACCAGCCGCGTGCCGGTGCGCAAGGCGCTGGACCTGCTGCACGCTGAAGGCTTGATCTGCCGTTTCAACGGCCGGGGTTACCTGATCAACCCCGACGGCCTGGCCATGGAGCCACTGCGCCTGCCCTTGAGCCATGCGCACCTTGGCCTCAATGGCGAAGCCGAACTGGTGGACACCCGGCCGTTGGGCGAGCGTATCGTCGAGGAAATCGGCGCGGCGCTGTCCACCTGCATCGCCTTCGGCCATTACCGCCTGGATGAGCAAGCCGCCGCCGACCACTACGGCGTCAGCCGCGCGGTGGTGCGTGAAGCACTGATGCGCCTGCGCGACCGGGGCCTGGTGGAAAAAGAGCCCTATTCCCAATGGCTGGCGGGGCCTTTGACCGCGCGGGAGGTCACCGAGGATTACGAGCTGCGCGCCTGTCTCGAACCCGAAGCCCTGCGCCAGAGTGCCCCGAACCTCGACCGCGACATGCTGGAAGCCATGTTGCAGCGCGTGCTGGATGCCCAGGACAGCCCCCAGTGCAGCCTGGAAGCCATCGAGCAGATCGAAGAGGACCTGCACCAGCGCTGTCTGGCCGGCCTGCAAAACCGCAAGATTGCCGCGCTGATTCGCCAGGGCCAGAGCCCGATGATCATCAGCCGGATTTTTTACCGATTGCTGGGGATCGGCGCTGATCCGGCGATGCTTGCCGAACATCGCTTGATTTTGGAGCTGCTGCTGCATGGCGCATTCGATGCGGCGGCGCTGAATTTGCGCGAGCATTTGCAACGGGCGCGGCAGCGGATGTTGCAGCGTTTGAAAGTGCTATCGGTGCTGCCAGAACAGCCACTGCCCGCCTATCTCCACAAAATCAGCTGACTCAATGTGGGAGGGGGCTTGCCCCCGATGGCGGTGTATCAGTCAGCGTTGTTTTATCTGAACCACCGCTATCGGGGGCAGGCCCCCTCCCACATTGACCGAGTCGCTGCAGTAATTTCATGCAATATGTTGCTATCTCACCCCCACCATTGAAACCACTGCGACCCCGCCCCATCTAACCTGCATACTTCCTTATGCAGGTGCCCCATGAGCGACCAGCAAGAATTCCCTGATTACGACCTCAACGATTACGCCGACCCCGAAAACGCTGAAACCCCTTCGTCCAATACCGGCCTGGCCCTGCCTGGGCAAAACCTGCCGGACAAGGTCTACATCATCCCGATCCACAATCGGCCGTTCTTTCCGGCGCAAGTGCTGCCGGTGATCGTCAACGAAGAACCGTGGGCCGAGACCCTGGAGCTGGTGAGCAAATCCGACCACCACTCCCTCGCCCTGTTCTTCATGGACACGCCGCCGGAAGACCCACGCCACTTCGACACCTCCGCCCTGCCGCTGTACGGCACCCTGGTGAAGGTGCACCACGCCAGCCGCGAGAACGGCAAGCTGCAATTCGTCGCCCAGGGCCTGACTCGCGTGCGGATCAAAACCTGGCTCAAGCACCACCGTCCACCGTACCTGGTCGAAGTGGAATACCCGCACCAGCCAAGCGATCCGACCGACGAGGTCAAGGCCTACGGCATGGCGCTGATCAATGCGATCAAGGAGCTGCTGCCGCTCAACCCGCTGTACAGCGAAGAGCTGAAGAACTACCTCAACCGCTTCAGCCCCAACGACCCGTCGCCCCTCACCGACTTCGCCGCCGCCCTCACGTCGGCCACCGGTAATGAGCTGCAGGAAGTGCTGGATTGCGTGCCGATGCTCAAACGCATGGAAAAAGTCCTGCCGATGCTGCGCAAGGAGGTGGAAGTCGCGCGCCTGCAAAAAGAACTCTCCGCCGAGGTGAACCGCAAGATCGGCGAGCACCAGCGCGAGTTCTTCCTCAAGGAACAGCTCAAGGTCATCCAGCAGGAACTGGGCCTGACCAAGGACGACCGCAGCGCCGACGTCGAACAGTTCGAACAACGCCTGGAAGGCAAGGTGCTGCCGGCCCAGGCGAAAAAACGTATCGATGAAGAACTGAACAAACTGTCCATCCTCGAAACCGGTTCGCCGGAATACGCAGTGACGCGCAATTACCTGGACTGGGCCACCTCGGTGCCATGGGGCGTGTATGGCGAGGACAAACTTGACCTCAAACACGCGCGCAAGGTGCTGGACAAGCACCATGCCGGCCTGGATGACATCAAGAGCCGCATTCTCGAATTCCTCGCGGTGGGCGCCTATAAAGGCGAAGTCGCCGGTTCCATCGTGCTGCTGGTGGGCCCGCCGGGCGTGGGCAAGACCAGCGTGGGCAAATCCATCGCCGAGTCCCTCGGCCGACCGTTCTACCGCTTCAGCGTCGGCGGCATGCGTGACGAGGCCGAGATCAAGGGCCATCGCCGCACCTACATCGGCGCGCTGCCGGGCAAACTGGTGCAGGCGCTCAAAGATGTGGAAGTGATGAACCCGGTGATCATGCTCGACGAGATCGACAAGATGGGCCAGAGCTTCCAGGGTGACCCGGCGTCGGCACTCCTGGAAACCCTCGACCCGGAGCAGAACGTCGAATTCCTCGACCACTACCTCGACCTGCGCCTGGACCTGTCCAAAGTGCTGTTCGTGTGCACCGCCAACACCCTGGACTCGATCCCCGGCCCGCTGCTCGACCGTATGGAAGTGATTCGCCTGTCGGGCTATATCACCGAAGAAAAAGTCGCCATCGCCAAACGCCACCTGTGGCCAAAACAGCTGGAAAAAGCCGGCGTTTCGAAAAACAGCCTGAGCATCAGCGACGGCGCCCTGCGCGCACTGATCGACGGTTACGCCCGTGAAGCCGGGGTGCGCCAGCTGGAGAAACAGCTGGGCAAACTGGTGCGCAAGGCGGTGGTCAAGCTGCTGGATGAGCCGAACTCGGTGATCAAGATCGGTAACAAGGACCTGGAAAGCTCCCTGGGCATGCCGGTGTTCCGCAACGAGCAGGTGTTGTCCGGTACCGGTGTGATCACCGGCCTGGCCTGGACCAGCATGGGTGGCGCCACACTGCCGATCGAGGCGACGCGTATCCACACGCTCAATCGTGGCTTCAAGCTCACCGGGCAGTTGGGTGAGGTGATGAAAGAGTCCGCCGAAATTGCCTACAGCTACATCAGTTCCAACCTGAAGTCGTTTGGCGGCGATCCGAAGTTCTTCGACGAAGCCTTCGTACACTTGCACGTACCGGAAGGTGCCACGCCGAAGGACGGCCCGAGCGCCGGGGTGACCATGGCCAGTGCGCTGTTGTCCCTGGCGCGCAATCAAGCGCCGAAAAAAGGCGTGGCCATGACCGGCGAACTGACCTTGACCGGGCACGTGCTGCCAATTGGCGGCGTGCGCGAGAAGGTGATTGCAGCGCGGCGCCAGAAGATTCACGAGTTGATCTTGCCGGAGCCCAATCGCGGCAGCTTCGAAGAGCTGCCGGAGTACCTGAAGGAAGGCATGACCGTGCACTTTGCCAAACGCTTCGCGGATGTGGCGAAGGTGCTTTTCTGATAGGTCACTCGCCTGAGCGGCCCCCTGTGGAGAGCAGGCTTGCCCTGCGTTGGGCTGCGCAGCAGCCCCAAAACTAACGACCCCATTCTTCCAGAAAGAATGGGGGTCTTTTTAAAAGGGTCTGCTTCGCAGCCCAACGCAGGGCAAGCCTGCTCGCCACGAAGGGCACTCTGAGCCCCTCTTGCCACACCTTGTCTCATCTTCGGTTATGCTCGGTCTTCGTCGCCAAACAACGGAGCCTCCATGATCGCTGCCCGCCTGCTTCTCCCCTTGAGCCTTGCCCTGCTGACCGCGTGCGCCAGTGCGCCGAAGCAAAACGTCACCGTGGAAAACCAGAGCGCCTGCCCGCTCCAGCTTAAAACTGGACAAAACCTGATCCTCACCCTGCCGAGTAACCCCACCACCGGCTACCGCTGGGCCATCCAGGATTCCGCCGGTGGCGTGCTGCGCGCGCTGAGCCCCGAGGTCTACAGCAGTACTGAGTCCGGAGTGATCGGAGGGGGAGGTCAATCGACCTGGCGCTTCCAGGCATTTGCCGCAGGACAAGGCCGTTTGCGCCTGACCTCCCAGCAACCCTGGGAGCCGGAAGCCGAACCCGTGGAGACCTTCGACTGCGCCATTACGGTGAACTGATATGCCATGGCTGATACTCGCGTTGATGGGAGCCTTCACTTTTATCTACGGCCTCGCCACCCATGCGATGTTGCTGTGCCTGCTGGTCAAGCCGCTGCCGGTACTGGCGCTGCTGGGCTGGCTGCATGATGCGCCGCCTACCGACTATCGACGCTGGATCAGCCTGGGGCTGATTTTCTCGCTGGTGGGCGATGTGTTGCTCGCCTGGCCCGGTGACCTGTTCATCTTTGGTCTCGGCGCGTTCTTGTTCGCTCACCTGGCCTACCTCAAGGCGTATTTGAGCGACTGTCGTCGCCCGGCACTCTTGCCGTTGGTGCTGGCGTTGGTGGTTGGCGCGATCTTGCTGAGCATCCTGATTTCCCACGGCCTCGGCGACCTGCTGATTCCAGTGGTCGTTTACGCTTTGGTGATCAGCGCCATGCTCTGGCGTGCCCTGGCGCGAGTGGGCAGCGAGGTGCCAAAACGTTCAGCCCTGCTGGCAGCAGCCGGTGCGGCGTCGTTTGTGTTTTCCGACACGCTGATCGGCATCAATCGGTTCGTGCTGTCGTTCGAGGCCGCGCCGTATTTGTTGATCACAACTTACTGGCTCGGCCAATGGGGAATCACGGCGTCGGCTTTCCATCAGACAACCCGCGCATCCGCTGACCAACTTGGCTAAAATGCCGGCCTTTCCCCCTCGTCGCCGGAACAACCGTGAGCAAACAACCCGATCGCCTATTCGCCCAGCCCCTGCCCCAGGTGCCGGACTTCGCCTTCAACGAGGACGTGGTGCGGGTGTTCCCGGACATGATCAAGCGCTCGGTGCCAGGTTACCCGACCATCGTCGAAAACCTCGGCGTGCTCGCGGCGCAGTTTGCCCAGCCCAACAGCGTGCTCTACGACCTGGGTTCGTCCCTGGGTGCGGTGACCCAGGCCTTGCGCCGTCACGTGCGCACTGACGGTTGCCGAGTGATCGCTGTGGATAACTCGGCGGCCATGGTCGAGCGTTGTCGCGAGTACCTCAATGGCCAGGACTCGATGTTCCAGGAGCTGCTGCCGGTCGAGGTGATCGAGGGCGATATCCTTGCGCTGCAATTTCAACCGGCGTCGGTGGTGGCGCTGAATTTCACCCTGCAATTCATTGCCCCCGACGAGCGCCTGGCGTTGCTGTCGCGCATTCGTCAGGCGCTGCTGCCGGGCGGTGCGTTGATCCTCTCGGAGAAGCTGCGCTTCAACGATGTTGAGGAACATGCGCTGCTCACCGACCTGCATATCGCGTTCAAACGCGCCAACGGCTACAGCGAACTGGAAATCGCCCAGAAGCGCAGCGCCATCGAAAACGTCATGAAGCCCGACAGCCTCGAAGAACACCGCGAACGCCTGCTGGCGGCCGGGTTCTCGAAAGTCGTGCCGTGGTTCCAGTGTCTTAACTTTGCCTCGTTGATTGCCTTGCCATGATTGATCTGTCCCCCCTTGCCCGCCATCTGGTCGGCACTCCCCTGGCCGTATGGGCCCAAGGCCTGCAAGCGCAGCTCGATAGCAAGATGGAAAAGGGCCATGGCGACTTGGAGCGTTGGCAGAGTGCCCTGGACGCGCTGCCAAAGATCCAGCCCAGTGAAGTCGACTTGCTCAATGGCCTGGTGCTGGACACCGATTGCGACGACGCCACCCGCGCGCAAATGCACACCGCGCTGATGGGCTTGAGCCCGTGGCGCAAGGGCCCGTTCCATCTGTTCGGCGTGCATGTGGATACCGAATGGCGCTCGGACTGGAAGTGGTCGCGTGTGGCCCCACACCTGAACCTGAAGGGCAAGCGCATTCTCGATGTCGGTTGCGGCAACGGCTACTACATGTGGCGCATGCTCGGCGCCGGGGCCGACAGCGTGATAGGCGTCGACCCGAACTGGCTGTTCTTCTGCCAGTTCCAAGCCGTACAGCGTTACCTGTCTGAGCCTAAAGCCTGGCACCTGCCGTTCCCGTTTGAAGACCTGCCGGCGAACATGGAAGGTTTCGACACGGTATTTTCCATGGGGGTGTTCTATCACCGTCGCTCGCCGATCGAGCATCTGCTGGCGCTGAAAGACACCTTGGTCAAGGGCGGGGAGTTGGTCCTGGAAACCCTGGTAGTAGAAGGCGACCAACAACAGGTGCTGGTGCCGGAAAACCGTTATGCGCAGATGCGTAACGTGTGGTTCCTGCCGTCGGTGCCGGCGTTGATGCTGTGGCTGCGGCGGGCAGGCTTCAGTGATGTGAGGTGCGTGGATGTAAGTGTGACCACGGTGGAGGAACAGCGCGGGACGGAGTGGATGAAGTATCAGTCCCTCAGCGACTTCCTCGATCCGCAGGATCACAGCAAGACGATTGAAGGGCTGCCGGCGCCGATGCGGGCCGTGATCATCGCCAAGAAGTAACCGCTAATCTCCCTGAAAAAATGGAGATCAAAAATGTGGGAGGGGCGGTGCGACGATTCCACTTGCTCCCGATAGCGGTGTATCAGCCATAGATGTGTTAGCTGATACCCTGCAATTGGGAGCAAGTGGAATCGTCGCACCGCCCCTCCCACATTTGCTCATCAGTGTTCTTTAGAGCGGGGGCTTAGCCCGGCGGGCCTTGAAGAATTCGCTCAGCACCGCGCCGCACTCCTCGGCCAGCACACCGCCTTCAAACAACACCCGATGATTCAGAAACCCCTGGGTAAAGAACTGTCCCTGGCTTTGCACAATCCCCGCCTTCGGCTCCAACGCGCCGTACACCACCCGCGCAATCCGCGAATGCACGATCAGGCCGGCGCACATGCTGCATGGTTCCAGGGTCACGTACAGCGTACTGCCCGGCAGGCGGTAGTTGCTGACAGCTTGCGCAGCTGCGCGAATGGCGACCATTTCGGCATGGGCGCTGGGGTCATTGCCGCTGATCGGGCAGTTGAAGCCGCGGCCGATGACTTCACCGTCCTGCACCAGCACCGCGCCCACCGGCACTTCGCCCAGGGCCGCACCTTGTGCCGCAAGGGCCAGGGCTTCGCGCATGAAATCCTGGTCGCGGCTGCGGTCGATAATCGCCGTGGGGCGAAACTGGCGCATCACGCCACCTCGATAGCGGCCATCAGGCCGGTTTCCATGTGGTCGATCACATGGCAGTGGAACATCCACACCCCCGGGTTATCTGCCACCAAGGCCACACGAGCGCGTTCGTTCTTGCCCAGCAGGTAAGTGTCGGTGAAGTACGGGATCACCTTGTGGCGGTTCGAGGCGATCACCTTGAAGCTCATGCCGTGCAGGTGGATCGGGTGCTGGTACTGGGTCATGTTCTTCAATTCGAAAATGTAGCTCTTGCCCTTTTCCAGCTTGGCAATCGGCCGGTCGGCGCAGGTCTTGTCGGTGATGTCCCAGGCCTGGCCGTTGATCTGCCACAGGCTCGGCGGCTTGCCGTTATCCACCGATACGGAGCCGACCCACTCGAAATTGAAGTTGAGTTTCTCCGCATTGGCCAGGTCCGGCTCGGCAATCGGGTTGGCGGGCAATGCCGGGGGCCATTCGGTCGGTGCATCGGTGTTGGCGACCGAGCGGAAAGTGCCCAGGCGCACCGGACCGTTGCGGATCGACAGTTCTTCGCCCTCCGGCGGTGCCTTGATCGCCAGGCAGATACGCATGCCCGGACCCAGCCAGTATTCCTTACCCATCGGCCGTGGTTCGACGGGGTTGCCGTCCAGCGCGTAGATCTGCGCGTCGACGTCGGGGATGTTGATGCGATAGGTCAGGGTGTTGTCGAGGTTGAGCAGGCGCACGCGGGTGATCTGCCCGGCGGGCAGGTCGATTACCGCCTGGGAGACGCCATTGATCGTCGACAACCGCCCGGCCGTACCGCCACGCGCGGCTTCACGGGGAATGCTGAAAGCGACGAAGGCGCCCTCTTCGTCCACATGCCAGCTCTTCAGGCTCAGGGTGCGTTCGTGTTTGAAGCCGGTGGGCTCGCGCTCTTCGATGATCAGCGGGCCGACCAGGCCTCGGCCGAGTTCTTCGCTGCTGTTCACATGGGGGTGATACCAGTAGCTGCCGGCATCGGGCACGCGGAATGTGTAGTCGAAGTATTCGCCGGGCAACACCGGCAATTGCGAGACATAGGGCACGCCGTCCATTTCCAGCGGCAGGCGGATGCCGTGCCAGTGAATCGTGGTGGCGACCGGCAGGTGGTTGATAAAGCGCACCCGCAGCCACTCACCCTGGCGCACGCGCAACTCGGTGCCCGGTGCCGAAGGGCCGAAGGCCCAGGCTTCGGTCTTGTGCCCCGGCACCAGTTCTACATCGAGCGGCGCGGCGATCAGTTCGTAATCGTGCCCTGCTTCGGCTTCGGCGACTTTCCCCAGCCAGTAGCGGTAGGCGCCACCGGCACCAACACCCACTACGGCCAGGCCTGCAAGACCACCCAGGATTTGTCGACGGGAAAAGGATCGGGACACAACAACCTCACGTATCTGCCGCAGGCGCAGGGCCTGCAAAGGGCAGATACGATACACCTGCATTGGCTAAACAGTAAGGCTTCTCATGTGGGAGGGGGCTTGCTCCCGATAGCAGTGTGTCAGCCACCACATTTATGGCTGATACACCGCTATCGGGGGCAAGCCCCCTCCCACATTGGTTCTTCATTATTTTTTAGGGTTTGGCAGCGGCCAGGATCAACGCTTTCATCTCGGCAACCGCGCCTTTGAAACCGACGAACAACGCATGAGCCACCAGCGCGTGGCCGATGTTCAGCTCGTTGATACCCTTGATCGCAGCCACCGCTTCGACGTTGTGGTAGTGCAGGCCGTGGCCGGCGTTGACGATCAGGCCTTCATTGAGGCCGCAGTTCACACCGTCAATGATGCGCTGCAATTCATCCGCTACTTCGGTCGGTGTGGTGGCATCGGCGTAACGGCCGGTGTGCAGCTCGATCGCCGGCGCGCCGACACGGCGGGACGCTTCGATCTGGCGCTCGTCGGCGTCGATGAACAATGAAACTTCGCTGCCGATCTTCGACAGGCGCTCCACGGCAGCCTTGATCCGCGCTTCCTGGCCAGCCACGTCGAGGCCGCCTTCGGTGGTCAGTTCCTGGCGGGTTTCCGGGACCAGGCAGATGTGCGCCGGGCGGATGCGCTCGGCGAAGGCCATCATTTCTTCGGTGACGCCCATCTCGAAGTTCATGCGGGTTTGCAGCACGTCCTTGAGCAGCAGCACATCGCGCTCCTGGATGTGGCGGCGGTCTTCGCGCAGGTGCACGGTGATGCCATCGGCGCCCGCTTCTTCGGCGTCCAGCGCGGCCTTGACCGGGTCAGGGTAACGGGTGCCCCGGGCCTGGCGCAGGGTAGCGACGTGGTCGATGTTGACGCCAAGAAGAATGCGATTGCTGGTGGTCACGGAAGCGCTCCTGAAAAGGGGAAAGAAACGCTGCACAGCATACACGGGGATGTCAGGGCTTTCGAAACAACTCGCGACTGACCAGCGGCCTTCCGCCCAAGTGCACGGCCAGGGCTTGGCGCATCAAGCGTTTGGCGGCGGACAACGCACCGGGTGCGCTCCAGTCAGCCTCGCTCATGGCCAGCAACTCGGCGCCCTGGAACAAGCCCGGTTGCAGCAGGTACACACGCTCCAGGCCAGCATCCACTTGCAGGCGGTACATGCCGTCGGCGGCGACGGGGTCGCCATGCAGGTCGTTGTTCAGTTCGAAGCCGTAGCCCAGGTCGTCGAGCAGGCGCCATTCGAAGGCGCGCAGCAGCGGCTCCAGGGGGCGACCTTCTGCCAGGGCCAGCAAGGTGGCGGCGTAGTGATCGAAGACAGCCGGGTGCGGGTCTTCGGCGGGCAACAGGCGGATCAGCAGCTCATTGAGGTAGAGGCCGCTGAACAGTGCATCGCCATTGAGCCAGGCGGAAGTGCCGACGCTTTCCAGGCGCCCGACGTTTTTCAGCTCACCCTTGCCGCGAAACTCCACATCCAACGCCACGAAGGGCCGCGCCAATGTCCCCGCCTTGCCCCGCGCGCTGCGCAACACCGCGCGCAGGCGGCCTTGGGGCGTGAGGAAGTCCACCAGGGCGCTGGTCTCGCGGTAGGCGCGGCTGTGCAGGACGTAGGCGAGTTGGCTGGGGGGTGGGGATTGGGACATGGGTTCTCTATCTTGAAAACAACACAAACCTAATGTGGGAGGGGGCTTGCCCCCGACGGCGGTGGTTCAGTCACTTATCTATTAACTGACCCACTGCTATCGGGGGCAATCCCCCTCCCACATTTTTGCCCTGCGGTGTCCTTAGAGGTCGCCGTAGCCGAGGGAGCGCAACGCACGCTCATCATCGGACCAACCACCCTTAACCTTCACCCACAGGTTGAGCATGATCTTGGAATCGAACAGCAATTCCATGTCTTTGCGCGCTTCGGTGCCGATACGCTTGATGCGCTCGCCCTTGTCGCCAATGATGATTTTCTTCTGGCCGTCACGTTCGACGAGGATCAGTGCATGGATATGCAGGGTCTTGCCCTGCTGCTTGAACTCTTCGATTTCGACGGTGATCTGGTACGGCAGCTCGGCGCCCATCTGGCGCATGATTTTCTCACGCACCAGTTCGGCGGCGAGGAAACGGCTGCTGCGGTCAGTGATCTGGTCTTCCGGGAAGAAGTGCTCGTTCTCCGGCAGGTAGCCGGCGATCACGCGCTCCAGGGTTTCGAGGTTGTGACCGTGCTGGGCCGAGATCGGCATGATCTGGGCGTTCGGCAGTTGCTCCTGCAGCCAGGTCAGGTGCGGCATCAGCTCGGCTTTGTCTTCGATACGATCGGTCTTGTTCAACGCGACGATCAAAGGGCCGGTGACGTACTGCACACGCTCCAGAACCATCTGGTCTTCGTCGGTCCACTTGGTGCGGTCGACGACGAAGATCACCACGTCGACGTCTTTCAACGCCGCCGAGGCAGTCTTGTTCATGTAGCGGTTAAGGGCTTTCTCGCCGCCTTTGTGCATGCCCGGGGTGTCGACGTAGACCGCTTGCACGCTGCCTTCGGTCTTGATGCCCAGCATGTTGTGGCGGGTGGTCTGCGGCTTGCGCGAGGTGATCGCGAGTTTCTGGCCGAGGATGTGGTTCAGCAGCGTGGACTTGCCCACGTTCGGGCGGCCGACGATGGCAACATAGCCACAGCGTGTTGCGGTTGAATCAGTCATGGCCATTCTCCACGCCCAGGGCAATCAGTGCTGCAGCGGCCGCTACCTGTTCGGCAATACGACGGCTTACACCCTGACCTCGGCTTTTTTCATTCAGTAAGGTGATTTCACATTCCACGAAGAACACGCGGCAATGGGGCTCACCCTGGATATCCACCACTTCGTAGCGTGGCAGGTCACAACCGCGCGATTGCAGGAATTCCTGCAGGCGGGTCTTCGGATCTTTGTTGGTGTCGACCAGCGTGAGGCTTTCGATCTCGGAGGTCAGCCACGCGGTGACGCGCTCCTTGGCCGCTTCCATGCCTGCATCGAGGTAGATCGCACCGATCAGCGCTTCAAGCGCGTCGGCCAGGATCGACTCACGGCGGAAACCGCCGCTCTTCAACTCACCGGACCCCAGGCGCAGGTACTCGCCCAGACCAAACCCACGGGCCAGCACGGCCAGGGTCTCGCCCTTCACCAGGCGTGCGCGCAAACGCGACAGCTGACCTTCACGGGCTTGCGGGAAGCGCTCGAACAAGGCTTCACCGGCGACGAAATTGAGGATGGCATCACCGAGGAATTCCAGGCGTTCGTTATTACGCCCTGCAAAGCTGCGGTGTGTGAGGGCAAGGACCATCAATTCCTGATCCTTGAAGGTGTAGCCGAGCTGGCGCTCGAGACGACTTAGAGAAACGGTCACGGTTTACCCATATCTGTGTGGTGGCACCGGCGGCCATCGACGATTGACGCAGTGTTCAAATTCAAATCCTGGTTGGTATTGCATGGGGACGGAAAATGTCCAAGCCCCAGAAAAGCATTCGGCGCTGTGTTCACAGCGCCGCTTGTATTACTTGATCAGCCCGACCCGCGAGAAGTTCGGCAGGTGGCTGAGCTTGGGTTCCGGCCAGCTCATCCAGACCGCGAAGGCCTTGCCGACGATATTCTGGTCGGGAACCATGCCCAGCAGATCCTTGGGAATGCTGGGGTCATCCCAATAGCGACTGTCATTGGAGTTGTCGCGGTTGTCGCCCATCATGAAATAGTGCCCGGCCGGCACTTTCCACTCGCCATCAGGCATCGCGCGGTAGCGGCTCATTTCCTTGCGGATTTCATGCTCTACCGCACCGAGTTTTTCCTGGTACAGCTCGGCACTGCCCAGGCTGTTCGGTTCGGAACCGAGCAACTTCTCGGCCACCGACTCGCCATTGATGAACAGGCGCTTGTCGCCGGTGTAGCGAATCACGTCGCCCGGCAGGCCTACCACACGCTTGATGTAGTTGACGTTCGGGTCGCTCGGGTAGCGGAACACCATCACATCGCCGCGCTGCGGATCACCGACTTCGATGACCTTCTTGTCGATCACCGGCAGGCGAATCCCGTAGGAGAACTTGTTCACCAGGATGAAATCGCCCACGTCCAGGGTAGGTTTCATCGACCCCGACGGGATCTGAAACGGCTCCACCAGGAACGAACGCAGCACCAGCACGATGAACAACACCGGGAAGAACGACTTGCCGTATTCAACCAGCAAGGGCTCTTTGTTCAGCTTCTCGATCACCACGACATCGGGCTGGCTGACGCTGCCCTGATAGGACGCGATAGCCGCCCGCCGACGCGGGGCGAAGAACACCAGATCGAGCAACGCCAGGAGACCGCAAACGGCAACGGCGATGACCAGCAACAGCGGGAAATTTAGCGACATAGGACCTAACTATCCAACCTGAGCACCGCAAGGAAGGCTTCTTGTGGAATTTCCACGTTGCCCACTTGCTTCATGCGTTTTTTACCGGCCTTTTGCTTCTCAAGCAGCTTGCGCTTACGGCTGACGTCGCCACCGTAGCATTTGGCCAGTACGTTCTTTCTGAGTGCCTTGACGGAGGTTCGCGCAATGATCTGCCCGCCAATGGCGGCCTGGATCGCGACATCGAACATCTGGCGCGGAATCAGTTCTTTCATCTTCTCGGTCAACTGGCGACCTTTGTAGTGCGCGTTGTCCTTGTGCACGATCAGTGCCAGGGCATCGACCTTGTCGCCGTTGATCAACACATCCAGTTTCACCAGATTAGCCGATTGGTAACGGTCGAAATGGTAATCCAGCGAAGCATAGCCGCGACTGGTGGATTTGAGACGGTCAAAGAAGTCCAGGACCACTTCGTTCATCGGCAAATCGTAGGTCACTTGCACCTGGGTACCGAGGAACAGCATGTCGTGCTGCACGCCACGCTTTTCGATACACAGGGTAATGACGTTGCCCAGGTGTTCCTGCGGCACAAGAATATTGGCCCGCACGATCGGTTCGCGCATGTCTTCGATGGAAGACAGGTCTGGGAGCTTGGACGGGTTGTCGACGTAAATCGTTTCACCGTTTTTAAGCAGCAGCTCAAAAATAACCGTCGGCGCCGTGGTGATCAGGTCCAGGTCGTATTCGCGCTCCAGGCGCTCCTGGATGATTTCCATGTGCAGCATGCCGAGGAAGCCGCAGCGGAAGCCGAAGCCCAGGGCGTCGGAGCTTTCCGGGGTGTACTGCAACGACGAGTCGTTGAGGGTCAGCTTTTGCAGGGCTTCGCGGAAGTCTTCGAAGTCGTCGGAACTGACCGGGAACAGGCCAGCGTAGACCTGCGGCTGGATGCGCTTGAAGCCCGGCAGCACGTCGACATCAGGGGTGGAACTCAAGGTCAGGGTGTCACCCACCGGTGCACCGTGGATGTCCTTGATACCGGCGATGATGAAGCCTACTTCACCGGCTTTCAGATCAGTGGTCGCGGTGTGCTTGGGGTTGAATACACCGACGCTGTCCACCAGGTGGATCTTGCCGGTGGACTTGACCAGGATCTTGTCGCCCTTCTTCACACGGCCGTGGCGCACGCGTACCAGGGAGACAACCCCCAGGTAGTTGTCGAACCAGGAGTCGATGATCAACGCTTGCAGCGGATCTTCGTAGTTACCGGTGGGGGCTGGAATGGTCTTGACCAGGCGCTCGAGCACTTCGTCGACGCCCAGGCCGGTCTTGGCGCTGCACTCGACGGCGTCGGTGGCGTCAATGCCGATGATTTTTTCGATTTCTTCTTTTACGCGATCCGGATCGGCCTGTGGCAGGTCGATCTTGTTCAGCACCGGCATGACTTCCAGGCCTTGCTCGATGGCGGTGTAGCAGTTGGCCACGGACTGGGCTTCAACGCCCTGGCCCGCGTCCACCACCAGCAGCGCGCCTTCGCAGGCCGCCAGGGAGCGGCTGACTTCGTAGGTGAAGTCAACGTGGCCCGGGGTGTCAATGAAGTTCAACTGGTACTTGATACCGTCTTTGGCGGTGTAGTACAGGGTAACGCTGTGGGCCTTGATGGTGATCCCGCGCTCGCGTTCGAGGTCCATGGAGTCCAGTACCTGGGCTTCCATTTCACGCTCGGCAAGGCCGCCGCACATCTGGATGAATCGATCGGCCAGCGTCGACTTACCATGGTCAATGTGGGCGATGATGGAGAAATTGCGGATATGACTCAAATCACTCACGGATCAACACTCAAAAAGGCTGCAGGCAGATTGCCCGCTGAAAAATAGCCGGGAATTGTACCTGATGCTCAGGCCAGACGTCATCTTTGCTGACCAGAACAAAAATGCCCCACTCATTCGAGTGGGGCATTTTTTGTGCAGGAGTGCGGTATCAGCCTGCCCGGCGCAGCAGCCAGAACCCGGCCAGGGCGCAGATGGCCGTCGGCACCAGCACCGCAAACAGCGGCGAGAACCCGAACACCAGGCTCGACGGGCCGAGCAGGTCCTGGGCGATGCGGAAGGTGAAACCGACCAGCACCCCGGTAAACACCCGCTGGCCGAGGGTCACGGAGCGCAACGGACCGAAGATGAACGAGATCGCCATCAGCACCAGCGCGGCGGTCACCACCGGCTGCAACACCTTGACCCAAAATGCCAGCCAGTAACGACCGTTATTCAAGCCTTGGTCCTTCAGGTAGTGAATATAGCCCCACAACCCGGAGATCGGCAGGCTTTCGGGGATCATCACCACCGTATTGAGCAGTTCCGGCTTGAGGGCGATGTCCCACTCTTCACTGGGCACATTGATCACTTCGGTGCTGGCCTTTGTGCCTTGGCCGACATTACGGAAGTGAGTGGTGGTGATGTCGGTCAATTGCCATTTTTCGTCGCTGTACTGCGCGCGTTTGGCGAAGCTCGACGACAGCATGTGGCGTTCCTTATCGAACGTGTAGCGCGTCACACCGATCAACAGTCCGCCCGGTTGCACGGCGTTGATGTGGATGAACTCATCACCCTGACGGTGCCACAGGCCATGCTTGGCGCTTTGTGCATCGCCCGAGCCCTGGGCCAGGGCGCGATTGGCCTGGGCGGTGCTTTCGGCCGGCGGCGCTACGTATTCACCGATCAGCACGCTGCACAGCATCAGCAGCAACATCGGCTTCATGACCGCCCAGACAATACGACCAATGGACACCCCGGCGGCGCGCATGATGGTCAGTTCGCTGTTGCTGGCCAGGCTGCCCAGGCCGATCAGGCAACCGATCAGCGCAGCCATCGGCATCATGTCGTAGAGACGACGCGGCGCGGTGAGCGCCACGTAGCTCAGCACGTCCCACACGGTATAGGTGTCGCTGACGTTGCCGACTTCATCGATGAAAGCGAACAACGAGGCCAGGCCCAGGATGATGCCCAGTACCGCCAGGATGGCGATCAGGACGCTGCTACCAATGTAGCGATCGAGCTTAGCCACGAGCCAACTCCTTCTGGCCACGACGGCTCATCATTTTCAAACGAATAGGCTCCCAATAAAGCAGCCCCAGGCCGATCAGCAGGAACATCCCGTGCACCCACCACAGGCCCAGGGTCGGCGACAACTTGCCTTTTTCCAGGGAGCCACGGGCGGAAATCAGGATAGTGAGGTAAGCCATGTACAGCAGGATCGCCGGCAACAGCTTGAGGAAACGGCCCTGGCGCGGGTTGACGCGCGACAGCGGCACGGCCATCAGGGTCACGATAAACACCAGCAGCGGCAGGGAAATCCGCCATTGCAGCTCGGCGATGGAGCGCAGTTCCTTGCTACCGAGCAGGTCCGTCGTGGGGATGGCGTCGCGGTCGGTGACTTCGTCGCTGATGTCCGGGCGGGCCAGCATCACGCCGTAAGTGTCGTACTTGATCGCGCGATAGTCAGCCATGCCTGGACTGCCATCGTATCGATAGCCATTTTCCAGAATCAGGTAGCGGCTGCCATCAGGACGCACTTCCTGGCGACCCGAATCCGCCACCAGCACGGAAATGCCACGGTCTTTCTTGTCTTGGCCAAAACGCTTCTCGGAGATGAACACACCGCCCAGGTTGGCGCGGTCGTCGGTCAGGGTTTCCGTGTAAGTCACCCGCGAGCCATCATTAAGCGCCTGGAAACGGCCCGGCTCGAGGGTGTCGAACTCGGTCATCGCGTCCTGTTTGTTCAGCACCAGCTGGAATTGCATGGCACCCTGCGGCGCCAGGCTCAGGCTCAACCAGGCCACGATCAGCGCGACACCGGCGGCAGGGATCATGGTCATGCCCAGCAGGCGCTGCTGGCTCATGCCGGTGGCCGAGAGCACGGTCATTTCACTTTCAAGGTACAAGCGGCCGTATGCCAGCAGGATCCCAAGGAACAGGCCCAACGGCAGGATCAGTTGCAAAAAACCCGGCAGGCGAAAGCCCATGATCAGGAACAGCGAGCCTGGGTCCAGGGCGCCGGACGCAGCCTGGGCCAGGTATTTGACGAAACGACCACTCATGATGATGACCAGCAGGACCGCACTCACGGCACTCAGGGTCAACAGGACTTCGCGGGACAGATAACGGAAGACGATCAAACCAGACACTCCAGGGTTGTCAGGCTAAGGCGGCCAAACAAGCAAGCATACCGAGTCAGCCCGTTTACACCGGGCCGGCTAAAAAGATGGCGCATTATCCTGTGATTGACCGCGCCTGTCACTGCGCAACCTCACGTGCACCTACAAAGCATGCGCCAAGGGTTGTCAGGCTCCGTCGGCGAGGTTCAAACTGCGGCCTTTGTCGCTGGCGGTTTACACAGCTGCCAAGCTTTAAAGCCTGCGTACAAACGCAGGCTCTCAGACCTTTATAAGGGACCCGAAAATGGAATTGGTTGTAAAAAGCGTTAGCCCCGAAACGTTGAAAACCGCCACCCTCGTGGTCGCCATCGGCGAAGGCCGCAAGCTCGGCGTTGCCGCCAAGCAACTCGACGAACTCAGCGGCGGCGCAATCAGTGCGGTCCTCAAGCGCGGCGACCTGGCCGGCAAAGTGGGCCAGAGCCTGCTGCTGCAAAACCTGCCCAACCTCAAGGCCGACCGCGTATTGCTGGTGGGCGTGGGCAAGGACGCTGAACTGGGCGACCGCCCGTTCCGCAAGATCATCAGCGCCATCCTCAACACCCTCAAGGGCCTGGGCGGCAGTGATGCAGCACTGGCACTCGATGAAATCGTGGTCAAAGGCCGTGACAGCTACGGCAAGTCCCGCCTGCTGGCCGAAACCCTGGTGGACGGCGGCTACCTCTTTGACCAGTTCAAGAGCCAGAAAGCCGAACCCCGCGCCCTGAAGAAAATCACCCTGCTGACCATCAAGGCCGCCCAGGCTGAAGTCGAGCGCGCCGTGACCCACGCCCAGGCCATCGCCAATGGCATGTCGTTCACCCGCGACTTGGGCAACCTGCCGCCGAACATCTGCCACCCAACCTACCTGGGCGAGCAAGCCAAGGCGCTGGGCAAAGAGTTCAAGGGCCTGAAAGTCGAAGTGCTGGATGAGAAGAAGATCAAGGAACTGGGCATGGGCTCGTTCTATGCCGTGGGCCAGGGCAGCGACCAGCCGCCACGCCTGATCGTGATGCAATACAACGGCGGCAAGAAGTCCGAGAAGCCCTACGCCCTCGTCGGTAAAGGCATCACCTTCGACACCGGCGGCATCAGCCTCAAGCCCGGCCTGGGCATGGACGAGATGAAGTACGACATGGGCGGCGCCGCCAGCGTGTTCGGTACCCTGCGTGCCGTGCTGGAGCTGAAGCTGCCGATCAACCTGGTGTGCATCCTGGCCTGCGCCGAGAACATGCCGAGCGGCGGCGCAGCCCGTCCGGGCGACATCGTCACCACCCTCAGCGGCCAGACCGTGGAAATCCTCAACACCGACGCCGAAGGCCGCCTGGTGCTGTGCGATGCCCTGACCTACGCCGAGCGCTTCAAGCCGCAAGCCGTAATCGACATCGCCACCCTGACCGGCGCCTGCATCGTTGCCCTGGGCTCCCACACCTCGGGCCTGCTGGGCAACAACGACGAACTGATCGAGCAACTGCTCAGCGCCGGCAAGGCCGCCGATGACCGCGCCTGGCAACTGCCGCTGTTCGATGAGTACCAGGAACAGCTGGACAGCCCGTTCGCCGACATCGCCAACATTGGTGGCCCGAAGGCCGGCACCATCACCGCCGCGTGCTTCCTGTCGCGCTTTGCCAAGAACTTCAACTGGGCGCACCTGGACATCGCCGGCACTGCCTGGACCAGCGGCGGCAAGGACAAGGGCGCCACTGGCCGTCCGGTGCCACTGCTCACCCAATACCTGCTGGACCGCGCCAAAGCCTGAAACTGAAAACGCCTGGGTGGTACTGATCACCCCGGTCGTAGCAGCTGCCGAGTGCAAGCGAGGCTGCGTTGGCGGAGTTCTTGACACACCGCAACGCAGCCTCGCTTGCGCTCGGCAGCTGCTACGGGATTTTTACTGTGGTGAATAACCAATGACCCAAGTCGACTTCTATATAGTGCCCAGCGCCGATCCCCTCGCGCGCCTGGACTTTGCCTGCAAACTCACCGAAAAAGCCTGGCGCATGGGCCACCGCATCTACCTGCATTGCAGCGATGCCACCCAACGCGACGAGCTCGACGCCCGCCTGTGGCGCTTCAAGGGCGAAAGCTTCGTGCCCCACGGCCCCGCAGAATCCGAACCCGAAGGCCAGGTTGTCCTGGGCTTGGGCGACAGTTGCGGCAATCACCATGACCTGCTGGTCAACCTCGACCTGAAAGTACCGCCTTTTGCCAAGGCCTTCGCCCGCGTGGCGGAAGTGGTGGTGGAAGATCCGGCTATTCGTCAGGCCGCGCGGGAGAGTTTCCGTTTCTACCGCGAACAGGGCTATCCTTTGCAAGATCACCGGCTACAACGACTTTGAGTACATGATGGACACTCCCAACTCTACAAAAAAAGATGACCACCTGCTGGACGACCTCGAGTCGATCCGTCAGTTGCTGGGTGATGATGGCTTGCAACCGCCGCTGCTGACCGAACAGGCCGATGGCGAGGTACAGATTCCGCTGTTGTTCGACATGGTCGGCAGCAAGCAGGCTGCATCGGAGCCAGTCGTCGAAGCCCCCGTTGCCGTGGACGCTGCGCCTGCGCCCGCCGAAAAGGGGCCCGACGCCCTGCTGCTGCACCTGGACAACGAACTGCGTGCCGCCGCGCAATTGATCATGCAAGACGTGATCGACGACTTTGCCCCGCATATCGAAACCGAAATCAAGCGCCGGATGGATGCGCGGATGGAGCGGTTGCTCAGCCAGTACCAGTCCTGAATCGTAATTAGATCCCCTGTGGAAGGGGACTTGCCCCCGATGGCGGTGTATCAGTCAGCCCATATATAGCTAACACATTGCCATCGGGGGCAAGCCCCTCCCACATTTGATTGCCTGCACCTTAACTCGCCCTGCGCCCTATCCCCCGTTATACTCGCCGGCTTTCCTGAATAAATGCCAACTAGGGTCCCGCCGCGCATGGATAAGACCTACCAGCCGCACGCTATTGAAACTTCCTGGTACAACACCTGGGAGTCCGAGAACTATTTCGCTCCGCAAGGCGCGGGCGAGTCCTACACCATCATGATTCCGCCACCGAACGTCACTGGCAGCCTGCACATGGGCCATGGCTTCAACAATGCGATCATGGATGCGCTGATTCGCTTCCGCCGCATGCAGGGCCGCAACACCCTGTGGCAACCGGGTACCGACCACGCCGGTATCGCCACCCAGATGCTGGTGGAGCGCCAACTCGAAGCCACCGGCCAGAACCGTCACGACCTGGGTCGCGAGAAATTCCTGGAAAAAGTCTGGGAATGGAAAGACCAGTCCGGCGGCAACATCAGCCGTCAGATCCGTCGCCTCGGTTCGTCCGTCGATTGGAGCCGCGAGCGCTTCACCATGGACGACGGCCTGTCGGAATCGGTGAAAGAAGCCTTCGTGCGCCTGCATGAAGACGGCCTGATCTACCGCGGCAAGCGCCTGGTCAACTGGGACACCAAGTTGCACACGGCGATTTCCGACCTTGAAGTGGAAAACCACGACGAGAAAGGTTTCCTGTGGAACCTCAAGTACCCGCTGGCCGACGGCGCCAAGACCGCTGAAGGCAACGACTACCTGATCGTCGCCACTACCCGTCCGGAAACCATGCTTGGCGACGCCGCCGTCGCGGTTAACCCGAATGACGAGCGCTACCAGGCACTGATCGGCAAGTTCGTCGAGCTGCCACTGGTTGGCCGCCGCATCCCCATCATCGCGGACGACTACTGCGACCCTGAATTCGGCACCGGCTGCGTGAAAATCACCCCGGCCCACGATTTCAACGACTACGAAGTCGGCAAGCGCCACAACCTGCCGCTGCTGAACATCTTCGACAAGAACGCCGCCGTATTGCCGGCCTGCCAGGTGTTCAACCTCGACGGCACACTGAACGACAGCATCGACGGCAAGATCCCGGCCGAATACGCCGGCCTCGACCGTTTCGAAGCACGCAAGCAGATCGTTGCTGCCTTCGACGCCGCCGGCCTGCTGGTCAGCGTTGACGACCACGGCCTGAAAGTACCGAAGGGCGACCGTTCCGGCACCATCATCGAACCGTGGCTGACCGACCAATGGTACGTGTCGACCAAACCCCTGGCCGAGCCTGCGATTGATGCCGTGGAAGACGGCCGCATCCAGTTCGTACCCAAGCAGTACGAAAACATGTACTTCTCGTGGATGCGCGACATCCAGGATTGGTGCATCAGCCGTCAGCTGTGGTGGGGCCACCGCATTCCGGCCTGGTACGACGAGTCGGGCAAGGTCTATGTCGGCCGCGACGAAGCCGAAGTACGCGCCAAGAACAATCTGGGTCCGGACGTCGCGCTGCAACAGGACAACGACGTACTCGACACCTGGTTCAGCTCGGGCCTGTGGACGTTCTCCACCCTGGGTTGGCCGCAGCAGACCGAATTCCTGAAGAAATTCCACTCCACCGACGTGCTGGTGACCGGCTTCGACATCATTTTCTTCTGGGTTGCCCGGATGATCATGCTCACCATGCATTTGGTGAAGAACGAGGATGGCACGCCGCAGGTACCGTTCAAGACCGTGTACGTGCACGGCCTGGTGCGTGATGGCCAAGGCCAGAAGATGTCCAAGTCCAAGGGCAACGTCCTGGACCCGTTGGACATCATCGACGGCATCGACCTGGAAACCCTGGTGCAGAAACGCACCTCGGGCCTGATGCAGCCGAAACTGGCGAAGAAGATCGAGAAGCAGACCCGCGACGAGTTCGCCGACGGCATTGCCAGCTACGGCACCGACGCCCTGCGCTTTACGTTCTGCTCGCTGGCATCCACCGGTCGCGACATCAAGTTCGACATGGGCCGCGTCGAAGGCTATCGCAACTTCTGCAACAAGATCTGGAACGCCGCGCGTTACGTGCTGGACAAAGGCGAAGACTGCGGCCAGAACGGCGAAGCGGTCGAACTGAGCCTGGCCGATCGCTGGATCATCTCGCAGCTGCAACGCACCGAAGCCGAAGTGACCCGCCAACTCGACCAGTTCCGTTTCGACCTGGCCGCACAAGCCTTGTACGAGTTCATCTGGAACCAGTATTGCGACTGGTACCTGGAACTGTCCAAGCCCGTGCTGTGGGACGAAAACGCGCCGATCGAACGCCAGCGCGGTACCCGTCGCACCCTGGTGCGCGTGCTGGAAGTGGCGCTGCGCCTGGCGCATCCGTTCATGCCATTCATCACCGAAGAAATCTGGCAGCGCCTGGCGCCGCTGGCCGGTATCGAAGGCAAGACCATCATGCTGCAACCTTGGCCGGTGGCCAACGAAGCACGCATCGATGAGGCGGCCGAAAGCGACATCGAATGGCTCAAGACCCTGATGCTCGGCACGCGCAACATCCGCGCCGAAATGAACATCGGCCCGGGCAAGCCACTGGCGGTATTCGTGAAGAACGCCAGCGCCGAAGACCAGCGTCGTCTCACCGAGAACGATGCGCTGCTCAAGAAGCTGGCGAAGCTGGAATCGATCACTGTATTGGCCGATGGCGCCGAAGCACCACTGTCGGCGACCGCACTGGTCGGCGACATGGAAGTGCTGGTGCCGATGGCCGGCCTGATCGACAAGGGCGCGGAACTGGCCCGTCTCGACAAGGAAATCCTGCGCCTGCAAGGCGAAGTGCAGCGGGTGGGCGGCAAGCTGTCCAACGCGGCATTCGTCGACAAGGCACCGGCTGAGGTGATCGACAAAGAACGCGCCAAGCTGGCCGAGGCCGAACAGGCCCTGGGCAAGCTGGCGGAGCAACATGCGCGGATTTCCAGCCTGTAAGGCTTGATTCGCGTGGAGAAAGAGACCTTCGGGTCTCTTTTTTTGCCTGGCGTTTCCCAATCCCTTGCTGGCAATACAGTCAATGCGGGAGGGGGCTTGCCCCCGATGGCGATCTGTCAGCCAGGCTAGTATTGACTGATCCACCCCTATCGGGAGCAAGCCCCCTCCCACATTTGACCGAGTTATCCTCGGGAATGTGTGACAATGCCCACCACTTTGAGCCAACACCAGAATCATCATGACCGCCCCCACTACGCCCAAACCTCCACGCAAGAAGCCTAAAACCGCAGCCACGGCCAAACCCGTCGCGCCGCGCAAAGAGGCCACCCTGCACCCGCGCAACCGCCACCAGGGCCGTTACGACTTCCCGGCGCTGATCAAGACTACGCCGGAACTGGCGCAATTCGTAATCATCAACCCCTACGGCAAGGAAAGCATCGACTTCGCCAGCCCGGACGCAGTGCGAGTGTTCAACCGGGCGTTGCTCAAGGCCTTCTATGGCATCCAGCATTGGGACATTCCGGCGGATTACCTGTGCCCGCCGGTGCCAGGGCGTGCCGACTATGTGCACTTCCTCGCCGACCTGCTGGCCAGTACCAACGACGGCAAGATTCCCCGGGGCTCAATCGTCAAGGTGCTGGATATCGGCATGGGCGCCAACTGCGTCTACCCGCTGATTGGCTATATGGAGTACCGCTGGAATTTCCTCGGCTCGGAGGTCGACCCTACCGCCGTAGCCGCCGCCAAGGCCATCGTGCAGTCCAACGACCTGAGCAAGGTCATCCAGCTGCGCCAGCAAACCAATCCCAAGCACATCCTGCTGGGCCTGCTGGAGCCGGGCGAGCGTTTTGACCTGACCATGTGCAACCCGCCGTTCCACGCGTCCATGGACGAAGCCACCAAGGGCAGCGAGCGCAAGTGGCGCGCCCTGGGCAGGGCCGATCCCAAGCGCAAATTGCCGGTGCTGAACTTCGGCGGCCAATCAGCCGAGTTGTGGTGTGAAGGCGGTGAAGCGCGCTTCGTGACACAGTTGATCGCCGAGAGCGCGCACTTTGCCCACAAGGTGTTGTGGTTCAGCACCCTGGTGTCAAAAGCGTCAAACTTGCCCGCGATCGAGACCGCCCTGAAAAAAGCCGGCGTGCTGGAAAGCCAGGTGGTGGAAATGTCCCAGGGCCAGAAGCAGAGCCGTTTCGTGGCCTGGACCTTCCAGACCAAGAACGAACAGCAGATCTGGCGCCAGCGCTGGGTGCGATAGAGACAAATCGCAGGCAACAAAAAACCGTGCCCGGATCACTCCGGAGCACGGTTTTTTTTGCTGCGTCTTACTTGTTAACAGAGTCGCTCAGGCCTTTGGCCACAACCAGCTTGATAACTTTCTTGGCAGCGATTTCGATGGCAGCGCCATTCGAAGGGTTACGGCCAGTACGGGCAGGACGCTCGGTCACTTTCAGTTTGCCAACGCCTGGCAGAGTGATTTCGCCGCCGTTTTCCAGCTGGTCAGCAACAACTTGGCTCAGTTGGTCCAGCAGAGCGCGCACGGTGGTTTTCGGTGCGTCTACTGCTTCAGCCAGGTCAGCGATCAGTTGGTCTTTAGTAATAGCCATTGTGGTGTTCCTTCCCTATCAAATTCATATGGATTGCAGAGTGCAGTGTCAGCCGTCGAGCCCGACCGTCATGGCCTGGCACCCCCGGCTATAACCACGGAGATCGGGGTTATAGATGCTTGAAACGGGGATTGGTTCGACCTGACAGATGCTGAATGCACGCTTAACGCCGAGACATGGCGCAAGACGGGGCAAAACTAGCACAGAGACGGGGAAATATCCGCCTCAACATACCCATTTGGTCAGCTTTATCGCTCTAAACAGTGAAAAAAAAGCATATGGCCCGTAGGAGAGCATCCAAAATGGCCTTCAACGCGTGTCTTGACCAATGGGTGCGGTACACTGGGCAACTTTTCGGGGAGGCCAACCGCTCCCCTTCAACCAGCCGAGAAGCCCATGCCGATCCGTCATTGCATCGTCCACCTGATCGACAAGAAACCCGACGGCACACCCGCAGTTCTCCACGCCCGCGACTCCGAGCTTGCCGAGTCGGCCGCCATCGAGAACATGCTTGCCGACCTCAACGAGAGCTACAACGCCAAACAAGGCAAGGCCTGGGGTTTCTTCCATGCCGAGTCCGGCGCGCACCCGTTCAGCGGCTGGTTGAAGGAATACTTCGAGGGTGGCCAGGATTTCACCACGTTCAGCCGCACCGCCGTCGAACACCTGCAAAAACTGATGGAAGAGTCCAACCTCTCCACCGGCGGGCACGTGCTGTTTGCCCACTACCAGCAAGGCATGACCGACTACCTGGCCATCGCCCTGCTGCACCACAGTGAAGGCGTGGCGGTGACCGACGAGCTGGACGTGACCCCGTCGCGCCACCTCGACCTGGGCCAACTGCACCTGGCAGCGCGCATCAACGTATCCGAGTGGCAGAACAACAAGCAGTCCAAGCAGTACATCTCCTTTATCAAAGGCAAGAACGGCAAGAAGGTCTCGGAGTACTTCCGCGACTTTATCGGCTGCCAGGAAGGCGTCGACGGCCCAGGCGAGACGCGCACCCTGCTCAAGGCCTTCAGCGACTTCGTCGAAAGCGAAGACCTGCCGGACGAATCCGCCCGCGAAAAAACCAAGACCCTGGTCGATTACGCCAGCAGCCAGGCCAAGCTCGGCGAACCCATGGGCCTTGAAGAATTGTCGGGGTTGATCGATGAAGATCGGCCTAAGGCGTTCTATGACCATATCCGCAACAAGGACTACGGCCTGTCGCCGGAAATCCCGGCCGATAAACGCACCCTCAACCAGTTCCGCCGCTTCACCGGCCGCGCCGAGGGCTTGTCCATCAGCTTTGAAGCACACCTGCTGGGCGACAAGATCGAGTACGACGAAGCCGCCGGTACCCTGATCATCAAGGGCCTGCCAACCCAACTGACCGACCAGCTCAAGCGCCGTAACTGATGCTCGGCGGGGTACTCAAGAAAGTCCTGCTGGTGTTGCTGGTGGTGGTGGTTATCCAGAACTGGGGCAAGATCGAGCGGCTGTTCAACCCGTCCCAGGTGGTCTCGGAGCAGACGCGAGCATCGGCGCGAGTGGCGCTGTATGCCACCGAATGGTGTGGCTACTGCAAGCAGATCCGCCGCTTCCTGGACCAGAAGGGTATTCCCTACCAGGCCTTCGACATCGAGAAGGACGCCCAGGCGCGCAAGGCGTATGAGGCGCTGGGCGGTGGTGGGATTCCGTTTGTGGACGTCAATGGGACGCTGATTCGCGACTACAACCCTGACGCGATCATGACAGCGCTGAAGTAATCAACGCACCACGATCACCCGCCCCAACAGGCTGTGCTGCTCGAACCCCAACACCGCCTGCAAGGCGTTGAGTACCGCCTGCGGGTCCTTGCTCGGGAAACTGCCGCTGACGCGCCTGGCGCCCATCTCTTCGTTGAGCAGCAGGATGCGACCAGGGTAGTAACGCCCCAAGTCGTTGACCACCTGCGCCAGCGGCGCCTTGTAGTAGTTGAGCCAGCCATCACGCCAGGCCAGGCGGGATTCGCTGTCGACCGCGTGCAGGGGATCGGCGATGCCATCGGCGTAGGCCACTTGCTGGCCTGCCGTGAGAATTTGCTGCTGGCCCTGTTTCGACGCGGTCACACCCACCCGCCCCGACAACACCGTCACCTCGGCCCCCGCCGGTTGCAGGCGCACTTCGAACTGCGTACCCAGCACCCGCGCTTCGCCGCTGCCCGCCTCGACCACAAAGGACTGGCCGGTGTGGGTGACGCTGAAAAAACCCGCACCGCGACGCAATTGGATATGCCGCTCACCGTGACTGAAGTCCACGGCAATTGCGCTGTCCGCATCCAGGGTGACCTGGGACTGGTCGGCCAGGGTGACGGTCTTCACCTCTCCCGGTGCGCTCACGTAATCGGCGCCGATGTCATCGATCCAACGCGAAGGCTGCCAACCGGCGCCCACGCACACCATCAACACCAGGCACGCCGCCATGGCCAAGGCGCCGGACCAGCGCACTACCCGCGAGCGCGTCGGGGTGTTCATCGCCTTGAGGTAACCCTGCAATGCCAGCGCGTCTTCATCCGCCAACTGGCGCGCCGGTACTTCGCTCAACTCCCAGAGCACCTGGGCCTGGGCGTACGCTTCGACGTGCGCAGGATCAGCCCTAAGCCAGCGGCTGAAGGTGGCCTGGTCGCCACTGGTGGGCTGGTCGTGCAACAGGCTCAGCCAGGCCAGTGCGGCTTGTTCCTGGTCGGGCGTGGGGGTGACGTTCACGGTGCTTTCCTTGGCGTGCGCGGTGGCGATGGTTCGCGAAGGCTGGCTTTGCAGGCTTCGAGGGCACGCATCATATGTTTTTCCACGGCACTTTGGGACAGGCCCATGGCCTTGGCGATTTGCGCGTACTTGCGCCCATGAATGCGGTTGAGCAGGAAGATCTGCCGGGTGCGCTCCGGCAAGCTGCGCAGGGCGGCTTCGACATGGCGCAGGTCGTTGCCCGCCTCGAGCGCCGCCTGGGGTTCGGAGCCCTGGTTATCCTGCTGTTCCGGCAGCCAGCCTTCATTGCTGCGCACCCGTGCGCCTTCGCTACGCAGGTGGTCGATGGCGATATTGCCGGCGCAACGCAACAGGTAGGTGCTGAGTTCTTCGACCTGCACCAATGGCCGACGCCAAAAACGCAGGAACAGGTCCTGCACCAGGTCGGCCGCCGTGGCGCGACAACCTACGCGTCGGCTCACCAACGCTTCCATCTGCGAACGCTGGGACAAGAACACTTGCAGGAAATGCGCACGCCCACCCGCCGCGTCAGCCGGCGGGCTGTCCTGGGAATCGGGTGGGGTGCTGATCATCATGGCAGGGGCTCAGAGGGTGGCGAAGGCCGCAACAGGGCTGGCCAGCAGGCCGACGCCCGCCAGGATCAAGGCCAGCCTTGGCCGATACGGCAACAACAGCACCAGCAACAGGGCGCTGAGCATCAACACCGCGCACCACTCCACCAGGCCCTGGCCCCAACCGGCGATAGCCACTGCGGGCCAGATCGCGACGGTCAGCAGCAGCCAACCGATGACGCGCAAAGCAAGCCGCCGCCGAGGCGATGGCTTGCTGTGCAGCAGTTCGCCGTGGTGGCGGTCGGTGGACAGGCATAAGGCAGTGAACCCGGCGTAACACATCAGCAGCGCGAGGAGCATTCAGTTCGCCTCCTGCTTGAGGTGGAGCGGCCTTGCCCGCTCGGTCTTGGGCTGCGGCGCCTTGCGGTGTTGCATCTTCCAGGCCGCCCAGGCGAGGAACACGCCGCTGGCCAGGCAGGTCAGGTCGAAGCCGGCCATGGCCCAGTCGCCCGCTGCCAGTGAAGCGCCCAAGTGCTGCGACGTGGTCAGGGCATTAAGCAACGGGATTGCGGCAAACAGCAGCGCTGCGAAGCTCAACTGCTCAACCCAGCCCTGGCGGCCTCGACGCAGGATCGCGTGCAACAGGCTCAGGCCCCAAGCGATAAAGAAGGTCTGCACTTCCCAGTCAGAACGTTCGGCGAAGCTCACCGGCAATAAACGGTTGGCCCAGAAGAACGCTGCAATGGCGATCAACAGCCCGGACATGCTGGCGATGTTCAGCACATCCACCAGCCGCAGTTCAAACGGCATCACCGCGGATTTTGCATGCTTGAGTTGACGCTTGCCGAGCCAGATCACCAGCCCCGTACCGATCATGGCCGTGCCCGCCAGGCCGCAGATAAAGTACAACCAGCGCAGCACCGGGCCGGCGAAATGGCCCATGTGCAGGCCGTAGAAACTGCCACCGATGACCGCCGGCAACGACTGCTCGCCGCTGACCCGCAGCAGCTCGCCGGTGGTGCCGTTGAACGCCACGGTGCTGCCGAAATCATGCACCACGCTGTCGGAACCGGCGCGGAACACATTCACCGATGCATTCACATCGCTCGGGTTATTCACCGCCAGCCGTCCGACATGTCCGCCGGCCCACTGTGCCCGCGCTTGCTCGTACATCGGCAGCAGTGGCAACAGTTTGCCCGGCTGCCCCAGCGCCGGCGCATTGTTGGTCGCCGGGAATACCTCGCTGAAGAAGGCGCGGCTGTCGTTGCCGTAAGAGGCCAGGATCGGCGCAGGCATCACCATGCTCATGAAAATCACCAGGCTGCTGTAGGTGATCATCAGGTGAAACGGCAGCACCAGCACCCCCACCGCGTTATGCCCGTCGAGCCAGGAGCGCTGGCCTTTGCGGGGGCGGAAGGTGAAGAAGTCCTTGAAGATTTTCTTGTGGGTGATGATGCCCGTGATCAGCGCCACGAACATCACCATCGCTGCGATGGTCGACAGCCAGCGGCCCCACGGGTACGGCATTTGCAGCTGGAAGTGGAAGCGATAGAAGAAATCTCCGCCCATGCTTTCACGGGCCTCTACGGCCTGCCCACTGACGGGGTCGAGGGTTTTCTGAATGAAATTGCCGCGTTTGCCGGGGTCGACTTTGTCTTGCCACATCACTGACAGGCCAGGGTCGCGACTGTCCGGCAAGGTGATGAACCAGCGTGCGGCCGTGGGCGCGACCTTCTGCAGGTAGTCCTGGGCGACGCTCAGACTGCGCGCATCATCCAGGGGATGGGCCAGCACCTCGGGCTGCATCCAGTGGCTGATTTCATCCTTGAAATAGGCCAGGGTGCCCGTCAGGAAAATCGCAAAAAGCAGCCAGCCAAAAATCAGCCCGGCCCAGGTGTGCAACCAGGCCATGGCCTGGCGAAAGCCCTCTTTCATGGGCGTGCCAACCACAAGCCCACGCCCGCCAGGGTGGCAAACGCCGCACTCGGCAGCATCACGCCACACCAGGCACGCCATGCCGTACGACAGGCAAAGCACCACAGCACCGCCAATAGATAGAACACAAACGAACTCATCATCCCGGTGATCACCGCATCGGCGCGGGAGGTCGGCATCCACAGCGCCAGGCAGATGCTGGCCAGGGACGCGATCAAGTAACCGCCGACCACAGCGGCGAGCACCCGCGATGTGACAGCGAGACGATAGGAGGCGGGCAGTGAGGTTTTGCTTTTCATGCGGGAGGCGCCAGGTTCATCAGTGCGCAATATTAATGATAAATATTCTCATAAGCAAAACAGAACGGATGAATCACCTGCCCTGCCGGATTGCCGAAGCGTGTCTCGCACCCTACAATGCGAACAATTCTTGTTCTCTAAAGCATGCCGAAGCTTGTGGAGTGTTCGCGTTGAGCCCGTCCAACACCGTCGAAGTTTTGTACAACGACCATCACCACTGGCTCACCGGCTGGTTGCGACGCAAGCTCGGCTGCCCGCAAAGCGCTGCGGACCTGGCACAGGACACCTTCATCCGGGTCCTGACCGCACGGGAAGCGCCGACGCTGATCGAGCCTCGCGCCTTCCTCACCACGGTGGCCAAGCGCGTGTTGTTCAACTTCTACCGCCGCCAGGACCTGGAACGCGCCTACCTCGACGCATTGGCGCAGATGCCTGAACAGGTAGCGCCATCCGAAGAAGAGCGCGCGATCATCCTGCAAACCCTGGTCGAGCTGGACCAGTTGCTCGACGGCTTGCCCACGCTGGTGAAACGCGCGTTCCTGCTGGCCCAACTCGACGGCCTGACGTATGCGCAGATCGGCGCCGAACTGGGCATCTCCATCGCCACCGTCAAACGCCACCTGAATAAAGCCGCCCTGCGCTGCTACTTCGCCCTATGAATGTCTCGACCCAGGTTGCCGAACAGGCCGTGCACTGGCTGATGGAAATGCAGCAAGGCACGCTCAACCCGCGCCAGCAAGCGGCCTGGCAGCAATGGCTGAATGCCCACAGCGAACACCAGCGCGCCTGGGACCATATCCAGCGCGTCAACCAACGCCTGCGCGGCATGCCCTCGCCCCTGGCCCATGCGGCGTTGAACGCGCCGAAGTCCAGCAGTCGGCGCCAGGCGCTGAAGTTGTTGCTGATCCTCGGCGCCGGTTCGGCCGCCGCCTGGAGCCTGCGCCAGCAACATATCTTGCCGCCGCTGACCGCCGACTATCGCAGCCCCGTGGGCCAACGGCGCAAGGTGCAACTGGCCGACGGCAGCCAGTTGCAGCTCAATACCGGCAGCGCCGTGGATGTGCATTTCGACGGCCGGCAACGGCTGATCCGCCTGCTCGAAGGCGAGATCCTGCTCACCGGCATTGCCGGCGACACGCCCTTGCAGGTGTTGACCGGCCAGGGCCTGCTCAGCAGCCAGGCGGCGCGCCTGAATGTGCGCCAATTCAACGACCACACCCAACTGGCGGTCTTCGACGGCCACGTCGACGTAATGCCCAACCGCTACAGCGGCCTGCCCTTGACGGTCGAAGCGGCGCGCCAGGTCAATTTCACCCGCAAAGGCTGGGACACCCCGCGCCCTGCCGACGCCAATAGCGGCGCCTGGGCCGACGGCATGCTGGTGGCCGCGCATATGCGCCTCGAGGACTTCCTCGCCGAACTGGGCCGCTATCGCCGTGGCCAACTCAATTGCGATCCGCAAGTCGCCAACCTGCTGCTGTCCGGCAGCTACCCGCTGGACGACAGCGAACGCATTCTCGACCTGCTGGAAGTCAGTCTGCCGGTCAAGGTGCGGCGTTTTACCCGCTATTGGGTGAACGTCCAGGCACGGGCGTAAATTATTTTCAGCCACCGTGAGCCGTTTTCCGCACCTCGCGTGACAGAGAAGGAAAGCCACCTTGATCCTTCCTTCTCAGGACCGCCCTTCATGCCCCAGCAACCCACCCTTCTCGCCCGCACCTTGCGTCATCTGCTACTGGGCGCCAGCCTCAGTTTCACCGTACTGCCTTGCGTGATGGCGGCCGATGCCAAGCCGTATCACATCGCGCCCAGCTCGCTGGAAGCAACCCTGAACCAGTTTGGCCGTGAGGCCGGCGTGTTGATTTCCTTCGGCTCCGAAGTCACGGCCGGTATGCAGAGTCGTGGGCTGTCCGGCAACTACAGCGCTGCCGAGGGCCTGCAGAAGTTGCTGGAAGGCACCGGCCTGCAAGCCCGCGCCGAAGGCGACAATGCCTACAGCCTGCAACCGGCAACAGCGCCGGCGGCTGTCGAGTTGGCGACCTCCAGCGTGGTCGGCGACTGGCTCGGCGATGCGGCGCAAACCAATGTATTCGAACACCCCGGCGCCCGTGATGTGATCCGCCGCGAAGCATTCGAACGCCAGGGCGCCACCCAGGCCAAGGACGTGCTCAACCGCATCCCCGGCGTCAACGCCCCGGACAATAACGGCACCGGCAGTCACGACATGGCGCTGAACTTCGGCATTCGCGGTCTCAACCCGCGCCTGGCATCACGCTCCACGGTGTTGATGGACGGCATCCCCGTACCCTTCGCGCCGTACGGCCAGCCGCAGCTGTCCTTCGCGCCGATCAGCATGAGCAACATGGACGCCGTGGACGTGGTACGTGGCGGCGGCGCGGTGCGCTACGGCCCGCAGAACGTCGGCGGCGTGGTCAACTTCGTGACCCGTGCGATCCCGGATGCACCCACCGTCAAAGGTGGCTTGCAGACCGAAACCAGCCCGTCTTCCAGCCATGACGGCTTCAAGACCACCGGCAACCTGCTGGCCGGCGGCACTGCCGAGAATGGCCTGGGCGGCGCGATTTTGTATTCCGGCACCCGTGGCGGAGACTGGCGCGAAAACAGCAACACGCGTATCGACGACCTGATCCTGAAAGGCAAATACCAGCTCGACGACGCCAACAGCTTCAACGCCATGGCGCAGTACTACGAAGGCCGGGCCGATATGCCTGGGGGTTTGAACGTTGCGGACTACAAGGCCGATCCGTATCAGTCCACCCGCCCCTACGACAAATTCTGGGGCCGTCGTACGATGTTCAACGTCGGCTATCGCTATGAGCAGGACCGCCGCGAATTCACCGTCAACAGTTTCTTCACCAAGACCCTGCGTAGCGGCTACCTGGACCAGGGCACCTTCCTGTCGCTGTCCCCGCGTGAATACTGGGTGCGCGGCGTGGAAACCCGTTTCGCCCAAGGCTTTGACCTCGGCCCGACCAGCCATGAAGTGGGCGTCGGCTACCGCTACATCAACGAAGCCGGCCACGAGTTGCGCTATCGCACGCCGATTTCAGCCAACAACCAACAAATCCCCACGACTGACAGCCGCAACGACCGCGACACGCGCGGCGGCACCGAAGCCAATGCCTTCTTCGTCGATGACCGGATTGATATCGGCAAGTGGACGATCACCCCAGGCATTCGCTACGAGATGATCGAGTCCCAGCAAAGCAACAACCTGACCAACGTCAAATACAAAGGCGACTACAACACCGCACTGCCGGCGTTGAACGTGCTCTATCACGTGACCGACGACTGGAACCTGTACGCCAACACCGAAGGTTCATTCGGCAGCGTGCAGTACAGCCAGATGCCCAACCGCGTCACCAGCGGTGAAGTCAAACCGGAAAAAGCCCGCACCTGGGAACTGGGTACCCGTTACGATGACGGCACCTTGCGCGCGGAAATCGGCGCGTTCCTGATCAACTTCGATAACCAGTATGAAAGCAACCAGACCAACGACTCGGTCATCGCCCGCGGTGAAACGCGCCACCAGGGTATCGAAACCAGCGTCAACTACGCCCTCGACGGCTTGAGCCCGGCGCTGGCCGGTTTCGATGTGTACGCCACCTACGCCTACGTCGACGCCACCATCCGCGAAGACGGTCCGAACAAAGGCAACCGCGTGCCCTTCTCGTCCAAGCACAAAGGCACCCTCGGCGTGGGTTACACCGAAGGGCGCTGGAAACTCAATGTGGACAGCAGCTACCAGAGCAGCCAGTTCGCCGATAACGCCAACACTCAGACGGAAAGTGCTGACGGCGCCAACGGACGCATCCCCGGCTACATGCTGTTCAGCAGCCGCGCGGCCTATGATTTCGGCCCGCAACTGTCGGATTTGAACGTGGCGGTCGGCGTGAAGAACATCTTCAACAAGCAGTACTTCACGCGCTCGTTCGACGATAACAACAAGGGCAAATACGTCGGTGAACCACGCACGGTGTATGTGCAGACGTCTATCGCGTTCTAACTGTCCAAGCAACACACCACCTGTGGCGAGCGGGCTTGCCCCGCGTTGGACTGCGTAGCAGGCCCGGCCTTTTCAAACGAAGAGCTGGGGTCGCTTCGCTACCCGACGCGGGGCAAGCCCGCTCGCCACAACAAACCCGTTTTGCTCGCCCTGACCTGCCGGTTCTAACTGCCCGCCAGGCAACTGGGGGTGGCCGCGACCAACGCATCGATTGCACAGCGCGTCTTGGCCGGCATATGGACGGCCGTGGGCCAGATCACATGAATGGGCGCAGGTTGCTCGCGATAGCCGGGCAACACTGCGACCAACTGCCCACGCAGCACATAGTGCGCAATCAACCAACTCGGTAACCAGGCCAGGCCGACGCCCGCGATGGCGGCATCGGCCACGGCCTGGAGGTCGTCCATCATTAACGGCGAGGCCACGCGATTGCGGTGTGGGGTGCTGCTGCGATAGGCGATGCCGCGATGGTCGGCAAGGTCTTCGATGCATTCAATCGGCCCGACGCGCTGCAAGTACGCCGGTGACGCCGCCAGTCCCACGGCCTGCTCGCCCAGACGACGAGCACTGAGGCGGTCGGTGTCGGGCAGCGGGCCGATCCGCACGGCGACGTCGAAGCCTTCCTGTGCCAGGTCCACCAGCCGATCGGCGAAGCTGATCTCGATCTCCAGTTCCGGATAACGCGCCATCAATCCCCACAATGCCGGAGCCGCGTAGTGGTGCCCGAAGGCCAGGGGCAAGCTGGCCCGCAAGCGGCCGCGTGGCTGCTGGCGGCCGCTCTCAAGTACGGACTCGGCCGCCTCCAGCTCCGCCAACGCACGCAGGCAATGCTCGTAATACGCCTGCCCGTCTTCGGTCAAGCGCTGCCGGCGGGTGGAGCGCTGCAACAGACAAGTGCCAAGCCGCGCCTCCAGTCGCGCCAGGCCCTTGCCCACCGCTGAGCGCGTGAGATTGAGCCGTTCGGCAGCCTCGGTCAGGTTGCCGCTTTCGACGATTTGCAGAAACAGCTCAACACCATCAAAACGTGGAGTGGCCATGCGGTAATTGTCGCCTTTGAGTCCCTTATTAGAAGAAAACTTATCACGAATAAAGAACCAGATTCCCCTGAAAATAACGCGACACGTCATCTTCAGGAGAACCCCATGCCACCCGCCGCCACGTTAACCGCCGCCAGCCGCCCACATACCGCCAGGAATGGGCTGGCCCTCACTGCCGTGTGCCTCGTCGCCCTGATGTTCGGCCTGGAGATTTCCAGCGTCCCGGTGATCCTGCCGACGCTCGAGCGAGAATTGGGCACGGGCTTTCAAGACGCCCAATGGATCATGAACGCCTACACCCTGGCCTGCACCAGCGTGCTGATGGCGGCGGGCACATTGGCGGATCGCTTTGGCCGTCGCCGCATGCTGGTGTTGTGCCTGTGGGTGTTTGGCCTGGCCTCGCTGGCCTGCGGGTTGGCTGAGGATGCCTCGCTGCTGATCACGGCGCGGTTTGTCCAGGGCATCGGCGCCGGGGCAATGATGATTTGCCAGTTCGCCATCCTCTCGCACCTGTTCCGCGAACCGGCAGCACGGGCACGGGCGTTTGCGATATGGGGCGTGATTGCCGGCGTGGGCCTCGGCTTCGGGCCGATGATCGGCGCATTGATCCTGGCGGTCGCGGATTGGCGTTGGGTGTTCCTCGTGCACGTGCCGCTCACCCTGTTCACCCTGGTGCTGCTGCGCATCAGCGTGCAGGAGTCCCGCGACCCGGCCGCCCATCGCCTGGACATCGCCGGCATGCTCACCTTGACCCTGGCGGTGTTTGCCCTGGTGTACTTCATCACCCAAGGCAGCGAGCGCGGCTTCGGCACACCGGCCATGCTCGGTTGGGCGGCCTTGTCGGGGCTCGGTTTGCTGCTGTTCATCACGGTCGAGCTGCGCAGTGCGCACCCGATGTTCGACTTCTCGGTGTTCCGCATCCAGCGTTTCAACGGCGCGTTGATGGGCTCGATCGGCATGAACTTCAGCTTCTGGCCGTTCATGATCTACCTGCCGTTGTACTTCCAGGCGGGCCTGGGTTACGACACCTTGACCACCGGCGCCGCGCTGCTCGCCTACACCCTGCCGACCTTGCTGGTACCACCGCTGGCCGAGCGCCTGGCCCTGCGCTATGGCGCCGAACGCATCATCCCCCTAGGCCTGGGCCTGATGGGCGCGGGCTTTCTGGCCATGGCTGCCGTCAACGGGGCCGGGCACCCGCGTATCGGGCTGGTACTGCTCAGTTGCGTGATCGCCGGCGTGGGCCTGGCGCTGACCAACTCGCCCACTACCAACACCACCACTGGCTCGGTGTCGGCCGACCGCGCGGGCATGGCGTCAGGCATCGACCTCAGTGCGCGGCTGATCACCCTGGCGCTCAACATTGCGCTGATGGGGCTGGTGCTGTTGCTGGGTATCAGCCATCACCTGGCCCAAGTACTGCCCGCAACCACGGCAATCGATTGGCCGGCTATCAGCCAAAACATTGCCGCAGGAAAGTTGGAATCGATGGGGCTGGCCTTCAACGATGCCCAGGCAGCCCTGCGCCATGGCGCCGGATGGGCGATGCTGTTTGCCGGGTTGGGTGCTGGTGGGTTGGCGATGCTGAGCCGGTATTTTTTCCGACGCGGCCGCTAAACGAAAACGGGCCTGCAGATGCAGGCCCGTTTGTAGGAGGGTGAAAAAACGGTCAGCCGTTGATGACAGCGTTTTCGTTTTCCAGGAATTCCTGTTCCAGCGCGTCTTCATTCACTTTGTTGATTGGCTGGTTTTTCGCGGCAGCGCGGGGCTTGCCTTGCAGTCGGCCGAACAGATGTTCCAACGCGTGATCCAGCTTGGTGGCCGCACTGTCAATCGCCTGTTCCAGGGTATCGCCCTTGGCCGATACCGACAGCGGTTGATGGCCTTTTGGTCGCGCTTCCAGGCGGCAACTTAAATCGTGGGGACCCGGCTTGTCGCCGTTCTCATCCCGCAGGTAGACCTCCACTCGGGTCAGGTCTTCTTCATAACGTTCGAGCGTGCTCTCAATGGTAGTACGTACCCACTCCTCCAGTCGGATGCTGCTTTCAATATGGTTATCGCTATTGACTTGGATTTGCATAGTTCTTCCCTTATTTCAGCTAGCTCGCGGGAGGTCACAAACTGCAACACCGGGGTGGTGAAACCATGACCTCTTGATTACACAATTGAGCAGCCAGAGAAACATTTCAACCCCTTTGCAAAGATAAATCCTACATTACAAATTAACCCTGACGACAAGCAAAAACGCTGTTAGGGTGGGGAGTTAGTTACATCTTCTTACGCCCCGCGATCCTCACCATTGCCCCTCTCCCAGCGGGTGCATTGCGCGAAAAATCCCCGCGTCCTCTACCAGCCAGTCATGCACCGCGCGCACCGGGGCGGCCTGGCGGTCAGCTGGGTGGAGTGCTGATTGCGCTGTCAGCGATCGTTTTTTCCGTGCTGCCCTGAAACGGATCACCGATTTCAAGAACAACATAGAACCCATGTGGGAGGGGCTTGCCCCCGATAGCGGTCTTTCAGCCGAGCATTTATTGGCTGATTCACCGCTATCGGGGGCATGCCCCCTCCCACATTGAGATCCCGGTGCCTGGAAGGCTGCTGTACGGCACGCCCTTTGCTGTACAGCTCATGAGGTAAACGGAATTTGTACAACCTCAGCGACGGAGTGGCCGGTGGTCAGGCAACGCGAACTAATCACGACACCGGTCGTCAATGACTGCATGTTCTTATCAGGCGGTAACGCACCATGGACAATCCTTTTCAGATCATCACCGACACCTTCACCCCAAAATACCGCGTCAACCTGAGCATCCAGCGGCTCGACGGCAGCATCATGCTCACCCTCTCGGATGAGACTGGCGTAGTCGCCAAACGCATGATCAGTGCCGAACAACGCAACGACCCGCAACGGCTCAAACGCCTGGTGCAAAGTATTCAATTCGGCATCGCCATCGAGCAGGGCCACAGCGCCATGGAGATCCTGGCGGTGATGACGGACGGCGACAGCCACAAATTGTTGCAGCGGCCACCGACCCGCACCCTGCCCTTCAGCGTCGGGCTTTAAAGCTCGCCCTTCTCGGTTTCCAGGCTCGCCTCGCCCTTGCGACGCGGGCCTTCGACCTTCACCGACGGAAACGCCGATGACGCGTAGCGCACCACCAGAATCGCAAACGCCAACAGCAGAATCCCGCCGCACAGGTAGATGATGCCGAGGTCGGGCGGGTTGTGGTGGGACACGTTGGAGATCAGCAGGCGCGTCAACGCAGTGATCGCCACGTAGATCAGGAAGCGCACCGGCATGTGGTTGGTCTTGAAATAAATCCCGACCATCGCGCCCAATTCCAGGTAGATGAACAGCAGCAAGATGTCATCGATCTTGATATGCCCGTTCTCCAGCATCCCCAGAAATTCCATCACCGCTGCCCAGGCGGTCACCGCACCGATGGCGAATAACGCCAGGTAGTGGAACGACTCGACAAACAGATTACCCAGGGACTCGGCCAGCCCATGGACTTGATGGCGCAGCTTTTCGGCCCAATTAAATTTCACGATGGTGCTTCCTTAGGTCGGTTCGACCGGATAATGCGGGTTGGACGTGACGGTTGTTTTGCATGCAGAAAAAAGGCCAGAGGCGGGTATAAGATGATGGCGGGGTGACATGAGGCACGCCTAACCTGTATTTACGGGCTACATTAAAAAACTGCTACCCAAACCACACGGTTTGGCTTACCCTTTTCGCTGTATATAAATACAGTAGTCGCAAAAGACAACTATCGTGAAGGCATGTGAGGTGGTGAATGGCCGTCGAAGTGGTATACCGCAGCAGCCGAGATCTGGAGCGTTTGTTCATGGATAAAGCCGAAGCTGACCGTCATGACAAGATGCTTGAACTCGCTGAGTTGCTCGCAGAAGTGTTACAAAAAGCCGTGCCGTCCCTGAGTGAACAGCAGGTGGAAGAAGCCGGGATCTACATGGCGAAGAATCGCGATGTATTTGCCAAGGCCTTCAAGAGCCAACCGGACGCGCTGTCCGAGTTGTTGAACGCGCCGGCGGAATAAAGCCCGAATTGAACAGGCCCTGAATTATCGATTCAGGGCCTTTTTAATGCCTGGCCTATTTGTAGAGCAAGCGCTCGGCCAGTTCGTCCGCGACCCGTGCGGGCGAGCGTTTTTCGGCCTGGGCGTGGGCGAAGATTTCGGTGAGGCGCGTGCCGATGTTGGACAGGTGCGCGGTGATGGTCGGTAGTTCGGCGCCGCTGTGTTTGAGCGCGACGTAGATCAGGCCGCCGGAGTTGATCACATAGTCCGGGGCGTAGAGGATGCCGCGGCCTTCGAGTTGGTCGGCCACTTGCAGGTTGGTCAGTTGCGCGCTGGCGGAGCCTGCCACAGCGGCGCAGCGCAGTTGGCCGACACTGGTGCGGTTGAACACGGCGCCCAGCCCGCAGGGCGCGAGGATGTCACACGGGGTGCTGAGCAGGGCGTCGTTGGCGATGGGGTGTGCGCCCAGCTGTTCCATGGCCAGTTGCACCTTGCCGTGGTCGATGTCGCTGACCAGCAGTTCGGCGCCAGCGGCATGCAGTTGTTCGGCCAGGGCGAACCCCACGTTGCCCAGGCCCTGGATTGCCACGCGCAAGCCTTCGAGATTGTCGCTGCCCAGACGGGCCATGGCGGTGGTGCGGATCCCGGCGAACACGCCCATGGCCGCATGGGGCGAAGGGTCACCGGCAGCGGTGGTGCTGGTAACGAAGCGGGTGTGTTGGGCGATGCAGTCCATGTCGGCGACCGAGGTGCCGCTGTCGGTGGCGGTGATGTAGCGACCGTCGAGTTGCTCGATGCAGCGGCCAAAAGCTTCAAACAGCGCCGCACGGTTTTCCACATGAGCGGGGCGCAGGATCACCGCCGTGCCGCCACCCACCGGCAACCCGGCCAGGGCGGCTTTGTAGCTCATGCCTTGGGCCAGGCGCGCGGCATCTGCCACGGCGCTTTCGTCGTCGGGGTAAGCAAGGTAGCGACAGCCGCCCAAGGCAGGGCCCAAGCGGCTGTTGTGGATGGCTATGACCGCCTTCAACCCCGTCACCGGGTCGATGCTCAGGTGCAGCGATTCAAGGCGGGTGCTGTGCATGAGAGCAAACATCGTCGAGCTCCCGAATCACTTCTTGTGTCGCCAAGTATAGGCTTGCGGTGGAAAACTGCCGAAGTGCGCTGGAATAAGACGTCCGGTTTTGTAGGTCTTGCGACATAAGCGCGCAGGATATTTCTTAAGCCACTGGACGAAAATTCCCAGCAAGGCTAAAACGGGGGCATCCGCCGGAGAATGCAATGAATCCCCGTCACGCTTTTTTCGCCTGCCTGGAACGTTCGCCCCCTGCGCTGTTTGAAGCCGCGCTGTGGATTGCTGCCGAGCACGACCCGGCGGTGCAACCGGTGTTGATCCTGCAGGACCTGAAACTGCTCGAGCAACAGGTCAGCCTGGGCATGCCCCTGCTGCCGGCGGACGAACTGGGCCAGCCTTTGCTGCGGTGCATGAATGACCTCGGGTTCGCCCAGGATGACTTCACCCCGCTGCGTCCCGCCGCCGCCCTGTTGGACAAGGTGTTGCAACGCAAACGCGGGCAGCCCCTGGCCATGGGGCTGATTGCCCTGGAGCTGGCTCGACGCTTGGGAATCCCTATGGTCGGCGTCAACTTCCCCGGCCACTTCCTGCTGCGGGTGCCCGGCGCCGATCATCTGCTGGACCCTTGCGGCGGGCGCCGCCTGTACCCCAACGACTGCCGCGAACTGCTGCAGCGCCAATACGGGCCCAACCTCAACTTGCAGGCCGACCACCTGCACACCGCCGAACCCCGTTCGATCCTGCAACGGCTGTCACGCAACCTGCGCCAGTTGCACTTGGCCAATGACAACCCCTTGGCCGCGCTGATCGACGCCGAGCGCGTGCTGGAACTGGGCAATGCCAGCGCCGCCGATTACCTCGCACGGGCCAGCCTGTACCAACGTCTGGACTGCCCCAACGCCGAGCGCTTCGACCTGGAACACGCGTTGATGCTCAGCGAAGACCCAATCCAACGCTTGCGCCTGACTGAGCGGCTGGGGCACCTGCCGCCCAACTCCGTGGTGCATTGAACACATTATTTTCAGGCGCACATTTTTCCTGTGGCGAGCGGGCTTGCCACAAAAGCCCGCTCGATGTAGATGCAGCATCGTCAGTGACTGGCCGGTGTCTTGAGGATATCGCCCTGCAACGGGCTCTTCGGCGTGTCAGTCGCGGGCGAGCGCACTTGAATGATCAACACCGCCGCGATCACCGCCGGAATCGCGCAGAAGAAGAAAATCTGCTGCACCGGAATATGCATCGCCAGCAGCATGCTGCCAAACAGCGGCCCCAGGATTGAGCCGAAGCGCCCCACACCCAATGCCCACCCCGTACCTGTGGCGCGTACATGTGCCGGATAAAAGTTGCTGGCGAAAGCGTTAAGGGTCAATTGCCCGCCGATGATGCAGAAACCGGCGGCGAACACGCAGGCCACCAGGTAGCGGGGAGTGTCGTGGTTCAACCCCAGCAAAATCGTGCACACCGCAGCAGCAGCCAGCACCGCAGACAACAGCCGCACCTTGCGCTTCAACCGGTCGGCAAACCAGGCCATGCCGATGGCGCCCAAGGTGCCGGCAAACAGGAACATCGAGGTCACCAGGTTGGCTTCATTCAACGCCATGCCACTTTCCAGCAGCAGCGACGGCAACCAGCTGATCATGAAATACAGGAGGATCAGGCTGACAAAAAAGGTCGCCCAGATCAGCAACGTAGGACGCGCATAGCCATGGCGAAACAGCTCCACCACCGTCAATGGGCTGCCCTGCTCGCGGTGGTTTGCTTCCGCGCTCGCCAGAGGCGCACGCCACTCAGGCAACATGCGCGCGGTGACCTTATGCAAGCGTGCATACGGCGGTGCATCGCGTAGCAGGCGCGGCAGGGACTCCGGCAGCAGCCACAGCAGGAAAGGGAACAGCAGCAACGGCGTCACGCCGCCGGCAAGAAACACCGCCTGCCAGCCGAAGCCGTCGATAAATCCCGCGGCCACAAACCCACCGGCTGCGCCGCCGAACGAGAAGCCGCACGCGGCCAACGTCACCATCAAGGTGCGCAAACGGGGTGGGGAATACTCCGACATCAACGCCATGGCACTGGGCATCGCGCCGCCCATGCCGATGCCACAGATAAAGCGCGCCGCCATCAGCGTTGTCAGCGAGTTGGCAAACACCATCAACACCGTGAGGCTGGCGTAGATCAGCACACAGCCCAGCAGGATGCGGCGTATGCCAAACCGATCCGCCAGGGGTGTCACCAGCAGCGAGCCCAAGGTCAGCCCCAGCAGGTTGGCACTGAACACCGGGCCGAAGGCGGCCTTTTCCAACCCCCAGTCCTTGGCCAGTGCCGGCACCACATAGCCCAGCACCTGGGCATCGTAGCCATCGGTCACCAGCAGCAGCGCCAGCAATAGGAGAATCAACCACTGATAGCGCGACACCGGACGGGCATCGAGTGCCGCGCGAAAGCTGGCAATCTGATTGTGCATCGCAAGGTACCTGTTTTTATTATTGTTCCCACGCTCTGGGTGGGGAAAATCGATCAGGGGGTGTCGGGTTGGTTGGCAGGATGGGCCTGGATAAACGCCGGATGCTGCGCCGCCAACGCCGCCACCCTGCCAATGCGCGGATACGTCGCCAACGGCACCTTGAAGCGCTCCGCCGCATACAGCTGGGGAATCAGAAACACATCCGCCAACCCCGGCTGCTCGCCAAAGCAGAATCCCTTATCGCCAATCAACTGCTCCACCGCGCCCAGCCCCTGGCTGATCCAATGAGCGATCCACGCCAGCACCTGCACCTCATCATGCCCCCACTGGCGCAACAGGTTCTGGGTGCTGGAGTTGTGCAACGGGTGAATGTCGCAGCCGATGATCGACGCGACCGCGCGCTCATGGGCACGGGTGGCCAGTTCTTTGGAAAGCAGCGGCGCCTGTGGATAACGTTCCTCGAGGTACTCGATGATCGCCGTGGACTGAATCAGCACCGCGCCCTCATCGGTGCGCAAGGCCGGAACGCGGCCTTGCGGGTTGATGGCCAGGTATTCCGGCTGGCGATGCGCGCCGCCCGCCGGCACCAGCAGGTTGACGGGCACCGCAGTGAAATCCAGGCCCTTGAGCGCCAGGGCGATGCGCACCCGATACGACGCCGTTGAGCGGTAGTAGGTATAGAGTTCCATCGCCCTGCCCTCCTAGCGCGCCGCGACCACAGTGCCACGGCATTCGCCGAAGCCGATGGAGGCGAAGCCTTCGCGGTTGCAACGGGCGCGCAGGATGACTTCATCGCCATCCTCGAGGAACCGGCGCACTTCGCCGGAAGGCAGTTCGATGACCTTCTTACCACCTTCGGTCATCTCCAGCAGGCTGCCGAACTGCCCGGCCTCAGGGCCGGACAAGGTGCCCGAACCAAACAGATCACCGGCCTGCAATTGGCAGCCGTTGACGCTGTGGTGCGCCACCAACTGCGCGACGGTCCAGTACATATGCAGGCTGTTGCTCAGCGCCAGGCGATGAGCCGGCAGGTTTTGCTCACGCATCGACGCCGTGGTGATCAGTACTTCCAGCTCAATATCGAGCGCGCCGGCCGCCTGATCGCGTTTATCCAGCAGGTACGGCAGCGGTTGCGGATCGCCTTCGGGCCGCGCTGGTTGTGCTTTGCGGAACGGTTCCAAGGCTTCGGCCGTGACCACCCACGGTGAAATGCTGGTGATGAAGCTCTTCGACAGGAACGGCCCCAGCGGCTGGTACTCCCAGGCCTGAATGTCCCGCGCCGACCAGTCATTGAGCAGGCAGAAACCGGCGATATGCTCGGCCGCATCGCCAATGGCAATCGAGTCGCCCATGGCATTACCCTGGCCAATCCAGATGCCCAGTTCCAGTTCATAGTCCAGGCGTGCGCAGGGGCCGAAGGTCGGTTCGGTCTGTCCGGCCGGCAAGGTCTGGCCTTTGGGACGACGTACGTCGGCACCCGAGGTGCGAATGGTCGAGGCGCGGCCGTGATAACCGATCGGCACGTACTTGTAGTTCGGCAGCAGCGGGTTATCCGGGCGAAACAACTTGCCGACGTTCTGCGCGTGCTCGATGCCGACGTAGAAGTCGGTGTAGTCGTTGATCTTCGCCGGCAGGTGCATCTGGCAATCGGCGGCGCGGTGCAGCACCTGCGCTTCACGGGTCTGCAGTTTGCTGCCCTCCGCCAACAGTTCCAGCAGGCGCTCGCGCAAGGCCACGCGCGGGCCACGGCCCAGCTCGAAAAAGGCGTTCAACTGGCCGCCTACGGTAGCTTCAACGGCGCGGCGGGCTTCGCCTTCAAACTCATCCAGAGCGGCGTGCAGGTCGAGGATCGCGTCGCCAATCGCGACGCCACTGCGCGGCGCCGAGCCATTGATGCTGAACACACCCAGCGGCAGGTTTTGCAGGGGGAAATCGCGGTGACCGTTGGCGGAGGCTACCCAGCTGCGGGTAAGGGTTGGCTGCGTCATGGGTTATCTCCGGTTCGGGTTGAAGGTGGCGGGCAACGAGGCCCAGCACGCGTCATAAGAAGGTTGCAGTTGCGGGCACTCCAGGGCGAACTGGCTGGGACGCAGCACTTGGCTGGTCTCGAACATGAAGGCCATGGTGTTGTCGATCTTGTGCGGCGCCAAGTCCACGTTGATGGCCTTGGTGCAGGTCTCGCCGTCCGGGCCGTGGGCACTCATGCAGCTGTGCAGCGACGCGCCGCCGGGCAGGAAGCCTTCGGCCTTGGCGTCATAGGCGCCCTGGATCAGGCCCATGTATTCATTCATCAGGTTGCGGTGGAACCACGGCGGACGGAAGGTGTTCTCGGCCACCATCCAGCGCGGCGGAAAGATCACGAAGTCGAGGTTGGCCAGGCCATGGGTGCTGGTGGGCGAGGTCAATACAGTGAAGATCGACGGGTCGGGGTGATCGAAACTTACCGTGCCAATGGTGTTGAAACGGCGCAGGTCGTATTTGTACGGCACGTTGTTGCCGTGCCAGGCCACCACGTTCAGCGGTGAATGGTCCAGTTCGCACGCCCACAGTTCACCAAGGAATTTCTGCACCAGCGTGGTCGGTTGCTTGAGGTCTTCGTAGTGGGCTACCGGGGTGAGGAAGTCACGCGGGTTGGCCAGGCCGTTGCTGCCGATGGGCCCCAGGTCCGGCAGGCGCAGCGGTGCACCATGGTTTTCGGCGACGTAACCGCGCGCCTGCGCATCCAGCAGTTCAACGCGAAATTTGAGGCCACGGGGCAACACCACAATTTCCAGCGGCTCGACCTCCAGCACGCCCAGTTCGGTGGCGATGCGCAGGCGGCCCTGCTCGGGCACGATCAACAGTTCGCCGTCGGCATTGAAGAACACGCGGTCCATCGAGCGGTTGGCACGGTAGTGGTAGATGCTGATACCTGAGGGTTTTTCCGCCCCTGAGTTGGCCACCATGCCGACCAGGCCGTCGATAAAGTCTGTCGACTCACTCGGAATATCCAACGGGTTCCAGCGCAGGCGATTGGGCGTCACCGCGCCCAAAGGGCCACCGGCCAACTGCCGCTCCAGCTTGACGAACGCCGGGTGATTGGCCGACGGCTGGATACGGTACAGCCAGGTGCGCCGGGCTTCGCTACGCACCATGGTAAAGGCAGTGCCGGAAAACAGTTCGGTGTACAGCCCGTAGGGCGCTTTTTGCGGGGAGTTCTGGCCGACCGGTAAGGCACCGGGCAAGGCTTCGCTGGCGAATTCATTGCCGAAGCCCGACAGGTATTCGAGGTTCATGGATCATCCTCTATGCGGAAGTTGTTTTTATCGTAATCCAGTTACGCATAACGTAATTTGATCACTATCGACCGTCAAGCTATAAAGACGCCCATTCATCTCTCGGATTCTCGCCCTTCCATGGAAAAGCCTCGCGACACCGGTAAACAGAAAGTCCGCTCGGCCGAAGTGGGTACCGACATCCTCAAGGCCCTGGCCGAACTGTCGCCCTCCACGTCATTGTCGCGGCTGGCCGAACATGTGCAGATGCCGGCGAGCAAGGTGCACCGTTATTTACAGGCGCTGATCGCCTCGGGCTTTGCCGAACAGAACACCGCCACCAACCATTACGGCCTGGGGCGCGAAGCGTTGCGTGTAGGCCTGGCCGCGCTGGGCAGCATGGACGTGCTGAAAGTCGGCGCGATGCCTCTGGCAGAGCTGCGCGACGATTTGAATGAAACCTGCTTTCTGGCGGTATGGGGCAACCAGGGCGCGACGGTGGTGCAGATCGAACCGGCGGTGCGTGCGGTGACGGTGGTGACGCAATTGGGTTCAGTGTTGCCCCTGCTCAGCTCATCCACCGGGCTGGTGTTCAGTGCCTTCCTGCCGTCGCGGGAAACCGTCGAGTTGCGTGAGCGTGAAATCCAGGCCGGTATCGCCCATGCCCTGGCCGACGACGAGGCCTATGCCAGCACCTGTGAACTGATCCGCCAGCGCGGCCTGCACTTTGTACATGGCCTGCTGATGCCGGGGGTGGATGCGCTGTCGGCGCCAGTGTTCAACGCGGCCGGGCAAGTGGCAGCGGTGATGACCGTGGTCGGCCCCACCTCGCTGTTCCACGCCGACGAAGATGGCCCGGCGGCGCAGCGCTTGCTGGCGGCGACCCAGGCCGTGAGTTGGCGGATGGGCTACCAGCCCTGAACTAGTCGTGCCACTGGGCCAGGGCCAGTGCCAGGCGGTTCTCGAGGGCGCGGACAGGGGCTGCGTCGCTGACGTAGTTATTGCTGATCATCGAAAACACCAGGCGCCGTCCCTGCGCATCGGTGATATAGCCGCTCAGCGAGGAGACGCCGGCCATGGACCCGGTCTTGGCGTGCAGGTTGTTTTCCGCAGCCGTCCCGCGCAGGCGATAACGCAGGCTGCCGCCGGTCATGCGGTCGGCATTGCCGGCAATCGGCAAGGCGTTGTACCAGGCGTCGAACCACGGTTGCTTGGCGGTGACCAGCAGCAGGTCCGTCAGGTTCTGCGCCGACACCAGGTTGCGCCGCGACAGACCTGAGCCATCCACCTGGCTGAGCGTGGTCGGGTCCAGGCCCTGGCGCTGCATGAACGCCGCTACCGCCGCCACGCCCGCCGCCGCCGTGCCGGCATTGGCCGTTTTGCGGCCCATGGCCTTGAGCAACGCTTCGGACATGTTGTTGTTCGAGAGTTTGAGCAGCGGCGTGATCAGCGCTTGCAGCGGTGCCGACTGATGCTCCGCCAACAGCGTGGCCGTGCTGGGGCTGACGCCACCGATCACCCGCCGCCCCAGCACCTGGATGCCCTGCTGCGCCAAGGCCTGTTCAAACAGATTGGCCACCAGTTGCGTCGGTTCCCACACGCTCACCCATTGCCGGCTTTGCTTGCCCGGTGCGAGCGCGCCGGTGAGTTGCAGCAGGTTGGTGCCGTGCTGGCGGGTGATGCCGTAGCTGTTGCCGGGGCCACTGACGGCGCGGTTGCTCAGTTGCACGTAGTCGGTGGACGGGCTCACCACCACGCTCACTGGCTGGCCGAGCGCGACGGGAGCCTTCGCCGTGACCAGCAAGGTGCCCGCGTCAAAATCCGTATTGGGGGAGACCGTCAACGCCGAGATCTGCGCGCCGTAATAGGTACTTTCATCGTCTTGAGCCCAGTCCACACCCAGGCGTTCGGCGTCGAACCACGTGTCGTCAAACACCAGATCGCCTTGCACCTGGCGCACGCCCTGGCTCGCCAACTGGGCGGCCAGTGCCTGGTAGTCGGCGAACTGCGTGGTCGGGTCGCCGAGGCCACGCAGGTACAGGTTGCCGGCCAGGCGCTCACCTTGCTGGGTGCCGTTGCTCAACAGCTGCGTGGAAAAGCGGTATTGCGGCCCCAACACATCCATCGCCGCAGCGGTGGTGAGCAACTTGAGGTTGGACGCCGGGATCAGGCGTGCGCGCGGGTTGTGTTGATAGAGGGTGCTGCCACTGCGTGCGTCGCGCACCATGACGGAAACCGTGGCGCCATTGAGAGCAGGATCGGCCAGCAGATGGTCCAGTGTCGAAGACGTGGACGGCTGCAAAACACTCGCACAGCCGCCCAGTAAAACGCTCAGGCACAGCAGGTGTAGCCATCGTCCAAAGTGCATCAGTACTGTGTTCCGCAAAGCCATTAATGGCCGCAACGCTAACAGCTCCGTACCTTTGTGGCGAGCGGGCTTGCCCCGCGCTGGCTGGCGAAGCCGCCCTTACTAATGCCGCCGCGTTTTTTCAGGAACACCGCAGAGACTGTTTTGGGGCCGCTTCGCAGCCCAACGCGGGGCAAGCCCGCTCGCCACAGGGAGCTTGCCAGGTTTTAGAACTCCAGGGTGCTGGACACCGACACCTGCCGCGCATCACCCATGGACACAAACAGGCGGCTGGCCGCCGAGGTGTAGTAGACGCGGTCGAACAGGTTCTTCACGTTGACCTGGAATTTGACCTTTTGCCCGTCGATCCTGGTGTCGTAGGTGGCGAAGGCATCCGCCACGGTGTAGCCCGGCAGGTTGAAGTCGTTGGCGGCGTCGCCTGCACGCTCGCCGACATACCGCGCACCGGTGCCCACGCGTAGCTGATCGCCGCCAAAAATATTGCCGAAATCGTAGGCCACCGACAGCGAACCGGTGTGCTTGGCCACGTTTTGCAGGCGGTTACCTTCAAGCGCCGGATTGTTGTCCTTGATGTCTTCGGCGTCGGTAAAGGCGTAGCTGCCGATCAGGCTCCACTTGTCGGTCAACTGGCCGGTAGCGTCCAGTTCCAGGCCACGGGAACGTACTTGCCCCGCGATGCTGTAGACGGTGTTCGCACCAGAGCCCACCGACACCAGCACATTGCGCTTGTCGATAGTGAACAACGCTGCGCTGGCGGTAATGCGCCCCGAAATGTCGAGCTTGGCGCCCAGTTCCCACGACTTGGATTCCTCCGGCGTGAGGTCACCGGTCAGCGTGCTGCCATCGGCCAAGGCAGCGATGGTGGAGTTGGGTTTGAACGATTCGGTGTAGCTGCCGTAGAACGACAACTCATCGGTATAGCGATACACCAGGCCGGCACGCGGCACCCAGGCCTGGCCGTTGCCGTCGGTGTTGGCCTTGAATGGCACGCCCTTGCCAGCGTACTGGTCATACATCTGGTAGCGCGCGCCAGCCACAAAGATCCACTGGTCGGTCAGGTGGATCGCGTCCTGGAAGAACAGCGAATCGCTGCGCAGCAAGTCGGTCTGGGCGCTGTCGGCGGCACTGACGTTGGTACCCGCGACTTCGTTGCCGTACACCGGGTTGTTGTAGTTGAACGTGGAGCGCGAGTCCTGGCGAATCAGGTCGGCGCGGTAGATCTTGCGGTACTCGTCGTCCAGGCCGAACACCAGGTCATGCTGCATGCCCAGCACACTGACCTTGCCTTCCAGGCTGGCCGTGGCGAAACGGTCAGTGGTGATCGCGCCCTGGGTGCCGTCCATCTTGCGGGTCAGGGTGCCATTGGTGTTCACCGCGCTGACGCGCACTTGGCTGGCGTCGTAGGTCTCACGGTTCCAGCTGTAGCCGAAATGGGCTTTCCAGTCGTCGTTCAAGTCGTGGTCGGCTTCAAAGCGGTACAGGTCGGAACGCCCTTCCATGTTGTTGAACGGCTCATCCAGACGGCGAGTGGCCGGGATGTCCAGCGGGTGGTTGGACTTGTCGATGGCCGTGCCACGGTCGAACGGCGAGAGAAATTCGCGGTGCTCGTAGGCGAACAACAACTGGGTCGTGTCGCCATACCAGGCCAGGGATGGCGCCACCAGCGACTCGCGGTGAGTACCGAAGTTGCGCCAGTAGTCCTCGTCTTCATGATCGACGATCAGGCGATACGCCAGGCCCGAATCGCCGATGGGGCCGGTGGTGTCGAGGTTGCCGCCGCTGCCGTTCTTGCCGTCGCCGAAGGTCGAGCCGCGCACGGTCAGGGACGTGGCCTGGGTCAGTTGCGGTTTTTTACTGACGATATTGACCACGCCACCCGGGTCCTGGATGCCATACAGCAGCGACGACGGGCCCTTGAGCACTTCGACCCGTTCAGCGGTTGAGTTCAACGCCCGGCCCTGCACCACCGGCATGCCATCGCGCATGATCGAGCCGTTACGGTTGTCGCCAAAGCCGCGCAGCATCACCGCGTCCTGGGTACTGGCCAAGGTGTTGGCCTGGGTAATGCCGCTGACGTTGGCCAGGGCATCATCCAAGTTACGCGGGGTTTGGTCGCGCAGCACTTGGGCGGGTACCACATTGACGGTTTGCGGGGTTTCCAGCAGCAAAGCACGGGAGCGCATCACCGAACTGGTGGGCGGCGGCTGGTAGCTGGTGCTGTCCTCGGTTTGGCCGACACCGCTGATGGTGGTCGCGCCGAGGTTAAGCGCGCCCTCGGTGGGTACCGGCTCCAGGGCCAGGGTGCGGGCATCGATCTGGCGGAAGGTGAAGCCGGAGTTGCCCAGCAGACGTTGCAGCGCCTGGGTCGCGCTCATTTGCCCGCGGACGGCCGGGGCGTTGAGGCCGTAAGGCGCTTCATCGGTATAGATCACGCTGATTCCGGTGACCCGGCTGAAATCGCTCAAGGCCTGGGGCAACGGTTTGGCAGCCAGGGAAAAGGTGAACTGGGCGCTTTGCTGCTCCTGCGCCTGAGCCACGCCGAGGGGCAGCAATGCCAGCCCCGACACCGCCAATACCGAGGCTCCCAACCACTGTTTAACCAAACCGCCTGCCGTCGACTTCATGCTGTGAGAACCCGTGTAGAAAACGCTGTTAATGCGAATAGATCGCAGTTTCAAGCACTACACGGATGGGCTGGCGATTTACCTCACCTGTATTTGCAAATATTTTTATTTATTGCGCGTGAATGCGAAACCCGAAGCGTGGGAAATGCACGTGAACGGTGCCGGCACGTTCGTCGGTGCGGCGCAGGATCAGCTCTTCGCGCCCGGCAAACAGCAATTCGCCGGCGACCGGGTCGACACCGTAATCGATGGCGCTGATGATCACCTGCTGGCCCGCCACGAAGCCATTCAAGTCCTCGAACACTTCTTCCGGTAACGGGGCCGGTGTGGCCTTTTGTGCGATTTCCAATGCTTGCACGGCGGTCATCTGGCTCGCCGTGCCGTGGCCAAAACCGAGCACTCTGCCCAACCACGCCGACACGGCCGGATACGCCTCCACCAACGGCGCAGTCACCGGTGTGGCCTTGAGAAACCACAGCGGGTGGGCCAGGGCAAAGTCGGCAATCGACGGTTCACCAAACAGGAAGTCCCCCGGTTCTCTCTGCAATTGCTGCTCCAGCCGCGCCATGATCGCCGGCCATTGGTGCTTGGCCAACTCGGCCGGGAGCTTGCTCGCCGTACCGCCGCTGAACAGCGCGGCGCGGTCGGCGAGAAACGCCTTGATCGCTTCCGGCGGCAACTTGCCAAAGCGCACCGCCACCGATTCCGGCTGGAACACCAGGCTCACCGCATGGGCAAATACCACGCTGTCGGCCCAAGCGGCGAAGGTTTGGGTGATCATCTCCTGGCCGAGCGGGAACAGCGGCGGCGAGGACTTCTCTTGCTCCAGGCGCCGGGCGATCAGGGCTGTGTCGCAATAAATATCGGCACCGACCTGCAGCACCGGCGTCTTGCGATAGCCACCGGTCAGGGCGGTCAGGTCAGGCTTGGGCATCACCGGCGAGATGTGCACGGAGTGCCAGGACAAGCCTTTGAAGCCCAGCAGCAGTCGCGCCTTCTCGGCAAATGGGGAGGTGGGGTAATGGTGCAGGATAAGTTCAGACATGCTGGCGTCCGCTTGGCAGGTGGACCCGCAGCTTAGCGCGCAAAACGCTTCGCGGGTGTGATGGGAACCCATCAGTCAAATCAATGACCCGCTCGCCGCCAGGCACTCCTTGGCGCTCTTCTTCAACTTCTTGATCAAGCGCTCCTGGCGCAGTGCCTCGCCTTTGCTCGCGCATTGCTCGGTATACACCAGCGCCACCGCCGGGCTGGAGAGGAAAAACCGCGCGCCCTTGCCGCTTTGGTGAGAGGCAAAGCGGCGCACCGGGTCATTGCTGATCCCGCAATACAGCGCGCCATTGGCGGCCCGTACCAGGTAGACGAACCAGGGTTTGGGTTCAGAAGGATCAGTCACGGGTCGATTCGGTAAACCAGAGGAACGCCAAGCTTATCAACGACTGGCCTGAAATGCCTTCAACCCTTTGAGCGCCTGGGCGCGCACGGCGTTTTTCAGCGCGGGCGACCAACCCAGCAACAGGCCCTTGAGGCCCAGGGCCTGGCGGGACCAGCGCCACAGGTCGAAGTGATCGTGGTGTTCGCAGATCTTGCCATCGCGGAACACGAAGCGCGCGCCGATATCGTTGACCACCGTGTTACCGGTGGCGCTGAACAGATAGGTCGCGACCCAGTGCGCGCTGCCGCTGGTGTCATCGCTGCGCACATGGTCGAAGGTCAGGGAAAAGTCCTTGGCCCGGGTGGTGAGCATGCGCCACATATCACCGGCGTCACGGCCGCGCAGTTCGCCGAAGGCCGGGTCGCTGAACAGCACATCCTCGGTGTAGCAGGCCGCCATGGCCTCGGCATCCAGCCGCTGGAAGGCGCTATAGAACTCGGTGATCAGGGCGTTGTGTGCATCGCTCATGGGCAGGTTCCAAACCAGGGGGTTATGAGCCGTCCAAGATAGTCTGCGCACCGGTAAAACTCTATCGCCATTTACGCGGGGAATGGCCCGCCAACTGCTACGGCACCATGCCGCAGCTGCGCGCGTAGGCGAACAGGTCAACGTCGGTGGAAATGCACAGCCGGCTCATGGCCGTGCTTTTCTGTTTGCTGATCGTGGAAATACTGCGGTTGACCCGTGCTGCAATCTGGCTGACGGTCATGCCGCTGGCGAGCATCCTGACCACTTCGCGCTCCTTGCTGGAGAGCTGGGGCTGTTGCAGCTGGTCGCCGGTCCCGGCCTCTGTCAACTGAGCCCGCAGGCACTCACTGGCAAACGTCTCGCCCTTGATCACCGCATTGATTGCAATGGGCAGTTCGCGGGCCGATGCGCTCTTGGCGACAATGGCCCGTGCGCCATGGGCAAACGAAGCGCGTAGGGTTGCCACGTTGGCAAACATGGTGACCAGGATCACCGGCAATGTCGGGTACTGGCGACGCAACAGGCCCAGCAACCCGTAGCCGTCGGCCTGCTGACCGCCCGGCATGGCGAAGTCAGTCACCAACACATCACAGGCCACGGTACTCAATAACGTGAGCAACTCATCGGGACCATCGGCTTCGCCGACGACTTTGCACCTGCCGCCCGCCTCAATCACCACCCGCTGCCCGATACGCACAATCGGATGGTCGTCGGCAATAATCACACGAAACATAGATACCCACGAAAGATGGCAATTGGAATTGGCGCAAAATACCGCTGTCCACGGCCCTCAACAACCACCCGACGCGGCACCTAACGAACCGCGTCCAGCATTTGGTAGACGACAACCTCCGTCCCACAATATAAAAAGAAATGCCCTACACAAAAAACCTCAGGCACGCGGGAATGATGTCCTACAAACTTCTCTAATCCAACGATTTACAAGCGGCTCAAATAAGTGATGTACACACGTAACTTGCGCTGAAATGCCTGCAACTCCAGCGTATTTTCCTCTACGCCCGCGGCTTGGACGCGAGCAATCAGCTGCTCGCCGCAACGCTCCAGATCGGCCATACCGACAAACGCCAGGCTCCCCACCAGACGGTGCAGCCGCTCCATCACCAACAACGCATTGGCACTGAGCCGAGCCTGGTCCAGCAAGACATCGTCTTCCCGTGCTTCGTTCATGAGGCTGACCAGCACCCGGCTCACCACCTCATCACTGCCAAACATTTCGATCAGGCTGGCACGCGTCGGCCACCCATCCCCACGCGGACGAAAAGCCTGCTCCGCCACCCGCGGTGGTGAGAGCGAGGGTGCCAACTTCAGGACAGGTACTGGCTTGGTAAATACCCTTGTCACCATGGTCACCTCATTGCGCTTACATTGATATGCAGACCATGAGTTCACCCATACTCACTTGAGTGGATGCAGAGGATGCAATAGCCAAATACATAACGGCGTGAACATCTTCATGGCACTCACATGGCTGCTACAAGCAGCAGTAGATAGCTTCCTGGATACGAAGATGACGATACAACAACTACGAAAAAACTAACTTTCCTACAAATAGGACCATCAATTCCCACGCATCAACGCCCGAGCACATGTCACTTTCATTGTCGTAATAGTTGTATTTCCCCGACTCCATACCCCGGCTAAATTGCCCCCCACCCCGCAAAGAGGGAATGGACGCGCAGCCTGCGGCGCTCCCAACCAAATACAACCGGCCGCTCTGCTCTGCGCCTATCCCTAAAGATAGGACGATGCCGTGCGCGCGCCGTATCAGCCAGCCTTACAGTGGAATGCATTGAAATGAGTAAGTCCCTGACCCTGTTGAGCACCGCCCTGTTACTCAACATGTTCTCACCCGTCCAAGCCGCAAGTTCGATAGACCTGGCCGTCAAAGGCTTGATCACCCCCAGTGCCTGCGCACCGACCTTGTCCGGCGCAGGTGTTGTCGACCATGGAAAGATCTCGGCCAAAGACCTCAAGCCGGACAATCCCACGTTCCTGCCCAGACATTTCCTGCGGATGAACGTGAGCTGTGAGGCGCCAACCCTGTTTGGCCTAAGGGGTATCGACAATCGCGCCGGCAGCGGCCTCACGAGTAATTACGGACTGGGTTTTGTCAACGGTGACAAGAAGCTGGGGTGGTTTTACCTGTACCTCAACAATCCCATGATGGACGGCCTACCCGCCCGCTCGATTGTTTCCTACGACAACGGCAGCACCTGGCAGCCGGAAGACAACTTGGAACCCATTGCACTGTTTGCGATGAGTGACCTTTCGGACACCAATACCCCCATTGCTGCCCGTGAACTGGCCGTAGAGCTGGAAGTCGAAAGCGGCATTTTTGCCACCAAAGGAATGGACTTGAGCCAGGAAGTGCCAATCGATGGCTCGGCCACGATTGAAGTGAAGTACCTGTAACGCCCCCCGATCACTGTGACCAAAGGCCCTTGCCCATGAACGCTTTCGCCTCTCGCCTCATGCTCACCTTATTACTCGCCCCTCCGGCGTTCGCCGCCAGCAACACCGACCTGTCCGTCAGGGGCAGCATCACGCCCAGCGCCTGTTCCCCACTGATTTCCGGCGGCGGCATGGTCGACTTCGGAAAGATGTCGGCCAAGTCGCTCAATGCCGAGCAACACACTTCGTTGCCCAATCAGAGCATGCAGTTGAGCGTGCGCTGTGAAGCGCCGACCTTTTTCACCCTCAGCACCATTGATAACCGCGCCGGTACTTCGGCCAACCACGATCGCTGGCATGGCCTGGGCATGACGCCGAACGATGAAAAGCTCGGCGGCTCCGCGTTTCACCTCTACACCCCAGTGGCCGACGGCGTCGCGGTACGCATGATTACCTCAGTGGATGGCGGCGTGACCTGGAGGCCCGCCAACGAGTTGAACCATCTGTGGATGACCACGGTTGCGAGAATCAATCAAGAAACACCTATCGCCGTGCAGGATTTTGACGCCGAGATTCGCCTGTACACCCACATCGCCCCCGCCGACCAGTTGACCCTGTTGGATGAGGTCCCCATCGACGGGCACGCCACCGTCCAACTCAAGTACCTGTAACCGCCCCCCTTAGCGAAAGGAGTTCGTCCGTCATGAAAACCCTGCTCAATAGCGTCGCCGCCAGCGTAATGCTACTTACCTGCGCCACCTCCTACGCCGCCTCCACCGTGGACCTGGCGGTCAAGGGCCTGATCGTCCCCAGCGCCTGCACCCCCAGCCTGTCCAGCGGTGGCATCATCGATCACGGCAAGATTTCCGCCAAGGACCTGCGCCCGGACAACCCGACCCTCATCGGCACCCACACCATGACCATTGCGGTGATCTGTGATGGCGCAATCCCGTTCGCCTTGAACTCGATCGATAACCGCGCGGACTCCGCGCTGACAAGTTCGCACTTCGGCCTGGGCTTCATCAACGGCACGCAAAAGCTCGGCTGGTTCCAGCTGATGCTGCAAAACGCCGTCGCCGATGGCGTGCAGGTGAAAACCATCGCCTCCGGGGACGGTGGCAACACCTGGTATGACGAAAAATTCTGGGATCCAAAGCTGTATATGTCGGTCGCCGACACCAGCAACGGCACCCAGCCGCTGCCCGTCAAGGAGTTGGTCGCACAGATGGTGGTAGACACCTCGATCGCCCGCACGGACGGCCTGGATCTGAGCAACGAGGTCACCCTGGATGGGTCGGCCACCCTGGAAGTGAAGTACCTGTAATCCTGTGAGGCCATGCCAGGCAATTTTCCGGCATGGCCTCGCTGACGTGTCGGCCACCTTCCGCCCAGCCAGTGATCCGCCATGAACCCGCACCCCAAGCTCTTCGCCACCCTGCTTGCTCTAACCTTCGCCACCCCGGCTTGGACGGCCAGTATCGTCGACATCACCGTGACCGGCCGATTGACCCCGGATGCTTGCCACGTCGAACTGTCGGAAGAAGGCATCGTCGATCACGGCAAAATTCCCGCGCATGCCCTGAACAGTGATGAGTTCACCGCACTGCCCAGCCTGTTGCTGGAGCTGTCCGTGCAATGCGCCAGGCCCATGCTGTTTGCGCTGGTGGGTATCGACAATCGTTCGGAGTCTGCGCTGACGCCCGGTTTATACGGGCTGGGACGAAATATCCACGCCCCCGAAGAACGTCTGGGCAGCGTGGCGCTGTCGTATCAAAACCCCGTGGGCGATGCACAGCCCATGCAGGTGCTGATGTCCAGCGACAACGGCGAAACCTGGACAGCACAGCCGGATGCCAAGCCCAAAGCCTATGCAGGTTTTGCATTGCCTGGTGACCGTCAGCCGGACTTCATCCGCCAGTTGACCACCCAACTTCAAATCGAAACGGCCATCAACTTTTCCAACTACCTGACCCTGGATCAAGAGGTCCCCCTGGACGGGTCCATCGTTCTGGATTTGCGCTACCTCTGATTCTTATCCTGCCCATGGAACTCTCGTCATGACGACGCAACTTTTGAACATCGCGGCCCTGACACTCCTGCTCAGCATGAACGCTCAGGCCGATGGCATGGTCCCGGATACCTCCGTGGTGATCGTGTACGAAAACGACGGCGAAGCCAGCGTTTCGGTGACCAACACCGACAGTCAACTGGCCTTGCTGCATGTCACCCTGGAGGATATCCCGGAGGACAACGAACCGCTGCTGGTCGTCACCCCGCCGTTGTCGCGGGTGGAGTCGGGAAAATCGCAACTGGTGCGCTTCATCCTGCAGGATCATTTGCCGCTCAAGAGCCAGCGGCTCAAACGCGTGATTTTCGAAGGCATGCCCAAGGGTCGCCCGGCCGCCGAAGCCGGGCATGCCCGTGTCGGTGTGACCGTGCGCCAGAACTTGCCAGTGATCATTCATCCCAAAGGCCTGGCGACCAATCGCAGCCCCTGGACCGGCTTGACCTGGGCGTTCGACAACCACGAGTTGCTGGTCACTAATGACACACCTTACGTGGTGCGGCTGGCCCAGGAACTGCGCCTGCTGCCCGGCGATGGCAAGGCGATGTTGCCGCGCACCTATGTATTACCGGGCGAACGCTTGCGTATACCGGCAAGCGCCACAGGCGCCAGCACCGTGCGCCTGCAACCGGCCACCCTCTATGGCTTCGCCGTAGCGGCCTACGATGCGCCGATCGCCCGCCCCTGACTAAAACGAAGTGACGGCTTGACGACCGCCACCGCGACGCGCAGCCGTCGAACATTTGATTGCCTTTGGTGAAAACAGTCGTGAATTACCGTGACGGCAAAGCCGTGCCCGCCGCCCCCGCCCAGCTTGCTTTACCTGCGTGGCTGTTAACCTGTGCCCTGCTCCCTGAGGGGGCCTGGGCCGATGAATATTCGGGCTTTGACGCCAAGACCCTGAACCAGCGCGGCATCGATCCGCAACTGGCCAGCCTGCTGCTGGACACCCCACGCTTCAGTGCCGGCAAGCACGCCGTGAGCGTGCAGGTGAACGGGCAACGCCGGGGTCGCCTGGACGTCAGTTTCGACCAGCAAGGCGCCTTGTGTTTTGACCGCGCCTTGCTGGACGCCACCCACCTCGTGATCCCGGCAGACAGCGGGCGTTGCCATGACTTTTTGGCCCAATTCCCACAAAGCCTGGTGGAAGCCGATCCAGCCACCCTCACCGTATCGCTGGTGGTGCCCACCGAAGCCTTGCGTCCGGTACAACAGGATGTCTCGGGCTATCAAGCCGGCGGTGTCGCAGCCTTGCTCAACTATGACCTCAGCGGGTTCTACAACCGGTTCGGCGATGACGCCAGCCGTTTCGGCTCGGCCAATACCGAGGTTGGCTTCAATGCCGGCGACTGGATCGTGCGCAGCCGCCAGGTACAGACCTGGCAGGACGGCATGTCACGCAGCACGCATCTGGAGGCCTATGCCCAGCGCACCTTTGCGCGCTATCAGGCGGTGCTGCAAGCCGGGCAGGTCAGCCTCTACAACCCAGTGCTGCCGGGTGCGCAGATCAATGGCGTCCAAGTGTTCACCGAGCAAGCCCTGCAAGACCAGGAGCAAGGCGCGACCATCGAGGGCATCGCCAACAGCCCGGCACAGGTCGAGGTGCGGCAGAACGGTGCGTTGATTCACTCGACGGTGGTGCCTGCCGGCCCGTTCGCCCTGACCGATGTGCGACGCTTGAACACCCGCTCGGACGTCGAAGTAACCGTCAGGGAAAGCACCGGCGGCGAGCGGCGCTTTACCGTCCCCGCGGCCATGCTCGGCCTGGGACTGCCCGCAGCGGGTTACTCGGTGGCAGCCGGGCGCGTGCGCAATATCGGCAACGCCGAGGGTGACGATCCGTGGGTGGTCAGCGCGGGCTGGAACGGTGCTGTGCACGCACAAATGTCCGTGGGCGTCGGCATGTTGGCCGCCAACCAATACCGCGCCGCCGGTGCGAGCCTGGCCTGGCTAGCCGGCCTGGACAGCCAGGTTCAACTCGCCAGCCAACTCTCCGATGCACAGGGCCGGGATAAGGTGCGTGGCGTGCAGACCGACCTGTCATGGTCCCAACGCCTGAGTGAACAGTGGTCATTCAGCGCCGCCAACTCCTGGCGCACGCCGGGCTATCGCGAGCTGGAAGAAGCCACCTACGAAGCACAACCCGATCTCTACCGCGGCTCCCGTTATCGTGATCAGCAAAGCGCCACGCTGGGCTGGTCGCACCCGTGGCTCGGGGCATTCAGCGCCGGCCTATCGCGCTCCAGCAATTTTGCCGGCGCCAGCAGCGGCCGCGCGCTGGCAGCTTGGGGCACCAGCGTCAACGGCGTGTCGCTGTCGGCCAGTGCCGAATGGCAGATGGGCGGGCGCCAGCAGCAGGATAACGCCGTGTACCTCAACCTCAGCCTGCCCCTGGGCGAGAACCGTCGGGCACGCGCCTGGGTGCGCAACTCGGGTGGTGAACATCGCTCCGGGCTGGGGCTGAACGAACAGCTCAACGATCAACTCGGTTATCGGGTCAGCGCCGAGTACGACACCCGTGACCGGCAGGTGGAGACCTCCGTGGGCGTCTCCGCATTGCCTCGCTACAGCCAATTGGACTTGAGCTACAGCCGCAGCGACGCCGAACGTTCGAGTTATCAGGGCGGGGCCCGAGGCGCGATGGTGCTGCATGGCAGTGGCCTTACCCTGTCGCCCTACCCGGTACGCGACACGTTTGCCCTGGTGTCCGTGGGCGACATGGGCGGCATCAAGCTCAGCACGCCCAGCGGCCCGGTCTGGACCGACTGGCAGGGCCAGGCGGTGGTGCCCCAGGTCAACGCATATGGGCGCAGCCCGGTCGAGGTCCAGACCCGCTCGCTGCCACGCAATGCCGATATCGACAATGGCCTGGCGATGATCACGGCCGGGCGCGGCGCGGTGGATCGCGTCGACTTCGGCGTGGCGCTCACCCGGCGACTGCTGCTGACCGTGCGTACCGATCAGGATCAGCCGCTGCCCCGCGGCGCCATGGTGAGCACCGCGCAGGGCGAGTTTGTCACCCTCGTCCAGGATGGCAGCCAGGTGTTCCTGCCCAATGTGCTGGAGCACACGCCGCTGTGGGTCAGCACCGCCGACAGCCGGCGCTGCGAACTGCGCTATGAACTACCGGCCAAGGCTGATCCGACGGTGTATTTCGAAACCGCCCCGGCCCGTTGCCATACACCTTGAGGATGCTCGATGACTGCCCTATTGCTTGCCCCCCACGCGCGACGGCTGAGCGCTGCCTGCGTGCTACTGGGTGCGTTCAGTGCTGCCCAGGCCCAGGATGAATGCCAGTTGAACGTCAGCGACTCACGGCTGGATTTCGGCTCGATGAACCGCGCCGCGCAAAACGACGCCGCCGCGCAACGCTTACTCGGCGAACGCCGCCTGAGCCTAACGTTCAACTGCCCGAACCCCAGCGACCCGAGCCTGTTTTATCGCGCCGTGGCGACGAGTGCGCAGCGGCTGCAGTTTACCGAGCATGGCAGCTATGCCATTCACGCCAGCGACGGTGTACTGGATGGCCAGGCGGTGACCTTGGGGCTGTTGCCCGCCAGCGGTCAGCCGCCCATCGTCACCGGTACCACGCTGGACTGGCGACCGGGCCATGGGATTGCTCCGGTCGAGAACGGCACGCTGCTGACGGGCAAGCACTTCACACTGCAATTGAGCGTCAGCGCCTGGGCCGATTCCGCCGCCACGCGGGTCAGGGAGGCAACCACCTGGGAAGTGTCCGGAACTCTCTACAACCTGCCCAGCGATCGGTACCGCGAGTTGACGCTGCTGGCCCAGTTCGCCCCCGTGGCCTGCGTGCCACAGTTGTCCAACGGCGGGCTGGTGGATTACGGCACCTTACTGGCCAAGGATCTGGGCGCTGACAATGAAACCCCGCTGCCCACTCGAACGTTGCAGTTTTCGGTGAGCTGCGACGCTGCTACCCCATTCGCCTTGAAGATGCATGACAACCGCAACGGTTCGGCCACCGGCGGCACCGATGAAACCGCCTACGGCCTGGACCTGGACAACAGCGGGAACAAGATCGGGCGCTACTACGTGAACATCGACCCGGCGGAGTTCAGCGCCGACGCCCTCGGCACACTGTATCGCACCGATTCCACCAGTGGCGGTGCCGCCTGGAGCAGCTCCAGTTCCCGGCAGATCCCCATCGCCGCCAACAGCCTCATGGGTTTCACCGACCGCGCCGCCAGTACGCTGGGGCCGGTACCTATCCAAAACCTGGCCGGAACGGTGCGCATCAAAGCCTACCTGGCCCCGACACAGAACCTGGACCTGCGCAGCGTGGTGCGGATCAACGGCTCCGGCACACTCGAAATCATCTATTTGTAACCCCTGGGAATCAACCTCATGAAACCGTACGACATCGCCTTTTTCTCCCTGCTGCTGCTCGGTGCCACGCCCGTTGCGCAGGCCGCCTCGGCCGTCGACGTGACGGTCAAGGGCCGCATTACGCCTATGGCTTGCACACCGCTGCTGTCCAACGGCGCGCTGATCGACTACGGCAAGATTTCCCGCCAGGATCTCAACCAGGACAAAAGCACACGCCTGCCGGTTAAGTTGCTGCAAGTCAGCATCGACTGCAACGCGCCGAACCGCTTCGCCCTGCGCATGCGTGACAATCGTGAAGGCTCAGCGACCGTCAACAGCGAGATTTACTACGGCCTCGGGTTTGATAACAGCGGTAACCGCATCGGCTTGTACTCCATGACCTTCGACCCCCGGCAAACCCAGGTCGACAGCACCACGCAAGTGTACGGCACCGAATCCACCACTGGCGGCCTGGCCTGGCGTACCGCCAACCTCAACCCGATCAACATCGGCGCCAACAGCTACCTGGGTTTCACCGACACGCCAGGCAGCACAGCCGGCCCCTCGGCGATCCGTGAGCTGATCAGCACGGTAAAGGTTGAAACCGTGATCAACGCCGCGCAAAACCTCGACCTGAGCAGCGACACCCAACTCGACGGCCTGGCCACACTGGAGGTGGTGTATTTCTAGAGTTTCTCGCTGCTCACCTGCACATACAGCGCACGCCCGGCCCCCAGGCCGGCGATGATCGCGCCCACGCCGATCACCGCGAAGATCCAGCCGATGGCCGTCCAGCCGCCGGTCCAGTCGTGCACCAGGCCCACCGCGAACGGGCCGAGGGAGGCCAGGGTGTAACCAAAGCCCTGGGCCATGCTCGACAGATTGGCCGCCACATGGGAGTCGCGCGAGCGCAACACGATCAAGGTCAGCGCCAGGCTGAACGTACCGCCCTGCCCCAGGCCAAGCAGAATCGCCCAGCCCCACAGACCGTCCAGCGGTGCATACAGGCAACCGAACAGGCCGCCGAGGGTCAGCAGCATCACCAGCACAATCGCCAGGCGCTGGTCCTTACCGCGTGTCGCCAGCCACGGTGCGGCCAGGGAACTGAACAATTGCATGACAATGGAGCCGGACAACGCCAAACCGGCTTCGGTCGCGCTCAGGCCACGACCGATCAAAATCGACGGCAGCCAGCCAAACACGATGTACGACAGGGACGATTGCAGGCCCATGTACACGGTGACCTGCCAGGCCAACGGGTCACGCAACAGGCCCTTCACTCGGTAGGCGACCTGATGGGCGCCGTGTTTCTGGCCGACCTGCGGTAACCAGAACAACGCTGCCACCAACGCCGGCAGAATCCAGAAGCCCAGGCCAATGGTCCAGCGGTCGCCGAAGTAATGACTCAGCGGCACCGTGGCGCCCGCCGCCAACGCTGCGCCCAGACACAGGGCCATGGTGTACACACCGGTCATGGCGCCGGCGTGTCTGGCGAAATCGCGCTTGATGATGCCCGGCAGCAATACGCCGATGATGCCGATGCTCGCCCCGGCAATCAGGCTGCCGGCGAACAACCCCACTTCGCGAAACGAACTGCGCAGGATGATGCCGGCGGCCAGCGTCAACAGGATCCCCAGCACCACGCGCTCGGCGCCAAAACGCCGGGCCAGGATCGGCGCCATGGGAGCGAACAAGCCGAGGCACAACACCGGCAAGGTGGTCAGCAAACCGGCCTTGGCCGCCGACAACCCCAGGCTGCTGGAAACCTCGGCCAGCAACGGCGCCACGCTCGACAACGCCGGGCGCAGGTTCAACGCCACCAGGACCAGGCCCAACAGCAACAGCCATGGGCGACTCACCATCGGGTGGCTGTGTTGCACCACCTCGTCGTCGGCTTCGGCGTCGATCAACAGTTCTTCCAACTCGGTCGTGCGCTTGGTTTCAGGGCTCATTGATCAACTGCCGGCAAAGGGATTTGGCGCGTTCCGGGTCCTGATGTTGCACGGCTTCGAGCAGGGCGGTATGCAGGTCGAACACCGCCTGGCGGCGCGGCGAAATGTTCAGGGTCTGGCGCAACTGCGCGCCGACAATCGCGGAAAAGTACTGGTACAGCTCGCTCAATGCCGGGTTGTGCGCGGCATCCACCAGGCGTTTGTGGAACACCAGGTCGGCGCTGATATAGGCCTCCAGGTCACCGTGGTACAGCACCGCGCTGGCCTTGAGTGCCTCATGCAAAGCGGTGAGGTCGGCTTCGGTACGGCGCACCGCCGCGAGCCCGACGGCCTCCACTTCCAGAATTTGCCGCGTCTCCTGCGCCTGCTCCAGGCTGCAGTGGGATAACGCGCGCATGGCGCCCAGCGGGTCGGTCATCGAACGCAGGTAACTGCCGTCGCCCTGGCGGATTTCAATCAACCCGGAAAACGCCAGCACGCGCATGGCCTCGCGCACGGTATTGCGGCTGATGCCCAGCTCGGCGGACAGCTCCGGCTCGGTGGGCAGGCGTTCGCCGATGGCCCACTTGCCCTCGGTAATGCGCCAGCGCAACTGCTCCAGGGCCTGGTCCACCAGGGAGCGTTTGATCAGGGGGGCGATGTCTGTCATGGGATGCAGGTTTTCGTCCAATCATAGGATGAATTTTCCTACAGCCTATTCAGAGTTGCCTAAAAAGGCAACGCACCAGGGTTCTTAGGCAGGAAAAGGAGCAGTATTTTCGATGGGTAAAATTACCCTTAGAGGGTAATTATTCAGCTCAGGTGTCTTATGGAAAAGTACACACCTCATTACGATCTGGCGGTGATCAAGGCGGATGTCAGGCGGCTTGGAGATTTACATAAAGGTCACTTACCACTCAGGCGGTAACCCACCGGTAATCTCCTTCAAGGAGTGCAACTCATGAAGACTCAACAGTGCTTTATATGCGGTACGCCCGATGGCATGAATCGATTCGAGGGCCGTAGCGAGACCATTAGCGTCAAAGGGATGGAGCGTCGTGTCGATGACCTTTCTGGCTGGGAATGCCATGCATGCGGCGACGGCATGTATGACCCGGAGAGTTCAGAGCGCCACGCAAAAGCAGGGGATGAACTCGTCCACGCCGCGCGGACAATGATCGGCAACGAGATGAAACGCATCCGTCGCAAGCTGCACCTTACGCAAAAAGAAACCGTGCAACTGCTGTCCGGTGGCGGTCACAACGCTTTTTCACGTTATGAACGCGGTGAGCTTCTGCCACCGAAGCCACTGGTTCTGTTGATGCGATTGTTGGACCGTTACCCTCATTTGCTCGCCGACGCCAAGGTATTGGCCGAAGGCGCTGACCTGCGGGGGTTCACTCATACCGTGAACACAGGGCATGAGGCGCTCAAGGCCTGCTGAACAGACAAAAACAAACCCGGCCTGGCCGGGTTTATTTTTTCAAACGTCAATCAATGCAGGATCTGGCTCAAGAACAACTTGGTCCGGTCATTCTGCGGGTTGTCGAAGAAGTCATTCGGCGCCGCCTGTTCCACGATCTCGCCCTTGTCCATGAAGATCACGCGGTTGGCCACGGTGCGGGCGAAGCCCATTTCGTGGGTTACGCACAACATGGTCATGCCGTCTTCGGCCAGGCCGATCATGGTGTCGAGCACTTCCTTGACCATTTCCGGGTCAAGGGCCGAGGTCGGCTCGTCGAACAGCATGATTTTCGGTTTCATGCACAGGGCGCGGGCAATCGCCACACGCTGTTGCTGGCCGCCGGACAATTGCCCCGGAAACTTGTGGGCCTGCTCCGGGATGCGCACACGCTCCAGGTAGTGCATGGCGATTTCCTCGGCCTTGCGCTTGGGCATCTTGCGCACCCACATCGGCGCCAGCGTGCAGTTCTGCAGGATGGTCAGGTGCGGGAACAGGTTGAAGTGCTGGAACACCATGCCGACTTCACGGCGGATCGCTTCGATCTGCTTGAGGTCGTTGGTCAGCTCCACGCCATCGACCACGATGCGGCCCTGCTGGTGCTCTTCCAGACGGTTGAGGCAGCGGATGGTGGTGGACTTGCCCGAACCCGACGGGCCGCACAGCACAATACGCTCGCCCTGCTTGACGTTGAGATTGATGTCTTTCAACACGTGGAACTGGCCGTACCACTTGTTGACGCCCTGCATCTGGATAATGCCTTCAGGGCTCACAGGCTGTTTGATCGCTTCGCTCATAACAACAACTCCTAACGCTTGTGGCCTGTGTCGAGCTTATGTTCCAAATGAATGGAATAGCGCGACATACCAAAACAGAAAATCCAGAACACCAGGGCGGCGAACACGTAGCCTTCAGTGGCCATACCCAACCATTTCGGGTCGGCGGCGGCTTGCTTGACGCTGTTGAGCAGGTCGAACAAACCGATGATGATCACCAGGCTCGTGTCCTTGAACAACGCGATAAACGTGTTGACGATGCCCGGGATTACCATCTTCAGGGCTTGCGGCAGAATCACCAGGCCCATGCTGCGCCAGTAACCCAGGCCCATCGCCGCAGCCGCTTCGTACTGGCCTTTAGGGATCGCCTGCAAACCACCACGCACCACCTCGGCCACGTAGGCCGACTGGAACAGGATCACGCCGATCAACGCCCGCAGCAGCTTGTCGATGCCCATGCCTTCGGGCAGGAACAACGGCAGCATCACCGAGGACATGAACAGCACCGTGATCAACGGCACGCCGCGCCAGAACTCGATGAAGGTCACGCAGACCACACGAATCGCCGGCATGTTCGAGCGCCGTCCCAGCGCCAGCACAATGCCCAGTGGCAAGGCACCGGCAATGCCGACAGTGGCGATGACCAGGGTCAGCATCAGGCCGCCCCATTGGCTGGTGGCCACGTTGGTCAAGCCGAAGATCCCGCCGTGCAGCAGGAAAAACGCGATGATCGGGTACAGCACCAAAAAGCTCAGGCCGTAGACCGCCTTGCGCGGGAAACGCGAGATGAACAACGGCGCCACGCCCACGATGGCCAGCCACACGGTCAGGTCCACACGCCAGCGCAGGTCGCCGGGGTAGTAGCCGTACATGAACTGCCCGAAGCGCTGTTGGATAAACACCCAGCAGGCGCCTTCCTTGGTGCAATCGGCGCGGGTGGTGCCGACCCAGTTGGCATCGAGGATGGCCCACTGCAGGATCGGCGGCACCACCAGGTAAATCAGGTAAAACGCCAACAGCGTCAGCAGGGTATTGAGCCAACTGGAAAACAGGTTGGCGCGCATCCAGGCCATCGGTCCGAAGACTTTGCTCGGCGGCGGCATATCAGGTTTGAAAGTATGCGAACTCATGTGCGTTTCCTCACCGCTCGATCAGCGCAATGCGCTTGTTGTACCAGTTCATCAGCAGGGAAATGCTGATGCTGATCGCCAGGTACACGCTCATGGTGATGGCAATAACCTCGATCGCCTGGCCGGTCTGGTTGAGCACCGTGCCGGCAAACAGCGAAACCATTTCCGGGTAGCCGATACCGGCGGCCAGCGACGAGTTCTTCGCCAGGTTCAAGTACTGGCTGGTCAGCGGCGGAATGATCACCCGCAGGGCTTGCGGGATGATGACCTTGCGCAGCGTCGGCCCAGGGCGCAGGCCCAGGGAGCGCGCCGCTTCGGTCTGGCCGTGGCTGACGGACTTGATGCCCGAGCGCACGATCTCGGCGATAAACGCCGCGGTGTACACGGTAAGCGCCAGGGTCAGCGCCAGCAGTTCAGGGATCAGCACCCAGCCGCCGACAAAGTTGAAACCTTGCAGCTTGGGCATTTCCCAGTGCAGCGGCGCGCCGAAGATCAAGGCACACAATGCCGGGATCACGATAAACAGCGCCAGGCCCGCCCAGAACTTGTGGAACGGTACGCCGGTCGCCTCAAAGCGCTTATTGGCCCAACGCGCCATCAGTACGATTGCGACGATGGCAACCACGATGCTTGCCACAAACGGCCAGAACCCGTCAGCGGCCAGCGCTGCCGGCATGTTCAGGCCACGGCTGCTGACAAAGAAGGTGTCGCCGAAGTTATGGCTGTTACGCGGCCCCGGCATGGTCAGGAACACCGCGAAGTACCAGAACAGAATTTGCAGCAGCGGCGGAATGTTGCGGAACACTTCCACATACACGGTCGCCAGCTTGTTGATCATCCAGTTCGGTGACAGGCGCGCCACGCCAATGATGAAGCCGAGCAGCGTCGCCAGGACCACACCGATCACGGTCACCAGCAAGGTATTGAGCAAGCCGATTACAAAGACGCGGGCATAGCTGTCCGATTCGGTGTAGTCGATCAAATGCTGCGCGATACCGAAGCCGGCACTGCGCTCAAGAAAGTCGAAACCCGAGGTAATGCCCCGGTGTTGAAGGTTGGTCTGGGTATTGTCGAAGAGGTACCAGCCCAGCGAGATCACCGCCACAATCGTGATGATCTGGAAGAGCCACGCACGCACTTTGGGATCGCTGAAGCTGAGCTTCTGCTTTGGTGCGCCGATTTGTTTTTGCATGAAGTGCCCCGAAAATAATGGAACAGAACATCACCCGGCGGTTGGCCCACCGGGTGACAGAACCATCAGCGATCAGCGCACAGGGGGTGCGTATTGAATGCCGCCAGCGTTCCACAGCGCGTTCAGGCCACGGTCGATTTCCAGCGGGGTGCTCTTGCCCAGGTTACGCTCGAACACTTCACCGTAGTTACCGACTTGCTTGACGATCTGTACGACCCAATCTTTCTTCACTTTCAGGTCTTTGCCGTATTCGCCGTCAGCACCGAGCAGACGTGCAACGTCCGGGTTCTTGGTGGACTTGGCTTCAGCTTCAACGTTTTTGGAGGTGATACCGGCTTCTTCAGCGTTGAGCATGGCGTAGCCAACCCAGCGCACGATGGCCAGCCACTCGTCATCGCCGTTACGCACGACCGGGCCCAGCGGTTCCTTGGAAATGGTTTCCGGCAGAACCACGTAGTCCTTCGGCGCGGCCAGCTTGCTGCGCTGGGCGAACAGTTGGGACTTGTCGGAGGTCAGTACGTCGCAACGGCCGGATTCCAGCGACTTGGCGCTTTCATCGGAGGTGTCGAAGGTGATCGGGGTGTATTTGAGGTTGTTGCCACGGAAGTAGTCGGAAACGTTCAGCTCGGTGGTGGTACCGGCCTGGATGCAGATGGTTGCACCGTCCAGTTCCTTGGCACTTTTGACGCCCAGCTTGTTGTTAACCAGGAAGCCGATGCCGTCGTAGTAAGTGATGAAGCCCGGGAATTTCAGACCCATGCCCGCATCGCGGGAGCTGGTCATGGTGGTGTTACGCGACAGGATGTCGACTTCGCCGGACTGAAGCGCGGTGAAACGCTCCTTGGCGTTCAACTGGCTGAACTTGACCTTGGTGGCGTCGCCGAAAACGGCAGCGGCCACAGCACGGCAAACGTCAGCATCGATCCCGAGGATCTTGCCGCTGGCATCCGGTACCGAGAAACCCGGCAAGCCGTCACTCACGCCACATTGCACAAAGCCTTTCTTCTGCACGGCGTCCAGAGTGGCGCCAGCCTGGGCGAAACCACTGACACCCAGTACGGCCGCCGCGCAAACGATGGCCAGGGTGGATTTCAATACCTTCATTCAAACCTCCAGTTGCTCTTGTTGTGTCGAAGCTCCAACCTCAGCGCACCCTTATGAGGCGATATCGACCCGTGTTGGCTTTTTTTAGGGTCAAGCGGCATGAGGCTTTCGCGATAATTCCAGCTGCTATCCCGAAAGCGGCAGTCACTGATAGTGTTACCGTCCCGAAAAAGTTCTGACATCGACCTACACATAGCAAGGCGCGTACCAGAGTGGCGGCTGAGTCGTTTCAGCCCCTCGTCAATAGAAAAAGATTCACCCTTGCGACATTCTCTTAACAGATCAACCTGTCGCGCACCGTTCCGACGCACCCAATCGGAGCGCACGCACATTTATGGAGCAGACATGACCGAACCCTTGATTCTTCAGCCCGCCAAGCCCGCAGACGCCTGCGTAATCTGGTTGCATGGCCTGGGTGCCGATCGCTACGACTTCCTGCCAGTGGCCGAGGCGCTGCAGCAGACCTTGCTGTCCACCCGCTTTGTATTGCCCCAGGCGCCGACCCGCCCGGTGACGATCAATGGCGGTTACGAGATGCCAAGTTGGTACGACATAAAGGCCATGAGCCCGGCGCGCTCGATCAGCCTGGAAGAGCTGAAAGAGTCAGCCACAATGGTCACGGATTTGATCAAGGAGCAAAAAAGCAGCGGAATAGACGCCTCAAGAATTTTCTTAGCCGGCTTTTCCCAAGGTGGCGCAGTGGTTTTCCACACAGCATTCAAGAAATGGCAAGGTGCCCTGGGCGGCGTGATCGCCCTCTCGACCTACGCGCCAACCTTCGATGACGAATTGGAGTTATCCGCCAGCCAGCAACGCATTCCCACCCTGTGCCTGCACGGCCAGTACGACGAGGTAGTACAGAACGCCATGGGCCGCAGCGCCTACGAGTATCTGAAAACCCGTGGTGTCACCGTGACATGGCAGGAATACCCAATGGGCCACGAAGTGTTACCCGAGGAGATACGCGATATCGCTACTTGGCTGATCGCTCGCCTGGGCTGAAAACCCACGTTTATGTAGCCGTATGACAGACGCACTACGCCGCGCCCGATTCTTGCATTACACTGGCCGGCGTATATTCCTTAACCAATTAATGAGATCACCGTGCTCAAAGCACTCAAGAAGATGTTCGGCAAAAGCGAGGCTGAGCCGCTCGCGCCTGTTCCCAGTGCTCCTGTCCCCTCCTCCGGCAGCCGCAATGACGGTCAACAGCCAGGCCGGACTGCACCTGTCGCCCAGCCGAAGACACCGACGGTGACACCGCCCGAACAGGCAAAACCTGAGGCTGAAGCCACACCCGCCCCCAAGCCTCGCCGGGAACGCGCGCCGAAACCGCCGGTGATCCCGTGGAAACTCGAAGACTTCGTCGTCGAGCCCCAGGAAGGCAAGACCCGCTTCCACGATTTCAAACTGGCCCCGGAACTGATGCACGCTATCCAGGACCTGGGGTTCCCGTACTGCACGCCGATCCAGGCACAGGTATTGGGCTTCACCCTCGCCGGCAAAGATGCCATCGGCCGTGCCCAGACCGGCACCGGCAAGACCGCCGCGTTCCTGATCTCGATCATCACCCAGCTGCTGCAAACGCCGCCGCCGAAAGAACGCTACATGGGTGAACCGCGCGCGCTGATCATCGCGCCTACCCGTGAACTGGTGGTGCAGATCGCCAAGGACGCCGCCGACCTGACCAAGTACACCGGCCTCAACGTGATGACGTTCGTGGGCGGCATGGACTTCGACAAGCAGCTCAAGCACCTCGAAGCCCGCCATTGCGACATCCTCGTAGCCACCCCTGGCCGCCTGCTGGACTTCAACCAGCGCGGCGACGTGCACCTGGACATGGTCGAAGTGATGGTGCTGGACGAAGCCGACCGCATGCTCGACATGGGTTTCATCCCACAAGTGCGTCAGATCATTCGCCAGACCCCGCCAAAGGCCGAGCGTCAGACCCTGCTGTTCTCCGCAACCTTCACCGAAGACGTGATGAACCTCGCCAAGCAATGGACCACCGACCCGTCCATCGTCGAGATCGAAGCACTGAACGTCGCCAGCGAAAACGTCGAACAGCACATCTACGCCGTGGCCGGTGCCGACAAGTACAAGCTGCTCTATAACCTGGTCAACGACAACGGTTGGGAGCGCGTGATGGTATTCGCCAACCGCAAGGACGAAGTGCGTCGCATCGAAGAACGCCTGGTGCGCGATGGCGTCAACGCCGCGCAACTGTCCGGCGACGTGCCGCAACACAAGCGCATCAAGACCCTGGAAGGCTTCCGCGAAGGCAAGATTCGCGTGCTGGTGGCCACCGACGTGGCCGGGCGCGGGATTCACATCGACGGCATCAGCCACGTGATCAACTTCACCCTGCCGGAAGTGCCGGACGACTACGTGCACCGTATCGGCCGCACCGGCCGGGCGGGCGCAGCGGGTGTGTCGATCAGCTTTGCCGGGGAGGATGACTCGTATCAGTTGCCTTCCATCGAGACCTTGCTGGGGCGCAAGATCAGCTGCGAGACACCGCCGACGCATCTGTTGCGGGCCGTAGAACGCAAACGCCCGTAAGCTGAAATGCAATAAAAATGTGGGAGGGGGCTTGCTCCCGATAGCAGTGGGTCAGTCACAGATAAAGTGACTGACACCCTGCTATCGGGAGCAAGCCCCCTCCCACATTTGGTTCTGTGTTCGGCTGGCTATTTCCAGCGATCCGCTGCAGCGTGGTCGCTGTCTCGCCCTTCCACCCAACGCGCCCCTTCGCGGGTATTTTCCTTCTTCCAGAACGGCGCACGGGTTTTCAGGTAATCCATCACAAACGCACAGGCGTCGAACGCCGCCTGGCGATGGGCACTGGCGGCCGCCACGAACACAATCGGCTCACCCGGCTGCAGCGCACCGATACGATGCAGCACTTCGAGCTTGAGCAGCGGCCAGCGCTGTTCAGCTTCGACGGCGATCTTGGCCAAAGCTTTTTCAGTCATGCCGGGGTAGTGTTCCAGGAACATCCCCGCCACCTCGCGGCCCTCGTTGAAGTCGCGCACATAGCCGACAAAACTCACCACCGCGCCCACGCCCACATTCGCGGCGTGCATGGCGTTGACTTCCGCGCCGGGGTCAAAGGCCTCGACCTGTACACGAATGGCCATGCTCAGCCTCCGGTCACGGGCGGGAAGAACGCGACTTCATCACCGGCCTGCAACGGCTCGTCGAGAGCGCACAACTCCTGGTTGCGGGCACACATCAAGCTGGTTTCGTTGAGCACTTCAAAGCCCGGATCGCCGGCCAACGCCTGGCGCACGGCATCGACAGTGGCGAAATCGCCTTCCATCTCAAGTGAATCCAGGCCTATTTTTTCGCTGTAACGCGCGAAAAACAGTACGTTGATGCTCATTGTCCATCCGCCTTGAAATGCCCGCTTTTACCGCCGAGCTTTTCCAGCAGGCGAATGTTTTCGATGGTCATGCCGCGATCCACGGCCTTGCACATATCGTAAATCGTCAGCGCGGCGACACTGGCCGCCGTCAACGCTTCCATCTCCACGCCGGTCTGCCCGGACAGCTTGCAGCGCGCGACGATGTGCACCGAGTCTGCGCCATCGGCACTCAGTTCGACCTTGACCCCGGTCAACATCAGCGGGTGACACAGGGGGATCAAATCACTGGTTTTTTTCGCGGCCTGGATCCCGGCAATGCGGGCCACGGCAAACACGTCGCCCTTGGGATGGGCGCCGTCGACAATCATTTGCAGGGTTTCGGGCAGCATGCGCACCCGCGCTTCGGCCACCGCCTCACGGAACGTCACGGACTTGTCGGTGACGTCGACCATATGGGCGCGACCTTGGGAATCGAGATGAGTTAGCACGAGGCCTCCTTGAGGCAGCAAAAAAGCTACAAGCTGCAAGCGGCAAGTGAAAAGCTCACAGGACCCACTTGCAGCTTGTAGCTTAAAGCTTGCTACTCAGAGATGCGACTCTGCGTATTCGGCCAGAATCGAGCGAGGCACCCCTTGCAGCGCAATATGCACGCCGTTCGGGAAATCCTTGAAGCGTTCCGTCAGGTAAGTCAGCCCGGAGCTGGTCGCGGACAGGTAAGGGGTGTCGATCTGTGCCAGGTTGCCCAGGCACACCACTTTGGAACCGGCGCCGGCACGGGTGATGATGGTTTTCATCTGGTGCGGGGTCAGGTTCTGGCATTCATCGATCAAAATCAGGCTTTGCTGGAAGCTGCGACCTCGGATGTAGTTGAGGGATTTGAACTGCAACGGCACTTTGCTGAGGATGTAGTCGACGCTGCCATGGGTGTTTTCGTCATCCATGTGCAAGGCTTCGAGGTTGTCGGTGATCGCCCCCAGCCACGGCTCCATTTTTTCCGCCTCGGTACCGGGCAAAAAGCCGATTTCCTGGTCCAGGCCCTGCACGGAGCGAGTGGCGATGATGCGGCGATAGCGCTTGGTCACCATGGTCTGCTCGATGGCGGCGGCCAGGGCGAGGATGGTTTTACCGGAACCGGCAGCGCCGGTCAGGTTGACCAGGTGGATGTCCGGGTCGAGCAGCGCATACAGCGCCAGGCTCTGGTAGATGTCACGCGGTTTCAGGCCCCAGGCTTCCTGGTGCAACAGGGGTTCCTGATGCAGGTCGAGAATCAGCAGCTTGTCGACCTGGATCTCTTTGATCCAGCCCACGAAGCCCTGCTCGTCGACGATGAATTCATTGATATGCACAGCCGGCAGGTTGTCGATCAACTGCACCTGGTGCCAGGTGCGGCCATGGTCCTGACGGGTTTCGACCTTGCTGACACGGTCCCAGAACGAGCCGGTCATCATGTGATAACCACGGGACAGCATCGACACGTCGTCGACCAGTTGGTCGGTACTGTAGTCCTCGGCAGCGATCCCACACGCTCGTGCCTTGAGGCGCATATTGATGTCTTTGGTCACCAGCACCACGCGCAGGTCCTTGTCGCGAGCGTGCAGGTCGATCAATTGGTTGATGATTTTGTTGTCGTTGAGGTTTTCCGGCAGCAGGCTGTTGGGCTCGCTGCGCTTGCTCATCAGAATCGACAGCAAGCCCTTGGGTCCGCTCTTGCCGCGCTGGATCGGCACGCCGACTTCAACGTCCTCGGGTGACGCTTCGCCCAGGGTCTTGTCGATCAGGCGGATAGCCTGGCGGCATTCGGCAGCCACGCTGTGGTGCCCGCTTTTGAGTTTGTCGAGCTCCTCAAGCACGATCATCGGGATAGCGACGTGGTGTTCTTCGAAGTTAAGCAGTGCGTTTGGATCGTGGATCAATACATTGGTATCAAGCACATAAAGGATTGGCTGGTCGGAAGAAGGGGTGCGTCCATGATCATCCATACTCGGTCACCTTTGTGGGAGCCAGTCGACGCAATACCACGACAGTGCTGCGCCTCGATTCGACCACCGACTGCACCTGAGTGACGTCAAGCGCAGTGCCCACATGAGGAGTCTTGGAAGACGCCACCTGTGTTGCAGGTTTCGGCGATCTGACTTCGTAATACCGCAAAACCCATGACAGGAAAAAGCACTTTGACGCTTTTTTGAAGTTTATTTTTCAGGATGACGAATAGCACTAGCCGAGTGCTCGATGCACCGTTAAAGTCGGAAGTCCGCCTGCATCGAAATGTCGCAAAAAATCAGTGCAAAAATGCCTCGCACCCAACAGGGCCGGGCACTTCATCTTTTTAACGAAATGCTTCCCGGCAGTCCTGCCAACCCAGCCCGCTTTGCGCCGTTGCCTGCAGCAACATCGGCAAGGCCACCCGCGCCTTGTCCTGGGTGTCGTGAAACACAATCACGCCTTTGCGCCACAACAGCATCAATGTGAGCACCCGCTGCGCCGACTCATCGGCCTTGAGCTTGCCCGGCTCGTCCTGGGAATCGATGTCCCATAACGCCACCTGCAAGCCCTGGGACTGGAAGAAGCCCTGGCTGTCCGCGCGACGTTGCCCGTAAGGCGGACGGAACAGCGGCACGTAGTTTTCCGGCATCAGGTTCTGCACCAACTGCGCGCTGCGGGTGATGGAGCCTTGCCAGTCCACCCAATGGCTGTGGGAACGGTACTGCCAGCCTTGGGTACCGACGCACTGGCCCTGGTACAACGCCTCCACCTGCGCGGCGGAACTGCGCTCCACGCGGTTTTGCAGGCTGCTGCCGAGGACAAAGAAGGTGGCGTTCATCTTCTGCTTGCGCAGGTAGTCGGCGAGCCAGTCGGTATTACCGCTGACGGGTGCCGGACCGCCGTCGAAGGTCAGCAGGAAGAGGCGGTCGTTGAACTCATCGCCATTGCGCTCATGGTCGCCAAACCGCGCGACTTCGCTGCTGATCTGCGGAAACAGCGCGGCCTTGCGCAGCAGTTCGTCCAGATAGCGCTCATGGAAGGCATGGCTGGGTGCTGCCCAGCCTATATAGAAGGAGTCTTCGCTGATCGCCAACTTGCCGGCCTGCTCTCGCAGGTCGTCCATGCTCTCCACCAGGTAGCAGAACGAGGCGTCGACTTCGCAACTTTGCTGGGCGAAGGTGTAGTTCTCCAACAACCGCTGCCAAAGCTCGCGGCGCAGGTCGTCAATGGCGGCCAGGTTGATGATCTTCAAGCCCAGGCGCTGCTTGAGTGCGGCTTCATCCAGGGATTCACTGGCCAGCAGGCTGTGGGCGAACATCAGTATTTCCGCGCGCGAAGCCACATCGAACAGCGCGGGGCTGCTGAGTTTTTCCGGCCAGGTGCCACGGTCCAGGCTGGCTACATCCACCGGTGCCGCCTGGGCATTCAGGCACAGCAGGCAAGCCGACAACAAAAGCGCTATTCGCACGCAGGGTCTCCCTCTCCAGAGTCGTCGGCCATCATAGCGGATCGCGCCTATCGCCATCATAGGTGGAGTCAAAACGCCCGAGCCCCTAGAATCCCCGCACGATTACAGGAGACGACTTCATGCTGATGGTGATTTCCCCCGCCAAAACCCTCGACTTCGAGTCAAAGCCGGCGACCCAGCGCTTTACCCAGCCACAGTACCTGGACCACTCCCAGGCGCTGATCGAGCTACTGCGCGAACTGAGCCCGGCGCAGATCAGCGAATTGATGCACGTGTCCGACAAGATCGGCGGCCTCAACGCCGCCCGCTTCGGCAGCTGGACCCCGGCCTTCACCCCTGAGAATGCCAAGCAGGCCTTATTGGCGTTCAAGGGCGACGTGTACACCGGCCTCAACGCCGACACCTTCACCGATGCCGACTTCAGCTACGCCCAGGACCACCTGCGCATGCTCTCGGGCCTCTACGGCCTGCTGCGCCCCCTGGACCTGATGATGCCGTACCGCCTGGAGATGGGCACCAAACTCGCCAACGCCCGCGGCAAGGACCTGTACGCCTTCTGGGGCACGCGCATCAGCGAATGGCTGAACGAAGCCCTGGCCGAACAAGGTGACGACGTCCTGCTCAACCTGGCGTCCAACGAGTACTTCTCGGCGGTCAAGCGCACGGCCCTGAACGCGCGGATCATCAACACCGAGTTCAAGGACCTCAAGAACGGCCAGTACAAGATCATCAGCTTCTACGCGAAAAAGGCCCGGGGCATGATGAGCCGCTTCGTGATCGAAGAGCGCGTCAACGATCCGGCCAAGCTCAAGCAGTTCGATGTGCAGGGTTACCGCTTCAATGCGGAGCAGTCCAAGCCGGACAATCTGGTGTTCTTGCGCGATCACGCACCGGAATAAGGCCGTACCAGCCTCCTTCAGACAATGAAATCCAAATGTGGGAGGGGGCTTGCCCCCGATGGCAGTGCATCAGTCGATACATAGGCGACTGACACAACGCAATCGGGAGCAAGCCCCCTCCCACATTTTTGTCCGCGCTCCACACCAAAAATCGTCATTTATTTGACGTCAAAAAATATACCGACACATCCCTAACAATTCTTTCACTCGACATTTCCGATTTTTTTTCGTAGTGGCACCACTTTTTTAAATCACTAGTGGCACAAAACTATCCCTACGCGCCAACTACCTGTAACTACTGGCCCAAATAGCAAGTGCTATCAATATAGTACCAGTGCCATCTTTGCCCATATTTCAAGAAATTTCCGGAAACAGGATGAGCGGCCAGGAACTTCGTCCTAAAGCACCGCTCATACCACCGGTAACGAAATTCTCTGTTTCTGTAGGAGATGACTTACAAGGCAGACCAACGGAAGTAGCGAAGTTGTCATATTCAACTTTGACTCAGTGGTCACATTACCAACCGATTAGTTGAGAGCGGCGATAAGGATCCATTGCCACGAACTATAAGGCCAAGGCTGTGCTTACCCTAATGGGTCAGTGAGACAACCCAAGGCATTGATACTTAAAGGCTTATAGCCTCTATCAAGGCCCTGTGGCACTGGCGCCAAGCCCTTCTCCCAGGAAGGCTGGCTGCATTTCAGGGCAGGCCCCAATAACAAGGCCAAGTTGCGCACAACTTGAGTGCAATAGTTAGTCACTCGTTATTCAACATGCCTGTACGCGGCAAGTCGGCGTCTATTCGCCCAACTTTCGCGGCATTTGTGACGTTTGCAAACATGAACTCCGGCCATCTAATGGCATGATTTTAATACCGTCTTCAATGACAAAGAGGTAATTGCGATGCGCATCAGCATATTTGGTTTGGGTTACGTTGGCGCAGTGTGTGCCGGTTGCCTGTCTGCCCGTGGCCACGAAGTGGTCGGCGTAGACATCTCCAAGGAAAAGATCGACCTGATCAATGCCGGCAAATCGCCGATCGTTGAGCCGGGTCTGGGCGAACTGTTGAGCCAAGGCATCGCAAACGGTCGACTGCGCGGCACCACCAACTTCGCCGAAGCCATTCGTGATACTGACCTGTCGATGATTTGCGTCGGCACGCCAAGCAAGAAAAACGGCGACCTGGAACTCAACTACATCGAATCGGTATGCCGCGAGATCGGTTTTGTCCTGCGTGACAAGACCACCCGCCACACCATCGTGGTCCGCAGCACCGTGTTGCCGGGCACCGTCGCCAACGTGGTGATCCCAATCCTCGAAGACTGCTCCGGCAAGAAAGCCGGCGTCGACTTCGGCGTTGCGGTCAACCCGGAATTCCTGCGCGAATCCACCGCCATCGCCGACTACGACCTGCCACCGATGACCGTCATCGGCGAATTCGACAAAGCCTCCGGCGATGTCCTGCAGTCCCTGTACGAAGAACTCGACGCACCGATCATCCGCAAGGACATCGCTGTGGCCGAGATGATCAAGTACACCTGCAACGTGTGGCACGCCACCAAGGTCACCTTCGCCAACGAGATCGGCAACATCGCCAAGGCAGTCGGCGTCGACGGTCGCGAAGTGATGGAAGTGGTCTGCCAGGACAAGACCCTCAACCTGTCCCAGTACTACATGCGCCCAGGCTTCGCGTTCGGCGGCTCCTGCCTGCCTAAAGACGTGCGCGCCCTGACTTACCGCGCCAGCTCCCTGGACGTGGAAGCGCCGCTGCTCAACTCGCTGATGCGCAGCAACGAATCCCAGGTGCAAAACGCCTTCGATATCGTCGCCGGCCACGACAAACGCAAAGTCGCCCTGCTGGGCCTGAGCTTCAAGGCCGGTACCGACGACCTGCGCGAAAGCCCGCTGGTAGAACTGGCCGAAATGCTGATCGGCAAGGGTTACGACCTGAGCATCTACGACAGCAACGTCGAGTACGCCCGTGTGCACGGTGCGAACAAGGACTACATCGAAGGCAAGATCCCGCACGTGTCGTCCCTGCTCAACTCGGACTTCGATGACGTGATCAACAACTCCGACGTGATCATCCTCGGCAACCGTGACGAGAAGTTCCGTGCCCTGGCGCAGAACGCACCGCACGGCAAGCAAGTGATCGACCTGGTGGGCTTCATGTCCAAGGCCACCAGCTCGACCGGCCGCACCGAAGGCATTTGCTGGTAACAGCAACGGTAAGTTTCGAGCTGCAGGCGTACCAATCCCCAGCGCTTGCAGCTCGAAGCCTTCTTCACCTTCGGATGACGCTTATGTCCAAGTTAAAACACGTACTGCTCCACTCCGCCGGCTGGCTGTTCTTTCTGAGCCTGCTGATGGGTCTCGCCCTGCTGTTGCCGGCGAGTACGTTCGACTCCGAGTCGAAGAATTTTATTTTCCTGATTGGCGCCGTCGGTATCTGGCGCTACTCGATGGGTGCTACGCATTTCTTTCGCGGCATGCTGTTCCTGTACGTGGTCTACCCACACCTGCGCCGTAAAGTGCGCAAGCTGGGCAAGGCTGCCGACCCGTCCCACGTGTTCCTGATGGTCACCAGCTTCCGTATCGATGCGCTGACCACTGCGCAGGTCTACAGCTCGGTGATTCGCGAGGCCATCGAATGCGGCTTCCCCACCACCGTGGTCTGCTCGCTGGTGGAAATGTCCGATGAGCTGCTGGTCAAGAGCCTGTGGGAACGCATGAACCCGCCGGACCACGTCAAACTCGACTTCGTGCGTATCGCCGGTACCGGCAAGCGCGACGGCCTGGCTTTCGGTTTCCGCGCCATCTCCCGCCACCTGCCGGACGACCGCGCCGTGGTGGCCGTGATCGATGGCGACACCGTGCTTGCCGAAGGCGTCGTGCGCAAGACCGTGCCGTGGTTCCAGCTGTTCGGCAACGTCGGCGGCCTGACCACCAACGAATTCTGCGAAGTGCGCGGCGGCTACATCATGAGCGAGTGGCACAAACTGCGCTTCGCCCAACGCCACATCAACATGTGCTCCATGGCCCTGTCCAAGCGCGTACTGACCATGACCGGTCGCATGTCGGTGTTCCGTGCCAACGTCGTAACCGACCCGGGTTTTATCGCCGACGTGGAAAGCGACTCGCTGCAACACTGGCGCCTGGGCCGCTTCAAGTTCCTCACCGGTGATGACAAGTCCAGCTGGTTCAGCCTGATGCGCCTGGGTTACGACACCTTCTACGTGCCCGATGCGGCGATCCACACCGTAGAACACCCGCCGGAAAAGAGCTTTATCAAGGCCAGCCGCAAGCTGATGTTCCGCTGGTACGGCAACAACCTGCGCCAGAACTCCCGTGCCCTCGGCCTGGGTGTACGCCGCCTGGGCCTGTTCACCAGCATCGTGTTGTTCGACCAGCGCGTGTCGATGTGGACCTCCCTGCTCGGCCTGACCGTGGCAATCATCGCCACCTTCAAGTACGGCGGCGCGTTCATCCTCGCGTACCTGCTGTGGATCGGTATCACCCGCCTGATCCTGACCCTGCTGCTGTCGTGCTCCGGCCACAACATCGGCCCGGCTTACCCGGTGATTCTCTATTACAACCAGATCATGGGCGCGCTGGTGAAGATCTACGTGTTCTTCCGCCTTGATCAACAGTCCTGGACCCGCCAGGACACCAAACTGACCCGCGATTTGGCCAGCTTTCAACGTTGGTTCAACACCTGGTCGTCTCGGACCATGACCTTCTCCGCCGGCAGCATCTTCGTTGCCGTGTTGCTGATGATGGTCTGACCCTGCCAAGCCTGAATTAACCAAGGAATTACACCGTCATGAACAGCCAAGTAAACGCCAACGTTGTCCACGAATCCGAAGCCCAGCGTCAACATGCCCGGGTCAAAATCCCGGCCAAGCTGCGCTTCTTCAACACTGACCGCACCCAGACCGAAGCACGGGTCATCGACCTGTCCGCCGGCGGCCTGGCGTTCACCGCCACCCAGCCGTTGACCGTGGGTGAAGTGCACAAGGGTCGCCTGCAATTCGTCATCGATAACCTCGGCCTGGCCATGGATGTGGAGTTGCAGATCCGCTCCTACGACCGCCAGAGCGGCCGTACCGGTTGCCAGTTCCAGAACCTCGACGCCCAGGATATTTCCACCCTGCGCCACTTGATCACCTCGCACTTGTCCGGCGACATCGTGACCATGGGTGATGTACTGGCGACCCTGCAACGCGACAACTTCACCAAGGCGCGCAAGGTCAAGGACGGCGGCAGCAACATGAGCGCCTTCGGCCGCCTGCGCGCCGTGACGTTCAGCCTGGCGATCTTCCTGGTGGGCCTGGCGGCCTTCGGTTTCGTGTTCAAATCGGTGTACGGCATGTACTTCGTCAGCCACGCCCAGGCCGGCCTGGTGAGCGTGCCTGGCATGAACGTGACCATGCCGCGCGACGGCACCGTGCAAAGCCTGCTCAAAGGTGATTCGGTGGCGGCCAAAGGCGCGCCACTGGCGACGTTCAGCACCAGCATGCTGGATGTGCTCAAGGGCCACCTGGACGAAGACCAACTGCAACCGGCCAAGGTCGAAGAACTGTTCGGCAAGCAAATGACCGGCACGCTCACCTCGCCGTGCGATTGCGTGGTAGCACAGCAAATGGTCGCCGACGGCCAGTACGCCAGCAAAGGCGACGTGATCTTCCAACTGGTGCCACGCGGCAGCCAGGCTAACGTCGAAGCTCGCTTTACCTATCGCCAGTTCGGTGACGTGCGCCCAGGCACCCCGGTGAGCTTCCAGGTAGCCGACGAAGAACAAGTACGCACCGGCACCATCGTCAGCAGCACCAGCCTGAACAGCGCCGACCTGTCCTCCGACATCCGCGTACAGATCAAGCCTGACGCCCCGCTGGACAGCGCCTACGCCGGCCGCCCGGTGGAAGTGACCAGCGACCGTGGCCCATCCCTGAACTGGCTGATCGATAAAGCCATGGCTGCGGGTCTTTAATCATGAGCGCCCTTCGAACCCTGCCTGTGCCCCTGGCGCTGGCCATCGCCCTCGCCGGTTGCGCCGGCCTGCCCGACCAACGCCTGGCCAATGAAGCGCTCAAGCGTGGCGATACCGTCACCGCGCAGCAGAATTACCAGCAACTGGCAGACCTGGGCTACAGCGAGGCCCAGGTGGGCCTGGCCGACATCCAGGTAGGCACCCGCGATCCGGCGCAAATCAAACAGGCCGAGGCCACCTACCGTGCAGCGGCGGATACCTCGCCGCGCGCCCAGGCGCGCCTCGGTCGCCTGCTGGTGGCCAAGCCAGGCTCCACTGAAGCCGAGCACCATGAAGCCGAAGGCCTGCTGAAAAAGGCCTTTGCCAATGGCGAAGGCAATACCCTGATCCCGCTGGCGATGCTGTACCTGCAATACCCGCACAGTTTCCCCAACGTGAATGCCCAGCAGCAGATCAGCAAATGGCAGGCCGCCGGTTACCCGGAAGCCGGCCTGGCCCAGGTGCTGCTGTATCGCACCCAGGACACCTACGACCAGCATCTGGATGACGTTGAGCGCATCTGCAAGGCCGCGCTGAACACCACCGACATCTGCTATGTCGAGCTGGCCACGGTCTACCAGAAAAAAGCCGAGCCGGAAAAACAGGCCGAATTGCTCAAGCAGATGGAAGCCGGCTACAGCCGCGGCACTGTCACCGCACAACGCGTCGACAGCGTAGCCCGCGTATTGGGCGACGCCACGCTGGGCAAGACCGACGAGAAAACCGCCCAGGCCCTGCTGGAAAAAATCGCCCCCGGCTACCCCGCTTCCTGGGTCAGCCTGGCGCAACTGCTCTACGACTTCCCCGAACTGGGCGACGTCGACCAGATGATGAAGTACCTGGACAACGGCCGCGCCGCCGACCAGCCGCGCGCCGAACTGTTGCTGGGCAAGCTCTACTACGAAGGCAAGTGGGTGCCGGCGGACGCCAAGGCGGCTGAAGCGCACTTCCAGAAAGCAGTGGGCCGCGAAGTGGCTGCCGACTACTACCTCGGCCAGATCTATCGCCGTGGTTACCTGGGCCAGGTCTATTCACAAAAAGCTCTGGACCACCTGCTGACCGCTGCGCGCAACGGCCAGAACAGCGCCGACTTCGCCATCGCCCAATTGTTTTCCCAAGGCAAGGGCACCAAGCCCGACCCATTGAATGCCTATGTCTTCAGCCAATTGGCTAAAGCCCAGGACACGCCAGAGGCCAATGACCTGGCCACGCAGCTCGAAGCTCCGCTCACGCCAGAACAACGCGCCCAAGGCCAACGCCTGGTGCAACAGGAACTGGCCGCACGCGGCACCCTGGCCCAGAGCACGCTGCAACTGCACGCCCTGGAAGAAGAAGACGGCGAGGAATCCCTATGAAGCTCAATCCATTCGTGCAGGCCGGCATCGGCCTGACCTTCGCCCTGCTGTGGTCGTGCCCGACCCTGGCCGCGCTGACCGAAGCCAAGAACTTCGGCCTGGAAGTCAAAGCCACCGCGCAGTCCGAAGATGACCGCGACCTCGGCACCCAGAAAGGCGGCGACGTCAACGGTATCGGCCTCGACCTGCGCCCGTGGATCTACGGCGAAAGCGGTAACTGGAGCGCCTATGCCATGGGCCAGGCGGTTGCTTCGAGCGACATCATCGAGACCGACACCCTGCAACAGTCGGCGGATGACGAAAACCAGCAAACCACCAACAACGACCGCAAGACCAAGAAAAACTACCTGGCCATGCGCGAGTTCTGGGTCGGCTACAGCGGCTTCACGCCCTACCCCGGCGAGATCCTCAAGCTCGGTCGCCAACGCCTGCGCAACGACGACGGCCAATGGCGCGACACCAATATCGAAGCGCTGAACTGGACCTTCGACACCACCCTGCTCAAGGCCAACGTCGGCGTCGCCGAACGTTTCAGCGAATACCGCACCGACCTCAAGGAACTGTCGCCCAAGGACAAGGACCGTCAGCACCTCTACGCCGATGCGTCCTACCAGTGGACGCCAGGCCAGTGGATCGGCCTGCGGGGCCACCACACCCATGACAACGGCAAGCTCGACTACCCGGAACCGGGCGTCGCCACCGACTCGCTGGACAAGCGCGAGAACGGCGACCTGACCTGGCTCGGCATCGAAGCCAACAGCGACGCCTACAACTGGCGCAACACCAACACCGTCAACTACTGGGCCAGCATCACCGGCATGAAAGGCGACCGCGACTCGGTCAATGCCTTGAACGCCGATGGCACCCGTCCGACAGAAGCCAAACGCAGTGATGACGTCAGTGGCTGGGCTACCGACCTGGGTATCCGCCTGCGCCTCGACCCGCAGTGGCAAGTGGGCGCGGCCTATGCCCGCGCCAGTGCCGAATACGAACAGAACGGCCTGCAAAGCAACCGTTCGAACTTCACCGGCACCCAGTCCCGCGTCCACCGTTTCGGCGAAGCGTTTCGCGGCGAGATGAACAACATGCAGTCCATGAGCCTGTTCGGTTCCTGGCAGCTGCGTGAGGACTACGACGCCAGCCTCGTGTACCACAAGTTCTGGCGTGTCGACGGCAACAAGCCGGTGGGCAGCAACGGCATCGATGCGGTGCAGAACAACACCGATGACGTGACCGGCGCGATCCTGTCCAGCACTTCCCTGCCCCTTGAAGACGGCAAGAAAGACCTGGGCCAGGAGATGGACCTGGTGGTCACCAAGTACTTCAAGACCGGCCTGCTGCCGGCCGCGCTCAGCCAGTCGGTTGAAGAGCCGTCAGCCCTGGTGCGTTTCCGCGCCGGTGTGTTCAAACCGGGTGACGCCTATGGCAGCCAGGTCGACTCGTACATGCATCGCGCGTTTGTCGACGTGATCTGGAAATTCTGATGGGAGCCTGTGCAATGAATGCTCAAAGCCTACTCGTCGCGGCAATGCTAGTGGCCAGTGCCACAGCGTTTGCCGATACGGCGGCCAAGGCGCCGACCATCGCCAAGGAACTGCAACAGGCCAAGACCTACACCATTTCCAGCCCGCCGACCGCGCCGCTGGAAATGGCCAAGCCGGCCCTGCCTGACCTGTCGGGCTATACCGCCGCAGCGATGGAAAAGAAGATCGTCCGCACCAAGCCCGGCAAGATCAGCATCCGTCGCATGATGCAGGAAGATGCCCTCAAGGACTTTATCGGCGGCGACAACAAGATGGCCGAATGGGTGGTGCGCCAGCACGGCATTCCCCAGGCGATCTTTGTCGACGACGGTTACATGAACCTCAAGGACCTGCTCGGCAAAGTGCCCAAGCAGTACTTCAGCGAAACCTCGCCGGGCGTATTCCTGGCCAAGTTGCCGATCGTGGTCGGCCGCAAGGGCATCCTGGACATCGACAAGCAGACCAAAGAACTGCGCCTGTCCCAGGAAGCCGGTTCGTTCCTGATCAACGACGGCCAGCTGTTTGTGCGTGACACCCGGATCACCGGTTGGAAAGAGAAGGCCAACGGCCCGGCGACCTTCCAGTCGCCCAAGGAATTCCGCCCGTTCCTGCTGGCCTGGGGCGGCACCGAAACCTACATCTCCAAAACCAAGATGGCCAGCTTCGGCTATGCCAACAGTAAGTCGTACGGGGTGAGTATTTCCCAGTACACGCCGAACATGGCCAAGGTGCTCAAGCGCCCTGAGCCGACCGGCTGGATCATCGACTCCGAGTTCTCGGACATGTGGTACGGCTTCTACTGCTATGAGACCACGGGCTTCGTGATCAAGGGCAATACCTACAAAGACAACATCGTCTACGGCATTGACCCCCATGACCGTTCCCACGGCCTGATCATCGCGGACAACACCGTGTACGGCACCAAGAAGAAGCACGGCATCATCATTTCCCGGGAAGTGAACGACAGCTTCATCTTCAACAACCGCAGCTACGACAACAAGCTTTCGGGCCTGGTGATCGACCGTAACAGCGTGAACAACCTGATCGCCGACAACGAGATCTACCGCAACCACACCGACGGCATCACCCTCTATGAGAGCGGCGACAACCTGTTGTGGGGCAACAAGGTGATCAGCAACCGTCGCCACGGCATCCGCATACGTAACAGCGTGAACATCAAGCTGTACGAAAACACCTCGATGGCCAACGGCCTGACCGGCGTGTACGGCCACATCAAGGATTTGACCGACACCGACCGCGACATCGCCCTCGACCCATTCGACGCCAAGGTCTCGCTGATCGTGGTCGGCGGTGAACTGGCGGGCAACGGCAGCGGGCCGCTGTCCATCGACTCGCCATTGAGTATCGAGCTGTACCGCGTGTCGATGCTGGCGCCGACCAAATCCAGCGGCATCAGCTTCTCCGGCGTGCTGGGCGATCGTCAGGAAGAAATTCTCGACCTGCTGGTGCGCCAGCAGAAAGCCGTGCTGATCGACCCTGTCGAACGCCAGACCGAAATGCAGGACTGAGGATGACCCTTATGCACCCACACATGATCAAACTGCTGAGCCTCTCGGGTCTGACCCTCGGCCTGCTCGCGGCCAGCCAGGGCGTACGCGCCGATGAAGTGAAAGCCCCAACGTTCAGCGCCGAACCGTGCTGCAGCCTGTGCCCCGCCGCGCACGACGCGAAGAACTACACCACGCGCTACCAGCAGAACTTCACCACCCTGGTACAAGCCCAGGGCGACTGGCTGTTCCGTACCCAGGAAGACCTGCGCACCGAATTCGACACTAGCCCTTCCGGCTACAAACGCATGCAGCAGCTACACGATGCGTTCAAGGCCAAGGGCGTAGAACTGGTGGTGGTCTACCAGCCGACCCGTGGCCTGGTGAACCGCAACAAGCTCAACCCTGCCGAAAAAGCTTCGTTCGATTTCGACAAAGCCCTGGGCAACTACAAAACCATGCTCGGCCGTTTCGCCAAGATGGGCTACGTGGTGCCGGACCTGTCGCCGTTGACCAATGAGCAATTGCCGGATGAATTGCCGGCCCACGATTTCTACTTCCGTGGCGACCAACACTGGACCCCATACGGCGCCCAGCGCACGGCGAAAATCGTCGCGGCCAAGATCAAGCAGATGCCTGAGTACGCCGAGATACCCAAGCGCGAATTCGAGACCAAGCGCTCCGGGCGCATGGGCAAGACCGGCACCCTGCACAACATGGCCGGGCAACTGTGCGGCACCAGCTATGCGATCCAGTACATGGACCAGTTCACCACCGAGCCGAAAGGCGAAGCCGGTGATGGCGACCTGTTCGGCGATTCAGGCAACCCGCAGATCACCCTGGTGGGCACCAGCCACAGCGGCAAGAACTACAACTTCGCCGGGTTCCTGGAAGAAGAAATCGGCGCCGACATCCTCAACGTCGCCTTCCCCGGCGGTGGCCTGGAAGGCTCGATGATCCAGTACCTGGGCAGCGACGAATTCCAGAAGAGCCCGCCGAAAATCCTTATCTGGGAGTTTTCGCCGCTGTATCGCCTGGACCAGGAGACCATCTACCGCCAGATGATGTCGCTGCTCGACAACGGCTGCGAAGGCAAGACCGCGCAGATGAGCGCGAGCACTACATTGAAACCCGGCAAGAACGAATTGATGGTTAACAGTTCGAACAAAGACCTGCGTAATGCCAATCACCAGGTTGATATCCGCTTCGCCGACCCGTCGGTGAAAACCTTGCAAGCCACCCTCTGGTACATGAACGGGCGCCACGAGGACATCAAGATCGAGAAACCCGAAACATCCGATACAGACGGGCGTTTCGCCTTTGAACTGCGCACCGATGAAGACTGGGCCTCGCAGAACTTGCTGGCCGTGGAAGTGCAGGGCCCCGAAGCGGGTGCTGCCGCGCAGAAGGTCGAAGCGAAAATTTGCACACGCAACGTATTCCCAGCGGGTGGTCAACAGACTGCCTCGACAGGGCAATGAGGTTACTTATGCAGAAGTTATTGATTCCATCGTTGCTGGGCCTGGCGATCTTCGCCGGTGCAGCCAACGCCGCCGCGCCACTGCGTCCGCCCCAGGGCTATTTCGCACCGATTGAAGCGTTCAAGACCGGCGACTTCAAGAATGACTGCGATGCCATGCCGGCGCCGTACACTGGCTCGCTGCAATTTCGCAGCAAGTACGAAGGCTCCGACAAGGCCCGTTCCACGCTGAATGTTCAGTCGGAAAAAGCCTTTCGCGACAGCACCGCCGACATCACCAAGCTGGAAAAAGACACCAGCAAGCGCGTGATGCAGTTCATGCGCGACGGTCGTCCGGAACAACTGGAATGCACGCTCAACTGGCTGACCAGTTGGGCCAAGGCCGATGCGTTGATGTCCAAGGACTTCAACCACACCGGCAAGTCCATGCGCAAATGGGCACTGGGCAGCATGGCGTCGGCCTATGTACGCCTGAAGTTCTCCGACTCGCACCCGTTGGCCAACCACCAGCAGGAGTCGCAACTGATCGAAGCCTGGTTCAACAAACTGGCCGATCAGGTGGTCAGCGACTGGGACAACCTGCCGCTGGAAAAAACCAACAACCACTCCTATTGGGCCGCCTGGTCGGTGATGGCAACCTCCATCGCCACCAACCGTCGCGACCTGTTTGATTGGGCCGTGAAGGAATACAAAGTCGGCGTGAACCAGGTCGACGACCAGGGCTTCCTGCCCAACGAATTGAAGCGTCAGCAACGCGCCTTGTCGTACCACAACTACGCATTGCCGCCACTGTCGATGATCGCCAGTTTTGCCCTGGTCAACGGGGTTGACCTGCGCCAGGAAAACAACAGCGCGCTCAAGCGCCTGGGCGACAAAGTGCTGGCCGGGGTCAAGGACCCGGAGATCTTCGAACAGAAGAACGGCAAAGAGCAGGACATGAAGGACCTCAAGGAGGACATGAAGTATGCCTGGCTCGAACCGTTCTGCACCCTCTACACCTGCGCGCCGGATGTGATCGAGCGCAAGCATGGGATGCAACCGTTCAAGACCTTCCGCCTCGGGGGTGACCTGACCAAGGTCTACGACCCGGCGCATGAAAAAGGCAACAAAGGCAGCTGACGGAACGCGGTTAGAAATGTGGGAGGGGGCTTGCTCCCGATGGCGGTGTAACAGTCGCCATCTGTGTTGAATGACACACCACTATCGGGGGCAAGCCCCCTCCCACACTTGAACCGCGCTTGACAGTGAAATTGTTGTACCGCCCTCCCCGGAATTCGTGGGGGGGTTTGGGGGGCTGCGGCCCTTGACTGTTGGTTAAACATGGAGAGATCGGGATGGTTTTCTCGTCCAATGTGTTCCTGTTTCTGTTCTTGCCGATCTTTCTCGGCTTGTACTACTTGAGCGGGCAACGCTATCGCAACCTGCTGCTGCTGTTGGCCAGCTACGTGTTCTACGCCTGGTGGCGAGTGGACTTCCTGGCGCTGTTTGCGGCCGTCACGCTGTGGAACTACTGGATCGGCCTCAAGGTCGGTGCCGCTGGCGTGCGCACCAAGCCGGCCCAGCGCTGGCTGCTGCTCGGCGTGGTGGTCGACCTGTGCATCCTCGGCTACTTCAAGTACGCCAACTTCGGCGTCGACAGCATCAACGTGATGATGAAGTCGGCGGGCCTGGAGCCATTCATCCTCACCCACGTGCTGTTGCCGATCGGGATCTCGTTCTACATCTTCGAGTCCATCAGCTACATCATCGACGTGTACCGTGGCGATACCCCGGCGACCCGCAACCTCATCGACTTCGCGGCGTTCGTGGCGATCTTCCCGCACTTGATCGCCGGCCCGGTGTTGCGTTTCCGCGACCTGGCCGACCAGTTCAATAACCGCACCCACACCCTCGACAAGTTCTCCGAGGGCTGCACGCGGTTCATGCAGGGTTTCATCAAGAAGGTCTTCATCGCCGACACCCTGGCGGTGGTGGCCGACCACTGTTTTGCCCTGCAAAACCCCACCACCGGCGATGCCTGGCTGGGGGCGCTGGCCTACACCGCGCAGTTGTACTTCGACTTCTCCGGCTACAGCGACATGGCCATCGGCCTGGGCTTGATGATGGGTTTCCGCTTCATGGAAAACTTCAAGCAGCCGTACATCAGCCAGTCGATCACCGAGTTCTGGCGCCGCTGGCACATCAGCCTGTCCACCTGGCTGCGTGACTACCTGTACATCACGTTGGGCGGCAACCGTAAAGGCACGCTGACCACCTACCGCAACCTGTTCCTGACCATGCTGCTCGGTGGCCTGTGGCACGGTGCGAACATCACCTACATCGTCTGGGGTGCCTGGCACGGCATGTGGCTGGCGATTGAAAAAGCCATCGGCCTCAACACCGCACCACGCAGTTTCAACGTCCTGCGCTGGGCCTTCACGTTCCTGCTGGTGGTGATGGGCTGGGTAATCTTCCGCGCCGAAAACCTGCACGTCGCCGGCCGTATGTACGGTGCGATGTTCAGCTTTGGCGAGTGGTCGCTGTCGGAACTCAACCGCGCCAACCTCACCGGCCTGCAAGTGGCGACCCTGGTGGTGGCGTACGCAACGTTGGCGTTCTTCGGCCTGCGTGACTTCTACACCAACCGCCCTGCGGAAAAAACCAAGCCGGCCGACCCGAGCCTGATCAAGGCCGTGCCGGGCGACAACCCTGGCAGCATCCACGAGCCAGGTTTCACCGTTGGCCGTGACGCTGCCGTGCAACCGGCCTACTGGACCGCTGACTGGCCACGCTACGCCATGCGCGCTGCGGTGCTGCTGCTGTTCGTGGCGTCGATTCTCAAACTGTCGGCGCAGAGTTTCTCGCCGTTCCTTTACTTCCAATTCTGAGGGAGCCGACCATGACCCGATCATTGCGCGTCCTCTATATCGGCCTGTTCCTGGTGGTGCTGCTCGCCCTGGGCGCCTGGTCGCTGCGCAGCTTCCTGGGCTTCAGCACCAACGCCGACGCGACCGTGCTCAACGGTCGCTGGACCAAGGCCGTCGAGACCCATTACGACGAGGCGTTCCCGATCAAGCGATTGGGCACCAACCTCTGGGCTGCACTGGACTACAAGCTGTTCAATGAAGGCCGCCCTGGCGTGGTGCTGGGCCGCGATCACTGGCTGTACAGCGACGAGGAGTTCAACCCCGCCGTCAACGAAGACCAGAACCTTGAAGGCAACTACGCGCTGGTCGAAGGCGTGCGCCAGAAGCTCAAGGCCCAGGGCATCCAACTGGTGATGGCGATCGTGCCGGCCAAGGTGCGCCTGTACCCGGAACACCTGGGTGAAGTGAAACCGGCGAGCATCCACGCCAACCTGTACCAGGACTTCCACGCCCGTGTCGCCGCCGACAAGATCATCGCCCCGGACCTGCTCGGCCCGTTGCAACAGGCCAAGCTGGGCGGCAAGCAAGTGTTCCTGCGCACCGACACCCACTGGACCCCGGACGGTGCCGAAATCGCTGCCAAGCAGTTGGCTAAAACCATCGCCGACAAGACCCCGCTCCACGGCGAGCCGCAGCGTTTTGTCACCGAGGCCGAGAAGACCGAGCCGCACAACGGCGACCTGCGTCTGTTCCTGCCCCTGGACCCGCTGTTCGAAAACCTGATGCCACCGAAAGAGCCGCTGGAAAAACGCGTCACGCAACTGGCCGAAACCAAAGGCGACGACGCGCTGTTCAGCGACAGCGAAACCCCGGTGGCACTGGTGGGCACCAGCTACAGCGCCAACCCCAACTGGAACTTCGTCGGCGCCCTCAAGCAAGCACTCGGCAGCGACGTGGTCAGCTATGCCGAAGACGGCCACGGCCCGATCCTGCCGATGCTCAGCTACCTGAAAAGTGACGACTTCAAGAACAGCCCGCCACAGGTGCTGATCTGGGAGTTTCCTGAACGCTATCTGCCCGTAAACAACGAAATCGGTGATGCCGACCCCAAGTGGGTTGCGCAACTTAAACAAGCCGGTTCGCGCCAACAAAACATGGCACAGAACACCCTTAAAAAATCCGAGACGCCCGACCGGGCGCAAAACTGAAAGAGAGGTAACTCACATGACTTTCACTACTACTCCGCGTCGTCTCGCTAAGACTCTGGCCCTGGCTGCCGGTATGAGCTTGGTATCCCTGTCCGCCTTCGCCGGTGACGCAGCCTTGTACGGCCCAGTCGCACCGAAAGGCTCAAGCTTCGTGCGTGTCTACAACGCCTCCAACCAGGAAGTCAGCGCGACAGTTGGCAGCACCAACCTCAACGAAGTGGCCCCGCTGGCCAGCAGCGACTTCAGCTTCATGCCCGGCGGCGACTACAGCGCCAAGATCGGCAGCCAGACCGTGCCGGTCAAACTCGCCGCCGATCACTACTACACCCTGGTCAACAACAGCAGCGGCCAGCCACAGCTGATCGAAGAACCGCCGTTCAAGAACAAGCAGAAATCCCTGGTGCGCGTGCAGAACCTGAGCGACAAGGCCCTGACCCTGAAGACCGCCGACGGCAAGACCGACGTGGTCAAGTCGGTGGCCGCCAAAGGTCGTGGCGAGCGCGAAATCAACCCGGTGAAGGTCAGCCTGGCGCTGTATGACGGCGACAAGAAAGTCGGCGACGTCAAGCCGGTGGCCCTGGAACGCGGTGAAGCCGCGGTGCTGTACGTGACCGGTTCGGGTTCGAGCATTTCGCCAGTCTGGGTAAAACGCCCGGTATCGACCCGCTGAATGAATTCTCCGGGTCGGCTGCGGCCGACCCGGACACGAGACAAAAACAAGAGTGAAACGACAAACCTTCGTAGCTCTGACCCAAATTGATTCAAGGAGAAACACATGATCCCAGTAATCCTTTCCGGTGGTAGCGGCTCACGTCTTTGGCCGCTTTCCCGTAAACAGTTCCCAAAACAATTCCTGGCCCTGACCGGCGAGCACACGCTGTTCCAACAAACCCTGGAACGCCTGGTGTTCGAAGGCATGGACTCCCCGATCGTGGTCTGCAACAAGGACCATCGCTTCATCGTCAACGAGCAACTGGCCAACCGTAAGCTGGAGTGCCAGCGCATCCTGATGGAACCGTTCGGCCGCAACACCGCGCCGGCCGTGGCCCTGACCGCGATGATGCTGGTCAACGAAGGCCGTGATGAACTGATGCTGGTCCTGCCGGCCGACCACGTGATCGACGACCAGAAAGCCCTGCAACGCGCCCTGGCCCTGGCCACCGTGGCCGCCGAGCGTGGCGAGATGGTGCTGTTCGGCGTGCCGGCGACCCGTCCGGAAACCGGCTACGGCTACATCAAGTCCACCAACGATTCGCTGCTGCCCGAAGGCGTGAGCCGCGTACAACAGTTCGTGGAAAAACCCGATGAAAAACGCGCCGTCGAGTTCGTCAAAAGCGGTGGTTACTTCTGGAACAGCGGCATGTTCCTGTTCCGCGCCAGCCGCTTCCTGGAAGAGCTGAAAAAGCACGATCCGGACATCTACGACACCTGCGTGCTGACCCTGGAACGCAGCCAGCAAGACGCCGACACCGTGACCTTCGACGAAGCCACCTTCGCCTGCTGCCCGGACAACTCCATCGACTACGCCGTGATGGAAAAAACCCAGCGCGCCTGCGTGGTGCCGTTGAGTGCAGGTTGGAGCGACGTGGGTTGCTGGGCCTCGCTGTGGGCGGTCAACGACAAAGACGCCAACGGCAACGTCACCAAGGGCGACGTGGTGATCCAGGACAGCAAGAACTGCATGATCCACGGCAACGGCAAACTGGTGTCGGTGATCGGCCTGGAAAACATCGTCGTGGTGGAAACCAAGGACGCGATGATGATTGCCCACAAGGACAAGGTCCAGGGCGTCAAGCAGATGGTCAACACCCTCAACGAACAGGGCCGCAGCGAAACCCAGAACCACTGCGAAGTCTATCGTCCGTGGGGCTCCTACGACTCGGTGGACATGGGCGGCCGCTTCCAGGTCAAGCACATCTCGGTCAAGCCGGGTGCGTGCCTGTCGCTGCAAATGCACCACCACCGCGCCGAACACTGGATCGTGGTCAGCGGCACTGCCGAAGTCACCTGTGACGAGAACGTGTTCCTGCTCTGCGAGAACCAGTCCACCTACATCCCGATCGCCTCGGTGCACCGCCTGCGCAACCCGGGCAAGATCCCGTTGGAGATCATCGAAGTGCAATCGGGCAGCTACCTGGGCGAAGACGATATCGAGCGGTTTGAAGATATCTATGGTCGCTCGACGCCGGTTGAACGTGGCGTTTCGGTGAAAACTATCGCGCAGTAAAACAGTCGTAAAAAGAAGCCCTCGCCCAGCCCATTGCGTCCCCTATCCGCAGTGGGTTGGGTGGGGGCTTTTTCGTTCAATGCCCGTCAAAGCGTACCGACGAACCAGGGCATGCTGTCATGCCTGGTTTTTAACGAGCCCAGTTACGCGCGGCAAAGGCGTTATAGTTGCCATCTTTTTTGGGTTCAGCATTTTGGTAGGTGTTCTTGCCAACTTTCTCGGCAGCTTTGCCCCCCCACATAAGAACCGAACCTGCGACTTTCGAGGAAACGCCACCCAAGCCTGCCAGCTGTTTACCGGCCACTTTTGCCGCCGCACCACCCACCGCCAAGACTGCCCCAAAAGCTTTATCTTTAGTCGAATCTTTGATGTGAAGCGCCATGGATGGCAAAAAATGCGAACGGACCTGATCGTTGATACCTTGCAGTACAGTTTGCTTCAAGCTCGTGAGCCCCAGACTCTGCATACGAGGTCCCGAGCGCAATTCGCTGGGGTCGGCACCCGCTTGAGTGACGCTTGCCGAGTGACTGGGTGCCGCTGCGCAAGCGGATACATTGAGAGGGGTGGACAGGCTTACAGCAGCGTCTGAAACGTTCATAAAATAGTTCACCTGGTATAAGTGTGAGGTTGAGCTCCCTCATAAATCAGCCAAGCCTCCTTGCACAAACTCTGTGGAAAACTATTCAAATCAGTTCCCAGTATCGCCGGAGGTAAATACCTGCCTACGAGGAAAAAGCCCCCCACGATAGGCAACCGGGTTAACCCGCGAGTAGGATGTTTTATCCCTGTGCGAGGTTGTTGTTATGTTCTTCGGTGTTTTGCTGATCATCACCTGGCTGGTCCTCCTGCTGCGCTACCCGGCCAAAGCCCTTCCGGTTTCCCTCGCTGCCTTGGCTGGCCTGGGTTGCGTAGCCGTTTGGGTGGTCTGGTTGGACAACCGTGAAGCCTCACAACTGGCGCGCCTGGAACTACGCATCACCTACGCCCCGCAGGAATGCCCGGCCGACCGACCGCTCAAGCTGACCCTGAACAACGGCAACGACGTGCCCCTCACCGAACTGCGCTGGCGCGTCGCCGCCTATGCACCGGGCGACACCGTCAACCTGGCCGACAACGTCTACGCCGCTCCACGCTATCGCGGCCCCGGCGAGTTGCAGGCCGGCGCCACCTGGGACGACTGCCTGCCCACCCCGCCGCTGCGCCCCGGCTACCGTCCGCAAACCCTGGAATTTCGTGCCGAGCACCTGCAAGGCAGTTTCTCGGACTGACAAAGGACTGATCCATGCCCAACGTACTGATCACCGGTTGCTCCAGCGGTATTGGCCGCGCCCTGGCCGATGCTTTCAAATCCGCCGGTTTCAACGTGTGGGCCAGCGCCCGCCGCCCGGAAGACGTAACCGCCCTCGCCGCCGCGGGTTTCAATGCAGTCGAACTCGACGTCAACGACAGTGCCGCGTTACAGCGCCTGGCCGAACAACTGGGTGAGCTGGATGTGCTGGTCAACAACGCTGGCTACGGCGCCATGGGCCCGCTGCTCGACGGCGGCACCGAAGCGATGCAGCGTCAGTTCCAGACCAATGTATTTTCCCTCGTCGGCGTGACCCAGGCGCTGTTCCCGGCCCTGCGCCGCAGTAAAGGCCTCGTGGTGAATATCGGCAGCGTCTCCGGCGTATTGGTCACGCCGTTCGCCGGCGCCTACTGCGCCTCCAAGGCGGCAGTGCATGCGTTGAGTGATGCATTGCGCATGGAGCTGGCACCCTTTGGCGTACGGGTGATGGAAGTGCAGCCCGGCGCCATCGATACAAGCTTTGCAAAAAACGCCGGCGCCCAGGCCGAGCTGTTGATCAACGAAAAATCGCCGTGGTGGCCGTTGCGCGAAGGTATTCGCGCACGCAGCCAGGCCTCTCAGGACAAGCCCACCCCGGCCAGCGTGTTTGCGGCGGATGTGCTCAAGGCGGTGCAACAACCACAACCGCCGCGCCTGTTACGCTCGGGCAATGGCAGCCGGGCGTTGCCGTTGATGGCGGCGTTGTTGCCTAAGGGGTTGTTGGAGACGGTGTTAAAGAAGCGCTTTGGCTTGGGCGGTGTGTTGTAAGCAAGGGTGAAGCCCACCTGCCAAAACCCAGGATGAGTGCCATAATCGCCGCCTGCCTCTAGAAACTGACTGGCCCCACAAGGGTAATGCGATGGAAATCAGAAAAATTCGACTGAATAACGTCGGTCGTTTTACCGACTTGGAAGTCGCCTTTGCGCCTACTGATAAGCACGCGTCGAAGGTGACGGTGTTTGTGGGGAACAATGGGGCGGGGAAGACGACGATACTGAAATCGTTGGCGACGTCTCTCAGTTGGTTCGTAGCGAGGATACGTTCCGAAAACGGGAGTGGAAGTCCGATTGATGAGGACACCATTCATAACGATTCGAATAGTGCCTTCATACAAATTCAAATTTCTGAATACGGTCTTTCCGCTCAATGGACGCTGGCAAAGTCTAGAAAAGGCCGAAAATCAAACGCTGCCAGTGACCTCTCAGAGTCTTCCAAGCTCGCAGATCACTACCGAAAAGAGTTATCCGCTTTAGATGATGCTTCGCTGCCTCTGATTGCTTACTACCCGGTTGAACGCTCAGTTCTTGAAATTCCGCTCGCCATAAAGTCTCGCCAAACATTCGATCAGATTGACGGCTACGACAATTCCTTAAATCGAGGCGTGGACTTCAGTCGATTCTTTGAGTGGTTTCGTGAGCGAGAAGATAGCGAAAACGAATCCGGCCCCTCCAGCAATACGTTGAATTCGATGAAGAATATGCTTGGAGAAAATGACGAAGCCGTCTGGGAGTACATTAAAAAAGTGTTCGTTTCATCCCGTGACCGGCAGTTGAGCGCAGTGCGGTCAGCCGTTAGTGAGTTCATGCCGGGGTTTAACAACCTTCGCGTCCAACGCAAGCCACGTCTACACATGGCTATCGATAAAGCTGGTAAAACACTGAACGTAGCGCAGCTCTCCCAAGGCGAGAAGTCGATGATGGCCTTGGTCGGAGATATCGCACGACGTCTCGCGATGATGAATCCTTCACAGCTAAACCCACTGCACGGTTATGGCATTGTTTTGATTGACGAGGTAGACCTCCACCTCCATCCCAAATGGCAACGCCGCCTGATCCACCAACTCACCGAAACCTTCCCCAACTGCCAATTCATCCTCACCACCCATTCTCCACTGGTGATCAGCGATACCAAGAACGTTCTGTGCTACGTCCTTGACGACGGCGAACTGGAAGAACGCAACGGTCTCTATGGCCTGGACGCCAATCAAGTACTGCTCAGCGTCATGGACACCGATGTGCGCAACAGCGAAGTTCAGGCGCGCCTTGATCGTTTGCTGGAGCTGCTGCAAGACAAAAAACTGAAAGAAGCCAAGACACTTTTTAAAGAGCTGTCTGCAGAGCTTGAACCTGGCCATATCGAACTTGCCAAAGCCGCCCTGCTGATTCGCAAGTTGGAGCTGCGCAGTGCGTAAGATCACCAAAGGAGAGGAACCAGCAGCCCTGACGCAATGGAAGCGCAAACACCCGACGGGCCGCTACTCAGATTTAAGTCCTGAAGAAAGAACCCGCATCCGCCAAGCCTGCGTGGAAGAACAACATGGCTTATGCGCATATTGCTGCCACGAAATCTCATCAGACAGCGCCCACAACGAACACGTTGAGGCCAGAGAGGTCGCACCCCGCCGCTCGTTAGACTTCTCCAATATCGTCGCCAGTTGCAACCGCAGCAAACAGTGCGGACGAGCGCACGCACATCAGGTTTTGCCGCTGACATCCCTGATGGATGAGTGCGAAACCGAGCTGAAATTTTATCTGTCTGGCCGTGTAGAAGGCCTAAGCCCCAGAGCAGTGACCTCCATCCAAGTGTTAAACCTTGGCGACTGTCGCGAAAACAATCGCGCCTTGTTCGGCGCTAGAAAGTCGATCCTGGATGCACTGCTCTACGACAGCGGGATGGAGGGCGACGGTCTTGAAGTGGCCGACTTCGACTTACTGACGCTGCTCAAGGAAGAGCTGGAACAGCCCGACACCAACAACCGTCTAAAACCCTTCTCCCCCGTTCTGGTGAACGTGATTCGTCAGCTCGGCGCCTAACAGCGAGTGCCCAATGATCGACTACAGCGATTTTTTTGAAGAAGTGATCCAGACCCACGTCGAAATCGAACAATGGTTTGCCGGTGTTGCGCCAGAAGGCACCCTGAAAAGTCTGCTTGCGCGCTTCTCGCCCGAGTTCAGCATGATCGCCCCCGCCACCGGCGCACGCGTCAATGCAGCCGGGGTCAACGCGCTGTTCACTCGTCTGGGAGGAATGCGCCCGGGGTTGAAGATCACCTTGAGTGAAATGACCGGGATTGACCGGCATGCGCGCGGAGCGACGGTGACTTATCGCGAGCATCAGGTCGACGCCAGCGGCACACAGACGGATCGCCGTGCGACGGTAGTGTTCGAGAAGCTGGCCAGTGGCACGATGCTTTGGCGTCATCTGCATGAGACATTTGTGCCTCAGGCTCGTAGCCAATAATGGCCACTAGCACCTGTTAGATTTGACAGTAGACGAGGTATTGCACCGAGAACAGACTTGAACGGTATTCCAGCCAAAGCCTGCTGCTTATCGACTTGGCACATCGTCCTCTTCACTGCGCGAAGGAATGCTGCGATGAGTTCATCCAACAGTGATTCATTGGAACAACCCGGTACCCCGGACCCCGGCTTTGGCATCAATGGGAACACAACCCTGTCTTCGATTCTCAACGATATTCCTGGCCTGACCGTTCGTTTTCGACTCAAGGGGCTTGCTACGGATAACGACGGCAAGCTTCTGTTCAGTGCCAGCCTGTTTAAAAAAGATCATTACGTCTATGGTTTAGGGCGCCTGAACCTCAACGGGAGCCTGGATACGACGTTTACGCAAAATGCACTGGTCACCGGTGATTTTGTGCCGTCGTTACCGGCCGGAGGTTCAGGGCTGACTCTACAGGCCGACGGAAAAATCCTGATGGCTGGCTGGACATCGCGCAGCTCATACGATAACTGGGCAGACTTGGTTGTTGCGCGCTTCGACAGCAAGGGCAGCCCCGACACAAATTTTGCCGAACAAGGCTGGTGCATTCTTCAAACCAGGCCAGATGAAGGGCTGACAGAGGACTCGGTAAAAGTGCATGTCCAACAGGACGGATGCATTCTGGTGAGCGCCAATTATTCAAAACGCAACAATCCAGCCCTGACCGTAGGTGTGCTGTTTCGCCTATTACCCAATGGGGCGCTGGATACTGGGTTGAACGGCAATGGCAAGCTCGACTTCAAACTTCTCGACCCCGCTGCCGCAACTGCCATCAACGCATGCATCAGCCAAGGTAGCGATTACAAAATAGTGATTGCGGGCCATGCCCAGTTCACCCCAGGGCTCCAAACAGCCTTCTTCGCCCGCCTCAACCCTGACGGAACCACGGATACCGGTTTTGGCAGCCCGCAGACCCCTGGTTTTCACCGCATTGATAGCATTGCGGATCACACCACGCTTTACGATCTCGTTGAACGAGCGGACAAGAGTCTTATTGGCGCCGGTCAAGTTGGCCTGAACGACAATAGAACGACGAAAGGCCTGATCCAGGCCATTACCCCCAATGGCGCAGCGCATCAACTGTTCAATAAGGGCAAACCGATGGTCAGCCAATTTGATGACAACCGCGACATTGGCTGGCAGCGCATCATGAACACACACTCTGGGAACCTTACGACCGCATCCGAAGGCGCTTGGATATACGTCGCTCAATTCAAAGCCGATGGCTCGCTGAATATAGACTTCAACAATAAGGGCTACATCGATCTGGACGCCCCCGTCATGTCCACCCCTTTGGTGTTAACCGAGCGGGGCGACCAACGCGTTATCGTTGGCGCGAACGTGGTGGGTACAGATCCAGCTGGCGGCATTGGCGCTCTATTTAGTTTCTTTGGCTAACAAGGCCGGGCCAATCTCATGCTGTGCTCGTGGCCCTGTCCCAGGTTCAACGAACGCTATCGACAATCGCCGTGCCACCGCAGTGTTTGAGAAACAGGCCAGTGGTGCACTCCTGTGGCGTCATCTGCATGAAACTTATGTAGCGCAATGAAATAACTGCCTGGCCAAATCCTACAAAAAACAGCGAACGACCTGACATCATTACAAGGAAACTATCCCCAGGCTCTTTCACCTCGGTCTACTCACAGGTGAAAGGATGCCAAGCAATTTCCTGCGAAGCGGTGTGCCGGATGCGCACACCACGACTCGCCAGCGACTGACGAGTCTGCTGGACCTGCCCAAACTGTATCGAACCATTGACGCCGACCCGGCCATCGTCGGGGCCGGGGTAGTGCATATCAACAGTGACTATCAGGTGACGGTGCTGCGTGAGTTTGTGCCGTTGTGCAGTATCAGGCCCAAACGGGTGATTTTGCGGGAAGTGGCAGGTCCGGAAATATCAACCCTATTGTTATCAGCCTTTATGAAGAGTTCAGCAGCCATGAACAATGACATCAATACCCTGCAAGCCCCCCGAACGTTAACTCGATACACCCGACGTTTTGCATTCACGGTAGGTATGGGGGTCTCAATGAACTTAGTCAGCAGTTCAGCAACCTGTCACATAGCCTGTCGTATTACGCACGAATAAATTATCTCCCTGGCGAATATGCGGTCGTGGCGAGCATGGCACTGCTACTGGCCATGTGCATTGGCCTGACCTTGGTGGCGGTGGGGTTTCGCTCTGGGCCGCCACTGCTTGCAGGCGTCGCGGCCTTGAACGCCTTGCTTTCGGCAGGCTACCTGGGGAACAACCCAGTTACGTTGTTTGCACTATTCCCACTATTTCAATCGCTGTTCTGCCTGCTGATTCTTAATACAAGAAACCACCGCCGCTTCGTCAGCATGCTGCGGGTCAAACGTCGACGAAAAATCAGAGCCAACGCACAAACCTGAAGCGGTGCCCAATCTGCCTATCAACAAAAATCGAATGTGGGAGGGGGCTCAAGCCCCCTTCCACATTTCAGTTCGGCGTTTGGTTAACGATCACCGTGCACGTAATCCCCGCCGCCAACAACACCCCCTCAGGCACTTCATCAATGTGAATCCGCACCGGCACCCGCTGGGCCAGCCTTACCCAGTTGAACGTCGGGTTCACATCGGCGATCAGCTCGCGACTCTCCGGGTTGTCACGGTCGTAGATGCCGCGCGAGATGCTTTCTACGTGCCCCTTCAACGTCTCGCCGCTCATCAGTTGCATGTCGGCTTTGTCGCCGACTTTCACATGGGGCAACTTGGTTTCTTCGAAGAAGCCATAGACCCAGAACGAGTTCATATCGACCACGGCCATCTTGGCTTCGCCGATGCGTGCGTAGTCGCCGCGATGCACGTTGAGGTTGGTGACGTAGCCGTCCACCGCCGCCACGACCTGGGTGCGTTTCAAGTTGAGTTCGGCCGCTTCGAGTTGTGCCAGCGCGTGCTGGTAGTCCGCCAGGGCCGAGTCGGCGATGTTGCTGGCGTCGTCGCGGTTTTCCTTGGAGATCACCAGGGCGTCGAGGTCGGCGCGGCGGTGGGCGTTGACCTTGCGCATTTCCCAGGTGGCTTTGCGGGAGGCCACGAGGGATTGCGCCTGTTTGACGGCAATGCGGTAGTGCTCGGGGTCGATCTGCATCAGCAGGTCGCCCTTTTTCACCAACTGGTTATCGCGCACCGGGACGTCGACCACTTCGCCGGTGACGTCGGCCGCCACGTTGATGATGTCGGCGCGCACCCGGCCGTCGCGGGTCCATGGCGTTTCCATGTAGTGCACCCACAACGTGCGGCCAATCCAGATCGCCAAAGCCAGTACCAGCAAGGTCGCGAGCAGGCTGAAAAACTTTTTCATCGGGGCATTCTCAACGGTAGACGGTCAGCGCCAGGGCGCCGAACAGGCAAACGAACAGGCTCAGGCGCAACAACGCCGGGTGCCAGAAAAAACGGTACAGGTCGAACCCGGCCAGGAAGCGGTCAAGGGCCCAGGCCAGCGCGGCCGCGATCAGGAACATCAGGGTCATGGTCGGCATATAAATGCCGTGGAATGCGATTTCACGAGGCATTCGGGGTTCCTTTGAGGGCCGCCAGCGGTGATTGCGGGTCCAGCAACGAGGTGCGGATAAAGTGCAGGTAGCTTTTCACCCGGCGCAGGGCCGAGGTGTCGAAGTGCGGGGCGAAGGGTTCGTCGGTGGCCTGCACGCGGCTGATGGCGTGGTCGACGGCGATCAGGCCACGCTCCAGGTTGCTGGCGCTGGGTTGCAGGAACAGTCGCACCAACGAGCGGCCCATCACCCGGATCGCCTGGCGCCAGGGCTGGGACTCGGCGTAGGCCGGGTGCACCGGCAGGATCGCTTGTTCCTTGCGCAACTCGATGATCGCGTGGCCGATTTCCAGCACCACGAACATCCAGCGCAGCAGGTCGCGTTGCACTTGCGGCTGGCCGACAGCGAGGCCATAGGCCTGGTGCAGCAGGTCACGGGTGCGGCTTTCGAAACTCGACGCCAACCCCTTGAGCTTGCCGCTGATGGCATACACCACCTGTTCGCGCAGGTCCTGCTCCAGGCGGCGCCACAGCCAGCGGCTATTGGGCGGCAGGATGATCGCTCCCGCCGCCGCACACACCAGCATGCCGATGATCATGGCGATGTAGTCGTTGATAAAGGTGTAGGGGTTGTAGACCGTGAGGTTGTCCGGCACCGAGCCGGTGCTGAAGAAAATCAGCAGGCCCACGCCGACCCCGGCGTATTGCGGGCGTGAAGCGAGGAAAGCACCGAGGATGATCACCGGCGCGAGCATCACGCACAGCAGCGGGAAGCCGTCGATCCACGGGAACACGAAGAACATGTCGACAAAGCCTACCAACGCACCGATCAAAGTGCCGCAGGCCATCTGGAAGGCCATGCGCTTGGGGTTGGGCGTAGCGGCGGACAGGCCGACCGTAGCAGCGGCGATCATGGTCATGGTGGCACCGCTGGGCCAGGCCGTGGCCACCCAATAACTGCCCAGCACGATCAGGATGAACGACGCGCGAATCCCCGAGGCGGCGCAGGCCAGCCAGTTGGTTTTCGGGCTGAAGGTTTCGTCCCATTGCTCCCGTGCATGGCTGTGATCGGCCAGGGAGGCATGGGTTTGCGCGTAGTTGTGCAGGTCATCGACGAAGCGGTAGAGCAGCTCATAAGCGGTGTGAAAATCCAGTTGCTCGGCTTCGCTCGGGCAGCCCTCCTGGAAGGTCGCGCGCAGGCTGCGCACCTTGGCGGGCAAGCCGTCTTTGTAGGCGCTGAGCTGGTAGACCAGGCGCGCGGCATCGGGACTGGTGAGGGCACGACCGGAGAAGCCGTCGAGCACTTCGGCCAGGTCCTGCAGGCCCGGTTTGATCGCCGCCACCACATGGTCCGCGGAGTCCGTACGCAAGCGTTCGAGCAATTGGTGCAAGGCATTGAAGCGCGTGGTGATGCTCATGAACTCGCTATTGAGGCGGCTGAGCCGGCCATTGCGCCGGCGCATATGCGGGTCTTCGAACACCGTGAGGCTGCGCAGCCCTTCCAGGCCCACGGCCTCGGCGATAAAGCGCACGTTGCTGGCCTCGAAACCCTCACGTTGGCTGCGCCCACGCAGGCCGTCGGTGACAAACAGCGCAAACACGCCAAAGCGCTGATAAAGCGCATTGCGCATGGCGGCGCTGGAGGTCTGCGGCAGGATCGCCGCGCTGACCAGCGTAGAGCACAGAATCCCCAGGGAGATTTCCAACACCCGCCAGACCGCCGCCATAAAGGCACCGTCGGGATGGGCCAGGGCCGGCAGGCCGACCATCGCTGCCGTATACCCCGCGAGCACGAACCCATAGGCGCGAAAGTTGCGGTTACGCGTCGCGCCAGCGGTGCAAATACCGACCCAGATCGCCAATGCGCCGAGGAACAACTCGGTGTTCTGCGCAAACAAGGCGATCAACAACACCATCACCGCCGACCCCGCCAGGGTGCCGAGGAAACGATAGAAGCTCTTGGCGAACACCTGGCCGCTCTGCGGTTGCATCACGATAAATACGGTGATCATCGCGGTGCGTGGTTGCGGCAGTTCCAGGCGCATCGCCAGCCACAGCGTGAGGAACGCGGCGATCAGCACCTTGAAGATGTATACCCAAGTCACGCCGTCACTGCGTGCCCAGTCAAAAAAACCACGGCGCCACTCAAGGGAATGCAGCCAGCGCAGCGGTGCAGGCAAGGGAGTCATTAAATCCTACTCAGTGATCAAACACGGCAAGCGCCGCCGGGGTCTTGCTCGGGAGGGTTCTGGCGTCTTGCGGTACGTCTTTGCCGGCGTCGAGGCCGCCACCCAGTGCGGTTACCAGTTCGGCATGGGCGCCAAGCCGCGCGGCCTGTACCTGTTGCTCGACCTGTTGTTGGCGAAACAGCAAGGTCTGGGCGTTGAGCACATTGAGGTAATCGGTGAGGCCGCGCTGGTAGGCGATCATCGCGATGTCGTAGGTCTTCTGCGCCGAGGCCACCGACTGCGCGGCAAATGCGGCTTGCTTGTCCATGGACTCACGGCGGATCAACTGGTCGCTGATGCCCTTGAGCGCGTTGACCAGGGTCTGGTTGTAGCGCGCCACGGCGATGTCATAGCCGGCGCTGGCTTCACCCAGCTCCGCACGCAGGCGGCCACCGTCGAAGATCGGCAAGGTGATCGCCGGGCCGACGCTGTAGTTGAATTTCTTGCCGGCGAGAAACGCCAGCATGCCACCGCCGGTGGCCATGTAGCCTAGGCTGCCGACCAGGTCGACGTTGGGGTAGAAACCGGCGTGGGCGACATCGATGCCACGGGCTTGCGCCGCCACCTGCCAACGGCTGGCGACCACATCCGGGCGCTGGCCGAGCAATTGCGCGGGCAGGCTCGAAGGCAGTTTCAGCGGTGCGGCGAGGGACAACGTCGGACGCTGTAACGTGGCCCCCTCCCCCGGACCTTTACCGGCAAGCGCCGCCAGCTGGTTACGGCTCAGGGCGATTTCTTCGTCCAGGGCATCCAATTGGCGATGGGTTTCCGGCAGTGGCGTTTCGGCCTGGCTCACGTCGAAATGCGTGCCGATCCCGGCGTTCAGGCGTTTGTTGGCCAGGTCGAGGATCTGCTGTTGCTGGGCCAGGGTCGCTGCGACGATATCGCGATTGGCGTAATGCAACGACAGCTGGATATAGGCGCGCACCACGTTGTTCTGCAGTTCGAGTTGGGCCTGGCGTGCTTCGGCGGCGCTCATGTGGGCCAGGTCGACGGCACGTTCAGTGGCGTTGCTTTCGCGGCCCCACAGGTCGAGGGCGTAGCTCAAGCCCAGGGATGCATTGTTGTCCCAGGTGTTGGCACCGCTCAATTCACCAGGGCCGTAGAACTGATCCTTCGGCCAATTGTGGCGTTTGAGGCTGGTATCACCGTTGATCTGCAGCGACTCGGCCGACTCGACAACCCCGGCCATGGCCCGCGCTTCCCGCACCCGCGCGGCGGCCATGGCCATGCTCGGGCTGCTTTGGGTGGCGAGTTCGACCCAGTGGTTGAGTTGCGGGTCGCCGTAGGCCTGCCACCATTGCGCGGTGGGCCAGTGGGCGTCCTGGGCGGCGCTGCGGATCGCTTCGTCGGTGGCCAGGGTAGTGGCGTTGAGAGCCTGGCCTTGGGGGGCGATTCCTCCGGTTCCGATGCAGCCGCTGATTGCTAACGATAAGGCGCAGACACTGAGAGCCTTCAGCTCCCTGTAAATGAGAGTCTTCAGCTCTCTGCTGATGCGACGCGGCACGGCGAACGAATTCCTGAGGTGGTGTTGCGGGGAGAGGTGGCGCAATTCTAGGCGGCGGCATGGAGGACGATAAGCTGGCATTCCTGTGAATCTTTGTTACCGTTCAAGCGATAATCCGTTGGTAGGGATCACTGGACAGCGTAACTTTCTGTCACAATTTGGTATCTCCCCTGAGAACTCTCCATGGACACTTTGCAAAACATGCGCGCCTTCAGTTGCGTGGCTGAAGCGGGCAGCTTCACCGCCGCCGCCGCACAACTGGACACCACCACCGCCAACGTCTCGCGCGCGGTCTCCAATCTTGAGGCCCATCTGCAAACCCGCTTGCTCAATCGCACCACCCGCCGAATTGCCCTCACCGAGGCCGGTAAACGCTACCTGCTGCGCTGTGAGCAGATCCTGGCCTACGTCGAAGAAGCCGAAGCCGAAGCCAGCGACGCCCACGCCCGCCCCGCCGGGCAGTTGAAGGTGCACACCATGACCGGCATCGGCCAGCATTTCGTCATCGACGCGATTGCCCGCTACCGCCGCACTCACCCCGACGTGACCTTCGACCTGACCCTGGCCAACCGCGTGCCGGACCTGTTGGACGAGGGCTACGACGTGTCCATCGTGCTGGCCAGTGAGCTGCCGGATTCGGGCTTCGTCTCCCAACGCCTGGGCATCACCTACAGCATCGCCTGCGCCTCGCCGGACTACGTCAAGGCCAAGGGCTGTGCCCATCGCCCCCACGACTTGCTCAACCACGCCTGCCTGCGCCTGGTCAGCCCGGTGATCCAGCTGGACAAGTGGACCTTTAACGGCCCCGAAGGCCAGGAAAGCGTGGCGATCAATACATCGCCGTTCCTGGTCAACTCGGCCGACGCGATGAAAACCGCGATCACCAGCGGCATGGGCGTCGGCCTGTTGCCGGTATATGCGGCCATCGAAGGCTTGCGCAACGGCACATTGGTGCGGGTCATGCCCACCTACCGTTCCCAGGAACTGAACCTGTACGCCATCTACCCCTCGCGCCAGTACCTGGATGCGAAGATCAAGACCTGGGTGGAATACCTGCGCGGCTCGCTGCCGGAGATCCTGGCGGCGCACCAGGCGGAGCTAGTGGCGTATGAGTTGAGCGGCAGCCTCAGCGGTGCGCGGCTGGTGAACTGATTTCCAACAGATAATGTGGATCAAATGTGGGAGGGGGCTTGCCCCCGATGGCGGTGTGCCAGTCGCCAGATGTATTGACTGATCCACTGCTATCGGGGGCAAGCCCCCTCCCACATGGGTCCGTGTCCTGACAATTGCCGGCAGGAATGTTAGCGTGCTTGGCATTCTTCCGTAGTCGATGAGCCCGCCTGCAATGAAAAAGACAGTCCTCGCCTTCAGCCGTGTCACCCCGGAAATGATCGAACGCCTGCAACAGGATTTCGACGTGATCGCCCCCAACCCCAAGCTGGGCGATATTAACGCTCAATTCAATGAAGCCCTGCCCCACGCCCACGGTTTGATTGGCGTGGGTCGCAAGCTGGGCCGCGCGCAACTCGAAGGCGCGAGCAAGCTGGAGGTGGTCTCCAGCGTGTCGGTGGGCTACGACAACTACGACGTGCCGTACTTCAACGAGCGCGGGATCATGCTCACCAACACCCCCGACGTACTCACCGAAAGCACCGCCGACCTGGCCTTCGCCCTGCTGATGAGCAGCGCGCGCCGGGTCGCCGAGCTGGACGCCTGGACCAAGGCCGGCCAGTGGAAAGCCAGCGTCGGCGCGCCGCTGTTTGGCTGTGACGTGCATGGCAAGACCCTCGGTATCGTCGGCATGGGCAATATCGGCGCGGCCGTGGCCCGTCGTGGGCGCCTGGGCTTCAATATGCCGATCCTGTACAGCGGCAACAGCCGCAAGACCGCGCTGGAACAGGAGCTGGGCGCGCAGTTCCGCAGCCTGGACCAGTTGCTGGCCGAGGCGGATTTCGTCTGCCTGGTGGTACCGTTGAGCGACAAGACCCGCCACCTGATCAGCACCCGCGAGCTGGGGCTGATGAAATCCAGCGCAATCCTGATCAATATTTCCCGTGGCCCGGTGGTCGACGAACCGGCGCTGATCCAGGCCCTGCAAAACCAGACCATTCGCGGTGCCGGGCTGGATGTGTATGAGCAGGAGCCGCTGGCCGAATCGCCACTGTTCCAGCTGAGCAATGCAGTGACCCTGCCGCACATCGGCTCGGCGACCCATGAAACCCGCGAAGCCATGGCCAACCGCGCGTTGGACAATCTGCGCAGCGCCCTGCTGGGCCAGCGCCCGCAGGACCTGGTGAACCCGCAGGTGTGGAAGGGCTGATGTTAAGGGCCTTGATCGCTCCTACAGTTTCCGGCGAATGGGTCGATAACACTCAATAGAAGTTCGTCATCCCTGATCCACAGAAGGTTTTTATGTCCACCACCAAAGCCCGCGCAGACTCACTCTCGCTTCTGCTCTTTACCTTGCGCAGCGGCAAGCTGATGGCCATCAACCTGCTGAAAGTCAGCGAAATCATCCCTTGCCCGCCGCTGACCAAGCTGCCGGAGTCCCACCCGCACGTCAAAGGCATCGCCACCCTGCGTGGCAACTCGTTGGCGGTGATCGACCTGAGCCGCGCCCTGGGGGAAATGCCCCTGGAAGATCCGGACGGAGGCTGCCTGATCGTCACCGACGTGAGCCGTTCCAAGCAGGGCCTGCATGTGCAGGCCGTCAGCAAGATCGTGCACTGCCTGACCACCGACATCCGCCCGCCGCCCTACGGCTCCGGCGGCAACCGTGCGTTCATCACCGGGGTGACCCAGGTGGAAGGCGGCCTGGTGCAGGTGCTGGACATCGAAAAAGTCATCCACGGTATCGCCCCGGCGCCGATTGAAGCGGCACCCACCGACCTGACCATGGAAGAGGCGGAAGTGCTCGGCAATGCGCGGATCCTGGTGGTGGATGACAGCCAGGTCGCCTTGCAGCAGTCGGTGCACACCCTGCGCAACCTCGGCCTGACCTGCCACACCGCACGCAGCGCGAAGGAAGCCATCGATGTGCTGCTGGAGCTGCAAGGCACCGCCGCGCAGATCAATGTGGTGGTGTCGGACATCGAGATGTCCGAAATGGACGGTTACGCCCTGACCCGCACCCTGCGCGAAACCCCGGATTTCCAGGATCTTTACGTGTTGCTGCATACCTCGCTGGACAGCGCGATGAACAGCGAAAAGGCGCGCCTGGCCGGTGCCAACGCGGTGCTGACCAAGTTCTCCTCGCCCGAACTGACCAAGTGCCTGGTGATAGCCGCCCAGACTGTGGCGCAACAGGGACTTTAACCCGTGGCGGAGTATTTCCAACTGCTGCGCCGCGATCTCACCGGCAGCCTGCCTGCGCCGCAATGGCCGGCCCATACGCAGTTGGATCATTACCGCGACGAGCTGGCCCCGGCGATCCATGCTGTGCTGCGCATGACCCAGGAGCAAGGGGGTGGCCGCGTTCCTCATCTGCAAGCCTGGCAGCATCAGTTCATCACCGATGCCGAATTCGACCCCACGCTATGCCTGGTAGCCAGCAACGGCGATGGCATTCTCGGCGTGGCGCAGTGCTGGACCAGCGCGTTTATCAAGAACCTGTCCGTGCATCCTTGCGCTCAAGGCCAAGGCTTGGGCCGGGCGTTGTTGCTGCACTGCTTCCAGGTGTTCAAGCAACGCGGCGAACCCTACGTCGACCTGAAGGTGCTGGAGAGCAACCTGCGCGCCCGACAACTGTACGAAAGCGCGGGCATGGTCTTTGTGTTGCGCGATGTGGTCGCCGACGACTGACAGGTGCTGGCGCATAACTTGCTTCCAGAGCAGCACTACGGTGGATAGAGGTAAAAACCCGTCACCGTTCCTGCGTGCCCTCTGACCTAGCCTGGTGACAGATCCGCCATGAACACCCATTTTTCCTGCGTCGGTTGCGGCAAATGCTGCAGCGATCATCACGTGCCCCTGACCCTCCAGGAAGCCCGCCAATGGGCGGCTGACGGCGGTAACGTCATCGTTTTGGTGGAAGGCTTCCTGAGCAGTGGCCTGGGCCTGCCTCAGCAGCAGCGCGAACATGCCGAGCGCCGCTCGGTGGTGGTACCCAGCGGCAACACCGAGGCGTTTGTGGCAATCACCTTTGCCGCCTACAACGCCGGGCGCTGCCGGAATCTTGACGCAGATAACCTGTGCCGCATTTATGAGCGTCGCCCGTTGGTGTGCCGCATCTACCCGATGGAGATCAACCCGCATATCCCGCTCAGCCCCGCTGCCAAGGATTGCCCACCGGAATCCTGGGAACAGGGCCCGGCGTTGATCGTCGGTGGTGAATTGGTGGACCAGGAGCTGGCGGACCTGATCCAGCGCTCGCGCCAGGCCGACCGAGACGACGTGCAGACCAAGGAGGCGGTGTGCGCCTTGCTGGGCATTCGCACCACGGCGCTCAAGGGGGATGGGTTTACCGCGTACCTGCCGGACATGGGCGCGTTTGCCCAGGCGATTGAACTGGCGGTGGATCAGCCGTCCATGGCCAATGAGTGGGTGTTCCATGTATCGGGAATGGACATCGCCGAACAGTTGCTGGATGCCGGCGCGCAGATTGCCACCGAGGTGCCGGCCAACTATGCGTTTATCTCGCTGCGGGCGGCGTAAACCTTGCCGGCCACGTCGCGCGGCGGTCACGATTAATCAGCCGTCACTGCTCGGCAGGAAAGGCGTCAAGGCGGTAGGGTTGGATAATCCTCAGGTACTCGCCGCTCTGCTTCAGCTGTTCAAGGGCGCAGTTGAGTTCGTTGCGCAATGCCGTGTCGGGCTTGCGCACCGCGATGGCCACGCCATCCCCCAAAAGCGCGGACGAAACGGCGGGGCCTGCGAAGTCGAAATCGTGACCGTCTTCAGTGTCGAGCAGGGCTTCACGAATTTCCACGGTGCCTTGCAGGGTCGCATCAATTTCGCCGGCTATAAGGCTGCGTACCAGTTCACTATTGAGCCAGAAACTCTTGACGATGACGCCCCCGGGCGCCCACGCCGACAGGGCAAAAGCCTCGCGATTGCTGCCCAGCAACACGCCGACGCGCTTGCCCCTGAGCGACACTGCACGGGGCTGCAAGCCGGACGTACTGCGCGCCACCAGGCGCGTGGTGAACGGGTAGAGGTTATCGGTGAAGCTCACCCAACGTCGCCGTTGCGACGTTGGCGCCATCCCCATGATCGCGTCGAATTTCCTGGCTTCAAGGGAGGTGAAATCTTCGGCAAGTACCTGGTCGACCCAGATGCAACGTGCATTCATCTGCACGCACAGGGCGTTGCCCAGCTCGATATTCAAGCCTATCAGCTGCCCTTGCGGGTCGCGGCTCTGGAAGGGGGGAAATTGTGCGGCAACGGCGAAACGGATTTCACGCTGCGGTTGATCATCGGCCGCAGAGGCATCAGTCGAAAGCAACAGCGCAAACATTACACAGATGTGTATCAGGGCCAAGGGCGTCGTCCTTTTCCGGAAAGACCAGCATCACCCCACTCCCCCTGAAACCACTGGGGCAGAGCAAAGGCTGTGCAAGCTTTCAAGAAACGGTCGTAGGCCTACAATCAGAAATTTCAGCAGAAGCTGTAGGCAATAGTCGACAAAACGTGCGACTTGTTAACCTCAGCGTTTACCCATCGAACGACGCGTACCCGGCGGCGCCATGCCTGGCGACTTGGTATGGCCATTCTTGGCGCCGTTTTTGTACCACGGTTGGGCCGCATTCCTCGCCCCCGCCAGCTCACCCGGCTTGAACGGAAACTTGAACGCCGGGATCTCGGCTTTTTCAACGCCTTCGGCGCTGGCCGAATCGACGATGTCGGTCGCTTCAACAGGGGGTTGTGTCGGGGAAGTCATAAGGGCTCCGGCGCAGCGATTGGTGTAAAAGCGCGAGTATAGCGGGGCCGGAGGTGCAAGCGGTAAGCTTCAAGCGGCAAGTTAAAAGCCTTAGCTGTCATGGCTGTCAGTTTGCCGTCACGATCCTGACCGGTTATCCCCGCTATAAAGCTGCTATCCAAACTTCAACTTGCAGCTTGCAGCTTGACACTTGCAACTGCGCCAACGGCGTCTTTCCATGCACATTCAACGAAAAACTGCCCTGATCGTGGGTGTCCTCGTGGTCGTGGCGATTGCAGCATGGGCACTGACCCGGCCAGCCAAGGCCAAACTGGCGGCACCGACCGCGATCCCGGTGCGGGTGGTGAGCGTAGCGCAGCAGGACGTTCCACGCTTTGTCAGCGGCATCGGCACAGTGTTGTCCTTGCACAGTGTGGTCATTCGCCCGCAAGTCGACGGCATTCTCACCCAGTTGCAGGTCAAGGAAGGCCAGTTGGTCAAGGTCGGCGACTTGCTGGCCAGAATCGATGATCGCTCGATCCGCGCCAGTCTCGACCAAGCCAAGGCGCAACTGGGCGAGAGCCAGGCGCAGTTGCAGGTGGCGCTGGTCAACCTCAAGCGCTACAAGGAATTGAGCGTCGACGACGGCGTGTCCAAGCAGACCTACGACCAGCAACAAGCCCTGGTCAACCAGCTCAAGGCCACCGCCCAAGGAAACCGGGCCGCAATCGATGCAGCCCAGGTCCAGCTTTCCTACACCCAGATTCGCTCACCCGTCAGCGGCCGCGTCGGTATTCGCAATGTGGATGAAGGCAACTTCCTGCGCACCAGCGATACCCAGGGCCTGTTCTCAGTGACCCAGATCGACCCGATTGCCGTTGAGTTCTCTCTGCCGCAACAGATGCTGCCGACCCTGCAAGGCCTGATCGCCGCACCGACCCAGGCCAGCGTCGACGCCTACCTGGGTGCCGACACCGACGGCCAGACCGGTGATTTGCTGGGGGAAGGCCACTTGAGCCTGATCGACAACCAGATCAGCTCCACCACCGGCACCCTGCGCGCCAAGGCCGAGTTCAACAACGCCTCGCAACGCCTGTGGCCGGGGCAACTGGTGACCATCAAGATCCAGACGGCCCTCGACAAAAATGCCTTGGTGGTGCCGCCGACCGTGGTGCAACGCGGCCTGGATTCGCACTTCGTGTACCGGGTCAACGGGGACAAGGTCGACGTGGTGCCAGTGCAAGTCACCTATCAAAACAGCGACGTGAACATCATCAAGGGTGTGCAGGCCGGTGACGTGCTGGTCAGTGATGGGCAGTCGCGGCTCAAGGCCGGAGCCCAGGTGGAGGTGCTCAAGGAACCACCGCAGGTGATCCAGACCGTCGACGCCAAGGTGCAGCCATGAGCCGCTCGCCGTCAGCCTGGTGCGTCGACCACCCGGTCGCCACCCTGCTGCTGACCTTCGCCCTGGTGCTGCTCGGGATCATTGCCTTCCCGCGCCTGGCCATCGCGCCACTGCCGGAAGCGGAATTTCCGACGATCCAGGTCACCGCACAATTGCCCGGCGCCAGCCCGGATACCATGGCCTCCTCGGTGGCGACGCCGCTGGAAGTGCAGTTCAGCGCCATCCCCGGCATGACCCAGATGACCTCCAGCAGTGCCTTGGGCTCAAGCCTGCTGACGCTGCAATTCACCCTCGACAAGAGCATCGACACCGCCGCGCAAGAAGTGCAGGCGGCGATCAACACCGCCTCCGGCAAGCTGCCCAGCGACATGCCAAGCCTGCCCACCTGGAAGAAGGTCAACCCGGCGGACAGCCCGGTACTCATCCTCAGTGTCAGCTCCGACAGCATGCCCAGCACCGAGCTGAGCGACTATGTGGAAACCCTGCTGGCGCGGCAGATCAGCCAGATCGACGGTGTCGGCCAGATCAACATCACCGGCCAGCAACGCCCGGCGATCCGCGTGCAGGCTTCCCCCGACAAACTCGCGGCCATCGGCCTGACCCTGGCCGATATTCGCCTGGCCATCCAGCAATCGAGCCTCAACCTGGCCAAGGGCGCGATCTACGGGCAGAACAGCGTGTCGACCCTGTCGACCAACGACCAGCTGTTCCATCCGGAGGACTACGCGCAGTTGATCGTGTCCTACAAGGACGGTGCACCGGTGCAATTGCGCGATATTGCCAAAGTCATCAACGGTTCGGAAAACGCCTACGTGCAGGCTTGGTCCGGCGACACGCCGGGCGTCAACCTGGTGATTTCGCGCCAGCCCGGCGCCAACATTGTCGAGACCGTAGACCGCATCCAGGCCGAACTGCCGCGCCTGCAAGGCATGCTGCCGGCCTCGGTGCAGGTCAGCGTATTGTCTGACCGCACCAAGACCATCCGCGCGTCCCTGCATGAAGTTGAGGTGACCCTGCTGATCGCCATCCTGTTGGTGGTGGCGGTGATGGCGCTGTTCCTGCGCCAGTTGTCGGCGACGCTGATTGTGTCCAGCGTGCTCGGCGTGTCGCTGGTCGCCAGTTTTGCGCTGATGTACCTGATGGGCTTCAGCCTGAACAACCTGACCCTGGTGGCAATCGTGATCGCCGTGGGCTTTGTGGTCGATGATGCCATCGTGGTGGTGGAGAACATTCACCGCCACCGCGAAGCCGGGCTCGACAAGCGCGAAGCGGCGATCAAGGGCGCCGGAGAGATTGGCTTTACGGTGGTGTCCATCAGCTTCTCGCTGGTGGCGGCGTTTATTCCGCTGCTGTTCATGGGCGGTGTGGTCGGACGGTTGTTCAAGGAATTCGCACTGACGGCCACCTCGACCATCCTGATTTCGGTGGTGGTCTCGTTGACCCTGGCGCCGACATTGGCAGCGCTGTTCATGCGCGCCCCGACCCATCCCGCCCACGACAAACCCGGCTTCAGCGAACGCCTGCTGGCCGGCTATGCGCGCAACCTGCGCCGCGCGCTGGCCCATCAACGCACCATGGCCGCCATTTTCGTGGTGACCCTGGCCCTGGCCGTGGTCGGCTACGTGTTTATTCCCAAGGGCTTCTTTCCGGTACAGGACACCGGTTTTGTGCTCGGCACCAGCGAAGCGGCGGCCGATGTGTCGTACCCGGACATGGTCGCCAAGCACAAGGCCCTGGCCGAGATCGTCAAGGACGACCCGGCGGTCCAGGCGTTTTCCCATTCGGTGGGCGTGACCGGCAGCAACCAGACCATCGCCAATGGCCGCTTCTGGATCGCCTTGAAAGACCGGGGCGATCGCGACGTGTCCGCCAGCCAGTTCATCGACCGCATCCGGCCCAAGCTGGCGAAAGTGCCGGGCATCGTGCTGTACCTGCGCGCCGGCCAGGACATCAACCTCAGCTCCGGCCCCAGCCGCGCCCAGTACCAGTACGTACTCAAGAGCAATGACGGCCCGACACTCAACACCTGGACCCAACGCCTGACCGAAAAACTGCGCGCCAACCCGGCCTTTCGCGACCTGTCCAACGATCTGCAACTGGGCGGCAGCATCACCCATATCAGCATCGACCGTCAGGCCGCCGCGCGCTTTGGCCTGACCGCCACCGATGTCGACCAGGCGCTGTACGACGCCTTCGGCCAGCGCCAGATCAACGAGTTCCAGACCGAGATCAACCAGTACCAGGTGGTGCTGGAGCTCGACACCCAACAGCGCGGCAAGGCCGAAAGCCTGAATTACTTCTACCTGCGCTCGCCGTTGACCAATGAGATGGTGCCGTTGTCGGCGGTGGCCAAGGTCGACCCGCCGACCGTGGGGCCCTTGTCCATCAGCCATGACGGCATGTTCCCGGCCGCCAACCTGTCGTTCAACCTGGCCCCCGGTGTGGCGCTGGGCGATGCGGTGATCATGCTCAACCAGGCCAAGAATGAAATCGGCATGCCGACCACCATCATCGGCAACTTCCAGGGCGCGGCCCAGGCGTTCCAGAGTTCGCTGGCCAGCCAGCCCTGGCTGATCCTCGCGGCGCTGGTGGCGGTCTACATCATTCTGGGCGTGTTGTATGAGAGCTTCGTGCACCCACTGACGATTATCTCCACCTTGCCCTCGGCGGGGTTGGGCGCGCTGATCATGCTGTCGCTGATGGGCCAGGACTTTTCGATCATGGCGCTGATCGGCCTGGTGCTGCTGATCGGCATCGTGAAGAAGAATGGCATCCTGATGATCGACTTCGCCCTGGACGCCCAGCGGGTACGCGGGTTGCCGCCGGAGGAAGCGATCTATGAAGCCTGCGTCACGCGGTTCCGCCCGATCATCATGACCACCCTCGCCGCCCTGCTCGGCGCGGTACCGCTGATGCTCGGCGCCGGCCCCGGTGCGGAAATGCGCCAGCCCCTGGGCATCGCGGTGGTCGGCGGCTTGCTGGTGAGCCAGGCGCTGACGTTGTTCACCACACCAGTCATATACTTGTACCTTGAGAAAATTTTCCACCGGCCCAAACCAGCTGCCGAGCTGGCGACCACACACTGAGGCCAAGGCACCGCCCTGGAGCAAAAGGCTCATGCGCGTACTGATTGTTGAAGATGAAGAAAAAACCGCCGACTACCTGCACCGTGGCCTGACGGAGCAAGGCTACACCGTCGACGTGGCGCGCGAGGGCGTCGAGGGCCTGCACCTGGCGCTGGAGAACGATTATGCGGTGATCGTGCTCGACGTGATGCTGCCCGGCCTCGATGGCTTTGGCGTATTGCGAGCCTTGCGTGCGCGCAAGCAGACGCCGGTGATCATGCTCACCGCCCGCGAGCGCGTGGAAGACCGTATCCGCGGGCTACGCGAAGGCGCCGACGATTACCTCGGCAAACCGTTTTCATTCCTTGAACTGGTGGCGCGCCTGCAAGCCCTGACCCGCCGCAGCGGCGGCCACGAGCCGGTACAAGTGACCGTCGCCGACCTGTGGATCGACCTGATCAGCCGCAAGGCCAGCCGCAACGGCGTGCGCCTGGACCTGACCGCGAAGGAGTTCTCGTTGCTCAGCGTATTGGCGCGGCGCCAAGGCGAGATCCTCTCCAAGACCTCGATTGCAGAAATGGTCTGGGACATCAATTTCGACAGCGACGCCAACGTCGTGGAGGTGGCGATCAAGCGCCTGCGCGCCAAGCTTGACGGGCCGTTCGAACACAAGCTGCTGCACACCATTCGCGGCATGGGTTATGTGCTGGAGAATCGTAGTGTCGGCTAACTCCATTGCCCTGCGTCTGAGCAGCATGTTCACCCTGGTGGCGGCGCTGATATTCCTGTTGATCGGCGGCGTGCTCTATCAGCAGGTGGATCGCAGCCTGGGCTTGCTGCCAGGGGCGGAGCTGGATGCGCGCTACAGCGTGTTGGAGTCCTCTGTGAACCGCTTCGGTACACCGGACCATTGGGTGAAGATTCAAGCCAAGCTCAAATTATTGGGTGAGGAAGACAAGCGTATCCGCTTCTGGGTGGTCAGCAGCGATCCGAACTACGAGTATGGCAACCCCGATGCGCAGATCCGCGCCTTCGCCGAAGGCCCGACGGGTAAGCGCGATCTGCGCCTGCCGGGGCGCGAATACCCGTTCAAGGTGCTGGTGAGCCAGTTCCCGGCCAAGGACCAACGCCCACCGCTGCGTTTCATGATCGCCATCGACACCGAAAACTTCCGCGCCACCCAGCACCATCTGCTGGTGGCGCTGGTCAGCCTGGCGCTGGTCGGCGTGGTGCTGGCGGCGCTGCTGGGGTTCTGGGTGTCGCGCATTGGCCTCAAGCCGCTGAGCAAACTCTCGGATGAAGCACAGAAGCTGGCGCCGCCGAAGCTCTCCGGGCGCCTGCAACTGTCGCCGCTGCCGCCGGAGCTGAGCCAGTTCGTCAACTCGTTCAACTCCACCCTGGACCGCGTGGAACAGGCCTACTCGCGCCTGGAGTCGTTCAACGCCGACGTCGCCCACGAACTGCGCTCGCCGCTCACCAACCTGATCGGCCAGACCCAGGTCGCCCTGACTCGCGGGCGTTCGGCCGAGCATTATTTCGAGGTGCTGCAATCGAACCTCGAGGAACTGGAGCGCCTGCGTTCGATCATCAACGACATGCTGTTCCTCGCCAGCGCCGACCAGGGCAGCAAGGCCACCAAGCTGATTGAAAGCTCATTGGCCGACGAGGTAGCCACCACCCTCGACTACCTGGACTTCATCCTCGAAGACGCCCAGGTCCGGGTGCAGGTCCACGGCGACGCCCAGGTGCAGATCGAGAAAGCCCACCTGCGCCGCGCGCTGATCAACCTGCTGAGCAATGCGGTACAACACACTGCGCCCGGACAGGTGATCGAGGTAAACATCGACGTGCTGGAACATCATGTGGCGATCGGCGTGACCAACCCAGGCGATGTGATTGCCAGCGAACACCTGCCACGCCTGTTCGAACGCTTCTATCGGGTGGACGCGTCGCGCAGCAACAGCGGGGCCAATCACGGTTTGGGGCTGGCGATCGTCAAGGCGATTGCGCTGATGCATGGCGGCGATGTGTTCGTGCGCAGCGACGTGAGTGGTAATACCTTCGGCATTACCCTCCCGGTTTAGACAACTCGTTCAAATGTGGGAGGGGGCTTGCCCCCTCACACATGGGAACCCCACACCAGCACTGTTGCGATTTGGGCAACAGTGATTATCTTGTTACACTCTGTATCGTACCGCTCGCCTGCGTTAATTTGACGCATCGATGAGCGCGACGGCAAAGGCAGCTGACCCGCTTACCCGAATTTCCCTCGACTTATTTCCAGGGCTCTACACTGGGAATCTGTCTTAAAGCCGCTGACTTCAGCGGCTTTTTTTTGCCGTAAAAAAAGGCCAGGCACACCCCCACGACATTGGCCGTTTTCGATTGACCAAAGGAGCTGTACCGGTGAAGAACTCGCTGACGTTCACCCCGTTATTCCTCGCGATTGCAGCAACGATCGTCCCCTTTGCCCACGCGGCAGACACTACCCCCACCGACGGTTTCGTCGAAGGCTCGCACCTCAACATCAACACCCGCAACTACTACATGAACCGCGACCGTCGCGACATCCACACCGATGACAGCAAGGAATGGGGCCAGGGTTTTATAGGCACCTTCGAATCCGGCTACACCCAGGGCACCGTCGGCTTCGGCCTGGACGCCCACGCCATGCTCGGCCTCAAGCTCGACGGCGGTGGAGGCACCGACGGTTCCAGCATCCTTCCCTACGGCAGCACTGACGGCAGCGGCAAAGCGCCCGGGTCGTTCTCCACCGCAGGTGGCACCTTGAAGATGCGCGCCTTCGACACCGAGTTGAAGGCCGGCGACCTGTTCCTCAACAACCCGGTGATCGCCGGCGGCATGACCCGCATGCTGCCGCAGACCTTCCGGGGCGTAAGCCTGAGCAACCACAGCTTCGACGGCTGGATGCTCGAAGGCGGCCAGGCCAGCTTCACCAAGCTCTACAACCAGAGCGGCCACCGGCGCATCGGCACCAGCTATGGCGCATTGCCGAGCAACACTGACAGCCAGCACATGAACTGGGCCGGTGTGTCTTTCAGCGGTATTCCCGGCCTGACCAGCAACCTGTATGCCTCCGAACTCAAGGACGTGTGGCACCAGTATTACTACGACCTGGACTACACCTACGCGTTGAACGACCTGGTCAGCCTCAACCCGGGCCTGCACTACTACCACACCCAGGACACCGGCCAGTCACTGCTGGGGGGTATCGACAACAACACCTACAGCCTGCACTTCACCGTCGGCGTCGGTCACCACAGCGTCACCGCCGCGTACCAGCGGGTTAACGGCAACACGCCGTTCGACTACATTAGCCAGGGCGATAGCGTGTACCTGGACAATTCCCAGCAGTACTCGGACTTCAACGGCCCCAACGAGCGCTCGTGGAAACTCAAGTACGCCTATGACTTCGCCGGCCTCGGCCTGCCTGGCCTGACCTCGGCGGTGTCCTACATCAGCGGCAAGACCGACCTGACCAAGGTCGACCCGCAAAGCCGTGGCTATAGCGCCTGGTACAGCGCCGATGGCAAGGACGCCAAACACTGGGAAAGGGATATCGATTTAAAGTATGTGGTGCAAGGTGGCAAGGCCAAGGACCTGGCCGTGCGCCTGCAATGGGCGACCAATCGCGGCAGCAACGGCTACTCGGCGGTGGATCGGGATGTGGATGAATACCGGGTGATCGTCGACTACCCGATTAACGTGTTCTGAGTCCACGGATCTTTCTTTTTAACTAACGATTTAATTTTCATCGGGTAGAACTAAACTGCCAGCATTCACCCCGCTGAAGTCTGCCCGATGAGTCAACGCCGTGTTCGTACCGCGCCTGCACACCCCGAATTGCTGCTGATCCTCGGCAGCGGTCTCACCGTTGTCCTGATTGTGATCATCGTCGCAGTATTGCTGGTCCGTGAACACGCCAGCACCCTGCAGGCCGCCACGCGTTCAACCACCAATATTGCCCAACTGATCAACGCCGACGTGCTGCGTAACGTCGAACTCTACGATCTGGCCCTCAAAGGGTTGATTGCCGCCAAGCAACGTGAAGATCTGTCGCAGGTTGCCGAGAATATCCAGCACCTGGTGCAGTTTGACTTGTCCACGGCAGCACCTTTCAAGGGTGAAGTGCTATTGCTGGACGCCAATGGCGCGGTGATCGCCGACTCCTCCACCCTGCACCCCACCCCGCGCAACTTTGCCAGCCGCGATTATTTCCAGGTGCATGCCAAGGATGCCCAGGCCGGCTTGTTTATCAGCCGACCGTTCCAGATCCATTGCGACTGCGACCAGGTCTGGCGCATGGCATTCAGCCGGCGTGTGTCAGGGCCTAATGGCGAGTTTGCCGGCGTTGCGGTCGCGACCATGCGCCTGGCGTATTTCGACCAACTGTTCAATACCCTGACGATCGGCAACAGCAGCAGCGTGAATCTGCTCAACACCAAAGGCATTTTGTTGGCCCAACAGCCGTTGCTCGAACGCGACATGATCGACAAGGACCTGAGCGAGCGGCCGAATTTCAAGAGAATCCTGCGTGAAGGCAGTGGCAGCTTCCAGGCCCTCTCAGCCATCAGTGGCAAGGAGCGCCTGTACACCTTCACCAATGTGGGTGAGCTGCCGCTGATTGTGGTGGTGGCACTGTCCAGTGAAGATGTATTCGCCCCTTGGAAACGCGCCGCTTTGCTGACCGGTGGCGCCACAGGCATTCTCTGTATCGGTTTGTTATGGCTGACCTGGATGCTGCGCCGGGAACTGCGGCGTCGCTATCGCGCAGAGCGTGTGCTGTCAGAACTGGCAGCCACCGATGCCCTGACCGGCCTGGCCAACCGCCGCATCCTGGACGAACGCCTGCGCCTTGAATGGGACCGCGCGCAACGTTCGCTCGAACCACTGACCGTGCTGATGATCGACGTGGATCACTTCAAGGCCTTCAACGACCGCCATGGCCATCACGGTGGCGACGCGGCATTGCGCACCGTGGCCCAGGTGATCGGCGCCAATATCCGCCGCCCGGCTGACCTTGCGGCGCGCTATGGCGGCGAGGAATTTGCGGTGGTACTGCCCCATACGGATGCCAAGGGTGCCTGGGTCATCGCCGAGCATATCCGCAGCAGCATCGAGCATTTGCCAAGGGTGGCAGGGGACGAGCGGCCGATCACGGCGAGCATCGGCGTGAGCACTTGGGACAAGCGCAGCCGCATGTCCCTGGAGGCTTTGCTGCTCAGTGCGGATCGTGCGTTGTATGAGGCCAAGCACACGGGGCGCAATCGGATTGTGGACGCCTCTGCAGTCTGAATAACGCAAACGGCCCTTGTGGCGGGCGGGCTCGCCCGGCAAGGGAAGTGTCCAGGCAATAAAAAAGGCCACCCGAAGGCAGCCTTTAAAAACTAAAGAAAGAGAGTTGTTACTTACACCGCCGCAACGGGACGCATGTAAGAGATCGGTGCGGTGCTGGCATCTTCGAAGGTCACGACTTCCCAAGCGTCTGTCTGCTCAATCAACTTGCGCAGCAGCTGGTTGTTAAGGGCGTGGCCCGACTTGAAGCCTTTGAACTCGCCTATCAGGCTATTGCCCAGCAGGTAGAGGTCACCGATTGCATCGAGGATCTTGTGCTTCACGAATTCGTCTTCATAGCGAAGGCCATCTTCGTTCAGTACACCATCCGCGTCGACCACAATGGCGTTTTCAACGCTGCCGCCGAGTGCGAGGTTGTGCTTGCGCAGGTACTCGATGTCACTCATGAAACCAAAGGTACGGGCGCGGCTGACTTCTTTTACGAACGAAGTGCTGGAAAAATCCACGCTTGCACTTTGGGTGCGGTCACGGAATACCGGGTGATCGAAATCGATCTCAAAGCTCACTTTAAAGCCTTCGAACGGGACGAAGGTGGCGCGCTTGTCGCCGTCTTCTACTGTCACTTCCCGCAGAATGCGTATGAACTTCTTGGCTGCGTCCTGTTCTTCCAGGCCGGCAGATTGAATCAAGAATACGAAGGGTCCAGCGCTGCCATCCATGATAGGGACTTCGGACGCGGAGAGCTCGACGTAGGCGTTATCGATGCCCAAACCGGCCATGGCCGAGAGCAAGTGCTCCACCGTGTCCACTTTGACGTCACCGTTGACCAACGTGGTCGACATCGTGGTTTCGCCAACATTTTCCGCGCGAGCAGGAATCTGCACCACAGGGTCCAGGTCGGCACGCACAAACACGATGCCGGTGTCGACAGGTGCAGGCTTGAGGGTCAGGTATACCTTCTCCCCGGAGTGCAGACCTACACCTGTGGCACGAATAATATTCTTCAGGGTGCGTTGTTTAATCATGGCTTGGACCGCTTCAGCGCAAATTGCGAACTGGTATCAACAAAGGCTGGCGATAATAGCAGACCAGACCTTTGCTGAACACCAATCACCTTCATAGCCCTGATACATTCCATTAATCGGCCTGACGACGCAGGAATGCCGGGATGTCCAGGTAGTCCAGATCATCTTGCGGATTCGGGCTACGGGACGCCGCAGCACCGGCCTGAGCCTGGTTGCGCATCACGGTCGGACGGTCCAGGTCACGGTAGTTCACCGACGGCAGTTCCTGGCGCGAAGGCGCTGGAGCGGCAGCCGCTTGGCTGGCGTGGCTGGTATGAACGGTATTGTCGATGACCTTCACAGGCTTCTCGATTTTCGCGCCCAGGCCGGTAGCAACCACGGTCACGTGCAGTTCGTCGCGCATGTCCGGATCGATAACGGTACCGACTTTGACCATGGCGTGCTCGGAAGCGAAGGCTTCGATGATGCTACCCACGTCGGAGTACTCACCCAGGGACAGGTCAGGACCGGCGGTGATGTTCACCAGGATGCCGCGTGCGCCTTGCAGGTTCACGTCTTCCAGCAGCGGGTTGCGAATGGCCGCTTCAGTGGCTTCGCGTGCACGGTTAGGACCGCTGGCGCAGCCAGTGCCCATCATCGCCATGCCCATTTCGCTCATGACAGTACGTACGTCGGCAAAGTCGACGTTGATCATGCCCGGACGCTTGATGATGTCGGAGATACCGCGAACGGCACCGGCCAGTACGTCGTCAGCCTTGGCGAACGCGGACAGCAGGCTTGCGTCCTTGCCCAGGATGGTCAGCAGTTTCTCGTTGGGAATGGTGATCAACGAGTCGACGCTTTCAGACAGCAGACGGATACCTTCGTCGGCGATCTGCATGCGCTTGCGACCTTCGAACGGGAACGGACGAGTCACGACTGCGACGGTCAGAATCCCCATTTCCTTGGCCACTTCGGCAATGATTGGCGCTGCACCGGTACCGGTACCGCCGCCCATGCCAGTGGTGATGAACACCATGTTGGTGCCCTGCAGCACTTCAGCAATACGCTCGCGGTCTTCCAGCGCGGCTTGACGGCCGACTTCCGGATTGGCGCCAGCGCCGAGGCCTTTGGTCACGGCTGTGCCCAATTGCAGGATGGTCCGCGCGCCGATGCTTTTCAGCGCCTGGGCATCAGTGTTGGCGCAGATGAATTCAACGCCTTCAATGTTGCTCTTGACCATATGGTTGACAGCGTTGCCGCCGCCACCGCCGACACCGATCACTTTAATGACCGGGCTGGCGGGGATGTTGTCTACGAGTTCGAACATGTTCCCTCTCCTTTCGTTTTCTCTAGTTTTTTCGCCTACTACTTGTTTCGGTGCTGCGGTGTTGCGGTAAATCTTTAGAAATTGCCTTTAACCCAAGCCTGCAGCCGCTCGAACAACGGCGCCTTGGCCTCGTCGTCGCTGCGGTAGCTGTCACGGTTGCTCGGGCCCGACAGGGAAATGCCGTCGGTCTGCTTTTGCAGCCCGTACAACAGCAAGCCCACACCGGTGGAATAAATCGGGTTGCGCACCACGTCGCCCAAGCCTTTCACGCCATGGGGAACACCCAGGCGTACGGGCATGTGGAAGATTTCCTCGGCCAGTTCGACCGCGCCTTCCATCTTCGAGGTGCCACCGGTCAGCACGATGCCGGCCGGGATCAAATCTTCGTAGCCGCTGCGGCGCAGTTCAGCCTGGATCAGGGTGAACAGCTCGTCGTAGCGCGGTTCGACCACTTCGGCGAGGGCCTGGCGCGACAGCTCGCGCGGTGGACGGTCGCCCACGCTCGGCACCTTGATGGTCTCGCCGGCACCGGCCAACTTGGCCAGGGCGCAGGCGTAGCGGATCTTGATTTCTTCGGCGTACTGGGTCGGCGTACGCAGCGCCATGGCGATGTCGTTGGTCACCTGGTCGCCGGCAATCGGGATCACGGCGGTGTGACGGATCGCACCCTCGGTGAAGATCGCGATGTCGGTGGTGCCGCCGCCGATGTCCACCAGGCACACGCCCAGTTCTTTTTCGTCGTCGGTCAGTACCGAATACGCGGAGGCAAGCTGCTCGAGAATGATGTCGTCGATTTCCAGCCCGCAGCGGCGCACGCATTTTTCAATGTTCTGTGCGGCGTTGACGGCACAGGTCACCACGTGGACCTTGGCTTCCAGACGTACGCCCGACATGCCCAGGGGCTCGCGAACGCCTTCCTGGTTATCGATCACATAGTCCTGCGGCAGGGTGTGCAGCACGCGCTGGTCAGCCGGGATCGCCACGGCCTGGGCGGCGTCGAGGACGCGTTCAAGGTCGGCCGCGCTGACTTCACGGTCGCGGATCGCCACGATGCCGTGGGAGTTCAGGCTGCGGATATGGTTACCGGCCACGCCGACGAACGCCGAGTGAATCCGGCAACCGGCCATCAGCTGCGCTTCTTCGATGGCGCGCTGGATCGATTGCACGGTGGACTCGATGTTGACCACCACGCCCTTCTTCAGGCCCCGGGACGGATGCGTGCCAATACCGACGATTTCGATCGTGCCGTCTTCCCCGACCTCGCCCACCAGCGCCACCACCTTGGAGGTGCCGATATCGAGACCGACGATCATTTTGCCGCTTTGCACGTTTGCCATGGGTCCTGCCTCTTCTTAATTCTTCGCGACAGCGGGTTGCGCTGCCGTGGGCGCAGCCGGTTCACGCCAGCCGACGGCAAGGCCGTTGGCGTAACGCAGGTCGACGCTCGCAATGTTCGTAATCTGTTCTTTCAAGGTCTTGTCATAGATGGCGATGAAGCGGCGCATCTTTTCCACCAAGCGGTCGCGTCCAAGCAACAACTGGATGCCCGGGCCGGAACTGCCTGCCCCGGTCGTCAAAAACCAGCTCCCCCGTTCACGCAATTCCAGGCGTGCAATGGAGAAGCCCATTGGCCGCAGCATCTGGCTCAAGGCCTGGTACTGCTGCATCACTTGCTGCTGCGCCCGCTGCGGCCCGAACAACTGCGGCAGGTGCTCGTAGTTAGCCAGCTCACGCGGGGTGAACGCCTGGCCCTGGTTGTTCAACAGCGCCTCATCACCCCAACGGGCCACGGGCAGTTGTTCTTCCAGGCGGATCGTCACCTGGTCCGGCCACACACGGCGGACTTCGGCGTGGGCGATCCACGGCATCTGCTCCAGCTCCCGGCGCATACCGGCCAGGTCGATGGTGAAGAAGCTCGCCGCCAGGTACGGGCCGATGCGCTGCTGAACCGCTTGCTGACTGATGTAGCTCAAGTCGCCCTGCACGCTGATCTTGGTGATCGGCCGGTCGGCATACGGCAATAGACGCTGTGCACCTTCGTAAGTGCCAAAGCCCAGCACCACCAGCAACACCGGCCAGTACAGCGCCTTGAGGAAACCAAAGTTGGCTTTCGGCAGGCGCGCCGACATCGGCTCTTTAGCCACCATTCGACTGGCACCCCGTGGCACCGGCTTGCGGCTCGGTGCTTGTGGGGGCTGATGACGAAGCGATGCGCCTTTCATGTCCTTAGCCTCTTGGCTCAATGCTGGCGGCAAGAATTGCCAGCACCAACTGCTGGAAATCCAGGCCGGCTGCGCGAGCGGCCATAGGTACCAGGCTGTGGTCGGTCATACCCGGCGCAGTGTTGACTTCCAGGAACCAGAAATTCCCTTGGTCATCCTGCATCACGTCTGCCCGTGCCCAACCGGCAATACCCAACGCCTCACAGGCTTTCGCCGTGAGGTCCATCAATTCCTGTTCTTTGGTTGCGTCCAGGCCGCACGGGATCCGGTACTGGGTATCGGAGGCCACGTACTTGGCGTCGTAGTCGTAAAAGGTGTGGGGCGTGCCCAAGGCGATAGGCGGCAATACCTGGCCACGCAGGGTGGCGATGGTGTACTCGGGACCCTGGATCCACTGTTCCACCAACACTTGCGAATCGTAGGTACTTGCCGCTTTCCATGCGTCGATCAATTCGGCGGCCGAGTTCACTTTAGCCATGCCGATACTGGAGCCTTCATGGGCAGGTTTGACGATCAAAGGCAGGCCCAGTTCCTTGGCTGCAGAAATACAATCGTCTTCGCTGCACAGAACGCTGTGACGCGGGGTTGGAATACCCAGGCTGTGCCACACCTGCTTGGTGCGCAACTTGTCCATGGCCAGCGCCGACGCGAGGATGCCGCTGCCGGTGTAAGGAATGCCGGCGCACTCCAACAGGCCCTGCATGCTGCCGTCTTCGCCGCCACGGCCGTGCAGGATGATGAAGGCACGGTCGATCTTCTCGGCCTGCAGGCGGGCGAGGAAGTCATCGCCCACGTCGATCCCGAACGCATTCACACCGGCACTTTGCAGCGCTTCGAGCACGGCATTACCGGACTTGAGCGACACTTCGCGCTCGGCGCTCTTGCCGCCAAACAGCACGGCCACGCGGCCGAAGTCGGCAGGCGTGAGGGTGGAGAACAGGGAGCCGTAGTCGGTGGTCATTTCGACTTCCCCTTCTCGGCGGCAAACAGCGGGCTCGCCAATAGTTTAGGGGCAAGGCCACCGATATCACCGGCACCCTGGCACAGCAGGATGTCGCCGGCGCGCAACAGCGGCTTGACGATCGGCGCCAGGTCCACACCGCGCTCGATGTAGATCGGGTCCAACTGGCCGCGCTGGCGAATGCTGTTGCACAGCTTGCGGCTGTCGGCGCCCGGGATCGGTTCTTCACCGGCCGGATAGACTTCCATCAGCAGCAGCACGTTGGCATCGGCCAATACATTGACGAAATCGTCGTACAAATCGCGGGTGCGGCTGTAGCGGTGCGGCTGGTAAATCATCACCAGGCGACGCTCCGGCCAGCCACCGCGTACGGCCTTGATCACCGCAGCGACTTCGGTCGGGTGGTGACCGTAATCGTCCACCAGCATCACGTCACCGCCTTCTACCGGCAGTTGGCCGTAGACCTGGAAGCGACGGCCGACACCGGCAAAGCGCGACAGGCCCTCGACGATGGCTTCATCGCTGACGCCTTCATCGGAGGCGATGCAGATGGTCGCCAGGGAGTTCAATACGTTGTGGTTGCCCGGCATGTTCACCGACACATCCAGCGGCTCACGGTCGGGACGCAGCACGGTGAAGTAGGTCTGCATGCCTTCCTGGCGCACATTGATCGCGCGCACATCGGCGTCTTCGCTGAAGCCGTAGGTCACGGTCGGGCGCTTGACCTGCGGCAGAATTTCACGCACCACCGGATCGTCCAGGCACACCACGGCCAAACCGTAGAACGGCAGGTTGTGCAGGAACTCGACGAAGGTTTTCTTCAACTTGTTGAAGTCACCGTCGTAGGTGGCCATGTGATCTTCATCGATGTTGGTGACGACGGCGACCAGCGGCTGCAGGTGCAGGAAGCTGGCGTCGCTTTCATCGGCTTCGGCGATCAGGTAACGGCTGGTACCGAGCTGGGCATTGGTACCGGCTGCATTCAGGCGGCCACCGATCACGAAGGTCGGGTCCAGGCCACCGGCGGCGAACACCGAAGCGATCAGGCTGGTGGTGGTGGTCTTGCCATGGGTACCGGCAACGGCGATGCCGTGGCGATAGCGCATCAGCTCGGCGAGCATCTCGGCGCGTGGCACCACGGGAATGCGCCGCTCGAGGGCAGTGGCCACTTCCGGGTTGGAGGTGTTCACGGCGCTGGACACCACCAGCACGTCAGCTTCGGCGGCGTTCTCGGCGCGGTGGCCGATAAAGATCTGCGCGCCAAAGGACTTCAGGCGCTCGGTGACCGGCGACTCTTTCAAGTCCGAGCCGGACACCTGATAGCCCAGGTTCAGTAACACTTCGGCGATACCGCACATGCCCACGCCGCCGATACCGACGAAGTGGATGCGACGGATGCGGCGCATTTCCGGTTGTGGCATGGCTTTCTGATTCTCAACCATGGGCCACCTCCAGGCAGATATCGACCACGGTGCGGGTTGCGTCAGGTTTGGCCAGGCGGCTTGCGGTGCTCGCCATGTTGTTGAGTCGTTCCGGTTGCATCAAAACCTCGGTCAGGCGTGCGGCCAAATCGGCGGCGCCAGTCGTTCTTTGCGGCAGCAGGAAGGCAGCGCCCTCCCCGGCCAAATATTCGGCGTTGCGGGTCTGGTGATCGTCGATGGCATGGGGCAAAGGCACCAGCAAGGACGGCAGACCGGCGGCGGCCAGTTCACTGACGGTCAGCGCACCAGCGCGACAGACCACCAGGTCGGCCCAGCCATAGGCATGGGCCATGTCTTTGATGAAGGGCTGCACATTGGCCTCCACACCGGCCTCGCGATAACGCGTGGCGGTGACTTCATCGTGGTTCTTGCCGGCCTGGTGGAAGATCTCCGGGCGCAATTCCACAGGGAGTTGCGCCACGGCTTGCGGCAGCAATTTATTCAGCGGCTCGGCGCCCAGGCTTCCGCCCAGGATCAGCAGGTGCGCCTTGCGCCCCGCCAGTGCTTCGCGGGCAATGTCCATAAACAGCTCGGTACGCACCGGGTTGCCGGTGGTACGGCGCTTATCCGACACACTGAAGGTGTTGGGAAACGCTTCACACACCCGTGCAGCCAACGGCACCAGCAAACGGTTGGCGGTACCGGCCACGGCGTTCTGCTCGTGCACGATCACCGGCACGCCAGCAAGCCTGGCGGCGACGCCACCCGGGCCGGTTACATAACCACCGAAGCCGAGCACACACACCGGCTGCAATTCACGGATGACCTTGCGCGCCTGCCACACCGCCTTGAGCAATACGAACGGTGCCTTGAGCAGGGACAATTTGCCCTTGCCGCGCAGGCCCGTGACGTTGATCAGATGCAACGACAAGCCGGCATTCGGCACCAGTTCGTTTTCGATGCCGCGCGGAGTACCCAGCCAGTGCACGGTGTAGCCACGGTTCTGGAATTCCCGCGCGCACGCCAGGGCAGGGAACACATGCCCCCCGGTGCCGCCGGCCATGATCAGCACGTTAGCGCCCATGGGTCGGCTCCTCGGCGAAGTCGCTCTCGCTGAACTCCATCTCTTCGCTGCCCAGGTGGGTTCGACTCTCCCACTCGATGCGCAGCAACAAGCCAAGACAGGCGCAGCAGATCACCAACGAACTGCCGCCGTAACTGAGGAACGGCAAGGTCAGGCCCTTGGTCGGCAGCAGGCCGACGTTCACCCCGATGTTGATCAGGAACTGGCCGATCCACAGGAACGACAAGCCGTACGCCACGTAAGCGGCGAAATACTGTTTGGCCCTCTCGGCCCACAAGCCGATGTACATGCCGCGTACACACACGAACACGAACAGCGCGACGGTGCACAGCGAGCCGACCACGCCGAGTTCTTCGGCGAGTACGGAGAACACGAAGTCGGTGTGCGCTTCCGGCAGGTAGAACTGCTTCTGCACGCTGTTGCCCAGGCCCACGCCCAGCCATTCGCCGCGACCGAAGGCGATCAATGCCTGGGTCAATTGGTAGCCGGAGCCGAACTGGTCGGACCAGGGGTCGGTAAAGGTGATCAGACGCGCCATCCGGTAGGGTTGCGCCTGTACCAGGATGGTCACCGCAGCCACCGCCAGCACTACCATCAGGCTGAAGCGGAACAAGCCCACGCCGCCGAGGAACAGCATCGCCGCCGCCGCGCCCATCATCACGACGGTGGCGCCGAAGTCGGGTTCCATCAGCAACAGGCCGGCCATGGGCAGCAGCACGATGAATGGCTTGAAGAAGCCCATCCAGCTTTCGCGCACTTCTTTCTGGCGACGCACCAGGTAACCGGCCAGGTAGATCACCACGAACACCTTGGCGATTTCCGACGGCTGCACGTTGAACGCGCCGAAGCCGATCCAGCGCATCGAGCCGTTCACCTCGCGGCCGATGCCGGGCAGGATCACCATGATCAGCAAGCCGAACGCGCCGATCAGCATCAGCCAACCCAGGCGTTGCCAGGTGGCGATGGGGATCATCATGGTCACGATGCACGTGCCCAAGCCGATGATCAGGTACACCAGGTGACGGATCATCATGTACAGGGTGTTGCCCGACTGCACGGCGGCCACTTCGGAAGAGGCCGAGGTGATCATCACAAGGCCCAGGCCCAGCAGCGCGAGGCAACCGGCGAGCATCGGGAAATCAAGATCGATGCCACGCCCGGTAATGATCGGCGACGGGTATGGCTTGATGATGTTTCTGAAATCAATGCTCATGCCAAGCCCTCCACGGCGCGGGCGAACAACTGGCCGCGCTCTTCGTAGTTCTTGAACATGTCGAAACTGGCGCACGCCGGCGACAGCAGTACCGCATCGCCTGGCTGGGCCAGGGCTTTGCACTGGACGATGGCGTCGTCCAGGGAGGTGGCACGCACCTGTGGCACGGCGTCGCCCAGCGCGGCGGCGATCAAATCGGAATCGCGGCCCATCAACACCACGGCGCGGCAATGCGCAGCCACCGGTGCCTTGAGGTCTTTGAAATCGGCACCCTTGCCGTCGCCACCGGCGATCAGCACCAGTTTGCCTTCGATATCGGCACCCAGGCCTTCGATAGCAGCCAGGGCAGCCCCCACGTTGGTGGCCTTGGAGTCGTTGTAATAGCTGACGCCATTGAGGTCGCGCACCCACTGGCAGCGGTGCTCAAGGCCGCCGAACGTGCGCAGGCTTGAGAGCATCGCATCAAATGGCAAACCAACTGCGTGGCCGAGCGCCAACGCCGCCAGGGCGTTGGACTGGTTGTGCGCGCCACGGATTTTCAGCTCGCGCACCGGCATCAGGTTCTGGAATTCGAAGGCCAGGTATTTCTCGCCGTTCTCTTCACGAATGCCGAAGGCCTTGAAGTCGGGTTTGCTCAGGCCGAAAGTCCAGCATGGCATGCCCTCGCCCATCAGCGGACGGCTCAGTGCATCCTGGCGGTTGACCACAAATTGCTTGGCGCCGCGGAAGATCCGGTGCTTGGCCAGGTGGTAGGCCGGCAGGCCGCTGTAGCGGTCCATGTGGTCTTCGCTGACGTTCAACACGGTGGCCACTTCAGCGCCCAGGTCGTGGGTGGTTTCCAGCTGGAAGCTCGACAGCTCCATCACGTACAGCTCGATGTCGTCGCTGAGCAGGTCCAGCGCCGGCGTGCCGAGGTTACCGCCCACGGCCACGCGCTTGCCGGCCGCTATCGCCATCTCGCCGACCAGGGTGGTCACGGTGCTTTTCGCGTTGGAACCGCTGATGGCCACGATCGGCGCCTTCGCATTACGCGCGAACAGGTCGATGTCGCCGGACAGCTTCACGCCACGGGCCGCTGCGGCTTGCAGGGCCGGTGTCGCCAGGGCCAGGCCCGGGCTCACGTAGAGCTCATCGGCGCGGCACAGAAACTCGACATCCAGCTCGCCACAACGCACTTCCACGTGCGGGTAGTCACGGCGCAGCGTGACCAGCTCCGGTGGATTTTCCCGCGTATCGGCCACGGCAAACGACGTGCCCCGGTTCGCCAGGAAGCGAACCAGGGACATGCCGCTCTTGCCGAGGCCGACAACGATGCGGAAGTGGTCTGAAGCGATCAGGGACACTCGTTTCTACCTCAGTTTCAGGGTGGCAAGGCCGACCAGTACCAGAATCACGGTGATGATCCAGAAACGGACAATCACACGCGGCTCAGGCCAGCCCTTGAGTTCAAAGTGGTGGTGAATCGGCGCCATGCGGAACACGCGGCGCCCGGTCAACTTGAAGGACGCCACCTGGATGACCACCGACAGGGTTTCCATCACGAACACACCGCCCATGATGAACAACACGATTTCCTGGCGAACGATCACCGCGATGGTGCCCAGGGCCGCGCCCAGCGCCAGTGCGCCGACGTCACCCATGAAGACTTGTGCGGGGTAGGTGTTGAACCACAGGAAGCCCAGGCCAGCACCGATCAATGCGCCGCAGAACACGATCAGCTCACCCGCGCCCGGCACGTAGGGGATCAGCAGGTACTCAGCGAATTTCACGTTACCCGACAGGTAGCAGAAGATGCCCAGCGCGCCGCCTACCATCACCGTCGGCATGATCGCGAGGCCGTCGAGGCCGTCGGTCAGGTTCACCGCGTTGCTGGAGCCGACGATCACGAAGTAAGTCAGCACCACGAAGCCGATGCCCAGTGGAATACTGGCGTCCTTGAGCATCGGGATGATCAAGGTGGTTTCCACCGCGCTTGGCGCAGTGGTGTACAGGAAGATCGCGGCGGCAAGGCCGAACACCGACTGCCAGAAATACTTCCAGCGGCTTGGCAGCCCCTTGGAGTTTTTCTCGATCACTTTGCGGTAGTCATCGACCCAGCCGATGGCGCCGAACAGCAGGGTCACCAGCAACACCACCCACACGTAGCGGTTGTGCAGGTCGGCCCACAGCAAGGTGCTGATACCGATGGACGACAGGATCAGCGCGCCGCCCATGGTCGGGGTGCCGGACTTAGACAGGTGCGACTGCGGGCCGTCATTACGAACCGATTGACCAATTTGCAGGTTCTGCAGGGTGCGGATCATCCACGGCCCCAAAAACAGCGACAAAGACAGCGCAGTCAGCACACCCAGGATCCCGCGCAGGGTCAGGTACTGAAAGACCGCGAAGCCTTTGTGGAACTGTTGCAGATACTCAGCCAGCAGCAGCAGCATTAATGTTTCTCCGTACTTGAGCCACACAAGGCCGCGACGACGTTTTCCATCACCGCGCTGCGCGATCCCTTGATCAAAATGGTTGTGTGTTTGTCTTGTTCTGCCACGCCCAGCGCCTGGATCAGCTCGGCCTGGGTGGCGAAATGTCGCGCACCTTGGCCGAAGGCAGCCACGGCATGGGCCATGTTCGCGCCAACGGCGTAGAGGGCGTCGACTTTGCCTGCGGCATAGGCGCCGACTTCGCGGTGGCCTTGTTCAGCCCAGTCGCCCAATTCGCCGATATCACCCAGTACCAGCACCTTGCGACCGTCAAAACCCTTGAGCAGGTCTACAGCGGCATTAACGGAAGATGGGTTGGCGTTGTAGGTGTCATCAATCACACGCATGCCGTTGGTTGCCAACTGCGCCACGGTACGGCCCTTGACCGGTTGCACCGCGCCCAGGCCTGTGGCGATACCGAACAGCGACACGCCCAAGGCATGGGCGGCAGCGGCGGCGGCCAAAGCATTGGCGACGTTATGGTTGCCCAACAAATTCAGTTGCACGTGTTCGTCACCTTGCGGGGTATGCAAGGTGAAGGACGGGCAGCCACGGGCATCGACGGTGATGTTGGATGCATGGAAATCAGCCGCTGCGTTAAGCACGGCAAACGTCAGGACCTTGCGACCGGCGGCGCGTACACGCCAGGTCTCGAAGGCCTTGTCGTCCAGATTCAAGACTGCGGTGCCCGATGCATCGAGGCCCTCAAGGATCTCGCCCTTGGCTTCGACGATCTTTTCCGGGCCGCCGAACTCGCCAACGTGGGCAGTACCGGCGTTGTTGATAATCGCAACGTGGGGCTTGGTCAGCGCCACGGTGTAGGCGATTTCGCCGATGCGCGAAGCCCCCAGTTCGATCACCGCCGCCGTGTGTTCCGGGGCCAGTTCGAGCAGGGTCAGCGGAGCGCCGAAATCATTGTTCAGGTTGCCACGGGTCGCCAACACGGGGCCGCGCGTACGCAGGACACCGGCGAGCAGTTCCTTGACCGTGGTCTTGCCGCTGGAGCCGGTGATGGCGGCAACGGGCTTATCGAAAGCGGCGCGGTTCAGCGCCCCCAGTTGGCCGAGGGCCAGGCGGGTATCGGCGACCAGCAGTTGCGGCAAGGTGGAATCGGCCACTTCGCGCTGTACCAAGGCACCTACGGCACCTTTGGCGGCGACTTCGTTGAGGTAGTCGTGACCGTCGAAACGCGGGCCGGCCAGGGCGACAAACAGTTGCCCCGGTTTAATCGCCCGGCTGTCGATGCTCACGCCGCTGAAGCTGCAATCGCTCGACAGTACGCGGGCCGACAAGGCTTGGGTCAGTTCGCTGAACGTCATCGCCTTAAGCATGGGCAACCTCCCAGGCGGTCAAGGCGTGATCGGCCTCGACCAGATCGGAGAACGCATGACGTTCGCCATTGATTTCCTGGTAATCCTCATGCCCCTTACCGGCCAGCACGACCACGTCGTCAGCGCTGGCACTGGCGATCAACTGGGCGATTGCAGCGCCGCGACCGGCGACGAAGGTGGCCTTGGACGCGTCTTTGAAGCCGGTGCGAATGTCCTCGAAAATCCGGCTCGGGTTTTCGCTGCGCGGGTTGTCGTCGGTCACGAGCACACCATCGGCCAAGCGCTCGACGATCTCGGCCATCAACGGACGCTTGCCGCGATCACGATCACCACCGCAGCCGAACAGGCAAAGCAATTTACCCTTGGCGTGAGGGCGCAGGGCTTCGAGGACTTTTTCCAGGGCGTCCGGCGTATGGGCGTAATCGACCACCACCAGCGGTTGAGTACCGCCGCCCAGGCGCTGCATGCGACCGGCCGGGCCGTCCAGCTTCGGCAGTACCTTGAGGATTTCGTCGAGGGCGTAATCCAGGCCGAGCAACGCGCCGATGGCGGCGAGGACGTTGCTCAGGTTGAAACGCCCGAGCAGGGTGCTGCGCAAGTGGTGCTCGCCCTGAGGCGTCACCAGCGTAGCGCGCACGCCTTCATCATTGAATTGGGCTTCACGGCAATACAGGTACGCGCTGGAGTCTTCCAGGCTGTAGGTGATCAGGCGCGCTTCGCTGTCTTGCGCAGCCAATTGGCGACCAAAGGCGTCGTCCAGGTTGACCACCCGGCACTTGAGGTCATTCCAGGCAAACAGCTTGGCCTTGGCGGCGGCATACGCCTCCATGGTGCCGTGATAATCCAGGTGATCGCGGGACAGGTTGGTCATCACCGCTACATCAAAGGCCAGGGCGGTGACGCGGCCCTGGTCCAGGCCGTGGGACGATACTTCCATGGCAACCGCCTTGGCACCGGCCTTCTTCAGGTCGGCCAGGGTCGCTTGCACGGCGATAGGGTTCGGCGTGGTGTGCAGGCCGCTTTGCAGCGCGCCGTAAAAACCGGTGCCCAGGGTGCCGACGATGCCGCAGTGCTGGCCCAGCAGGTCGAGGGCCTGGGCGACCAATTGGGTCACGCTGGTCTTGCCATTGGTGCCCGTCACGCCCACCAGGTTGAGGTGGCGGCTCGGGTCGCCATAAAAGCGCCCGGCAATATCGGACAGCTGCTTGGCCAAACCCTTGACCGGAATCAGCGGCACGTCGGTGATCGGCAGCACGGTGGCGCCTTCCACCTCATAAGCCACGGCAGCCGCGCCGCGCTGCAACGCGTCGGCGATGTGCGCACGGCCATCGTACTTGCCGCCCGGCACCGCCAGGAACAGGTCGCCAGCGCGCACGTTACGGCTGTCCAGGGTCAACTCGCGAATCAGCAGATCGCGGCCGGCGTGGGCAAAAATCTTGTTCAGGCTTAGAGACATCAGCCGCGCCCTCCATTGGCTTTTACTGCAGCGGCCGGTGGTCCGGCATTCGCTTGTTGCGTCGGCGGCAGGTTATCCGGCGTGATGTTCATCAGGCGCAGGGTGCCGGACATCACTTTGCTGAACACCGGCGCCGATACCAGGCCACCGAAGTAACCGGCTTTGCTCGGCTCATCAATCACAACGACGATGGCGTAGCGCGGGTCGCTCATCGGGCCGAAGCCGGCGAACAGCGAGCGGTAGGAGTTTTCGGCATAGCCCTTGGTGCCGACCGACGTTTTACGTGCGGTACCGGACTTGCCAGCCACGTGATACGCCGGCACCTGGGCACGGAATACCCCACGCGGAGCTTCGATCACTTGTTGCAGCATGCCTTGCATGGTCTTGGCGACGTTTTCCGGGATCACCTGGGTAGCTTTCGGCGCCTCGTCGACGTGGATCAGGCTGAGCGGCACCATGCGGCCGTTATTGGCCAGCACGGAGAAGGCATGGGCCAGTTGGATCGCGGTCACCGATAGGCCATAGCCGTAGGAAAGCGTGGCAGTCTCGGCTTTTTTCCAGTCGCGGTAGTTGGGCAGGTTGCCGACGCGCTCACCCGGAAAGTCCAGGCCGGTGGGTTGCCCCAGGCCGATCTTCTGCGCCAGGTGATAGATGGTTTCGCCGCCGATATCGAAGGCGACCTTACTCATGCCCACGTTACTGGAGTTGATCAGGATACCTGTCAAATCCAACACCGGGCCTTCAGTACGGGACACGTCACGGATGGTGTATTTGCCCAGTTGCAAAGTACCCGGATACACCTCGACCTTGTCGCTGGGCTTCCAGCGTCCGGTTTCCAGGGCGGCACTCATGGAGATAGCTTTCATGGTCGAACCCGGCTCGAACACGTCGATCATTGCGCGGTTACGCATCATCGCCGGTTGCAGGTTGCGACGGTTATTCGGGTTGTAGGTCGGCTGGTTGACCATGGCGAGAATCTCGCCGGTCTTCACGTCCATGATCACCAGGCTGCCAGCCTTGGCGCCGTTCTCGATGATCGCGTTACGCAGCTCGCGGTTGGCCAGGTATTGCAGGCGCAGGTCAATCGACAACGCCAAGGGCTTACCGGCCTTGGCGTTTTTGGTGACCTGGACATCCTTGATCAGTCTGCCGCGCCGATCCTTGATGACTTGTCGTTTGCCGGGAACCCCGGCGAGCCATTCATCGTAGGCGAGTTCCACGCCTTCACGACCGTGATCATCGATGTCGGTAAAGCCGACCATATGGGCAGTGGTTTCACCGGCCGGGTAGAAACGACGGAATTCCTCGATGCCGTAGACACCGGGGACTTTAAGGTCGAGCACCTGCTGGCCTTGCTCGGGAGTAAGGCCGCGAACGAGGTAGATAAATTCTTTATTTGCCTGGGCTTCAAGGCGCTCAGCCAAGGCTTTTGGGTCCTGGCCGAGGGCGGCAGCCAGTTGTGGCCACTTGTCCTTGGCAACCTGCAATTCCTTGGCGTTGGCCCACAGGGTGGTCACCGGCGTACTCACCGCCAACGGCTCGCCGTTACGGTCAGTGATCAGGCCGCGGTGCGCAGGAATCGGGATATGACGCAGGCTACGGGCATCCCCCTGGCCGATCAGGAAGTCACGGTCGACCACTTGCAGGTCGATGATCCGCCAGGCAATCGCCCCCACCATCAATGCCAGCAAACCGAGCATCAGGCGGAAGCGCCATGGGTAGAGTGCGCCTTCGAGCTTCATCATGGCGCCACCATGCGAACTTCGGCCGCGCCAGGGATGTGCATTTTCAGCTGTTCGGTGGCCAGCACTTCGATGCGGCTATGGGCCGTCCAGGTGCTTTGCTCGAGGATCAACCGGCCCCACTCCGCCTGCGCTTTGTCACGCACGCTCAATTCCCCATAGAGGGTATTGAGCAGTTGGCGGTTGTAGTGGGCACTGTAGGACACCGCAATTGCGGACACGAGCACGCCGACAAACAGCAGCAACATAAAGAAGCTGCCGCCCGGGAGGGGCTTGGCGAAAAGCTTGCTCACCGCAACTTCTCCGCGACGCGCATGACGGCGCTACGGGAACGAGGGTTGGCCTTGAGTTCGGCTTCGGAAGCGAACTGCGCTTTGCCATGGATTTTGATTTTCGGCACAAAGGCTTCGAAACGTACCGGAAGGTTGCGCGGCAGGTTGTCGGACTCCCCCTTGACCAGACGGCGCATGAACAGCTTGACGATGCGGTCTTCCAAGGAGTGGAAGCTGATCACCACCAGGCGACCGCCCACTTCCAGCGCCTCGAGGGCAGCCTCAAGGCCAGCCTCCAGGTCACCCAATTCGTTGTTGACATGAATACGCAAGCCCTGGAACGCACGGGTCGCCGGGTTCTTGCCTTTTTCCCAAGCAGGGTTGGCGACTTTCAGCACTTCAGCCAGGTCGGCAGTGCGTTCGAACGGCTGGATTTCGCGGCGCTCGACCACGGCACGGGCCATGCGGCCGGCGAAGCGTTCTTCACCGTATTCTTTTAACACGCGGGCGATTTCTTCCACCGGCGCGGTGGCAATGAACTGCGCGGCACTGACGCCACGGGTCGGGTCCATGCGCATGTCGAGGGGGCCATCATTCATGAAGCTGAAGCCGCGCTCCGGGTCATCGAGCTGCGGCGATGACACGCCCAGGTCGAGCAAAACCCCGGCCACCTTGCCCGCCATGCCGCGCTCGGCGACTTCGGCACCCAGCTCGGCAAAGCTGCGCTGCACAACGACAAAGCGGCCGTCTTCGGCCGCTAGCGCTTGCCCGGTGGCAATCGCTTGGGGGTCTTTGTCGAACCCGAGGAGCTTGCCGTCGGACCCGAGCTGGCTGAGTATCAACCGGCTATGCCCGCCCCTGCCAAAGGTGCCGTCCAAATAGCAGCCATCCGCGCGTACGGCGAGAGCCTCAACGGCTTCGTCAAGCAGTACGGTGATGTGGTTAAAGCCGCTATCAATAGTCACAGGATCAAATCACGCAGTTCATCAGGCATGGCGCCCGGTTGTTGAATAGCAGCCAGGTCAGCTGCAGAAACAGCATCCCAGGCATCTTCGTCCCACAATTGGAACTTGTTCAGTTGGCCGACCAGCATTGCGCGCTTATCCAGCTTGGCGTACTCGCGCAAACGCGGTGGCACCAGGAAACGACCACTGCCATCGAGCTCGAGGTCGACGGCATTACCAATCAGCAAACGCTGCAGACGGCGGTTTTCTTCACGCAATGAAGGCAGGGCACGCAACTTGGTCTCAATCAACTCCCACTCATCGAGGGGGTAAACACATAAACAAGGGTCAACGGCATCAATGGTGATGATCAACTGTCCGGAACTTCGCGAAATCAGCTCGTCACGATACCGGCTCGGCATGGCGAGACGGCCTTTTGCATCGAGACTGATAGCGTTAGCTCCGCGAAACACAGATGCGTTTCTCCAAATTTTAGCGTTTTACGTTCAAAAAACCCACTTTGTGCCACTTTCCGCCACTTGCGCACACTATAGGAATGCGCCCACCACACCGTCAAGGCGCGGATTCAAGGAAAAGCCTTACAGATCGGAGATTTAGGAGCGTAAAAGGAGGAGAAACCAGAGTTCGGCAGTGTTTTTGGCTCGACAAGCACAAATAGCTCAAAGAGCTAGAGCTCAAAGTTAAAGTAATTTATTAAGAGTAAGATTTTTTTGGTATTACGAAGATGCATCTGCCAATGATTCGGCAGGGAGGGATTCTTGCGTTACTACCGGTTTTCTGCCCGAGATTCGGACAGAAGAAAAAAGGTGGAGAGTCGATCTGTAAGCCGGGTTCTGTCTTGAACAGTCATTCGTCTACGATGGCCATCACTGGACATCTTTAGCAACCTACCCGGTCCCAGCGCGGGCCACGCCTTGGGACCCTATTTGGTCTTGCTCCAAGTGGGGTTTACCTAGCCACGAACTGTTGCCAGTCGTGCGGTGCGCTCTTACCGCACCTTTTCACCCTTACCGGCACCGAAGTGCTTAGGCGGTTATTTTCTGTGGCACTTTCCGTAGGCTCACGCCTCCCAGGCATTACCTGGCACTTCGCCCTATGGAGCCCGGACTTTCCTCCCCCCCCTAATTTTCATAGAAGGCAGCGACTGTCCAATCGACTCTCCGCCGCGCAGGTTAACGGCACGGCGGCCTCAGGACAAGTATTAAAAGTGCAGCATTGCCATCACGTTCGGACGGAATACCGGTTTAACCCCGGAACTATTCGGCTTTCTGTTTATCCAGCGCGACTTGATACAACACATTCTTGCGCACACCGGTAATTTCCGCCGCCAACGCCGCAGCGCGCTTGAGGGGCATCTCCTTGAGCAGCAGGTCGAGGATACGCATGGCCTCGCTGCCGACCGCGTCTTCCGCCTCCGGCGCCGTCCAACCCGCCACCAGCACCACGCACTCTCCACGCTGCTGATTGCTGTCGCCTTCGACAAACGCCCGCAGGTCTTCCAGCGGCAAGCCCTTGAGGGTTTCGAACGTCTTGGTCAGTTCACGCGCCAGCAACGCAAGACGCTCACCACCAAACACCAGCTCCATGTCCTGCAGACATTCAAGGATACGGTGCGGGGCTTCGTAGAAGATCAGGGTACGCGGCTCTTCCTTTACCGCCTGGAGCCGCGCGCGACGCCCCACCGCCTTGGCAGGCAGGAAACCTTCGAAGATAAAGCGATCCGATGGCAGGCCCGCCGCCGACAATGCTGCTATGAGCGCGCACGCCCCCGGAACAGGCACTACATTGATACCAGCAGCCCGCGCCTGGCGAACCAGGTGGTAACCCGGATCGGAGATCAGCGGCGTACCCGCATCGGAGATCAGCGCTACATCGTCACCGGCCAGCAGGCGGACAATAAAGCGACTGCCTTCTTCGCGCTCGTTGTGCTCATGACAGGCCGCCAATGGCGTGCTGATACCAAAATGCTGCATCAACCGTTGGGAGTGCCGTGTGTCTTCGGCCGCGATCAATTTAACCTCGCGCAACACTTTCAATGCCCGAGCACTGATGTCGTCCAGGTTGCCAATGGGCGTCGCCACGACAAAAAGCGAGCCTGCAGTGGAATTCAAAGGACCTGGAGCAGTCAAAGCGCACACCTCGATGGTTGGCAAAAGCCATATTGTAGCGCGTAGGCGCCTTGAAAATATGCCATCACGGCCGATGCCTTTTCTGCCATCAATTGCCAACAGCAACATTTGCACGATCTAAATCAAAGGTTTCACGCCAGTAACATCGCGCCTGGGCCAGTGCTTGGGTACAATTCCACGCTAATTTGATCGGTATCAGGAACACTTACATGATCGCTTGCCTGCGGCTGCTCTCCGCCCTCTGCCTCGCTGCCTTACTGGCGGCTTGCGCCAGCTCGCCCTCGTCCAGCCTTGGCGAACTTCCACGGACCCCGGATGCCAGTATCGAGCAACTGCTCGAACAGGCCACTACCGCCAAGACGCCGGAAAAGGCCGCATTGCTGCGCCTGAGTGCGGCAGACATGGCCTACCACCAGAACAACCCTGGCCGCTCGTCGCAGATTCTTGCGCAAGTGTCCCTGGATGTTCTAAAGCCAGCCGCACAAGTCTTTGCCAGCACCCTGGCGGCCGAATTGGCCATGACGCGCAACCAGCCCAAGGCCGCGTTGACCGCGCTGAACCATCCGAGCCTGCAAAGCCTGAAGGAGCTGCCGACCGAACAGCAGATCCGCACCGGTACCGTACACGCCCGCGCTTATGAAGCCGATGGCCAGACCCTGGCCGCTGCTCGCGAGCGCGTTGCCATGGCGCCACTGCTCAGCGGCGATGCCGCTAAAAGCAATCACGAAGCCATCTGGATCTTGATCGCCGCACTGCCGGCAGAACAACTGCAAGCCAGCGGCAACCCGACCCTGGACGGCTGGATCACCCTGGCCCAGGCGGTCAAGGGCGCCGGTACGCTCGAGCAACAACAGGCCGCTATCGACACCTGGCGCGCACAGAACCCGGGCCACCCGGCCGCCGTGCAACTGCCAACACCGCTGACCAAGCTCAAGGAACTGGCCAGCCAGCCCTTGAACAAGATCGCCCTGCTGCTGCCGCAGGAAGGCCCACTGGCCTCCGTCGGCAAGGCGCTGCGCGAAGGTTTCATGGCCGCCCACTACCAGGCTGAACAAGCCGGGCAGAAGCCACCGGTCATTGAGTTCTACGACAGTTCGCGCCTGACCTCCATCGACGACTTCTATGCCAAGGCCCAGGCCGCCGGCGTGCAACTGGTGGTTGGCCCGCTGGAGAAGCCACTGGTCAAACAACTCAGCGCCCGCCCTCAATTGCCGATCACTACCCTCGCGCTGAACTACAGCGAGACCGACCAGAGCCCGCCGCAACTGTTCCAGTTCGGCCTCGCCGCTGAAGACGAAGCCCGCGAAGTGTCGCGCCGCGCCCGTGCCGACGGCCTGCATCGCGCCGCTGCCATGGTGCCCCGTGGCGAATGGGGCGAGCGTGTCTACCGGGCTTTCCGCCAGGATTGGGAGGCCAACGGTGGCACGGTTGTCGGTGTCGAGTATGTCGACCAGCCGGTCGCCCTTGCACAGCAAATCGCCGACCTGTTCCAACTGCGTAAAAGCGAAGGTCGCGCCAAGAGCCTGCAAAGCACCGTCGGTACTGACGTAGCGGCACAACCGTCGCGCCGCCAGGACATCGAGTTCATCTTCCTGGCCGTCACCCCGCAACTGGCACAACAGATCAAGCCGACCCTGAACTTCCAGTACGCCGGTGATGTGCCGGTGTACGCCACGTCCCACGTGTTCAGCGCCAGCGGTGACAAGAACCAGTACCTGGACATGACCAACGTGATGTTCTGCGAAACCCCTTGGCTGCTCAACACCACCGACCCGCTGCGTAACCAGGTTGCGGCACAGTGGCCGCAAGCCAACGGCAGCCTTGGCCGCCTGTATGCGATGGGCGTTGACGCCTACCGCCTGGCGCCGCGCCTTGGCCAGCTCAAGGCACTGCCGGATACACGGGTTGACGGCCTCTCGGGCAACCTGGGCATCAGCACCAACCAGCGCGTCGATCGTCAGATGCCATGGGCGAAGTTCGTCGGTGGCGAGATCCAACGCCTGCCGGACACCCCGCGCTGATGCAGGAGCGGTCTACTGCACAAAGCGGCAAGGATGCCGAACTTAAAGCACTGAAACACTTGCAACAACAGGGTCTGCGCCTTCTGGCGCAGAACTGGTTGTGTAAACGCGGCGAGCTTGATCTGGTCATGCTTGACGGCGATACAGTAGTATTCGTCGAAGTCCGCTACAGAAAACACGCACAATGGGGTGGCGCGCTCGCCAGTATCGACGGGCGCAAGCGTCAGAAGCTGATACTCGCTGCGCAGTTTTTCCTGCAAAAAGAGCATCGCTGGGCCGACGCCCCCTGCCGTTTCGATGTGGTTGCCATGGAAAGCACACCGTCTGGTCAAGTTGATCTGAACTGGCTGCAAAATGCCTTTGACAGCTGATTCCCCGGACACCTTCATCACACACTTTTGCTCTTTGCTTTGCGGGCTGCACATTTCTGTGCCAAACAGCCGCGCTACTTAAGGTCACACAGATGGACATGCAATCCCGAATTCGCCAGCTTTTCCAGGCCAGCATCGACACCAAGCAACAGGCGATGGACGTACTTGCACCGCACATCGAGCAAGCCAGTCAGGTCATGGTCAATGCCTTGCTCAACGAGGGCAAAATGCTTTCGTGCGGCAACGGCGGTTCGGCCGGCGATGCCCAGCATTTTTCGTCCGAGCTGCTCAACCGCTTCGAGCGTGAGCGCCCGAGCCTGCCGGCCATCGCCTTGACCACCGATTCGTCAACGATCACCTCGATCGCCAACGACTACAGCTACAACGAAATTTTCTCCAAGCAGATCCGCGCCCTGGGCCAACCAGGCGATGTGCTCTTGGCGATTTCCACCAGCGGCAACTCGGCGAATATTATTCAAGCGATCCAGGCCGCACATGATCGCGAAATGATTGTCGTAGCATTGACCGGACGCGACGGCGGCGGCATGGCCTCGCTGCTGCTGCCCGAAGATGTGGAGATTCGCGTCCCGGCCAATGTCACCGCACGTATTCAGGAAGTCCACCTGCTGGCGATCCACTGCCTGTGCGATCTGATCGACAGCCAACTGTTTGGGAGTGAAGAATGACCGTTAACCGCCTCGGCCTTTTGGCCATTACGCTGTGCCTCGGCATCAGTGGCTGCAGCACGGCAATCACTGCGACACGTGACACCCCTATTCAGGATGACAAGGGCACCCGTACCTTCGGTAGCAAGATCGACGACTCGTTGATCGAAACCAAGGTCGAAGTCAACATCGCCAAAGCCGCCACGGACCTGGGCAACGGCGCGTCGCGCATTGTCGTGACCAGCTTCAACGGCGTGGTACTGCTCGCCGGCCAAACGCCGCGCGCCGACCTCAAGGCCCAAGCAGAACAAGCCGCCTCGGCCGTACAACGGGTCAAGAAGGTCCACAACGAATTGCAGGTCATGGACCCGATCACCCTGTTGGCCATCAGCAACGATGCCCTGCTGACAACCAAGATCAAGGCGCAGATGCTGACCGACAACGCCATCCCCGGCTCGCGAATCAAAGTCGTCACCGATAACGGTATCGTCTACCTGATGGGCCTGCTGACCCAGGCCGAAGCCACGCGTGCAGCCAACCTGGTGCAGGGCGTCTCGGGCGTACAGAAGATTGTGAAAGTGTTCGAATACATCGACTGATGTAAATCCCGTACAAAAAAAGCCCCCTGCGCCATTGGCGTCAGGGGGCTTTTTTATCGAGCGGCCTGGTGACTCAGACTTCACTCACCAGCACGTCGGCGATACGAATGCTCAAGGCGGCACCGGTCAGCGTCGGGTTCACGCAGGATGACGACGGCATCACGCTGGTGCCCGCAATAAACAGGTTCGCGTGATCATGGCTGCGACAATCCCGGTCAACCACCGAGTCCTTCGGGTCATCACCCATGATGGTCGTGCCCATGATGTGCTGACGGTTCTGGAAACCGACGTCCGTACTGAGGATATCCGCATCCAGCAGCTTGGCGAACTGCTTGAAGTCCTCCAGGGCCTTCTCTTTACCGGCATGCCAATAGGCTGGAACGCTGTAATAGATCTCCGGTACCGGCAGGCCTATGGCATCGAACTTGGTCTTGCTCGGGGTGACGCGGTTTTCCGGCAGCGGCAAGGTCTCGAAGTCCACCGCCCAGTTGAGTGAGCGTGCGGACTGCAGGCGAATCTGCTCATCCAGCTTGGAACCCAGCACGCCCTTGGCGATCAGGTTGGAAGTGATTTGCGACGTCGGCACGGTGTTGCGGACCTTGATCTTGTAGCCGGGGTAGTCCTTGCGGAACGCACCGTCGCGACTGTTCAGGTACACCAGTAGTTGCGTGGGGCCCTCTCCGGGCCACATGTCTTCCTTGGTCATGACGTTCATGCTGATGCCAGTGTGGTCCATCAGGTTGCGGCCCACCTGGTCGGACGAGTTAGCAATGCCATTAGGGTATTTGTCGGAGGTCGACATCAGCAACAGCTTCGGCGATTCGATGCCATAGGCGGCCAACACGAAATAACGCGCCGTCAGCTTGTGGGTCGACTTGTCGGGGCGCATGTACCAGACAGCAGTGATCTTGCCGTCCTCCCCCGCCTCGATCTTATACACCACCGAGTTTTCCAGAACCTTGGCGCCATGACGCTCGGCCTCGTCGATGTGCATCGAGCCGTCGTACTTGGCGGCAATCGGGCACACCGGGTTGCAGTTGTTATTGCCGGCGCACGGCGGTCGCTTGCCGTACGGGCGGGTCGCGCGGCCGTTGGGCTCCAGGATCGGGTTATAGCCGCCCTTGCCGAGCATTTCCGAAAGGCGCGTGAACATATAGCTGGGCTTGAGGCCTTCCATCGGGTACGGGATCGAACGCGGCGGGTAAGCCTCACCGCCCTGCCCGCTCTCGTCCTGGCCGTCGACGCCGGAGACGCCCAGCTCAGTTTCGGCGCGGGCGTAGAACGGTTCCAGCTCGTCATAGCTGATCGGCCAGTCGCGGCCCTGGCCATACAACGATTTCAGGCGAAAATCGTTCGGCAACATGCGCCATAACGATGAGCCGAAGTGCCAGGTGGTGCCACCCACCACCCGCAAATACGAGGTGTTGTATTTGACCGGGCCGACCTGCTGCAGGTAATCGCCATAGGTCGACGGCGCGTGGGGCAGGCTCGGGTACGGCGAACCTGCGCCCTGCAGTTTGGCGTTGGCCAGTGACAGCTTGACCGGCGCATTGCGAAAGGTTTCCACCACATCGCGGCGATTGACCCGAGGGCCGGCCTCAAGAACGATCACCGACTTGTTCGCCTTGGCCAAGCCGGTGGCAATCAGCCCGCCCATGACACCGGAGCCGATGATGACTACGTCGGCATCGAAATCAGCCTTGCTCATAGTTTGAAATCCTGTGGCGCTTTAGGTTTGGGGCCCCATGAGTCCGGGCCGCCACCGTAAGTGGGGATGATGAGAGTGCCGTGAGTGGGTCGGTACATCAGCGCTTCGCTGTAGCTGACGAGTTCCGCGTCGGCCGGCTCGCCGACGATGCCCAGATACCAGGCCGAAATGATGCTGGTAGCCGTTATCTTCAACGACGGATCGGCATCGGCCAGCGCCAGGTAATCATCGACATGCTTGAGGCCACGTTCGGCGATCAACTGCTTGAGGGCGATCACATGGGCCGAAAAGTTCGGCGCACGTTTATCCAGGGCCGCGTAGTAACGAGCCGCCAGAACCGCGTTGACCGGACGACTGACCAGAAACTGCGACAGGGCCGCAAAGTCGGCGTCCGACTGAGCGGCCGCCATAACCGACTGCCAGGGCACCAGGCCGCTGACCAGCGCGGTCAACCCCAACGTGACCGAGCCGCGCAACAAGCTGCGGCGTGAGAGTGCATTGATTGATGAGTCCATGGTTCAAACCTCCAGACGTCGGCGACGGACAATTAGGATCACCGCCAAGGCAATCAGGATGCAGGCAAGGATGATCGCCGGAGGCGCGAACTTGGCCATCACCGCCAACGGCGCCTTGGGGCCACCCGCGCGAACCTGAGCCACATCGGCGGCGGACACCTTCTGCGCATCATTGCCGTAGCGGGACAGCACATAGTTGCTCACGTCGGCAATCTGCTGGTCATTGAGGCGATCGGTAAACAACGCATCCGGGCCGAACGCCGGCATGTCGATAGCCACGCCATCCACCTCGCGGTGCACGCCATAGACGATTGCGGCGATCAGGTTGTCGCTGCGGCTGGTGGCGGTGTTGTGGAACAGCGACGGGTATTCACGGGTGCCCTGGCCATTGGCCTGGTGACAGTTGGCGCAGGTGCCGCTGAAAATATGCCAGCCAGGGTTGTCTTCGGGTTTGCCACCGCGCAGGGTCAACTCATCGCTGGAGGCTTGGCCGAACTCATGCCGAGCTTTGGTCTCACCGGTGTTGATCGGCTGGGTTTGCAGCAGGTAAGCGGCGATGGCCTTGAGGTCGACATCGTCCAGATGTTGCAGGCTGTGCTCGACCGCTTCGGCCATTGGCCCGGCGGCCTGCGCCTTGCCTTCCACATGGCCGGTACGCAGGTAAGCCACCAGATCATCGCTGGACCAGGCGCCGATGCCGCTGGTTTTGTCAGAAGTGATGTTGGGCGCGTACCAACTGCCCAATGCGCCACCGGCGAGTGGCTTGCTGTTATCGGCCGCCATCAGCACATTGCGCGGGGTGTGGCAGGTGTCGCAGTGGGCCAGGGCATTAACCAAGTAGTCGCCACGGTTCACTTCGGCGGATTTCCCGGGATCCGGGGTGAAGCGCTTCTGGCTATGGAATAACGCATTCCAGCCAAGCATCGACGCGCGAATGTTGAACGGGAAGTCCAGATCGGTCTTCTGTGTCGTGGCGTCGACGGGCTGCACTTCGTGCATGAAGTAGTGGTAGAGGTCCGCTACATCGGCATCGGTCATCTTCGCGTAGGAGGTGTAAGGCATTGCTGGATAGAGGTGCGTGCCATTCGGCGTGACGCCGTCCCTTACCGCACGAGCGAATTGCTCAGCGGTATAGCCGCCGATACCCGCAGATTTGGACGGGGTGATATTGGTCGAATAAATCACCCCCATCGGCGAGCTGAGCGGGTAGCCGCCCGCAAAAGGCTGGCCGCCTGGCGCGGTGTGACACGCCACGCAATCCGCTGCGATCGCCAGGCGCTTGCCGGGTGACGAAGTGTCATCCAGCGCCTGGCCCTGAGCACTGCTGGCGATACACGCGACAAGCGTGAGCACGCTCGCCAGCACATACCTAGTGCTTGTTCCCCTACCCGTTTTACGCGGCATGACTTTTACCTTAAGCACTGTATTCATGACTTTCGAGGACTCACACGTTGCTGTGAATCATCGAAAATTCGAGATGTCATAGGACGTCATATGACAGCACGCCGCGAATATTTCACGCGACGCAATATTTGGCAACAAATTTAAAGGCCAAATGACATCAGTCGAGCATCCATTCAGACGCGTCTAAATCAATGCTTTCGAAGCATCACCGGAATTCTTCGTGGTCACGTTAATGATATTTTTGAAAAAAACAGACGAATTTCTTTAAATTTTCGTGATGCTTGAACGTGTGTGCTGTCATTTAGCCTTCAGTCCTGTAAAACGCTGTCGATAGAGGTACGACAACTGCCGTCACCGCCGAGGTGCCGGCCCTCACTTCGTTGATGAATCCATCAGCATCTCCCAGGACGAACCGATGAGCTGGCTTAACGATGCAAAACTCTCAACCAAACTGATCACCTCCTTTTCACTCTGCGCCCTGATTACCCTGGGCGTGGGCGTGCTGGGTAGCCGGGGGGTATCTGCGCTGTCGGAAAGCCTCAGGTCGGTGTTCAACAACAACCTGGTCGCCATCGCCAACAGCGCTCAGACCAAGATCAAGGCCGTGGGGCAAAGTCGCGATCTGTATCGCCTGTATATCGCCCACGCCAGCGATGCATCCCAGTCGGTGAAAGACGAATTCATCGCCTCGATGAACGCCAATCGACTGGCAAGCGAGAAGGCATTTACCCTCTATCGCCAGCGCCCTCTGGCGGATGATGAGCGCGCAGCCGGCGATAAAATGGAGCGTGACTGGCCGGTGTATCAAGCCATGGTCCAGCAGTACATCGCGCTGCTGAATGCGCATGAGCTGGATAAGGCGCGAACGCTGCTGTTCGGTGACCTGCAAAAAAACTATCGCACCGTGATGGATGAACTGACCATCATGGTCGACTCCAATGATCGCCAGGTTGCAGAGAACGCAACGGATGCAACGGTGCAAGAATCTTTGGCGAAGAACACCCTGTACTCGGGCATTGTGCTGGCGTTTATTGCGGCGATTCTTTTGGGCCTGTTTATCAGCCGCCTGATCAGCCGCCCAATTGCCACGGCCGTGACCAGCGCACGACGCATTGCCGATGGCGACCTGACCCAGGCCATCGTCAGCACCAGCCGCGACGAAACCGGCCAACTGTTGAGCGCACTGGGCGATATGCAATCGAGCTTGAAGCAAACGATCCAGCAAATTGCCAGCGCCTCTGACCAATTGGCGTCTGCCGCAGAAGAACTCACAGCGGTTACCGATAACGGCAGCCGCAGCCTGGTTCGCCAGAACGACGAGATCCAGCAAGCCGCGACGGCGGTGACCGAGATGACCTCAGCGGTAGAAGAAGTGGCGCGTAATGCGGTGTCCACCTCCGAGGCTTCCCGCACCACCAGTGAACAGGCCACCAACGGCCGCGACCAGGCGCGCAAGGCTGTCAACGCGATCAACCACGCCACTGGCGAGATCGACACGTCGACCACCATGGTCAAGGACCTGGCCGGCCAGGTGCGTGATATCGGCAAGGTCTTGGACGTGATTCGGGGCATTGCCGAGCAGACCAACCTGCTGGCCCTCAATGCCGCCATCGAGGCTGCCAGGGCCGGGGAGCAAGGTCGCGGCTTTGCCGTGGTCGCGGATGAAGTACGCGCCCTCGCCGCCCGCACCCAGGCCTCGACCGGAGAGATCGAAAGCATGATCAATGCTGTGCAAAGCAGTGCCGACCAGGCCGTAGGCGCCATGGGCAAAAGCCAGGCATTGGTCAACGACACTCAGACCCTGGCCCAGGCCACGGGCGAGGCGCTGGAACAGATCGCCGAGGGAATTTCCCAGATCAACGAGCGCAACCTGGTGATCGCAACAGCCTCGGAAGAACAGGCCCATGTGGCGCGCGAAGTCGACCGCAACCTGGTGAATATCCAGGACCTGTCGACACAAACAGCAGCCGGCGCGCACCAGACCAATGCATCGACCCAAGAGTTGTCGAACCTCGCGACGTCTTTCAACACCCTCGTCAGCCGGTTCCACCTGTAAAATATCCGGCGACAAAAAGGGCGCCATGCATTGACTGCATGGCGCCCTTTTTAGTGGTCAGCGTTTATTGGTATTGCTGATACGGGTTGCCCTGGAACTGGTTGTTCTGCTGCGGCGCTTGTTGCTGCGCGCCAGGCTGGCCGTACTGCTGGCCGGGGATCGGGCCGAGGTTTACTTCTACGCGACGGTTCTGCGCACGACCGTTCACGTCGGCGTTGCTGGCAATCGGGTTATCCGGGCCGGCACCGCGCGCGCTGAGGTTCGCACCGTTGACGCCTTGGGAAGTCAGGTAGTTGGCCACGCTCTGGGCACGACGCTGGGACAGGTCCATGTTCAGTTGGCGGCTGCCGGTGCTGTCGGTGTAGCCGACGATCTGGATGGTGTTCTGGTTGAACTGCTTGAGGGAGTTGGCCAGGTTGTTCAGCGGCTGGTAGAAGCTGCTGGAGATCGCGTCCGAGTTGGTGGCGAACGTGATGTTACCCGGCATGATCAGCTTGATCTGGTCGCCCTGGCGCTGAACTTGAACCCCGGTATTGGCCATGCTCTCGCGCAGTTTCTTTTCCTGCTGGTCGGCGTAGTAGCCGTAACCCGCAGCGCCGGCACCCGCAACCACCGCACCGATCAGCGCGCCCTTGCCACGGTTGTTATGGTCGATGGCAGCACCCGCCAATGCACCGGCCAGGGCACCCAGGCCACCGTACTTGGCGGTCTTGCTCATACCGCTGGATTCATTATTCGCCTGTCCCTGGCTGCTGCCGTCATAAGGATTAGGTGAAGCGCAGCCGGACAACAGGGCTACGGCGGTAGCAACAACAAGCAGACGACGCGGAGTGAACATGAAGGGAGCTCCTACTTTTTGCATTCTGTGGTGCAAAGGACATTGGCAATGGACCCGTGCCGAGTTTGGAACGCGACAAACGGTAAAAATTCCGTGGGCGCGCCCCGAGCTGTAACAAAACGTTCGGGACTTGCGCTACGACAGAAACCGTAGCAGACACACGCTGAACGCGGCCTGAGTTTTTGCTACAGCGGATTGCCGTTTGAACACTTCCTTTCACGCCCGCACAAACGGGTTCTCACGCATCTCGTCACCCAGGCGCGTATCCGGGCCATGACCGGTCACCACCGTCGCGCCTTCGTCCAGCGTGTAGAGCCGCTGCTTGATCGAACGCACGATCGTCGCCTGGTCCCCACCCCACAAATCCGTACGCCCTACGCCGCGCCGAAACAGCGTGTCCCCGGCAATCAGCAGTTTGGCATCGGCAAACCAGAAGCTCATCGAACCTGGCGTGTGCCCCGGTGTATGCAGCGCAACACCGCATCCGCAGGCCAACGCCTCATCATCGGCCAGCCAGCGATCCGGCGACGGCACCGGGGTGTAGGGCACACCAAACATCTGGCACTGCATCTCCAGGTTGTCCCAGAGAAACTGGTCTTCCTTGTGCAGATGCAGGGTGGCACCGGTCTTTTCCTTCAATTGTCCCGAGGCCAGGAAGTGATCGAGATGGGCATGGGTGTGGATGATGCTCACCACTTTCAGGCCCAGCGCATCGAGACGTGCCAGGATCAACTCATGGTTGCCACCCGGGTCGACCACGATGGCCTTTTTGGTGATGGGGTCGCCAATGATCGTGCAGTTGCACTGCAAAGGGCCGACCGGGAAGGTTTCGCGGATCAGCGCGGCTTTTTCAATATTCATCGGTGCTCCTGCGGGCTCTATGGCATATTCCGCACAGTATGGTTGACGAGGCGCCAGACCTGAAGAGCAGCGACTGCTAAGCTTGCCAGCGCCATCGAAAAACAATCCAGGCCCCCACAAGCATGCCGCGTTGGAGCGAGCCCCATGGCGAATCAACTGATCATCTGCGAGCACTGCGATTGCGTTTACGAAAAAGTCACGCTCGCCAGACATCAAAAAGCCTTCTGTGTACGTTGCGCCGGGGTGCTCCAGCGCTACAACGGCCTGTCGGTGCAACAGCGCCTAGCCCTGACGCTGACGGCTGCGGTGCTGTGGACGTTCGCCAATTTCTATCCCGTGATGAGTATCAGCCTGCAAGGCCTGAAAAGCAGCGCCACGTTATGGGATTCGGTGGTAGCGCTGAGCCTGGGGCCGATCACGTTTATCGCGTTGGTGGCGGCCATTTCCATCATCATCGCGCCGGTGTTCCAGTTACTGCTACTGATGTGGGTCCTGAGTTTTGCCCTCAGGGGCAAACGCTCACCCGCATTCCGATTGTGTATGCGTTGGCTGGAGGCGCTCAGGCCCTGGAGCATGCTGGAGGTATGCCTGCTCGGTGCGATGGTGGCGGTGTTCAAGCTGGCCGGCATGCTTGATGTGATACCCGGCACCGGCCTGTTTGCCCTGGCCGTGCTCAGCCTGTTGCTGATCCGCATTGCCGGACGCGATGTGCGCGACCTGTGGGACAGCGTATGAACACACCGCCGACGGCCAGCGAGCTCGACCTGTGCCTCTGCCACAGCTGCGGATTGTCCTGTGACATGCGCACCGGGCCGACCGAATGCGAGCGCTGTGGCGCGTCCTTGCACCGGCGCAAGGTCAGCTCACTGACGCGCACCTGGGCCTACATGCTCACCGCACTGGCGTTCTATGTGCCGGCCAATCTGCTGCCGGTGATGAACACCACGATGTTCGGCTCGGGGGCGGACAGCACCATCATGAGCGGCGTGCTGGAATTCTGGCAGCATGGCGCGTGGGACATTGCGCTGATTATTTTCATCGCCAGCATCGCAGTGCCCGGCATCAAGTTTGTGTCCCTGACCCTGCTGCTGGTCACCGTGCAGCGCAATAGCCTGTGGGCACGCAAGGAACGGTCGAAGCTGTTCCGCTTCGTCGAGCTGATTGGCTACTGGTCCATGCTCGATGTCATCGTGGTCGCGCTGGTGGCCGCGCTGGTGAAGTTCCAGGCCCTGGGCACCATCGAGCCGCGCCTGGGCATCCTGTTTTTCGGTCTGGTGGTGGTGTTTACCATGCTGGCCGCCATGAGCTTCGATCCGAGGCTGATCTGGGAAACCCCACACAACAAGGAGACCGCGGATGACGTCACATCCCACTGACACCCCGCAAGCCCCAGGGTCGCCTGCGATCAAGACACGACGCTTCAGCGTTTCGCTGGTGTGGATCGTGCCGATCGTCGCGGTGCTGGTGGGGATTTCGCTGGTGGTACACAGCGTCCTCCAGCAGGGCCCGACCATCACTCTCAACTTCAAGACTGGCAGTGGCCTGACCGCGAATAAAACCGAGGTCAAGTACCGCAACGTGGTAATAGGCCAGGTGACCGATGTCGCCCTGAGTGACGACCAGAAAAGCGTCAACGCGACCGTTCAATTGGCCAAGCAGGCCGAAAGCTTCACCCGCGCCGACTCGCAGTTCTGGGTAGTGCGCCCGCGTATCGGCGCCGGCGGTGTATCCGGCATCGACACCCTGCTCTCCGGCGACTACATCGGTGCCGACATCGGCCAATCCGACACACGCGCCAAACACTTCAAAGGCCTGGAAAACCCGCCGCCCATCACCTACGGCGAACCGGGCAAGCGCTTCACGCTGCACACGCAGACCCTCGGTTCGCTGGATATCGGCTCACCGGTGTACTACCGCAAAATCGAGGTCGGCCAGGTGGTGGCCTACGAGCTGGACGCCGAAGGCAAGGGCATCAATGTCGAGGTATTCGTGCATGCACCGAATGATGCCTATGTCACCGAAAACACGCGTTTCTGGAACGCCAGCGGAATTGACCTGAGCGTAGGCGCCAATGGCTTCGCGCTGAAAACCGAATCGCTCTCGTCCATGCTGGTGGGTGGCATCGCCTTTCAGGCGCCGCCGTACAGCCCCAACGACAAACCAGCCGACGAAGCCCGTACCTTTGAGCTGTTCGACGACCAAGTCAGCGCCCTGGCCCCACCCAATGGCGAGGGGCAATACATGGCCCTGCGATTCGACCAGGCATTGCGCGGGCTCAAGGTCGGTGCGCCGGTGGAGTTCCTCGGCGTTGAATTTGGCAAAGTGGTGTCGATCAACCTGGACTACGACGCAAAAAAACGCAGCTTCCCGCTCAACGTCGGCATCGTGATCTACCCACAGTTGCTCGGGCAGGCCCACACCAAACTGCTCAAGGTCATGAACCATAACCCCAACGATGAGGCCGCCGGCGTTCGGCTGATCGGCTCGTTCATCGAAAATGGCCTGCGTGCCCAGGCGCGCAGTGGCAACCTGCTGACCGGCCAGCTATACATCGCGCTGGACTTCTACCCGAAAGCCGAGAAGGTCAAGTTTGACCCCAGCCTGCGCCCTGTCAGCATTCCAACCATTCCCGGTAACCTGGAGCAGCTACAGGAAAAACTCGAGAACATCGTCAACAAGATCAACCAACTGCCGATCGAACGCATTGCCGGCAACCTCGACAGCAACCTTGTCGAGCTGCGCAAAGGCCTGACCCAGTTCAACGCCAAAACCCTGCCCAGCGTTCAGAACACCCTGGCTGATGTGAGCAAGACGCTGCAATCGGCCAGTTCGACCCTGGCCGAGGATTCACCGCAGCGCGAACAGCTGACCCAGACCCTGGATGAACTGAGCCGCATGTCGCGCTCCCTGCGCGAGCTGTCGGACTACCTGGGCCGTCACCCGGAATCGCTGATTCGCGGACGCCCCGACAACGCCGCGCCCCTGGACCTGCAAGGACCTCCGCGCAAATGACCCCTGGAGCAAGCGCCATGACGTTTCCGTTGAAAATCACAGTGGTCGGCATGCTGCTGTTGCTGGCGGCGTGCAGCAGTACTCCGATTACCTTTCATACGCTGACACCGGCGCACTGGAATACGGCCACTGGGGCCGACGCGGGCAGCATCCGGATCGAAAGCATCACCGTTCCACCCCAGGTCGACCGACCGCAGATCGTGATTCGCCAGGGCGACAGCGGCGTGGCGATCCTGGAAACCCAGTGGTGGGCCGCGAGCCTCGCGGATGAGCTGAGGAGTGCGCTGGTGGACCAACTGGCCAATAGCAACCCTCGACAATCGATGTTGTTGCGTCTTGAAGTGCAGCGCTTTGACTCAGTACCCGGCCAGTACGCGCTGCTCGACGTCAAATGGCGCCTGCGCCCGGCCGGGGGCACCGAGCGCCCACCGCTGACCTGCCGGACCACGTTGCAGTCGCCCGCCGGGCCGAGCATCGACAACGTGGTGCTCGCCCATCAAAACAATCTCAAGCGCTTTGCCGCGCAGGTCAGCCAGGCGGTCGACAGGTCAACCGGCCAGTGCCCGACGGCACCGTAAACCGCCCGGCACTTACGCCAGCAAGCCCATCGCCTTGGCTCGGGCCACGGCCTGGGTGCGTCGCTCCACCCCGAGTTTGCTGTTGATGTGGCTGGCGTGGGTCTTGACGGTGTGCAGGGAGATAAACAGCTGGTTGCTGATTTCCTGGTTAGAACAGCCTTGGGCGATCAGTTGCAGGACCGCCAGCTCGCGCGTGCTCAGGGTTTCGTGGGTGGTCGTAACCTCGGGAGTCACCACCGCTGGGAGAAGTGCGAGCAGGCTCTGGTGCAGCGGACCTTGCGGGTCTTTGCCCAATTGCTCGCGCATCCAGTCCGGATACCCGTCCAACAAGCGCTGGAACGGCTGTAACGCCCCCCCGGCGCCCGCCTCAAACGCCTGGGCCAGTACCGGACGCGCCTTGGCATCCTGACCGCACTCCAGCAGCAACTGCGCCTGCTGGGTCAGCGCCATCAGGGCAATCATCTGGCGCCCGCAGTTGTGAGCCTGTTGCGCCAGTGCTTCGAGCCGCTCCAGCGCCGCCTGGGGTTGATGGCGGACGGCATCGAGGGCGGCTTGTTGCAGCCCGATATGTTGCGGCAAGTGCGGGTGGAATTCCGGTGCAGCGGCGGCCTGTTCGCCGTGGTAAGTCTGCCCCAGCCGCGTCAGCCAGGCATCCGCCAGGTCGGTGCGGCCTTGGGCCAGCCACAGTTCGCATTTGATCAGGGTAATCATCGCCAGGTAGTAGATCGGCGGCACATCCCAGATATGCATCAGGCGCTCGGCTTCGGCGAGTTCGGCGAAGGCTTTGGGAAAGTCATTGCGCCGCCCTTCGAAGCTGGCGATCACACAATGGCCGATCAGCACGCTGATGTCGCGACAGGCGCGCGCCTCGGCCAGGCCCGCGCGCAGGTGGGCGATGCCGGTTTCAGGCTGGTTGCGCACCAACAGCAAATAGCCTTCGTAGAGCGACAACCGCGCACGCACCGCATACAACCGCTGCGGTGCCAGGCCGTGCAGGCGTTGCAGGCCCTGGCGCACTTCATCGAGGGCGCGCAGGATTTCGCCACGTGCCTGCAGCACCCGTGCACGGTCGTAATGGGCCAGGGCTTCGAACAACGGGTTGCCGACGCGCTGCGCCAGTTCCAGGGATTCGCGGTTCAGGCCTCGGGCGCGCCACAAATCACCATCGGCGATGGCCAGGTTGGACAGGGTCGACAGGCACACCAGACGCTGGCCGTAACGCCGTTGCGGCAGGCTTTCCAACGCCTCGCTGCAATAGCGCTGAGTCAATTCACGATCCCCGCGGCCCCGGGCGATAATCCCGCTCAGCGCAAGCCACTGGGCCAGCATCGAGCGCTGTGCAGTGGCCGAGGGCGCCGGCAGGAAGCGACTGAGGTACGCGGATAATTCCTCCGCCGCATCCAGCTGGCAGGCCAACCCCAATGCCCAGCTGTACAGCACAATCAGGCGCGGCGTGCTAATCAGCAGGCTGTCGGGCAAGTCCATTTTCCAGCGCAGCAACATGCCGACATTCTGCTCGGCCAGCAGTTGTTCTTCGGACAGGTTCTGCACCAGGTTGGCCGCCACGTCGAGGTGCCCGGCGCGCAACGCCTGCTCCACCGCCTCGTCGATCAAGCCCTGGGCGTTGAACCAACGGCAAGCGCGCAGGTGCAGGCTGGCGGCCGGCAATACATTGCTGCTCGCGCGGCGGGTGCGCAGCAGGTCGGAGAACAAATGATGATAACGGTACCAGTGCCCCTGCTCGTCCAACGGCACCAGAAACACCTGGTGGGCTTGCAGGTAACGCAGGATCTCGGCGCTGTCATGGGCTTCGCGCACGGCATCGCACAACTCGCTGCAAAAACGGTCCTGGGGCGCAGTGTCGAACAGGAACGCCTGCACTTCGGGTGGCAGGCAGTCGATCACTTCTTCCAGCAGGTAGTCGCGGATCAGCCCTTCCCCACCGTGCAGGCTTTGCGGCAAGGCGCTTTCGTTGCCGGCTTCGGAAGCCGCCAGCAGCCAAAAGCGCAGGCCGGCCACCCAGCCTTCGCTGCGGCGGATCAGGTTGTCGAGGGCTTCACCACTCAAGGAACTGCTGTGGCGATCCAGCAACGCCTGGGATTCGGCATGGGTCAGGCGCAGGTCTTGCTCGTGCAACTCCAGCAAGTGCCGTGACAACCGCAAGCGCGCCAGATGCCAGTCCGGGCGCTGGCGGCTGGTGACCAGCACCACCAGGCCATCGGGCAGATGGTTGAGGAAAAATTGCAGGCAACGGTCCAGCACCGGTCCCTGGGCCAGATGGTAGTCATCCAGCACCAGCAATAATGGCGCACGGGTGGACAGGTGCACGGTCAGTTCATCGAGCAGGCCATCGAGCCATTCTTCAAACGCGAAGGGTTGGTGCCGCTGGCGCATTTTCAGCAAGCCCAGGGAGTGGGCGCCGAGTGCGGGGAAGTAATGCTGCAACCCTTCGAGCAGGCGCTCAAGAAAACGCCCCGGGTCGTTGTCCCGTGGGCTCAGGCCCAACCACAGGCTTTGCCAGTGAGCCGGCAGGCCCTGGCAGAACTCCACCGCCAATGAACTCTTGCCGAACCCAGCCGGTGCGCTGACCAACAGCAACCGCCCTTCCAGCCCGGCACTCAGCCGTTCACACAGGCGCGGGCGCGGCACGTAGCCGTCAGGCAGCGGAGGCCTGTAGAAGCGACCTTCCAGGGTCGGGATTACCCTACTGGCAGGCCCTTGGATTCGGGACAGATCAGTCATCGCCGGGCTCTTGTAGAAGGCTGTTGTCGGCATTGCAGATGTCCGCAGACTAGCGGTAAAAGCGGTGGGTTTGTAGATCTTTGCAACATTTGCCTGAAAAAGAACTGAGACAAGAAATATCGCCACAAACAAAAAGTGGGAGGGGGCTTGCTCCCGATAGAAGCGGATCAGTCAATACATGCGTTGACTGTCACACCGCTATCGGGAGCAAGCCCCCTCCCACATTGAGTCACTCGTGCAGCTTAGCGAACACCGTCCTGGCGCAGGGCCGCTGGGGTGAAGTCGCTGGTGGTGGCGGTGAAGCCGAAGTCATAGGCCTGTTTCTCTTCGTTCTTCATGCCCAGGGCCAGGTAGCGGCCGGACTGCAGGTCGTAGAGGGTTTCCAGGGCGTACCACGGCACTTGCTTGTCGTAGTAGTTCTCGGCATGGGCCTCGGCGACGCGCCACAGTTGACCACGACCGTCGTAGTGGTCGATCACCGCCGCTTGCCAGGTGTCTTCGTCGATGAAGAAATCACGCTTGGCATAGATGTGGCGCTGGCCTTCCTTCAAGGTCGCGACCACGTGCCAGACACGGCGCAGCTCGTAGCGTGTCAGGTCCTGGTTGATGTGGCCGGCCTTGATGATGTCGGCGTACTTGAGCTTCGGATCGTCGATCTTGTAACTGTTGGAGGCGATGTAGATTTCCTTCTTGCCTTCCAGTTTCCAGTCGTAGCGATCCGGCGCACCGTTGTACATGTCAAGGTTGTCGGAGGTCCGCAGGCCATCGGCGGCGGTACCTGGCCCGTCATAGGACACTTGCGGCGCCCGGCGCACACGGCGCTGGCCGGCGTTGTAGACCCACGCCGAACGCGGCTCCTTCACCTGGTCCAGGGTTTCGTGCACCAGCAGCACACCACCGGCCAGGCGTGCCGGCGCGGTCACTTGCTGCTTGAAGTAGAACAGCACGTTGCCCGGGTTCTTCGGGTCGAAGTCCTTCATCTTGTCGCGGAACACGAACTGGTCGCGGAAGTACACGAGGCTGTAGGAACCGTTGGTTTGCGGCGTGGCCTGGGTCACCAGACGGGTCACGCTGCCGCCGCGATAACGGGTGATGTGGTTCCAGATAACTTCCACACCGCTTTTCGGGATCGGGAACGGTACGGCGGTTTCAAAGTTTTCCAGGCCGTTGCCGCCCGACACCAGGTTGGTGGTGGTGGCGTTCTTCTTGATGGCCGCGAACACATCGGCCGGCACGGTAGCGCCGCGATGGGTCGGGTAGACCGGCATCTTGAAGGTTTCCGGGTAACGCTTGAACATCGCGTACTGCCCCGGCGCCAACTTGTCTTTGTACTGCTCGACGTTCTGCGCGGTGATGGTGAATTGCGGTTGTTCGCTGGCGTACGGGTTAGCCAGGAAACCACGGGCGTCGACGGCGCCGGCGTTGGTAGGCATAGGCGACCATTTAGGGATGGTGCCCGCTGCGTTACCGGCCATTTCCGCGCCCATCGGCGTCAGGGTCGTGCCCAGCTTGGCGGCTTCATCCGCCGACACCGCCGCCATGACGTTACTCGCCAGGATCGACAGCCCAAGCACACCGACGTGCAACAGACTTTTGGTTATTTTCATGTTCTGGTTCTTCCTGAAAACATACTGCTAATGAGAGTGTGCTTAGAAGTTCATGCCCGCGCTCAAGGCGATAAAATCACGATCGTCCACGGTGCTGAACTTGCCACCAAAGAAGTTGGTGTAGTTCAAGCCCACGGTGTAGGTGTTCTGGTACTCCGCATCCACACCCAAACTTACTGCCTTGCGACCTTCCTCGAAGTTGCCGCCAGGACCAGGCGAGTAACCTTTGACGTCATGGGACCATGCCACGCTCGGCTTGAGGTTTACACCGGCAAACATATCCGGGTACTCCCAAATAGCGCGTCCACGATAGCCCCATGAGGTGGCCGTGGTGAAACCATCGTTATCGCAATACTTGGATACATTGCTGGCGTCAGCACCCGGGCCAGCCCCACCGATAGTGGACGGGTTGAGGATTTGCGAGCAGGTATTACGGCCGCCGGTAGACGGTAAAGCGCCAGGCCCGAAGACAGGATCGCGGCCATAACGAACCTTGGACTTGCTCTCAAGCCCGCCCACATGCGTCACACCCACCTCGCCCACCAGAGTCAAGCGACTCGCACCCATCACCTGATCAAAAAAGTGCGTCAGTGTGGTCTGGAACTGAGTGATTTCCTTACGACGGTAACCATTCAAGTCCTGCCCCCTGGCACCGCTGAGTAAGGAGGCATTCGAAAATGTACCGCCCAAGTCTTTGACGCCGGCATAAAGGATGTCGGTTGTATTGAGCTGCACCGGCGCGTTAGGGCGATAGCTGAGTTCACCGCTCCAGGCAGTTCCCGTGGGCAATGTGGTCGAGAAGCTCAGACCGTACAGACGAATATCTTCAGGGTACTCGATAAAGTACTTGGAGTTACCGGCGATAAACACCGGCGCCAACGCGCCGAAGGCGGGTGCAATTGCATAAGCCGAGGCAGGAGCCGCGGTTGCGCTGAAGATCGGTGCACGACTGTGATAGTTCATGAAATAGGCGCCGAACTCGGTGTCCAGCGGCTCAAAGTTATAGTGCATGGCCACACCAAACTGGCCACTGTCGCGCGCATCCCGATCACCGCCTCGACGCACCAAGGTACCTTCTTCGTTGGTGTCCACGCCCCGAGCAGCAAACTGAGCGAGCGCCCCGCGACCCGGCGCGGTGGCCGCAATAGTCGAGCGCTTGGCCAGCAAACGCAGGTTATCGCTGCAACCGTCTGAAATCACATCCGGCTGGGAGAAGAACGTCCCGCAGTTATCGGTAACGGTCTGGTCCCACTCCAACTGGTAGAACGCTTCAGCCGACAGGTTATCGGTCAGCGTCTGCGAAACGTAGAACATGTTGACGGGAATCAAGCCTTCCTTGATTTCGGCCCCCGGGCGACGGAACGCAGACACGTCTATCGGGTTAATGGAGTTGATGCCGCCACCAATAAACGTACTTTCTCCCCAACTGACCACCTGTTTACCGAACCGCACGTTGCCCGGCTGATCAGCGATGGTGTAGTTGTGGTAGATAAATGCATCGAGGATCTGCCCGCCCGAGGACTTGGCGCCCTCTTTGCGGTTGTCATTGCTGACGTTTTTGAAGTCTAAGTCTTCGTTTTGCAGCGCGAAGTCATACCAGTACTTGCCCCGTACAAAGATGCCGGTATCGCCATATTTCAACTCAAGGTCATGGACCCCTTTGAAGATCTTCGAGAATGCATCGCCCTTGTCGAAGTTCAAGTGACCGTCATCGGAGGTTTGCGACAACCCCTTGCCACCGTTGTTGACCCCGATTAGGTCTTTATTTCGACCCGCCGTCGACCAGCTCGTCCCCACCGACAGGGAGGAGTCAAAACTACCTTCGATTTCACCGATATTGAAACTGACGCCGAATGCGGGCCCGGCGAGCGTAGAGGCGAGGCTGACGGCCAGGGGCAACTTTGCCCGGCGCCAGAACTGGTTTACTGAGGTCATCGACGCTACTCCATGTGCATTATTGTTATGGCAGTGAGTTCTGTCTGTGATGCTTGTAACGGCCGGAATACAACGATTCCAATGCCGCCTGGCAACTGAACCTCCATGGCCCGAAGCGACGCATCCTTGAAAAACTCTGGGTGGGACTATAGCCAGCAGGGGGTACCGCTTGATCCCTCTAAAGTGTGATTTGCATCACCAACCCGTCTGCCACAGCCCTTTCGCCATGTCGGCGAAGGCCGACGCGGCAAGGATGGCTGAAAATTGGCAAATCACAAGTGAAGGCGCGAGATAGAGCATCGCCGTGCCACGAAGGCACGGCAAATCAGCTCAGAGGGTGGACAGGAAGGTGCTGTTGTTGGCCTGCCATTCAATGATGTCAACGCGGATACGTTTTTTGTCGAGCTTGCCGACGCTGGTCTTGGGAATTTCCGTAACAACGGCGATCTGGCTCGGGATCGCCCACTTGCTCAAATGGCCCAATTCGACAAAAGGCTTGAGGTGCTCCTTGAGCTCGCGGGCCCCAATCTCATGACCATCACGCACCACCAGCAACGCAAATGGGCGTTCGCCCCACTGCGGGTCGGCGATGCCCACCACCGCTACTTCGCGTACCGCCGGGTGACGGCTGACCAGGTCTTCGAGGGCCAGGGAGGAGATCCATTCGCCACCGGTCTTGATCACGTCCTTGATGCGGTCGCGAATATCGATCACGCCAAATGCATCGAGGGTGGCCACGTCGCCCGTGTGCATCCAGCCACCCGCCCACAGCTCGGCGCCCTTCTGCGGTTCGTTGTAATAACCCTCGGTCAGCCACGGCGCGCGCAGCACCAACTCGCCCTGAGACTCGCCGTCGGCGGGCAGGAAGTTACCCTCGGTGTCCATGATCGCCGCTTCCACCAATGGCCCAGGCACACCGGCCTTGATGCGGTAGGTGATGCGCTCGTCCTCGGTGCCGGCCATCAGTTCTTCGTTGAGGTGGGCGCAGGACACCAGCGGGCCCGTCTCGGACATGCCGTACGCGGCGGTCAGTTGAATCCCACGCGCCTTCGCCGCCTCATACAGCGTACGGTTGAGGGCGCTGCCGCCGATGACGATTTTCCAGCCGCCAAAATCCACGCCCTGGGCGGCCTTGGCGTTGAGCACCATTTGCAAAATGGTCGGCACGCAGTGGGAAAAGGTGACCTTCTCCTTGCGCCACAGCTCCACCAGGTATTCGGGGTCGTAGCGACCGGGGTAGACCTGTTTGAGACCGAGCATGGTCGCCACATACGGCAAGCCCCACGCATGCACGTGGAACATCGGCGTGATCGGCATGTACACGTCGTTGGTGCCCAGCAGGCGCACGCTGTCGACGCTGCCCATGATGGTCGCCACGCCGATGGTGTGCAGCACCAGTTGGCGATGGGTGAAGTACACGCCTTTCGGGTTACCGGTGGTGCCGGTGGTGTAGAAGGTAGTGGCGACGGAATTTTCGTCGAAATCCTGGAAGTCGTACTTCGGGCTGGCAGCGGCCAGCAGGGTTTCATACTCACCCACCAGGTTGGGCAACTCGGCGGTCTTGGCTTCGCCGTCGGTGAGCAGCAGGGTCTTTTCGACGGTGGTGAGGTGCCCGGCGATGGCCTGGTAAAGCCCCACAAACTCGCTGTTGACCAGCACGAAGCGGTCCTCGGCGTGGTTCATGGTGTAGAGAATCTGTTCCGGCGACAGGCGCACGTTGATGGTGTGGATTACCGCGCCGATCATCGGAATGGCGAACATGCATTCCAGGTAACGATGACTGTCCCAGTCCATCACCGCCACGGTATCACCGGCCTTGACCCCGGCTTCGCTGAGCACGTTAGCCAGGCGCGCGACCCGCTCGATCAGGGTCGGGTAGGTGTAGCGCAGTTTGTCGCGGTAGACAATTTCCCGGGTCTTCTCGTAGCGGGTTCCGGACATCAACAGGCGCTTGATCAACAACGGATATTGGTACGCACCTTCAGCGGGCGGAATAACACGGGTCTGCAACATACGAATCCCTTTTATGACTGCACGGTCTTGGCTTGAAGACCTGCACTGTAGAGAGGTTATGTTTCAGCTAAATCAGCCAAAGGAATGATTTGCGGAGGCTGGGAAATGCTAGCTTTACGCCACCACCCAGGAGCGATAGAAGTCAAATGTGGGAGGGGGCTTGCTCCCGATGGCGGTGGATCAGTCACTGCATGTGTCGACTGAAACATCGCCATCGGGAGCAAGCCCCCTTCCACACTGGATTGTGTTTACTTGAGAACAGCGTTTATTTCGCGCTGGTAAACGCCAGTTTCACGCCGATGGCAATCAACACCGCCCCCATGGTCCGATCAAACCAATGCCCCATCCGCGCAAAGCCTGCGCGTACGCGCTGCTGGCTGAACAGCATCGCCACCAGGCAGAACCACAACGCCGTCGCCACCGCCAAGTACACGCCGTAACCGGCCTGAATCGCCAGCGGCGTGTGCGGGTTGATCACTACGGTGAACAGCGACAGGAAGAACAACGTTGCCTTGGGATTCAAGCCGTTCGTTACGAAGCCTGCGGTAAACGCACCGCGCGGGGTGCGCTCGCCCGCTTCGCGGTGCAACTCGCCCTCGGCGACAGGCTTGGCCGGTTGCGCGCGCAGGGCCTTGAAGCCGATATACAGCAGGTAGGCGGCCGCCGCCCATTTCAGTGCGTTGAACAATACGATGGACTGGGACACGATCAGGCCGATGCCGAGCAACGAATAACCCACATGCAGGAAAATCGCCGAGCCCACGCCCAGCGCGGTCCACGTCCCGGCGCGACGGCCGTGGGTCACACTTTCGCGCACCACCACCGCGAAATCCGGGCCGGGACTGGCCACCGCCAACAGGTGAATCAGGGCTACGGTCAAAAACTCGGCGGCGTACATACTCACTCCATTAAGTAACGGATTATTTCATCTGATAGGCTCGGCAGATTACGCCTTCGAACCCTGTCGCAAAAGGTACAGTTGATGACGAACAATCGCCGCGCCGTCTTCCTTGATCACCCGTCCCTGGATCTGGGCGACCTCGATCTCAGCGAGTTGCGAGACAGTTTCAGCGACTTGCAGTTGTTGACAGGCACCACGCCGCAGAATGTGGTCGAGCGCCTGCAAGGCGCGCAGGTGGCGATCAGTAACAAAATCCCGCTCAACAGCGAGACCCTGGCGGCCTGCCCGGAACTCAAGCTGATCCTGGTATCGGCCACCGGCACCAACAACGTTGACCTGGAGGCCGCCCGCGCCCATGGCATCACCGTGAGCAACTGCCAGGGCTACGGCACGCCCTCGGTGGCGCAGCACACGATCATGCTGTTGCTCAACCTGGCGACGCGCCTGAAGGACTATCAACGCGATGTGAGCGCCGGCAAATGGCAAGAGGCCAAGCAGTTCTGCCTGCTGGACCACCCGATTGTCGAGCTGGAAGGCAAAACCCTCGGCCTGCTGGGCCATGGCGAATTGGGCAGTGCTGTGGCGCGCCTGGCCGAAGCCTTCGGGATGCGCGTGCTACTCGGCGCGATTCCCGGGCGCCCCGCCCGTGCCGACCGCGTGCCGCTGGATGAATTGCTCGCGCAGGTGGACGCACTGACCTTGCACTGCCCGCTCAATGAACACACCCGCGACTTTATCGGCGCCCGTGAACTGGCGCTGCTCAAGCCCGGCGCGTTCATCGTCAACACCGCGCGCGGTGGTTTGATCAACGAACAGGCCCTGGCTGACGCGTTGCGCGGCGGCCACCTGGGCGGCGCAGCGACCGACGTGCTGAGTGTTGAGCCACCGGTCAATGGCAACCCGCTGCTGGCCGGCGATATTCCTCGACTGATCGTCACCCCGCACAATGCCTGGGGCAGTCGCGAAGCGCGGCAGCGTATCGTCGGCCAACTGGCGGAAAACGCACGGGGCTTTTTCTGCGGCGCCCCGCTGCGCGTCGTCAGTTGATAAACTGCGCCCCTTTTCAAGGAGCAGACCATGGATCCGCGCAGTGAAGTACTGCTTCGTCAGGCCGAACTTTTTCAAGGCAACCTGCTGCTGGTGGGCTTGCCCGCCGACGACCTGCTGGGCCGCCTGCCCAACGCCCACGGCTGGTGCTGGCATGCCGGCGACCAGGCGGCGCTCGACGCACGCTTCCCGGAGCGCAGCCAATTCGGCGTGAACGTGCCCGAGCGCGCGTTTGATGCAGCGGTGATCTTCCTGCCCAAGTCCAAGGACCTCACCGATTACCTGCTCAACGCCGTGGCCGCGCGCCTGCCTGGCGCCGAGCTGTTTCTGGTGGGGGAGAAAAAAGGCGGTATCGAAAGCGCCGCCAAGCAGATGGCCCCCTTCGGCAAACCGCGCAAGCTCGACAACGCGCGGCATTGCCAGCTGTGGCAGATCACCGTGGCCAACGCCCCGCAAGCGGTCGAGCTGGAGAGCCTGGCGCAGGTGTTCGACGTACCGCTGGCCGAAGGGCCGCTCAAGGTGGTGAGCCTGCCGGGTGTATTCAGCCACGGCCGCCTGGATCGCGGCACCGAGCTGTTGCTGGAGCACCTGGACAAACTGCCGAGCGGTCATTTGCTGGACTTCGGTTGCGGCGCCGGTGTGTTGGGCGCGGCGGTCAAACGTCGCTACCCGCACAACACCGTAACGATGCTGGATGTGGACGCCTTCGCCGCCGCCAGCAGTCGCTTGACCCTGGCCGCCAACGGGCTGGAAGCCGAGGTGCTGACCGGTGATGGCATCGACGCCGCGCCGATGGGTTTGAACGCGATTTTGAGCAACCCGCCGTTCCATGTCGGGGTGCATACCGATTATTTCGCCACCGAGAACTTGCTGCGAAAAGCGGCGAAACACCTGGCAAAAGGTGGCGAACTGCGCCTGGTCGCCAACAGTTTCCTGAAGTACCAGCCGTTGATCGAAGAGCATTTGGGCGTGTGTGCAATCAAGGCCGAAGGCAATGGTTTTCGCATCTACCGTGCCAAGCGCGGTTGACGGGCGTTTGAAAAAGAAGGCTTGCCGAATGGATTTTGCCTAGGCAGAATCCGCTCCGTCCTAGGGGAGTAGTCTCCCACGAGCGCCACGCTCGTCCGGCATACGTCAACATACTTGGTCAACAGGCCATGGCGTATGCGACCCAGGAGTCCGCACAGACGGACCGGGGTTTGACAAGACCTATGACACGCACACCTTACCCGGGGCGGGAAGGCTGTACGTGTCATAGCCGTGTCGACCCGCCCCTGGAAACCTACCTGATGCTGGATTCATTGCTTGTTCCTACCGCAATCGTTGCCTTGGCCGAAATCGGCGACAAGACGCAACTGCTCGCACTTATCCTTGCCGCGCGCTTTCGCAAGCCCTGGCCGATCATCGCCGGCATCGTTGCCGCGACCCTGGCCAACCATGCGGCGGCCGGTGCCGTGGGGGCGTGGTTCGGAAGTTTCTTCTCGGATGCGGTATTGCACTGGATTCTCGCGGCCAGCTTCTGCGCCACCGCGCTGTGGACCCTGGTGCCAGACAAACTCGACGATGACGAAGCCAGCACCACCCGCAAGTTCGGGCCGTTCCTGACCACGTTGATTGCATTCTTCCTGGCGGAAATCGGTGACAAGACCCAGATCGCCACGGTGATGCTCGCGGCGCAATACCCGGAACTGTGGCTGGTGATTATCGGCACCACCCTGGGCATGTTGATTGCTAACGTACCGGTGGTATTGGCGGGGAATTTTGCGGCGGAGAAACTGCCGCTGACGTTGATTCGTCGACTGGCGGCTACGGCGTTTTTTGTCCTGGCGATTGTGGCGGTGTACAAGGCCATGCAGAGCAGCGGCTGGATCTAGGGATCCAAGCCTGCAAACCCAATCCAATGTGGGAGGGGGCTTGCTCCCGATAGCGGTGGATCAGCTAATGAATATTTGGCTGAGAGACCGCCATCGGGAGCAAGCCCCCTCCCACATTTAGATCTTCACATGACCTGGATTGTCAGGACTTCTTAGCCTTCTGGTAGAGCGGCATCACCTTCGGAATCGCCGCCTGCAACGAGGCGATCCGGCTGTCGGAGGCCGGGTGAGTGCTCATGAATTCCGGTGGCGCGCCTTCGGAAGCCTTGGCCATCTTGTTCCACAGCGTGATGGCCGCGTTCGGGTTGTAGCCGGCGCGGGCCGCCAGTTCCAGGCCGATCAGGTCCGCTTCGTTTTCATTGCTGCGGCTGTTGGGCAAGGTCATGCCGTAGTTGGCCACGGTATCGGCCAGCGCCAGGCTGTCCTGGCCCAGGCCGAACAACGCACCGGCGCCCTGCTTGGCCATCTCGATGCCGTAGGCCTTGGACATGGCTTCGCGGCCGTGCTCACGCAATGCGTGGGCAATTTCATGGCCCATCACGGCGGCCAGTTCATCATCGGTGAGCTTGAGGTTGTCGATCAACGCGCTGTACACGAAGATCTTGCCGCCAGGCCCGCAATTGGCGTTCATCTCATCGCTTTTGATCAGGTTCACTTCCCACTTCCACTGCGCCGCATCCGGGCGGAAGGTGGGCGCCTGGGCGATCAGGCGATTGGCGATAGCCTGCACGCGCTTGGCATTGGCGCTGGTCTTGTCCAACTGACCTTTGCTACTGGCTTCGCCCAAGGTCTGCTGATAAGACTGGGCGTACATCTGGTCGACTTCCTGGCTCGACAGCATGCTGAACATATATTGCTTGCGCTCAACCCCAACGGCGCCGCCGCTGGTGGTGTTGACCGACTGACATCCGGCCAGCAATACGCCTGCTGCCAATACACTTACAGCCAATGATTTCTTCATCAATACACTCTCCCTGAAAAGACGCCCTGAAAACATGGCGCGTATCGTAGGCGCTCATTTGTATCAGCGCTAGATACACCAGACGTGTAACCGCTGATTTTCAGACACATCCCACAGCACTCGACAACGGCGCTTGACCAATCAGTTCAAGGCTCAAGCCGGGGTCAGGCACTCCGGCCCGTTGAGCTTGGGATCATTGACCATGTTGGCCAGAACCCGCTCGCGCAACGCGACCGGCTCACTGGCCAGCAAACCTTGCAACACATGCAAGGGCGTCTCGGGATCGAGCCAGGCGGCCTGCCCCGCCGCGTCCAGAATCAACGGCCGGCGCTGACTCTGGGCGGCCTGGGTCACTACCGCCGTGCTCAGCCACACCTGCTCCTGCACGGGGTACGCCTCCCAGATCGCTGCAAAAAACAGGGTAGAGCCCTCCCCCGGTGTCAACCAGTACGGGCGTTTGCGCTGGGTGCCGCGCCATTCGTAGAAACCGTTGGCCGGCAGCAGGCAACGGCGCTGGCGAAACGCTTCGCGAAACATCGGTTGCTCGGCCAGGGTTTCGGCACGGGCATGGGCCGGAGTGCGTGAAAGGTCCGTCAGCCAGGGCGGCGTCAGGCCCCAGCGAGCGCGGGCCAGGGTGCGCTGGCCGTCGCTCTGGCGCTGGATGAGCACCGAATCATTCGGGGAGATGTTCCACTGGGCCTGCTGGTCGGGCGGGAAGCCCGGCAAGGCAGCAAAGGTGGGGTTCCAGCGAAACAGGGCATAACGTCCACACATGGGGCAACACGACTCTTGGGGTAAACCGACCGACAGCCTAACAGACCAATACGTCGGGGAAGCTGTCGGGTTCATCACCGGGCAGGGGTTGCGCACCGATATAGGCGGTAATCAACTCGCGGGCTTCAGCCGCCCGGTCGTTATCCACTTCCAGCCCCAGCAGGCCAAAGATCGGCAACTCCCCCGTGCCGCCGAGCAGATGGCGCCCTACCAGGTGCGCTTCAATGCCCTCGCTGGCGAGCATTTGCTGCAACAGCTCGCCTTCCATCAGGTTTTCCGGTTCGTAGATTCGCTGCATGGGCGTACCTGTCATTCGTTTTCACTGCGGGTTTCGAGCATCCACTCTTCACCATGGACCTGCAGGTTGAAAATGATCGGTCGGCAACACACCTGACAGTCCTCTATGTAGGTCTGGTCACCGCCGGATAAATCCACCGAGGTCTCTACCGCTTCACCACAATAAGGACAATCGTACAGCGCAGTTTCCAGCATCGCAGTCTCCCAAGTGACTTGTGCGTATAATCGCCGGTCTATTTACAGGGCTATTTTCCGGCCGGGCCAATTACCCGGACCGCACCCTGGTATTTCCTCTACTTACCCTAGCCGTTTCTAACAAGAGAGCATGATGGGCGAATTCGATACCATCCGACCTTACAACGACAGCGAAGTCCCGGCAGTGCTGGCCCGGCTGTTCAGTGACAAGGCCTTTCTGGACATCCTGACCCACTTTCGCTTCCCGCGCTTTGCCGGCGCCCTGGGCTGGCTGCTCAAGCCGATGATCGCGCGCAAATTGCGCCGTGAGTTCGCCGGTGTCACCACCGTGGCCACGCTGCAGGACAAAGTCGAGTATTACGTCGACCATACCATTGACCGGGCGACCGACGGCGTTACCTATACCGGCGTGGAACAGCTCAAATCGGGCACCGCCTATGTGTTTTTAGCCAACCATCGCGACATCGTGATGGACCCGGCCTTCGTCAACTATGCCGTGTACCACGCCGGCCTGCCGACGCCACGCATCGCCATCGGCGACAACCTGCTGCAAAAGCCGTTTGTCAGCGACCTGATGCGCCTGAACAAGAGCTTCATCGTGCACCGCTCGATCACCGGGCGAAAGGAAAAAATGGCGGCGTTCAACCTGCTGTCGGCCTACATCAACCATTCGATCCGCAACGACTGCCAGTCGATCTGGATCGCCCAGGCCGAAGGCCGCGCCAAGGATGGGGATGACCGCACCGAGTCGGCGATCCTCAAGATGTTCCATGTCAGCCGCAAGGACGAGCCGTTTGCCGAGGTGATCCAGTCCCTGAACCTGACGCCGGTGTCCATCAGCTACGAGTACGACCCGTGCGATGCAGCCAAGGCCCGCGAGTTGTATATCCGCGCCACCACCGGCACCTACGTCAAGGCGCAGGGCGAAGATGACGTGAGCATTGCCCTGGGCATCACCGGCTACAAAGGCCGCGTACATATCAACTTCGCGCCGCCGATTACCGAGCGTTTCGAAGACACCAAAGTGCTGGCCGTGGAAATGGATCGGCAGATTCTCGGCGGCTACCGGCTGTTCCCGGTGCACTACCTGGCGTACGCCCAGTGGAGCGATGCCGACCCGCAGTTGCAGGTGCCGAAGGCGGCCGACATGTTCCCGGCCGATGAACTGGCCAAGGCGAAGGCTGAGTGGGAGCGACGCTTGAACGAGTGCCCACCCGAGCATCGGCCGTTCCTGGTGGTGCAATATGCGACGCCGGTGCGCAATCAGTACCGGGTCAAGGCTGGTATCCCGCTGTAAACACCGATCAAAAAAATGTGGGAGGGGGCTTGCTCCCGATGACAGTGTGTCAGTCGACATCTTAATTGACTGATACACCGCTATCGGGGGCAAGCCCCCTCCCACATTTGCTTTGCAGTGTTCTTAAAGATGAGTGCTGATCCAAGAAATCAGCAGCGCCAGCCCAAGGCAGGCGAACCCGATGCGGTAAGCCACACGATTTGCCCGCTCGGCGCGCACATCCAGGAACAGCATGGGCTGGTCGATCGCGCGCTCTTCACTTTGCGCAGCCAGGTCAGCCATGGCGCGTTGCTCGCGCAGGCGGGTGATGAACAGCAGCGCTGCACCTGGGCAGGCCACCAATAAAGCCACGGCATTAATCAATAGTGCGGGAAGCGCCATCGCAGACCTCAATAAAACAGTGTTGTGGTATCGATTCAGATACAAACCTGAACGATAGTGGCCTCCGGCGCTTGAAATGCTCCCTCCCCCATTGACGGCTAATGTATCCAGTAATTTACGGCGTCACCTGAACGTCACCTTAACAAGCCACTCTGTTGCCCTTCGAACATTCAGGAGCTTGTCATGCTGCACGCGCACAACCAGGATCGGCTGTATCTGATAGCCCCAAGCGATGAGCAGGAAGCGCTGATCGGCGGCCTCGCGTTCAACGTGCAGGACCGCCACTGGTTGGTGTATTGCGCCCTTGGCGGGCACCAGCATGCGGACTTGCCGGAGGCCGATCTGTTGACGGGGGTGAGCATGCTGGACTTTTGTATCGACACCGCGGCGTGAAACTGAAGGCATAAAAAAACCGGGCTCATCGCTGAGCCCGTTTTTTTGTTTGAGCGGTTACTGCGAGCTGAGCAATGAACCGATGCTTGGATCCTTGAACAGGCGGGTCAAGGCGTCACTCAGGACGTCGCTGACCAGCTTGGTGTTGGTTTCCTGGTTCGGCGACATGCCAAAGCGCTGGTTCAGCGACGCACCGTAACGGCCGCTGTAGCGACGGGTACCGGCGGTGACGTCGGACTTGAACGTTGCGCCGATGGCCGCTTCAGTCACATACAGGCCTTCTTTGGGCGACTGGTACTTCAGCTCAGCCAAGGTGATGGTCAACTGGGGAGCGCCTGGGGCGTTGGGGCTCGGGGTGAAGCCCAACAGGCGCACGGCCGCTTCAGCCTGCGCTTGCAGCTTGGGCAGCACGTCCTGGCCGGTCACCGAGATGAGCGCGGTCTCCGGATACAGGCCGCCGCGAGAGCCCAGGGTCGGCGACGGACGACCGTCCACCACACGCACCGACACCGGCTGACCGTGACCCACCGGGGCCAACTGCGTGGTGAGTTTCGGTTGCGGGCTGAGTTGTTGCGGGCTGTTGGCGCAGCCAACCAGGGTCAAACTGGTCACAGTGATCAAACCGAACAACAGGCGTTGCAACATGCGCTTCTCTCCAGAAATCAGGTACCGACAGGCCGGCAGTATAGCGGGGCGCCACTGCAGTGAACTAGCGTCAGTTACAAGCTATGACCCAGCGCCGCCGCTGCGGTTCGATGTAACCCAGATGTCACAGGCCTTACATGGGCTCGTCATCCCGGGCTGGCATGCTTGGTCTCAATCTCAGGAGGTTGATCACCATGCATTTTCTCTGGTCGCTGTTTACGCGCAAGCCCGCCCTTCGCCAGTTTGCCCTGCTCGATGCGCAAGGCCGCTGCCAGGCGTTCAAAGAGTGCAGCCAGCCTCCCGTCGGCGACGGCTGGGTGGAAATCGAAGAAATTCGCCTGAGCTGGATGCATCGTCCGTTGCCGGCCCGCGCCCGTGTAAGCCCACGCCCTGCGCGGTCGCCCCGTCACCAGCCGTTGGCCGCCTGACCAAACGCCTAATAAAAGTCATAAAACACGCCCATTTCTCCGGCGTTCTTCGCTACAATCTCCCCCCGATTATAAGGACGTCTCCTGATCGGGCCTCGCAGCATCGTTAATGCCTCGGTATTAACCCCAAGAATCGCCCACAGAGAGCCGCCCACACAGATCGAGTGAAGCTGGCGCGCTTGCTGTTTCCTTTGCAAACCACCCGTCTTTACCGAATCTGCCAGAGCTGCCATTGCGCTCGGCCACTTGAGTTGTTTGCCCGTTTTGCCGCATGTCGGCAGAAGTTTGCGGGCCAGGTGCCAGGCTGGGGCAGCCCTTTTTTGAGGTTCACGTCTTCAAAAGAGCGTGAAAAAAACGGGTTTTCACAACTTCACAAGAGTGTGGCGAGCAAATGAATAGTTTGGCGTTTGTACAAGCACCATCAGCGTCTGGAACAGCCCAACCACACAGGACCGAGTACTCCGCAAACACCGGAGCTTGAGCCTGTCCGCTACGGATTGATTGCACGAATCGCACGCTTTGACCATAAGTCGAATTGCCACAGGCGCCCATGAATGCGTTCATAGGCAGATTAGGCCCGGCAGGAAGCGTGTGCTGAACTTGCAAAGAATTGCGAAACGGACATGGCGATCCTGGCCATGGGTAACCTGGGGCAACACGTGAACCGCCCCGTCACTCCTGGCAGCCATGCCGTCAATTTGGTGCTGCAGATTTTGGAGACGCGTTAAATGGCGCATAACGAAGCAGTCGACGTAGTACTGGTAGGGGCCGGCATCATGAGTGCCACCCTGGCCGTACTGCTCAAAGAGCTCGACCCCGGCCTCAAGCTGGAAGTCGTTGAGCTGATGGATTCGGGTGCCGCGGAAAGTTCCAACCCGTGGAACAACGCCGGTACCGGCCACGCCGGGCTGTGTGAGCTGAACTACACGCCCCAGGCCGCCGATGGCTCCATCGACATCAAGAAAGCCGTGCACATCAACACCCAGTTCGAGGTGTCGAAGCAGTTCTGGGCCTACCTGACCAAGAAGGGCACCTTTGGCTCGTCCAAGTCCTTTATCAGCCCGGTGCCGCACCTGAGCTTCGTGCAGGGCGAAAAAGGCGTGGACTTCCTCAAGAAGCGCTTTGAAACCCTCGGCCAGCACCATGCGTTTTCGGACATGCACTACACCGAAGACCGCAACGAGATGGCCGAGTGGATGCCATTGATGATGCCGGGCCGCCCGCTCGACGAAAAAATCGCCGCCACCCGCGTGATGAATGGCACCGACGTCAACTTCGGCGCCCTGACCAACCAGTTGCTCAGCCACCTGACCAGCTCACCGGACGCCCAGGTCAAGTACAGCAAGCGCGTCACCGGCCTCAAGCGTAACGGCGCCGGCTGGACCGTGAGCATCAAGGACGTCAACAGCGGCAACAGTCGCGAAGTGGACGCCAAGTTCGTATTCCTCGGCGCCGGTGGCGCGGCCCTGCCGCTGCTGCAAGCCTCGGGTATCGAAGAAAGCAAAGGTTTTGGCGGCTTCCCGGTCAGCGGCCAGTGGCTGCGTTGCGACAACCCGGAAGTGGTCAAGCACCACCAGGCCAAGGTCTATAGCCAGGCCGCCGTGGGCTCGCCGCCGATGTCCGTGCCGCACCTGGACACCCGCGTAGTCGACGGCAAGAAATCCCTGCTGTTCGGGCCATACGCCGGCTTTACCACCAAGTTCCTCAAGCACGGCTCGTTCCTCGACCTGCCGCTGTCGGTTCGCGCCGGCAATATCGGCCCGATGCTGGCCGTGGCCCGCGACAACATGGACCTGACCAAGTACCTGGTCAGCGAAGTGATGCAGTCCATGGAACAGCGCCTGGAATCCCTGCGCCGTTTCTACCCCGAGGCGAAAGCCGAAGACTGGCGCCTGGAAGTGGCCGGCCAACGGGTGCAGATCATCAAGAAAGACCCGAAAAAAGGCGGCGTGCTGCAATTTGGCACCGAGTTGGTCGCGGCCAAGGACGGTTCGCTGGCCGCGCTGCTGGGGGCCTCCCCAGGCGCCTCGGTGACCGTGTCGATCATGCTGGAACTGATCGAGCGCTGCTTCCCGGAGAAAACTGCCGGTGAGTGGGCGACCAAGCTGCACGAGATCTTCCCGGCTCGGGAGAAGGTCCTGGAGACTGATGCTGAGCTGTATCGCAAGATCAACGCGCAGAACAACATCAGCCTGGAGCTGGTTGAGCAGAGCAACCAGGCCGAGAGCTACGCCTAAGGCATTGCCGCAATAAAAAACGCCCCGCTCTCACGATGAGAACGGGGCGTTTTTTATGGCCAGGAAGAATCAGCCGCGGGCGTTGTCGATCAGCTCGATGTACTCGGCGGCGTTACGCTGGTCCTTGATCAGGTCGACGAAGGTCTGACCGTGCTCATCCTTGCCATCCAGGTCCAGGCCGGCCTCCTTGAAAAAGCCCAGGAAGCGCTCGAAGTCGTCGATACGCAGGCCGCGGTAGGCCTTGATCAGTTTGTGCAGGGACGGGGAAGTCGCGTCAACCGGCTCGAAGTCCAGGAACAACTTGATCTGATCGTCGCCGATCTCGTCACCAATCACCTGTTTCTTATCTTTACGCATTACCGACTCCAGCCAGCAGACATTTACACGGGGTTTGAAGTCTACCTGCGAGGCGCGGGCTTCGAAAGCGCTGAAGAACCAATGAGGGAGCAAGCCCCCTTCCACAGTTGGATCTTCAGTGTTGTTGCTATTTGGTACGAACAGCACCGGTATGCAAATCCGCCCAGATATGCCCGTTGGCGTAACTGAGGAACTGCACATACACCGTGTCATTGCGCAGCAGGTCGACAATCACTCGGTACTGGGTCAGCGGGTACGACAGGGTCAAGGTTTTACTCTTGTCATCGTATGCCGGCTTTTTCAGGCTTTTGCTTTCGGCATCGAAGTTGAGCACCACCTGATTGATGCTCGCGCCTTTGTTCAGGGACTTGCCCTTGAGGCGGATCATCAGCGGGGAGGTCACCGGAATCGGCTGTTGCGTGGATTGACGCTGGTTGCCCACCACCACCGCGTACTCGGTGACTTGCAACAGCTGTTGCTGGTCAGGGCTTTCGGCGCGCAGGGTGAGATCGTCCGGCGGCAGGAACTGCGCATGCATCGGCGCAGGCGCCGCAGCCAGCGGCAGACTGAAGGTCAACGCCAGGGCGGCGCAGGTGCGTATCAACAGGCTCATGGGCCGCTCCGCAAGAGGTGGCCCAGCACTGTAGCTCAATCGAACTGGGCAAGCATCCAACGTTGATACTCGGCCACGTTGGCGTCGCCTTCACGGGGCGCCCAATCGGCCAGTTCGCCTTCGCCCACCGGCCGATAAGGCCCGGCCTTGCACTCGAACATCACCGTATCGGGCGCCAGCACCACCAGGCCATGGAACACGCCGGGCGGCAGGTCGACGCCCGAACATTCACCGCCGGCCTGCATCACACGCTTGGCGAGCACCTCGCCGGTATCGCTGAACACCAGCAAGCCCAAGCGGCCCTGGAGAACCAGCAAGGTTTCCGCCTTGTCCGCGCTCAAGTGCCGATGTGGCGGCACATACGTGCTGGGCTGCAGGCCCACGGCCAACCGATGGCACGGCTCGTCCATCTGATGGAAGTTGTGATGATGCCGGCCACGGGGGCTGGCGGCCGCTTTCTCGGCCAGCTCGGCAAACAGTGTCTGATCAAGAAAGCGAGTCATACGTTACATACCTTTGACGGCGTAGATCCCATTGGCGTTGCGCCAGTAGCCTTTGTAATCCATGCCGTAACCGAAGATGTAGCGATCGATGCATGGCAGGCCGACGAAATCGGCTTTCAACTCTGGACGGGCCTTGCGGTCGTGGTCTTTGTCGATCAGCACGGCGGTGTGCACTTTACGTGCGCCAGCGTGTTTACAGAAGTCGATAATCGCACCCAGGGTGTGGCCTTCATCGAGGATGTCATCGATGATCAGCACGTCGCGGTCGATGAACGAGACTTCCGGCTTGGCTTTCCAGAACAGGTCGCCGCCAGTGGTTTCGTTGCGATAGCGAGTGGCGTGCAGGTAGGACGCTTCCAGCGGGAATTGCAGGTGAGTCAGCAATTTGCCGGCGAAGATCAGGCCACCGTTCATCACGCAGAAGACCACCGGGTTGGTGTCGGCCATGTCGCGGGTGATGTGTGCGCCAACCTTGGCGATCGCTGCTTCGACTTGCGCTTCGGTGTACAGGCAGTCAGCCTCGCGCATGATTTGACGGATATGCTCGAGATCAGCGGACATGGCGCTCTCCAAGGGGTGCTGTGGCAAGAAAAGCGGGCAAAGGTACGCATGTGAGGCGCAACGATCAAGCCTTAATGGACTAACGTACTAGATGTCTATAGGACAACACCCTCGGATAGATTAATCTAGGCCGGTTTTTTTGCCCGCCGCCGGAGCCTTTCCCATGCCCACTCGCGAGATCCGCCACCCGCTGATCCGACACAAACTCGGCCTTATGCGCCGTGCCGACATTAGCACGAAGAATTTCCGTGAGCTTGCTCAGGAAGTCGGAGCGCTGCTCACTTACGAAGCCACCAAAGATTTGCCTCTGGAAACCTACGACATCGAAGGTTGGGCGGGTACCGTCCAGGTCGAGAAAATCGCCGGTAAGAAGATCACCGTGGTGCCGATCCTGCGCGCCGGTATCGGCATGCTCGAAGGCGTGCTCAGCCTGATTCCGGGCGCCAAGGTCAGCGCCGTCGGCGTAGCCCGCAACGAAGAAACCCTGCAGGCCCACACCTACCTGGAAAAACTCGTACCGGAAATCAACGAACGCCTGGCCATGATCATTGACCCGATGCTCGCCACCGGCAGCTCCATGGTTGCCACCATCGACCTGCTGAAAAAAGCCGGTTGCCGGGACATCCGCGCCATGGTGCTGGTGGCCGCGCCCGAAGGCATCGCCGCCGTCGAGAAAGCCCACCCGGACGTGCAGATCTACACCGCCTCCATCGATGAGCGCCTGAACGAACACGGCTACATCATCCCAGGCCTGGGCGATGCCGGTGACAAGATCTTCGGCACCAAGCAGAAGGACGCGTGAACATGCAGGATGAATTCAACGACCCGCTTTGGCGCCAGATCCTGTCTGGCGCACAAATGCTCTTCGTAGCATTTGGCGCGCTGGTGTTGATGCCGCTGATCACAGGTCTGGATCCAAACGTCGCACTGTTCACCGCTGGCCTGGGCACGTTGTTGTTCCAGGTGGTGACGGGGCGGCAGGTGCCGGTATTCCTGGCGTCGAGCTTTGCCTTCATCACCCCGATCATTCTCGCCAAGGACCAGTTCGGCCTGGCGGCGACCATGGGCGGGGTGATGGCAGCCGGTTTTGTCTATACCTTCCTCGGCCTGGCCGTGAAGATCAAAGGCACCGGCTTCATCGACCGCCTGCTGCCACCCGTGGTGATCGGCCCGGTAATCATTTCCATCGGCCTGGCCATGGCACCGATTGCCGCGAACATGGCGATGGGTAAATCCGGCGATGGCGCCGAGTTGATTCATTACCAGACAGCGATGATGATCTCGATGCCTGCGCTGCTGACCACGTTGATCGTGGCGGTGTTCGGCAAGGGTATTTTCCGCCTGGTGCCGATCATCTCCGGCGTGTTGGTGGGATTTGCCATGGCGTTCTACTTTGGCGTGGTCGACACGGCAAAGATCGCCGCAGCACCGTGGTTCGCCCTGCCCCACTTCACCGCGCCGGAGTTCAACTGGCAGGCGATCCTGTTTATCGTCCCGGTGGCCCTGGCCCCAGCGATCGAACATATCGGCGGTGTGATTGCAGTGGGCAGCGTGACCGGTCGCGACTACCTGAAGAAACCTGGCCTGCACCGCACCTTGCTCGGTGACGGTATCGCCACCACGGCAGCCGGCCTGTTTGGCGGCCCGCCGAACACCACCTACGCCGAAGTGACGGGCGCGGTGATGCTGACCAAGAACTACAACCCGAAGATCATGACCTGGGCGGCGGTGTTTGCCATCAGCCTGGCGTTCATCGGCAAGTTCGGTGCACTGCTGCAAAGCATCCCGGTACCGGTGATGGGCGGGATCCTGTGCCTGCTGTTCGGCTCGATTGCCGCGGTGGGGATGAACACGTTGATCCGCCACAAGATCGACCTGGGTGAAGCGCGCAATCTGGTGATTGTGTCGGTGACCCTGGTGTTCGGCATTGGCGGCGTATTGGTGGGAACCGGGACGGGTCCGGATGACTTCGGTCTGAAGGGCATCGCCCTGTGTGCGGTGGTAGCGATTGGTTTGAACCTGCTGCTGCCGGGCAATGATGGCTGGAAGAACAAGAAGCCGGATGAGCCGCTGATCTAACTGCCAATACAAACCAATGTGGAAGGGGGCTTGCCCCCTCCCACATTTGATTTCAGCGCCCGTTAAAGCTCGCCGAGACCATCGATCAGCGCCTGGTTCTGCTCCGGCGTACCGATGCTGATCCGCAGGAACTGGGCAATCCGCTCCTGCTTGAAGTGCCGCACGATCACCCCCTGCTCACGCAGCTTGGCCGCCAGGCCGGCAGCGTCGTGCCGTGGGTGGCGGGCAAAGATGAAGTTGGCCGCTGACGGCAACACTTCAAAGCCCTTGCCTTCCAATTGCGCGACTAGCTTGTTACGGCTGTCGATCACCAACTGGCAAGTCTTCTCGAAATACTCACGGTCCTCGAACGCCGCCGCCGCGCCGACAATCGCCAGGCGATCCAGCGGGTAGGAGTTGAAGCTGTTCTTGACCCGCTCCAGCGCTTCGATGAGGTCCGGGTGGCCCACGGCCAGGCCTACACGCAAGCCGGCCAGTGAGCGTGACTTGGACAGGGTCTGGGTCACCAGCAGGTTCGGGTAGCGGTCCACCAGGCTGATGGCGGTTTCGCCGCCAAAGTCGATATAGGCTTCATCAACCACCACCACCGAATCCGGGCTGGCCTTGAGGATCTGCTCCACGGCATCCAGCGCCAGGACGCAGCCTGTCGGTGCGTTCGGGTTGGGGAAGATGATCCCGCCGTTGGGCCTGGCGTAGTCGGCCACGCGGATCTGGAACTGCTCGTCCAACGGCACCGGGTCGGACTGGATGCCGTAGAGACCACAGTACACCGGATAAAAGCTGTAGCTGATATCCGGGAACAGCAGCGGCAGTTCGTGCTGGAAAAGGCCGTGAAAGATGTGCGCCAGGACTTCATCGGAGCCGTTGCCGAGGAACACCTTGCTGGCGTCGATCGCGTAATACTTGGCCACGGCCTGCTTGAGCAAGTCGCTGTTGGGGTCCGGATACAGGCGCAGGTTGTCGTTCAACTCGGCCTGCATCGCCGCCAGCGCCTTGGGCGATGGGCCGTAGGGGTTTTCATTGGTGTTGAGCTTGACCAGCTTGGTCAGCTTCGGTTGCTCGCCGGGCACGTAAGGCACGAGGTCCTTGACGAAGGGGCTCCAGAATTTGCTCATGTGTTATTTCCCCTCTTCCAGGATTCGATACTCGGCACTACGGGCGTGGGCGCTCAGGGATTCACCACGGGCCAGCACCGAGGCAGTCTTGCCCAATTCGGAAGCGCCTTGTGGCGAGCAGAAGATGATCGACGAACGCTTCTGGAAGTCATACACCCCCAGCGGCGACGAGAAGCGCGCGGTGCCGGAAGTCGGCAGCACGTGGTTAGGACCGGCGCAGTAGTCACCCAGCGCTTCGCTGGTGTGGCGGCCCATGAAGATCGCACCCGCATGGCGAATCGACGGCAGCCAGGCCTGTGGATCGGCCACGGACAGCTCCAGGTGCTCCGGCGCGATACGGTTGGCCACTTCGATGGCCTGCTCCATGTCACGCACCAGGATCAGCGCGCCACGACCATTGATCGACTTCTCGATGATCTCGGCGCGGTCCATGGTCGGTAGCAGCTTATTGATGCTGGCGGCGACCTTGTCGAGGAACTCGGCGTCCGGGCTGACCAGGATCGCCTGGGCGTCTTCATCGTGCTCGGCCTGGGAGAACAGGTCCATGGCGATCCAGTCCGGGTCGGTCTGGCCGTCACACACCACGAGGATTTCCGACGGGCCGGCGATCATGTCGATCCCCACCTGGCCGAACACATGGCGCTTGGCGGTAGCAACGTAGATGTTGCCGGGGCCGACCACCTTGTCGACCTTCGGCACGCTTTCGGTGCCATAAGCCAGGGCGGCAACCGCCTGGGCACCGCCGATGGTGAACACGCGGTCGACACCGGCAATGCAGGCGGCAGCCAGTACCAGCTCATTGATTTCACCGCGCGGGGTCGGTACCACCATGACCACTTCGGTCACGCCGGCCACTTTGGCCGGGATGGCGTTCATCAATACTGAGGACGGGTAAGAAGCTTTGCCGCCCGGTACGTACAGACCCGCACGGTCCAGCGGTGTGACCTTCTGGCCCAGCACCGTGCCATCGGCTTCGGTGTAGCTCCAGGAATCCTGCTTCTGTTTTTCGTGGTAGCTGCGCACTCGGGTCGCGGCGACTTCGAGGGCTTCGCGCTGCGGCGCGGTGATGCGCGTCAGGGCCAGTTCCAGGCGTTCGCGAGGCAGGATCAGGTCGGACATGGACTTGACGTCCAGACCGTCGAACTGGCGGGTGAAGTCCACCAGCGCCGCGTCACCGCGCTCGCGCACGGCCTTGATAATGTCGAGCACCCGCTGGTTGACCGAGTCGTCGGACACGCTTTCCCAGCTCAGCAGATGATCCAGATGATGGGCGAAATCCGGGTCGGCAGCGTTGAGTCGGGCAATTGCAGTGGACGTGGTCATAGCGAGGGCCTCAATAGAATTGGCAAAAACTCAGGCGCCCTAAACTAGCAGTCGTTTCCGCTTGGGCACCTGAGAATTCTGGCTATGAGGCGGATAGACGGGCGCAGCTTTTCAGCTACGCGGGTGAGTCAACCGCGGTGTCGAGACTCCACTGCCTTGCGCAGGGTGTCGATCAACGCCTGGATACGGGCGTGCTGCATCTTCATCGACGCTTTGTTGACGATCAGCCGAGAGCTGATGTCGGCGATAAAGTCCTGTGGTTCGAGACCGTTGGCACGCAGGGTGTTGCCGGTGTCGACCACGTCGATAATCTTGTCGGCCAGGCCGATCAGCGGCGCCAGCTCCATCGAGCCGTAGAGCTTGATGATGTCAACCTGGCGGCCTTGCTCGGCGTAGTAGCGCTTGGCGACGTTGACGAACTTGGTGGCCACGCGCAGGCGGCCTTTGGGCTCAACATCACCGACACGGCCGGCCGTCATCAGCTTGCACAGCGCAATGCGCAGGTCCAGCGGCTCGTACAGGCCTTGGCCGCCGTATTCCATCAGCACGTCTTTACCGGCGACACCGAGGTCGGCCGCGCCATGTTCAACGTAAGTTGGCACGTCGGTAGCCCGTACGATCAGCAGGCGAACGTCGTCCTGGGTCGTGGGGATGATCAGCTTGCGGCTCTTGTCCGGATTCTCGGTCGGCACGATGCCCGCTTCAGCCAGAAGCGGCAAAGTGTCGTCAAGGATGCGGCCCTTGGACAGTGCGATGGTCAACATGGGAAACGTCAGTCCTTCATCAGGCTATTGCTGTCCGGTCGCAAACGGCGCCAGACACAGATCGAGACCATGACAGCCTCGATTTGAAACAAACCAGTGTATGTAGGAGCGAGCTTGCTCGCGAAAAACGTCAACGATAACGCGTTTATTCAGACTCAACGCGGTGCCCACGAGTTCTTCGCGAGCAAGCTCGCGCCTACAATGCAGTGGGGACTAGCCCGGTACGCGGCGGATTTTCGCGCCGAGCATCTGCAGTTTTTCCTCGATGCACTCGTAACCACGGTCGATGTGGTAGATGCGGTCGATCAGGGTATCGCCTTCGGCGATCAGCGCCGAGATCACCAGGCTGGCCGAAGCGCGCAGGTCGGTGGCCATGACTGGCGCGCCCTTGAGCTTCTCGGTGCCGGTAACGATGGCGGTGTTGCCTTCGACCTGGATCTTCGCGCCCATGCGGTGCAGTTCATAAACGTGCATGAAGCGGTTTTCGAAGATGGTCTCGATCACTGCACCGGTGCCTTCGGCAATCGCGTTCAAGGAGATGAACTGCGCTTGCATGTCGGTTGGGAACGCCGGGTATGGAGCGGTACGCACGTTAACGGCTTTTGGCCGCTTGCCATGCATGTTCAGCTCGATCCAGTCTTCACCGGTGGTGATTTCGGCACCGGCTTCGCGCAGTTTTTCCAGGACCGCTTCCAGGATGGTCGGATCGGTGTCCTTGACCTTGACGCGACCACCGGTGACGGCGGCAGCAACCAGGTAGGTACCAGTCTCGATGCGGTCCGGCATCACTTTGTAGGTGGCCGGGTGCAGGCGCTTGACACCGTCGATGGTGATGGTGTCGGTGCCGGCGCCGGTGATGTTGGCACCCATGGCGATCAGGAAGTTGGCCAGGTCGACCACTTCAGGCTCGCGCGCAGCGTTTTGCAGCACACTGCGGCCGTTGGCCAGGGCAGCGGCCATCATGATGTTCTCGGTACCGGTCACGCTGACGGTATCAAAGAAGAAGTTCGCGCCACGCAGGCCGCCTTCCGGCGCCTTGGCCTTGATGTAGCCGCCTTCGACGTCGATGGTCGCGCCCATGGCCTCAAGGCCACGGATGTGCAGGTCCACCGGACGCGAGCCAATGGCGCAACCGCCAGGCAATGCGACTTCGGCTTCACCGAAACGGGCGACCATCGGGCCCAATACCAGGATCGACGCACGCATGGTTTTCACCAGTTCGTACGGGGCGATCAGGGTCTTGATGGTGCGCGGATCGATTTCGACGGACAGTTTCTCGTCGATTACCGGCTCAATACCCATGCGACCAAACAGCTCGATCATGGTGGTGATGTCGTGCAGGTGCGGCAGGTTGGCTACGGTTACCGGGCCATCGCACAGCAGGGTCGCGGCCAGGATTGGCAAGGCAGAGTTTTTCGCACCGGAAATGCGAATCTCGCCATCAAGGCGGGCACCGCCGGTAATAATCAATTTATCCATAAGAATCTCGACGCCTTGGGGGCTCAGGTGCGCTCGGCCCAGGCCGCGCGGCTGAAAAATTTCATAGTGACCGCATGGATGCTGCCATCGGTGATCCACGGGTTCAAATGGGCATAGATCTGCTGCTGACGCTTGACCGGGCTGAGTGCCGCCAGTTCATCGCTAATCACGTTCAGCTGGAAGTTGCAGCCTTCGCCTTCAACTTCTACGTTCGTATCCGGCAGCTTTCCTTCAAGAAAGCTCTTAACTTCTAGGGCCTGCATGATCAACCTCTATCGGCGCCCAGTGCGCACGGGTCGCACATCATACAAAAAAGCCCCGCGCCTGCGAACCCCGCATAGCAGGACTCTGACGGGGGGCTTCATCGATAATGTGTATTAAGGATGTGCCAACAGCTCGGTCAAACCGGAAACCTCGGCAATTTCGCGCATGTCTTCGGGTAATGCACGGATGCTGACCGGTTTTTTGGCCGCTTCGGCATCGCGCATAAAGCACAGCAGCAGCGATAAGCCGACGCTGCTGGACTTGGTCACCGCCGAGCAATCGAGCACCAGCGCAGGGGCGGCGCTGGTCTTGATCAGCGCCTGGCCCTGCTTGCGCAGGTCAGGCCCGGTGCGGTAATCCAGCACGCCGCTGAGGAACAGCTCGCCAGCGTCACCGAGACGAACACCCGACTCGGTCATTGCGCAGGCTTCCCGGCAGCTTTGTCGGTCTCTTCCTTGGCCTTGGCGACTTCACCGGCCCAACCATTGATGGTTTTGTCCAGGTCGTTGCCATTGCGCTGCATGGCGTCGGCGAACTGGTCACGGAACAGCTTGCCGATGTTGATACCGTTGATAATCACGTTGCGCAGCTTCCACTCGCCATTGATCTTCTCCAGCGTGTACTGCACCGGGTAGACAGCGCCGTTGGAACCCTTGACGCTCATGTTGACGCTGGTGCGATCACCCGACTCATCCCCGGCGGGAGCGACGGTAATGCCCTGGTTGTTGTACTCAAGCAAAGCGTTGCCATAGAACTGGAAGAGGCCACGCTTGAAGTTTTCCTGGAACGTTTGCATTTGCGCAGGGGTGGCCTTGCGCGAATACTTGACCGTCATGATGCTGCGCGAAATACCTTCAGCATCGACGACCGGACCGACGATGGTATTCAGCGCTTCGTAGAATTTGCTCGGGTCTTGCTTGTACTGCTCTTTATTGGCAGTCAGGTCAGCCAACATCTTGTTGGTAGTGTCCTGCACCAGTTCGTGCGCAGAACCTGCTGCGTTGGCCATCAACGGCAGCGCTGCAAGCAGTACCAGGAGGCCACGTCGCAAGGTAGAGATCATGTACAGATTCCTCATTTGGCGTCTTTATTGACCGTATTGAGCAGGAATTTACCGATCAGGTCTTCAAGCACCAGCGACGACTGAGTGTCGTGGATGGTCGAACCATCCTTGAGCAGGGCTGTTTCCCCGCCCACGCTGACACCGATGTACTTCTCGCCCAGCAGACCCGCAGTGAGGATAGATGCAGTGGAGTCGGTCGGCAGATTATCGACCTTCTTGTCCAGTTGCATCGTCACTCGCCCGGTGAAGCTGTCGCGATCCAGATCGATTGCCGTGACCTTGCCGATGGTCACACCGGCCATGGTCACTTTAGCTCTGACAGTCAAACCGGCGATATTGTCGAAGTACGCGTAAAGTTTATAAGTATCGGCGGTGGGGCTGGCCGAAAGGCCGCTGACTCGCAGGGCCAGCAACAGTAAAGCCAGGATGCCAGCCAGCAAGAAAAGGCCGACACCGATTTCCACAGTGCGGTTTTGCATCAGAAATCTCCAAACATCAAGGCGGTCAAAATGAAGTCAAGGCCCAGTACTGCCAGTGAGGCGTACACAACGGTCTTGGTGGTGGCGCGACTGATCCCTTCTGAAGTGGGCTCACAGTCATAGCCTTGGAATACGGCGATCCAGGTCACTACAAAGGCGAAGACGATGCTCTTTATGATGCCGTTGAGCACGTCACCGTTGAAGGTCACGCTGTTTTGCATGTTGGCCCAGTAGGAACCCTCGTAGACGCCCAGCCAGTCCACCGCCACCCACGAACCGCCCCAGATACCGACCACGCTGAAGATCATCGCCAGCAAAGGCAGGGAAATAAAGCCGGCCCACAGGCGCGGGGCAACAATGTACTTGAGCGGGTCCACGCCGATCATTTCCAGGCTGGACAACTGCTCGGTGGACTTCATATTGCCGATTTCGGCAGTCAACGCGGAACCCGCGCGACCGGCGAACAGCAACGCGGTCACGACCGGCCCCAGCTCACGCAGCAGCGTCAGGGCAACCATCTGCCCCACCGCCTGCTCCGAACCGTAGCTGGACAGGATATTGAAGCCTTGCAACGCCAGCACCATCCCGATGAACACCCCGGAGACCACAATGATCACCAGGGACATCACGCCCACCGAATGCAGCTGCTTGATCAACAGGCCAAAGCCGCCACCAATGCCGCCGCGGCCAAGCAAGGCGTGAAACAGGAAAATCGTCGAGCGGCCCAGCACTTCGACGATGTCGATACCGGAGCGACCGAAAAGGCGAACCTTCTCGATAAGAGATGTCTTGCGCATCAGCGCTTCCCCAGAAGGTCTGAGCGGTAATCCGCTGCCGGAAAGTGGAAAGGCACAGGGCCATCGGGATCGCCGGTCATGAATTGGCGAATACGCGGGTTGTCGGCGTTCATCAGTTCTTCTGGCGTGCCCTGCCCCAGCACCTGGCCATCGCCGACTACATAGAGGTAATCGGCAATGCTCGCGGTTTCTGCAAGGTCGTGGGAAACCACAATGCTGGTGATACCCAACGCGTCGTTGAGCAAACGGATCAAGCGCACCAGCACGCCCATGGCAATCGGATCCTGGCCGACGAAGGGCTCGTCGTACATGAGGATCTGCGGGTCGAGGGCGATGGCACGCGCCAGGGCCACACGACGCTTCATACCGCCGGACAGTTCGTCGGGCATCAGGTCGATGGCGCCGCGAAGGCCTACGGCCTGCAATTTCAGCAACACAATGTCACGAATCATTTCGTCGGACAGCTGGGTATGTACCCGCAGCGGAAACGCCACGTTCTCGAACACATCGAGGTCGGTAAACAGCGCACCGCTCTGGAACAGCACGCCCATATGCTTGCGCGCGTCGAACAGATCACTGCGCGACAGCGTCGGCAGGTTCTGGCCGTTGACCCACACCTCACCGGCGCTGGGGCGCAATTGCATGCCCATCAGACGCAACAGCGTGGTCTTGCCGCAACCGGACGGACCCATGATGCCCGTGACCTTGCCGCGGGGAATGCGAATATCGACGTTATTGAAGATGCTGCGCGTCCCGCGCTTGAAGGTCAGTCCCTTCAGCTCGACCGCGTAGGCGTTATCGGCACTCATCTAAACTCCTTGGGATGCAGCCTCTCACTCAGACACCATGCATGCGACAAACGTTTGCAACGGTGACGCATATAGATAGCCACATGGGCTGGGCGAACCGAACTGGCGGCGAACTATATCACTGCTGGTACAAGGCGCCCAAGGCCGGAACAGCGCTAGTTCAGTTTAGGGGCAGGGAAAAAACGTTGCGGGCGATGTTACTGAGGATCGATCTCAGGCATCCGTTGAATAAAGCCTGACGAACTTGCGTGAGGGATTTGATCATTACCGCTATAATCGCCGACTTTTCGTCAGGCTATACGACTTCAGACATGAGCCAATCCAGCGACCTTATTCAATCCGCACAACGCACCATCCGCCTCGAAGTTGAAGCCGTGGAAGGCTTGCTGGCCCATATCGACGCAGATTTCGTACGCGCCTGCGAGATGATTCTGGCCAGTAAGGGCCGCGTTGTCGTGGTCGGCATGGGCAAGTCGGGCCACGTCGGCAACAAGATCGCCGCCACCCTGGCCAGCACGGGGACCACCGCATTTTTCGTGCATCCTGCCGAAGCCAGCCATGGTGACATGGGCATGATCACCAAGGATGACATCATCCTGGCACTGTCCAACTCCGGCACCACCAACGAAATCGTGACCCTGCTGCCACTGATCAAGCGCCTGGGCATCAAGATGATCAGCCTCACCGGCAACCCGGACTCTACGCTGGCCAAGGCCGCCGACGTGAACCTGAATGTTCACGTGGACCACGAGGCCTGCCCGCTGAACCTGGCGCCGACCTCCTCCACCACCGCCGCCCTGGTCATGGGCGACGCCTTGGCCGTGGCGCTGCTGGAAGCCCGCGGATTCACCGCTGAAGACTTCGCGTTTTCCCACCCTGGTGGCGCCCTGGGCCGCCGCCTGTTGCTGAAAGTGGAAAATGTCATGCACTCGGGCGACGAATTGCCTCACGTCCAGCGCGGTACCCTGCTGAAGGACGCGCTGATGGAAATGACCCGCAAGGGTTTGGGCATGACCGTCGTCCTGGAAGCCGATGGACGCCTGGCCGGGGTATTCACTGACGGTGACTTGCGCCGCACCCTGGACCGCACCATCGATATCCGCACCGCGACCATCGACGCCGTGATGACCCCACATGGCAAGACTGCACGCCCTGAAATGCTGGCAGCCGAAGCATTGAAGATCATGGAAGACCACAAGATCGGCGCGCTGGTGGTGGTCAATAGCGACGACCACCCGGTTGGCGCCTTGAACATGCACGACTTGCTGCGTGCAGGAGTGATGTAAATGACCAGCGACCTGTTGCAACGCGGCAAAAACATCAAACTGGCGATTTTCGACGTTGACGGCGTGCTGACCGACGGCCGCCTGTACTTCCTCGAAGACGGCAGCGAATTCAAGACGTTCAACACCCTAGACGGCCAGGGCATCAAGATGCTGATGGCTGCGGGCGTGCAAACGGCGATTATCAGCGGCAGAAAAACTCCCGTTGTGGAACGCCGCGCACAAAACCTCGGTATTCCTCACCTGTATCAGGGCCGCGAGGATAAACTGGTGGTTCTGGACGAGCTTCTTGGCCAACTCAACCTAAGCTATGAGCAGGTCGCCTACCTGGGCGATGATCTGCCCGACTTGCCGGTCATTCGCCGAGTGGGCCTGGGCATGGCCGTTGCCAATGCGGCGACGTTTGTTCGCGAGCACGCCCATGGCATCACCATTGCCCGTGGCGGCGAAGGTGCCGCCCGCGAGTTCTGTGAACTGATCCTGCGAGCCCAGGGCAGTCTTGAAGCGGCCCACGCCGCCTACCTATAGAGCGTTTTATGCTGAGTAAAAAGATTCGCAACTTCCTGCTATTCGGAGTCATCGCCGCGCTGTTCCTTGCGGTGGGCTACTGGAATATCAGCCCGGGGCGCTTCCTCGACCAGCCTGCGGCGCAGGTTGACGGAGGGGCTATCGACTATTACGCAACCAATGCCTACAGCGTGCAGTTCCTGCCCGACGGCAAGGTGCAGTACGAGATGACCTCGGACAAGGTCGAGCATTTGAAGGCTACCGAAGTCACCCTGCTGACCAACCCGGACCTGAACCTCTACCGCGGCACCGAGTTCCCATGGCATGTCACGAGCAAGCGTGGCGAGGTGAATCCGGACGGCACCGAGGTAGAACTGATTGACTCGGTACGCGTCGCGCGTACTGACGCCAAAAACCGTGACACCGTGATTACCAGCAGTCGCATGACCGTATTCCCACAGAAGCAATATGCGCAGACCGAGCAAGACGTTAGAATCGACGGCGCTGGCGGTGTATCGACTGGCAAGGGAATGAAAGCGTATTTGAAAGAAAGCAGGATACACCTGCTATCGAACGTAAGAGGACAGTATGAGGCTCGTTAAAACTCTCCCTATTTTGCTCGGTCTGGGCGCAGCACTGGGAAGCGTGAGCGCCTGGGCTCTGCCGAACGATAGCCAGCAACCGATCCACATCTCGGCTGACGATGCGCAGCTGGATGACAAGCAAGGCGTCGCCACCTACACCGGCGGCGTGATCATCACCCAGGGCTCGATGAAGATCACCGGCAACACGGTGACACTGACGCGCACCCAGGCGGGCGATATCGACGTGGTGACGTCGGTGGGCAACCTGGCTTACTTCGAACAGAAGCAGTCAGCTACCGATACCGGCCCGATGAAGGGCTACGGCAAGACCATCCAGTATCACGCCCAACAGAATCGCATCGTGCTGATCGACCAGGCCAAGGTGCTCAGCCCCGATGGCAACTCCACGGAAGGCGAAAAGATCACCTATGACACCGTGAAGCAGATCGCCAACGCCGGTCGCGCCAATGGCAGCAAAGTCACTGCGCCACGCCCACGTATCGACATGGTTATCCAGCCGAAGAAGAAGGCCGAGTAATGGCAACCCTGAAAGCCCAGCATCTGGCCAAGGCCTATAAAAGCCGTCAGGTCGTGCGCGACGTCAGCCTGTCGATCGACAGCGGCCAGATCGTCGGCTTGCTTGGCCCCAACGGCGCCGGCAAGACCACATGCTTCTACATGATCGTCGGCCTGGTCCAGGCGGACCAAGGTCGCGTCCTGATCGACGACCTGGATGTGAGCCACCAGCCAATGCACGGCCGCGCCCGTGCTGGTATCGGCTATCTTCCGCAAGAAGCGTCGATCTTCCGCAAGCTGTCGGTATCCGACAACATCATGGCCATCCTTGAAACCCGCAAGGAACTCGACCGTGACGGCCGCCGCAAAGAATTGGAAAGCCTGCTTCAGGAATTCCACATCAACCACATTCGCGACAACCTTGGCATGAGCCTGTCCGGTGGCGAGCGACGCCGCGTGGAAATCGCCCGCGCCCTGGCCACTGCCCCCAAGTTCATCCTGCTGGACGAACCGTTTGCCGGCGTCGACCCCATCTCGGTCGGCGACATCAAGCAGATCATCCATCACCTCAAGGCAAAGGGCATCGGTGTGCTGATCACCGACCATAACGTGCGTGAGACCCTCGACATCTGCGAAACCGCCTATATCGTCAACGATGGTCAGCTGATTGCCGAAGGCGACTCTGCCACCATCCTGGCCAACGAGCTGGTCAAGGAAGTGTACCTGGGTCACGAGTTCCGCCTGTAAAGCCGCCTGCAAAAACAAGGCGGTGGCAGGTCGCTTGCCTGATGCGCGGGAGTCAATGAAAACCTCCGGATTTTTATTGTTACCGCGCTCTAGGCAAAGCCCCCGATATCAGGCATATAATTTGCTTATGTTTGGCGCTCACGCGCCCTGTCGTGGATGGCGCATTGCGCCGGCGAATAAGGTGTTAAGCCCCTGCCATGAAACCATCGCTAGTCCTGAGAATGGGCCAGCAGCTGACGATGACACCGCAGCTGCAACAGGCCATCCGCCTGCTCCAATTGTCGACCCTGGACCTGCAACAGGAAATCCAGGAGGCCCTGGAGTCCAATCCGATGCTCGAACGCCAGGAAGAAGGCGACGACTTCGATAATGCAGACCCGCTGGCTGACAACATCGAGCAAAAACCCAATTCCGACGTACAGGAACCCTCCTACCAGGAAACCGCTCCCACGGTGGATAACCTTGAGGAAGGCGATTGGAACGAACGTATTCCCAACGAACTTCCGGTGGACACCGCCTGGGAAGACGTCTACCAGACCAGCGCCAGCAGCCTGCCCAGCAATGATGATGACGAGTGGGACTTCACCACCCGCACTTCCGCCGGCGAGAGCTTGCAGAGCCATCTGTTGTGGCAACTGAACCTCGCGCCGATGTCGGACACCGATCGCCTGATCGCCGTGACCCTGATCGACTGCATCAATAACCAGGGTTATCTGGACGAGACGCTCGAAGAGATTCTCGAGGCCTTCGACCCGGAGCTGGACATCGAGCTGGACGAAATCGAAGCCGTCCTGCACCGTATCCAACAGTTCGAGCCCGCCGGCATCGGTGCCCGCAGCCTGAGCGAATGCCTGCTGCTGCAACTGCGTCAGCTGCCTGCCAAGACTCCATGGCTCGCCGAGGCCCAGCGCCTGGTCACCGACTACATCGACCTGCTGGGCAGCCGCGACTACAGCCAGTTGATGCGGCGCATGAAGCTCAAGGAAGACGACCTGCGTCAGGTCATTGAGCTGGTGCAAAGCCTCAACCCGCGTCCAGGCTCACAGATCGAGTCCAGCGAAGCCGAATACGTCGTTCCCGACGTGATCGTGCGCAAGGACAACGAGCGCTGGCTGGTAGAACTGAACCAGGAATCAGTGCCGCGCCTGCGGGTCAACCCGCAGTACGCCGGTTTTGTTCGCCGCGCCGACACCAGTGCCGACAACACCTTCATGCGCAACCAGTTGCAGGAAGCGCGCTGGTTCATCAAGAGCTTGCAGAGCCGCAACGAAACCCTGATGAAAGTTGCCACCCAGATCGTCGAGCACCAGCGCGGCTTCCTGGAATATGGCGACGAGGCGATGAAGCCACTGGTTCTGCACGACATCGCAGAAGCCGTGGGCATGCACGAGTCGACGATTTCCCGGGTGACCACACAAAAATTCATGCATACCCCACGGGGTATTTATGAGTTGAAATACTTTTTCTCCAGTCATGTCAGCACCTCGGAAGGCGGTGAATGCTCGTCCACGGCGATCCGCGCGATCATCAAAAAACTGGTTGCTGCGGAAAATCAGAAAAAGCCGTTGAGTGACAGCAAGATCGCTGGTTTACTGGAAGCACAAGGCATTCAGGTCGCCCGTCGAACCGTCGCCAAGTACCGCGAATCCCTTGGGATCGCGCCTTCCAGCGAGCGTAAGCGTTTGATGTGACGGGCGGGCCACAGCGTTCCAGTGGCGGGTATTCCTACCCGCCGCTTTATGCACTGGCAACGAAGGAGAAGCTGTATGCAAGTCAACATCAGTGGACACCATATAGAAGTCACCCCTCCACTACGCGACTACGTCGAGCAGAAGCTGAGGAAGCTTGAGGGCCATTTCGACAAGATCACCAACGTGCAGGTCATCATGAAGGTCGACAAGCTTCAGCAGAAAATCGAAGCGACACTTCAGATACCCGGCGGCGAAGTGGTCGCCAATGCCGAACATGAAGACATGTATGCATCAATCGACTTGCTCACAGACAAGCTTGACCGCCAACTCAAAAAGCATAAGGAAAAGAATCTGAGCCTGCTTCAGGGCACAGGTCGTTAACTCTCCCCCCATGATCCGACTTGAAACCATCCTGACCCCCGGCCGTTCCCTCGTGAACGTGCCGGGCGGCAGCAAGAAGAAAGCCCTCGAACAAATTGCCAACCTGATCAGCAGCCAAGTGCCTGAACTGGAGATGCAAGATGTCTTCGAGGCTCTGATTGCCCGTGAAAAACTCGGCTCCACCGGTTTTGGCAACGGCATCGCCATTCCTCACTGCCGCCTCAAAGGCTGCGAGACACCTGTCAGCGCCCTGCTGCACCTGGACGCGCCTATCGATTTCGACGCCATCGACGGTGCCCCGGTCGACCTGCTGTTCGTTCTGCTGGTTCCACAGGCCGCCACCGATGCGCACCTGGAACTGCTTCGGCAGATCGCTAGCATGCTCGACCGCAAGGAAGTACGTGACAAACTGCGCAGCGCCAGCAGTAACGAAGCGCTGTATCAAGTTGTTCTGGATGAACAAAACGGGCAGTAATCATGCGCTTGATCATCGTCAGCGGCCGCTCCGGCTCAGGTAAAAGTACCGCCCTCAACGTTCTTGAGGACAACGGTTTCTATTGCATCGACAACTTGCCGGCCGGTCTCCTCCCGGAATTGGCGGAGCGCGCGCTGATCCATACCGAATTGGCGCAGCCTCTGGTTGCCGTCTCGATTGACGCCCGCAACTTGCCGAGCCACCTCACGCGTTTTCCGGAATTGCTAGAAGAGGTGCGCGCCAAGCACATTCATTGCGATGTGCTGTATCTGGACGCCGACGAAGAAACCCTGCTCAAGCGTTTCTCCGAGACACGTCGACGCCACCCTCTCAGCAGCCCACACCGTTCTCTGGCCGAAGCCATCGAGGACGAAACCAAGCTGCTGGGGCCGATCATTGACCTCGCCGACCTCAAGATCAACACCACCAGCCTCAACCTGTACCAGCTGCGCGATGCCATCAAGCTACGCCTGCTGAACCAGCCGGAGCCTGGCACGGCATTTCTGGTCGAGTCGTTTGGCTTCAAGCGCGGCATGCCGGTGGATGCCGACCTGGTGTTCGATGTGCGCTGCCTGCCTAATCCTTATTGGAAGCCGGAGCTGCGCGACCAATCGGGGCTGGATCAGCCTGTAGCCGATTACCTGGCCGCGCAACCGGATGTGGAGGAGATGTTCCAGGACATTTCCAGCTACCTGCTCAAATGGTTGCCGCGCTTTGCCGCGAGCAACCGAGCCTATGTCACCATTGCTATCGGCTGCACCGGCGGCCACCACCGCTCCGTGTACCTGACCGAGCGCCTGGGCCAGGTGCTGCAACAAACCCTCAAGAATGTCCAGGTTCGCCACCGCGACCTTAGCTGAAAGGAACACCCCCGCGATGCCCGCTCTGGAAATTGAAATCATCAACAAACTGGGCCTGCATGCCCGCGCCTCGGCCAAATTCGTCGGTGTTGCCGGGCAGTTCCCTTGCCAGATCCGCGCCGGGCGCACACCGGACAGCATGGTCGATGGCAAAAGCATCATGGCGATGATGATGCTGGCCGCCGGCAAAGGCACCAAGATCCACCTGAAGACCGAAGGCGAGCAAGAACAGGAAGCGATGGACGCCCTGGTGGCGCTGATCAATAACTTCTTCGATGAAGGCGAATAACCCCTCTGCAGGAGCAGGTTTCACCCCAAAGCAGTATCCATCACCATCATCAAGCAGAACCCCATGCACAACCCCAGGCTGGCAAGCTTTTCGTGACCATTGCGGCGCGACTCCGGGATCACTTCATGAGTGACGACCAACAACATCGCACCAGCGGCCAGCGCCAGGCCCAACGGCAACAGCACCTCGGCCAGGGTCACCAGCCAGGCGCAAAGCACCGCGAACACCGGCTCCACCAAGCCTGACGCAGCGCCGATCAGGAATGCCTTGACCCGCGACATCCCGGCCCCTGCCAATACCAGCGCAATCACCAGACCTTCGGGCACATCCTGCAAAGCAATGCCCATGGCCAAGCTGTCGGCATCCGGCATGCCACCACCGGCCGAGACGCCAACAGCCATGCCTTCGGGAATGTTGTGGGCGATGATGGCAAACACGAACAGCCAGATGCGCGGTGGAATCACTGGTTTATCCGGCGTGCCCACCAACATCTCCGGGCTGGCGCCGGAGACCTTGCGGTCCACCAGATACAACCCGAATGCCCCCAGCATGATGCCGAAGCTGATCAGCCCACCAGCGCCCCACGGCGAAAGACCAAGGGCTTCGGCAGCGGCAATACCCGGCACGACCAGCGAAAAGGCAGTCGCTGCCAGCATTACACCGGCACCAAAGCCCAACAAGGTATCGCTCAACGCCACCGGCATCCGCCGAATCACCAATACCGGAACCGCACCCAGTGCCGTGCCGAGCGCGCAAATCGCTCCGCCCTGCAAGGCGCGCATGATGCGCGGCTCCAGGTCCAGCCAGGCCAGCCCGTGGGCCACCAGCAATGCAGTACCTGCCAATAGCAGCAGCGAGCCAAACGCATAACGAAACATTCGCACGCTGCTGATCGCCAGTGTTTCAGTGCCCATAGTCGGCCTTAGATCTTGTTATCGAGGTGAATGTCAGGCCAACGCAGCCTGATAGCGTGCGGCAACTTCCGGCCAGTTAATGACACTGTAGAAGGCATTGATGTATTCAGGGCGACGGTTCTGGTACCGCAGGTAATAAGCATGCTCCCAGACGTCCAAGCCGAGGATTGGCGTATTGCCATTCATCAGCGGGCTGTCCTGGTTGCCGCTGCTTTCCACTATTAAAGTCTTCTGCGGCGTGACGCTCAGCCAGGCCCAGCCGCTGCCAAAACGGGTCAAAGCAGCTTTGGTGAAGGCTTCCTTGAAACTGTCGAAACCACCGAGTTGCTCTTCAACGGCTTTTCCCAGCGCGCCGTCGGGCTTGCCGCCACCTTTAGGCGACATCACTGCCCAGAACAGCGAATGGTTGGCGTGGCCACCGCCTTGGTTAATCACAGCCGCACGCAGTTTCTCCGGTAATTGCTGCACGCTGGACACCAGCTTCTCCACTGGCCAATCCGCAAACTCGGTGCCCTCAACCGCCGCATTGAGGTTATTGATGTAGGTCTGGTGGTGCTTGGTGTAGTGAATCTCCATGGTTTGCGCATCGATATGCGGTTCCAGGGCATCGTAGGCATAGGGCAAGGCAGGCAAGGTGTAGGTCATATCAATGTGCTCCGTATTGAGACGTGGTCGGCTGCACCGCAGTACCGCCCAGTAAGCGATGGGTGCGCGGGTACTCGCCGTGATCGCTGATGAAATTCAGCAGTTCGACGTACGTCTTGCTGCTCTGGCGCAGGGCCGCTTCGCGTAGCTGCGGGCTCAGACGCTCGTCCTGCATGGTCTGCAGCAAGCGCTGATGGATAGCGCAGAGGTATTCGGCGCTTTCCTCGGGCTGATTCAGGCGCAGGTGCAAGTCCGCCAGGTTGTGATGGGAAATGACGCAAGCCGCCACTGCTTCGTCGGCATTCGCCCAGCGCTCGAACAGCACTTGAGCCAGGGCCAGGGCTTGCAGATAGGCCTCGCGAGCGTCAACCAATTCGCCCTGCATAAAACAGCGATTGGCCCGCTCGATCGTGCGCTTCCAGTGCTCCATGGTGAGCCTCCAAAGCAGGGTCGGTGATTACACGCCGCCAGCCGTGAGTTTTTCCGGATCCAACAGGATTTCCAGTTGGCTACGGGGCAGATCGGTGTGCTCAAGGGCCACATCAATCACCGGGCGGCCTTGCTGATAGGCCTTCTTGGCAATTTCAGCGGCCTTTTGGTAACCAATGATCGGGTTGAGTGCGGTAACCAGGATCGGGTTGCGCGACAACGCTTCCTTGAGCTTGGCTTCGTTGACCTTGAAGCTGGCGATCGCCTTGTCTGCCAGCAGACGGCTGGAATTGGCCAGCAACTCGAGGCTGCTGAGCAAATTCTGGGCAATGATCGGCAGCATCACGTTTAATTCAAAGTTGCCGGATTGGCCGGCAACGGTGATCACCGTGTCATTGCCGATGACTTGTGCAGCTACCATGGCGGTGGCTTCCGGAATCACCGGGTTGACCTTGCCTGGCATGATCGAGGACCCCGGTTGCAGTCCTTCCAGCTCGATTTCCCCCAGGCCGGCAAGTGGGCCCGAGTTCATCCAGCGCAGGTCGTTGGCGATTTTCATCAGCGAGACGGCGGTGGCCTTCAACTGGCCGGAGACGGCGACGGCAGTGTCCTGGGAGCCAATCAGCGCGAACAGGTTCTTGCCCGGCGTGAATTTCACGCCTGCCAGGCTGCTGAGTTGTTGACTGAAACGCGCGGCGAATTCCGGGTGCGCGTTAATCCCGGTACCCACCGCCGTACCACCCTGGGCCAAAGCCTGCAGGCTCGGCAGCAAATCTTGCAGATGGCCGATGTTGGCCTTGAGTTGCTGGGCCCAACCATTGAGCACCTGGCTCATGCGTACGGGCATGGCGTCCATCAGGTGCGTGCGGCCGGTCTTGATGAACGGGTGAACCTCTTCGGCCTTCTGCTCGATCACCTGCACCAGGTGCAGCAATGCTGGCAATGTCTGCTCATGTAACACCAGCGCTGCGCTGACGTGGATGGTGGTTGGGATGATGTCGTTGCTGCTTTGGCCACAGTTCACATGATCGTTGGGGTTGACCGCTTCGCCGAGCAAACGGCTGGCGAGCGTCGCAATCACTTCGTTGGCGTTCATATTGGAACTGGTGCCGGAGCCGGTCTGGAAGATGTCCACCGGGAAGTGCCGCATGTAATCGCCTTCGAGCAAGCCTTGGGCCGCGTCTACGATGGCTTTGCCCTGCCCTTCGCTGATCTGCTTGAGGTCGACGTTGACCTTGGCCGCCGCCGCCTTGGCCAGTATCAGCGCGCGAATGAATTGCGCCGGCATGCGTTGGTGGCTGATCGGAAAGTTGTTCACCGCGCGCTGGGTTTGCGCGCCGTACAAGGCCTCGGCGGGGACTTGCAGTTCGCCCATGCTGTCGCGTTCGATACGGGTGTTACTCATCGGAAGATCCTTGCACCAGGTCAGAAACGGAAATGGAAGGAAGCAATTCGCAGGTGGCCAATTGCCAGGCAAAGGTCTGCCAGCGCTTGAGGCGGCAGGCACAGTGAGAGAGTTTTTCCAGGTCGCTTAATGGGCGCCAGGCCTGGTCAAGGCACATGGAGCGCCAATGCCACGGCAGTGCAATATCGCTGGCGGTGTCGATCAGCAGGCGGAATGAGGTTTCAGCGATAGTCCACGGATGGGTCGCGGTGCAGCACGCCAGGTATCGGCCCTCATTGAGGTAATGTTCGATCAGGCGAGGCTCATTGGGATCCAGACCGCAGCGAATCTGACGACTCATCCAGCGCCAGCTTTCCAGATACGGATCCTCATGCAGGACAGAACTCATGATCCACACTCGCTCGGTAATGATATTTATTATTAAATGATATTGAGAATCAAAACAAGAGTGGCGCAGCAATCCGCCTGAAACCCGCTACAAAAAAAGGCGCGCCATCCGTAAGATGGCGCGCCTTTTGTGAAGCTGTCGCGGAATTAGCTGCCCGCGACGGTCATCCGCTCGATCAGGACCGAGCCTGTGCGAATATTACTGCGCAGCTCCAGGTCGTTTCCCACAGCAACGATCTGCTTGAACATATCGCGCATATTGCCGGCAATGGTCACTTCCTGGACAGCGAACTGAATCTCACCGTTTTCCACCCAGAAACCCGCCGCGCCACGAGAATAATCCCCAGTGACCATATTCAGGCCATGGCCCATCAGTTCGGTCACCAGCAGGCCACGTCCCATGCGCCGCAACAGCGCCGCCTGGTCTTCGTCACCATGGGTCACGAACAGGTTATGCACGCCACCGGCGTTCGCGGTACTGGGCAGTCCGAGTTTGCGGCCTGAATAGGTGCCGAGTACGTAAGACACCAGCTCACCATTTTCGACGAACGGCTTGGCATACGTGGCCAGGCCGTCCCCATCGAACGCCGAACTGCCCATGGCCCGCATCAAGTGCGGACGCTCATCGATGGTCAGCCACTCGGGAAACAACGTCTGGCCGATCGCCCCCTCAAGGAACGAGGACTTGCGATACAGATTGCCGCCGGAAATGGCCCCCAGGAAACTGCCAAACAAACCGCCTGCCAGTTCCGCCGAAAACAGCACAGGCACTTCACACGTCGGCACCGGGCGCGCGCCCAAGCGACTCGCGGCACGTTGTGCAGCACGTTGACCAATGCTGACCGGGTCTGCGAGCAATTCGCCCTGACGACTTACGTCGTACCAGTAATCACGCTGCATTTGGCCATTGGCCTCGGCGATCATCACGCAGCTCAAACTATGGCGAGTGGACGCATACCCCCCGATAAACCCGTGGCTGTTACCGTATACGCGACAGCCCTGGTGAGTGTTCAACGTGGTGCCATCGGCGTTCTTGATGCGGGCATCGGCATCGAACGCAGCCGCTTCGCAGGTCAGCGCCAGCTCGATGGCCCGTTCAGGCGTTATATCCCAGGCATGGAACAGATCGAAATCCTTCAAGTCCTTGGCCATCAGCGCCTTATCGGCCAAGCCCGAGCTTTCATCCTCGGAGGTGTGCTGGGCAATCGCCAACGCGGCGGCAACCGTTTCGCGAATCGCCTCCGGGCCGCTGGCCGACGTACTGGCCGAACCTTTACGCTGCCCCACGTACAAAGTGATGCCAAAGCCTTGGTCACGGTTGAATTCGACGGTTTCCACTTCCCGCTGGCGCACCGACGTCGACAGCCCCTGCTCCAGCGACACCGCCACTTCACAGGCACTGGCCCCCTGGCGCTTGGCCTCGGCAAGGATCTGCTCGACTTGTTCCTGCAGGGCCGGTAACGCTTGCGGACCGACGCTTTGGGCTGCACTCATGGTTTTCTCCACTCAAATTCTGCTTTCGGTTAAGGCCATCGAGCGACCGGGCCGGACAAGCGGCCCCCGACTGGTTATCATGGCGGCGTTTCTTTGCGGACTGCCACCATGGTTGATTCTTACGACGACTCCCTCGATGGGGAGAAAAGCAAAACCCAGGTCAAACGCGAGCTGCATGCGCTGGTTGACCTCGGCGAGCGCCTTACAACGCTCAAGAAAGACTTGATTGCAAAACTGCCACTGACCGACGAAATGCGCCGGGCGCTTGCGGATGCACCCAAGCACACCGCGAATATCGCGCGTAAACGGCACATCATGTTTATCGGCAAGCTGATGCGCGATCAGGACACTGACGCCATTCTCGCTTTGCTTGATCAAACCGATGCCTCCACTCGCCAGTACAACGAACGTTTCCATAACCTGGAACGTTGGCGTGACCGCCTGATCTCGGGCGATGACGCGGTGCTGGAGAAATTCGTGTTGGACTACCCGGACGCGGACCGCCAGCAACTGCGCTCCCTGATCCGTCAGGCCCAGCACGAGCAGGCGCATAACAAGGCGCCGGCCACCAGCCGTAAAATCTTCAAATACATCCGTGAGCTGGACGAGACTCAACGCGGCCTGCGTTGATGCCCTTCCCCGGGTGGCGGTCTTCGCCACCCGAAGCTCCACCCCTTACGACCCCGTACCACCCACGGTGATCGCATCAATTTTCAGCGTTGGCTGGCCGACACCTACCGGCACCGACTGCCCATCTTTCCCGCACATGCCCACACCACTGTCCAGGGCCAGGTCGTTGCCGACCATCGACACCTTGCTCATGGCTTCCGGGCCATTGCCAATCAACGTTGCCCCTTTGACCGGCGCAGTAATCTTGCCGTCTTCGATCAGGTACGCCTCGCTGGTGGAGAACACGAACTTGCCGCTGGTGATATCCACCTGGCCGCCGCCGAGGTTGGCGCAGTAGATGCCGCGCTTCACCGAAGCGATGATCTCCGCCGGGTCGCTTTCGCCACCGAGCATGTAGGTGTTGGTCATGCGGGGCATCGGCAGGTGCGCATAAGATTCGCGACGGCCATTACCGGTGCGCGCCACGCCCATCAGACGGGCATTGAGCTTGTCTTGCATGTAGCCCTTGAGCACACCGTTTTCAATCAAGGTGGTGCACTCGGTCGGCGTGCCTTCATCATCGACGCTCAGCGAGCCACGACGACCGGCCAGGGTGCCATCATCGACAATGGTGCAGAGCTTGGACGCAACCATCTCGCCCATACGCCCACTGTAGGCGGAACTGCCCTTGCGGTTGAAGTCGCCTTCCAGGCCATGACCCACGGCTTCGTGCAGCAATACGCCGGACCAGCCCGAGCCCAATACCACCGGCAATGTGCCGGCCGGCGCCGGAATAGCTTCCAGGTTTACCAACGCCTGGCGCAAAGCCTCACGGGCATAGCCCATCGCACGGTCGTCGGTGAGGAAGTAACGGTAGTCGGTACGCCCGCCGCCGCCATGACCACCGCGCTCGCGGCGACCGTTCTGCTCGACGATCACACTGACGTTGAAACGCACCAACGGCCGCACATCCGCCGCCAGGCCACCGTCGGTGGACGCCACCAGGATGCGTTCCCACACACCGGCCATGCTCACGGAGACCTGCTGGATACGCGGGTCCAGGGCGCGGGTGGCCGCATCGATACGCTTGAGCAGCTCGACCTTTTCCGCACGGCTGATCACTTCCAGAGGGTTGTCCGGCGCATATAACTGCGCCACGTCCTGGGTACTGAACGCCTGCACCGTGCCATTTTGGCCGGCACGGGAGATCGAACGCGCGGCACGCGCAGCGAGGCCCAGCGCCTCCAGGGTGATCGCGTTACTGTAGGCAAAACCGGTCTTTTCACCGGATTGCGCGCGTACGCCTACACCTTGGTCAAGATTGAAACTGCCTTCCTTGACGATGCCATCTTCCAGGGCCCAGGACTCGGAGATCTGCCCCTGGAAATACAGGTCCGCTGCATCGATGCCCGGCCCGGCCAGATCGCCGAGCACGGTTTGCAAGCTTTCGATGGTCACGCCACCGGGTGCCAGGAGGTGTTCACTGACTGAGGACAACAACTCGCTCATAGGTTTGGCCTTAAATTCATCGTTCTGAAGCAGGCCGCTGTGCGCCCTGCGAGAAAAAGCGCCGATGGTTGACCACCGGCATGCGCGCCCGTATCGACGCCTGTTCACTGCTATTGCGTTCGGCCAGCAACACCGCTTCGCCTTGATCCTGTTGTGTCAGCACCTGGCCCCATGGGTCGACGATAGACGCATGACCATAGGTTTCCCGTGGCCCTGGATGTACACCGCCCTGGGCGGCCGCCAGCAGGTAACACTGGGTTTCGATGGCCCGCGCACGAATCAGTACATCCCAGTGGGCGGCACCGGTCACGGCAGTAAAGGCCGAGGGCGCGGTAATCAATTCAGCCCCCGCCGCGCGCAGCTCGCTGTACAGCTCGGGGAAGCGCAGGTCGTAACATACCGTCAGGCCCAAACGGCCGACCGGCGTATCCGCCACCACCACGTTGTTCCCGAAAGCATAGTCATCGGACTCCCGATAGCGACCCCGGGCATCCGCCACATCCACATCAAACAAATGCAGCTTGTCGTAACGGGCAACGACTTCGCCGCAATCATCGATCAGCAGCGAGCAGGCATTGGATTTGGCGTGCGGTTGATCCTTGGGCGGCAACGGCAGTGTGCCAGCCACTATCCATAAGGTGAGGTCGCGGGCGGTCTGTTTCAACCATGGCAGGATCGGACCTTCACCCAGCGCCTCGGCACGACCAATATCCACCACGTCGCGGCGGCCCATGGCGGCAAAGTTTTCCGGCAGCACCGCCAGCTTCGCACCGCCGGCCGCCGCTCGTTCCAACAAGCGCCGGGCCTGGGCCAGATTGGCCAGCACATCGCTTTGGCTGACCATTTGAATTACCGCAAAGGACATGGGCCGATACTCCGCAAAAGGCATGCGGCCATGCTACTCCACAGGCTCTCAGTTTGGTTTTTCAAATGGTTTGTCGAAGGTGATTTTTGGATCCTTCCAAGGGCCTTCCACCTTGTATTGCACGCTGGCGAAACGCGAAACACGGTCACCGATCAGCTTGTCGATCAGGAACAGTGCGCCACCAATCGCCGGCGCACCCACGATCAGCGCGGCAATCGGCAGGTTGTTGGTCACCGGCAACGTCACCAGCAACTTGGCATCGACACGATCAGCCACCAGGTCCAGTGTGCCATTGAGCTCCAGGTTACTCGACGGGCCGGTCATGGTGATCGGCTCGCGCGTCACGAACACACCATTGCTGGCGGCCAATTGACCCTTGACGCGGTCATAACTCAAGCCTTTGCCCAGCAAGTCGGAGAAGTCCAGGCGCAGCCGGCGCCCAATGGAATTGAAGTTGAGCAGGCCGAACACCCGCAGTGCCTGGGCGCCACCTTCCACCTCAACAAACTGACCCTTACGGAACGTCGCATCCAGGCTGCCGGAGAAACGTTTAGGCCCGACCCAGGCCGGCGAACCCGGCCAACGCCCATCCACGTCCAAGTGGAAGTCCTCGCTGGTTACCGTGGGCGCATAGCCCCAGCCTTTGAGTACATCGGCGATGTTCTTGCCGTCCAGGCGGCCCTTGTACCAACTGCTGCTGTCACCCGGAACCCCTTCCCATCCGCCGGCGCCCTTAAGTTGCATGCCCTTGAGGCCCAGGTCCAGATTATTGAAGGCCAGGCCTTTGGCAGTGGGTCGGATCTTGAGTGACCAGGCGCCTATCAGGTCCGGCCCCTGAAACAGTTGGTCAATAGCAATATCCAGCGCCGGAATATCCTTGGGATCAATACTGGCCAACGGATCCGGTGCATTTTCATCAGCCTGTACCGTCGGGTCCACCGCCGGCAGCTTCACATATTGCAGGTTGACCGCAATCGGCGCGCCCTTGGCATCCGGCAAGTTCACGGCACCCTTGGCCTGCTGGCTGTCGAACTGTAAGCCCCAGGCAGCGGACTTTCGATCCAGCAACAGGTTGACCTGATCGAACTGGGTACCCAGGCCGGTGAGCTTGCCAATCTTGAATTCGGCACCGCTCAGCAGTTGCTTGGCACTGCCACCAGGGTCATTGCCAGCATACTGGTTCACCAGTTTTTTCCACGGGTCGACATCCAGTTCCGAGAGCACGCCACGGATGCGCAAGCCCTTGGCTGCTGGCAGTACGGCATCGCCATCGCCGAGGAACAACTCGCCACGGCCGTCATTGAGTTTGTCCGGCGGTGCGGCAAAGGTGAAGTTGGCCAACTCACCGTAATCAAACCAATAGCGGCGTTCAGCTCCCTGCAAGGTCATGCGAAATACGCTGTCACGTCCCTGGCTGGCCGGCATGCCGAACGGCGCAGGCAAGTCCACCGCAACGCCCTTGAGGTTGGAGCTGACCATCAGTTGGCTGTCGGCACCGTCCAGATTGAGCTGCAACTGATATGAAATATCACCGGACACCGGCAACGGCTGGCTGACTTTCAACCAATCCGTCAGGCGCTTGACCGTCACCTGCCCCCTGGCGGCGACACGGGTGCTGATGTTGCCCGGCTTGCCATCGGCAAAGATCTGCGCGGTGATCGGCCGGTCAAATGCCTGGGCTGTAATCTTTTCGCCGCTCAGGCCTTTGGCGCTATCGAAGCGGAAACTGCCCTTGAGCTGCGTCAGGTCCAAGGGCGGTTCCGCCAATTGCAGACGGGCCTTATCTGTCTGGAAATCCACCACGATCTTGGGTTCGATGCCCTTGACCAGCGGAACGTCCAGATCCAGTGAACCTTGCAGGTCTCCTTCGCCTTTCCAGCCGGCGAAGGTGGATGCAGTACCAATTGGCGCATCCTGGAGGATCCTCAGCCCATCACCCAGGCCACCGGCAAAACCACCGGTCAGCAGCAGATGGCTTTCCTTTCCGGACGGCGCGTGGGGAATATTGACGTAGACGTCCTTGACCTTGGTGTCGAGCAACTGCCCCTTGCTGGCCAGGATGCGCACGCCAGTCTCTTCGACAAACACTTCACCATTGACCTTGTTCACATGGGGCCAGCCCGGCTGGAACGCCAGTTCGGCGTCATGCACCTTGAAAAACAGGCTGATATTGCGCGCGGCCGGCAACGCGTCGTGGTTCAGCGACCCCTGGTACTGGAAGAACCCCTGATCCACTGCGCCCTTGAGAATCGCCGTGCGCAGCCACTCATCCAACGCGGGACTCAGCACGGCCGGCAGGTATTTAGGGGTAAAGCGTCCATCACCATCGACCATACCGACCCGCAGGTCCATATAATCTTCCTGGCTTTGGTCGAAATGCAGGCGAATCAGGAAATCGGCGGCGATCTTGCCTTCTTCCCCCAGCACCTTGATATACGGGGCGATCAGGGTGAAGCCTTCTTTATCCAGCTTCCACGTCAGGCGGGCATTAGCCTGAAGGTACTGCCAGGGCTTAGCAAATATCGGATCGAGGTGCAGGGAGAAATCCTTGCTGTCCATGCGCAACTCGCCATGGCCCAGGTCGCCGCTGATGCTGCCGGAAACGTTGCGCGCGGCCGGTGCACCGAAGTAAGCGTCAAACCCGACCCGCTCCAGGTTGGCGGCAAAGCTGACTTTTTGATCGGTAGTGTCCTGAGGACGGAAATCCACCAGCACATTACGCAGCAGGCCGGTGGCCTTCAGATGCTCGACGGTCTTGGCGACGCCTTCCGGCAGCGGTGCCAGGGCGTTGAGCAACGGTGTGATGGGGGTCAGGTCGAGGCGATCAGCCTGCAGCTGCCAGGCTTCCTGGTCCTTGTCGGTAGCCAGGGTCTGCTGCAATTGCAGGCGCGATTCCCATCGGGTCTCGCCCAGGTTCATCGCCAAGGAGTCAAACAACACCTTCAAGCCGGTATCACTGCGCTGCAGATAGGCCGTGAGTGCAAGGTTTTCGATATGGACCGGCTTGCGCTCGGCGTAGCTGCCCTTCACTTGCGGCGAGTTGAGGCGCACTACCGCACTTTGCACAGTGCCTTTACCCCAGTTCAGCCAGAACTCACCGCCAGCCTTGAACTGCGTGAGTTTCCACTGCTGGGTCAGCCTGGCGGGAATCCACTTGGCCCAGTCGCTCTGCGGCAGGCTCAGGTAGGCCTGGACTTCGGCGTCCTTCCACTGGCTCGCGCGAATGCGGCTGCGCAGGCTCAGGGCAAGGGGCTGGCCGTCGGGCAAGGTCAGGCGAACGTCCAGGCGCTGGCGGGTGACGCCCGTGTGCAGGCTCAAGCCTACATACGTCAGGGTCAGCGGGGCCTGGTCGAGCGGTTGCAGGGTGACCTGGCTGTCGAGCAGCGACACGCGCTTGACCATCTGCATGCGCTTGAGCAATTGCTCAGGATCCAGCGGCTGGTCGTCCTGCATCGGCAGGCCTTGCAGCGCCCAATGGCCGTCCTTGTCTTCCTTGGCGCTCAGTTGCAGGCCACTGACTTCCAGGTGCGCAATACGTACTTCGCGCGCCATCAGGCTGGACCACATGTCCGGCACCACTTCAACCTGGTCCAGGCGCAAGGCACTGCTGCCCTCGCCGACCATCACGTCGTGGGCCAGCAACACGGGCGCGAAGCCGCTCCAACGGCCTTCGAGGCTGCCGATGTGCACAGGCATGTCCACCGCAGCCTGGGCCTTGGCTTCGATTTCCGCGCGGTATTCGGCCACCAGCGGGGTCAATTCACGACCAAGGCTCACATACACCGCCGCCAATACCAGAAGCAAGGCGCACAGGCCGAGGCCCCAACGGGTCAAAGCGGCAAAAAAGCGTATCAGACGCTCCATGTCAGGCGACCCTCAAGGCAGTAGTCGGACTGCAGATCAAGGTCTGCGAGTCTCGTAAAAAGAAAGCGAATGGGGATCAGAGCAGCACCACGTCGTATTGTTCCTGGGAGTACATGGTTTCGACCTGGAAGCGAATCGTACGTCCGATAAAACCCTCCAGTTCAGCCACGTTACCGGACTCCTCATCCAGCAGGCGGTCAACCACTTTCTGGTTGGCAAGCACTCTATAGCCTTCGGCCTGATAGGCCCGTGCCTCTCGTAAGATTTCCCGGAAAATCTCGTAGCAAACCGTTTCCGGGGTCTTCAACTTGCCACGGCCCTGGCAACTGCTGCACGGCTCGCACAGCACCTGCTCCAGGCTCTCGCGGGTGCGCTTGCGGGTCATCTGCACCAGGCCCAGCTCGGTGATACCGATGATATTGGTCTTGGCGTGGTCGCGCTCCAGCTGCTTTTCGAGCGTGCGCAGCACCTGGCGCTGGTGCTCTTCATCTTCCATGTCGATGAAGTCGATGATGATGATGCCGCCCAGGTTACGCAGGCGCAGTTGGCGGGCAATCGCCGTGGCGGCTTCGAGATTGGTCTTGAAGATGGTTTCTTCAAGGTTGCGATGGCCAACAAACGCGCCGGTGTTGACGTCGATGGTGGTCATGGCTTCCGCCGGGTCCACCACCAGGTAGCCACCGGACTTGAGCGGTACCTTGCGTTCCAGGGCTTTCTGGATTTCGTCCTCGACGCCATACAGGTCGAAGATCGGCCGTTCACCAGGGTAGTGCTCCAGGCGGTCGGCAATTTCCGGCATCAGCTCGGCAACAAACTGCGTGGTGCGCTGGAAGGTTTCCCGCGAGTCGATGCGGATTTTCTCAATCTTGGGGCTGACCAGGTCGCGCAAGGTGCGCAGGGCCAGGCCCAGGTCTTCGTAGATCACACTCGGCGCGCCGATGGTCTTGATCTGTGCGCCGATCTGGTCCCACAAACGCCGCAGGTAGCGAATGTCCATGAGGATTTCGTCAGCACCGGCGCCCTCGGCGGCGGTGCGCAGGATAAAACCACCCGCTTCCTTGATGCCTTCGGCGGCCACGCAGTCGCTGACCACCTTTTTCAGGCGCTCGCGCTCGGCTTCGTCTTCAATCTTCAGGGAGATGCCGACATGGGCGGTGCGCGGCATGTAAACCAGGTAGCGCGAAGGAATCGACAGCTGAGTCGTCAGCCGCGCCCCCTTGGAGCCGATGGGGTCCTTGGTGACTTGCACCACCAGGCTTTGCCCCTCATGCACCAAGGCACTGATGCTTTCCACCGCCGGCCCTTCGCGCAGGGAGATCTCCGAGGCGTGGATAAACGCCGCCCGGTCCAGGCCGATGTCGACAAATGCCGCCTGCATCCCCGGCAACACCCGCACCACCTTGCCCTTGTAGATATTGCCGACGATCCCGCGCTTTTGGGTGCGCTCGACATGCACTTCTTGCAGAACACCGTTCTCTACCACCGCCACGCGCGATTCCATCGGCGTGATATTGATCAGAATCTCTTCACTCATGGCTGGGTCTCGTTCAGGCGTTTTCACAATAGTGACCGGTCGCTTAAGGCTGGGCGCTGGAGTAACGCGTTCAGCGCGCGGTAAGGTTTTGCCAACAGGGTATGCCGAATTGGTCGAGCAGTAGCGCGGTTTCGCACACCGGCAGCCCTACCACGGCGGAATAGCTGCCGTTGAGCCCGGCCACAAACACCGACCCAAGCCCTTGAATAGCATAGCCGCCCGCCTTGTCCTGGGGTTCGCCACTGTGCCAGTAGGTTGTAGCCTCCTCGACAGAAATCCCACGAAAAAGTACACGACTACTGACACATCGGGTTTCACAGCGCGGGCCGTCGGTGAGCGCGATGGCGGTGAGGACTTCATGCTCACGCCCAGCCAAAGCCATCAACATCGCCAGGGCATCAGCCTGGTCCACCGGCTTGCCAAGGATCTGGCCGTCCACAACCACCGCCGTATCGGCGCCCAGTACGCAAGCACCTGGGGTTTCCCCAAGCGCAGCAAATCCCGCCGCCGCCTTGCCGCGCGCAAGACGCTCAACATAGGCAACAGCCGATTCATTGGTAAGGGAAGTTTCATCGATAGCGGCGCTGACCACGGTGAAAGGCACACCGATCTGGGTCAGCAGTTCACGCCGTCTCGGGGAGCCTGAGGCCAGATAAAGCGAATTCATTGCAGGCTCTCCCTGTGGAGTTCGATAACCAGGCAGAGCCTCGCAATCCATTCAATTGATTTTATAGCGACGACGTAACCCGCGCAGGCCGAAACTGATCCACGGCCACAGCAGCGCACTGACCAGGGCCGGCAACACCAGCGCCAGGGTTGGCTGGCGGTTACCGGTCAAGGCACTGAGCCACAGCTGTACCAACTGCGCCAGGCCGAAGATCACCAGGATCACCAGGCATTGCTGCCACATCGGGAACATCCGCAGGCGCTGCTGCAACGACAGCACCAGGAAGGTGATCAGGGTCAGGATCAACGCGTTCTGGCCCAGCAAGGTGCCATACAGCACATCTTCCGCCAAGCCCAGGAACATGGCGGTAACCATGCCCACTTTATGCGGCAGGTTCAGCGACCAGAATGCCAGCAGCAATGCCAGCCAGAGCGGACGCAGGATCTCCATGAACTGCGGCAGCGGCGAAACGCTGAGCAGCAGGCCGATGGCGAATGTCAGCCAGACGATCCAGCCATTGCTCGAATGAGTACCGGCCATTATTCCTCCCTCTGCCGTGTGGTTGCCGGGGCTGCGGCTGGAGGCTTCGCAGCGGGCGTCGTGGTGGCAGGTGGTTTCGCTGCAGTCCGCTTCACCGGGTGCACGCTATGGGCCGCCGGCTTGACCGGTGTGGCCACAGGCGCAGTAGCTGCCGGAGTTGCCGCCGGTACAACGGGGGTAGTCGACTGAGGCTTGGGCACGGTCGCGGGAATGATCGGCGCAGTGCCGTTCTTCTTGTCTTCCGCTTCCTGGGCCTGGGCGGCGTCGTTGGCGCGCTCTTCCGGAGTGCGATTGTCGCTGAACACCAGCAACAGGTAGCGGCTGCGGTTCAGGGCGGCAGTGGGCACGGCGCGCACAATGGCGAATGGCTGGCCGGAATCGTGGATCACTTCCTTGACCGTTGCCACCGGGTAACCCGCCGGGAAGCGCTGGCCCAGGCCGGAGCTGACCAACAGGTCGCCTTCCTTGATGTCGGCCGTGTCCGCGACGTGACGCAATTCCAGGCGCTCAGGGTTGCCGGTGCCGCTGGCGATCGCGCGCAAGCCGTTACGGTTCACCTGCACCGGAATGCTGTGGGTGGTGTCCGTCAGCAACAGGACCCGCGAGGTGTAGGGCATCAACTCTACGACCTGCCCCATCAGTCCCCGAGCATCCAGTACCGGCTGACCAAGGACCACTCCGTCACGTTCACCCTTGTTGATGATGATGCGATGGGTAAAGGGGTTGGGATCCATGCCGATCAATTCGGCCACTTCGACCTTTTCGTTGACCAACGCGGAAGAGTTGAGCAACTCGCGCAGCCGAACGTTCTGCTCGGTGAGGGCCGCCAGCTTTTGCATGCGCCCCTGCAACAGCAGGTTTTCGGTCTTGAGTTTTTCGTTCTCGGCAACCAGCTCGGTGCGGCTGCCAAATTGGCTGGCCACGCCCTGGTAGAGACGTTGCGGCAGGTCGGTGATCCAGTAGGTCTGCATCAACACCAGCGACATTTGGCTACGCACCGGCTTGAGCAGTGCAAAGCGGGCATCGACCACCATCAATGCGACCGAAAGCACGACCAGCACCAATAAGCGCACGCCCAATGAGGGGCCTTTGGCGAAAAGCGGTTTAATAAGCCGCTCCTCCCAGGCAAATATTCTCTTTATTCATACGGCATCTAACCGGCCTGGATGCAGATTGAAGAAGATAAACGCCAACAGGCAGCACTGCAAAGTGCTGCCTGTGGGCGAAACATGGTGCAACCAACGATCTTATTCGCTGGAGAGCAGGTCCATGGTGTGTTTATCCATCATTTCCAGTGCACGACCACCGCCACGGGCAACGCAGGTCAGCGGGTCTTCGGCGACGATCACCGGCAGGCCGGTTTCCTGGGCCAGCAATTTGTCGAGGTCGCGCAACAAGGCGCCACCACCGGTCAACACCAGGCCTCGCTCGGCGATGTCGGAAGCCAGTTCCGGCGGCGATTGCTCCAGGGCACTCTTCACAGCCTGAACGATGGTGGCCAGGGACTCTTGCAGAGCTTCCAGCACTTCATTGGAGTTCAGGGTGAAGGCACGTGGAACGCCTTCGGCCAGGTTGCGACCGCGAACATCGACTTCGCGAATTTCGCCGCCCGGGTAAGCGGTACCGATTTCCTGCTTGATGCGCTCGGCGGTGGATTCGCCGATCAGGCTGCCGTAGTTGCGACGCACATAAGTGATGATCGCTTCGTCGAAGCGGTCGCCGCCGACACGTACGGATTCGGCATACACCACACCGTTCAGGGAAATCAGGGCGATTTCAGTGGTACCACCACCGATATCCACCACCATCGAACCGCGGGCTTCTTCAACCGGCAGGCCGGCACCGATCGCAGCAGCCATCGGCTCTTCGATCAGGAACACTTCGCGGGCACCGGCGCCAAGGGCCGATTCACGGATGGCACGACGCTCCACCTGGGTGGACTTGCACGGGACGCAGATCAGCACACGAGGGCTGGGCTGCAGGAAACTGTTTTCGTGAACTTTGTTGATGAAGTACTGCAGCATCTTCTCGCAGACACTGAAGTCGGCGATCACGCCGTCTTTCATCGGACGAATGGCAGCAATATTGCCTGGTGTTCGGCCGAGCATGCGCTTGGCCTCGGTGCCGACGGCAACGACACTTTTCTGATTACCATGGGTCCGAATGGCCACAACCGATGGCTCATTCAGGACGATACCGCGCTCGCGCACGTAAATAAGGGTGTTGGCAGTGCCCAGGTCAATGGAAAGATCGCTGGAAAACATGCCACGCAGTTTCTTGAACATGGGGAAAGGACCCTAGGCAACGCGTGGGTAAAAAAGTGCGGCAAACTCTAACAACGACAGGGATTTTGGGCAAGGCGCCAATGTGCTAAATTGGCCGACTTTCTGTGCACCAACCCCCACAATCGCGGCCGTAAGACCGTAGAAATGCGGTAGTGTTCCGACAATCTAACACACGGACAGCCTCCGTTCTGTTTTCCACTGGAGATTCCCATGGCGCTTGAACGCTCCGACGTGGAAAAAATCGCTCATCTGGCCTCGCTTGGCCTGAATGAAGCCGATCTTCCACAGACCACCGCAGCCCTGAACAGCATTCTAGGGCTGGTTGACCAAATGCAGGCCGTGAATACCGACGGCATCGAGCCCCTGGCTCACCCGCTGGAAGCCAGCCAGCGCCTGCGCGCAGACGTCGTGACCGAGCGCAATAATCGCGAGGCCTACCAGTCCATCGCGCCAGCGGTCGAAAACGGCCTGTACCTGGTTCCGAAAGTCATCGACTAAAGGGAAAGAGCCTGCAATGCATCACATGACTCTGGCCGAGATCGCCCGCGGTCTCGCCGACAAAAAGTTTTCTTCCGAAGAGCTGACCAAGACCCTGCTTGCGCGCATCGCCGAGCTGGATCCCAAGGTCAACAGCTTCATCAGCCTCACCGAAGAGCTGGCCTTGAGCCAGGCCAAGGCTGCGGATGTACGCCGCGCCAACGGTGAAAACGGTGCCCTGCTGGGTGCACCTATCGCCCACAAGGACCTGTTCTGCACCCAGGGCATTCGCACCAGCTGCGGCTCGAAGATGCTCGACAACTTCAAGGCGCCCTACGACGCCACCGTGGTATCCAAGCTGGCCGCTGCCGGGGCCGTGACCCTGGGCAAGACCAACATGGACGAATTCGCCATGGGGTCGGCCAACGAGTCGAGCTACTACGGCGCAGTCAAGAACCCGTGGAACCTGGAACACGTGCCCGGCGGTTCGTCCGGCGGTTCGGCTGCGGCCGTTGCCGCGCGCTTCCTGCCGGCCGCCACGGCCACCGACACCGGCGGCTCGATCCGCCAGCCGGCGGCCTTCACCAACCTCACCGGCCTGAAGCCGACCTACGGTCGCGTTTCCCGTTGGGGCATGATCGCCTACGCCTCCAGCCTCGATCAGGGCGGCACCCTGGCCCGCACGGCCGAAGACTGCGCAATTTTGTTACAAGGCATGGCAGGCTTCGACGCCCAGGACTCCACCAGCATCGATGAACCGGTGCCGGACTACAGCGCCAGCCTCAATACCTCGCTCAAGGGCCTGCGCATCGGCGTGCCGAAGGAATACTTCAGCGCCGGTCTCGACCCGCGCATCGCCGAATTGGTGCACAACAGCGTCAAGGAGCTGGAAAAGCTCGGCGCGGTGATCAAGGAAATCAGCCTGCCGAACAACCAGCATGCGATTCCTGCCTACTACGTGATCGCGCCGGCAGAAGCCTCCTCCAACCTGTCGCGTTTCGACGGCGTGCGCTTCGGCTACCGCTGCGAAAACCCGAAGGACCTGACCGACCTGTACAAACGCTCCCGAGGTGAAGGCTTCGGTGCCGAAGTTCAACGCCGGATCATGGTCGGTGCCTACGCCCTGTCGGCCGGCTATTACGACGCGTACTACCTCAAGGCGCAAAAAATCCGGCGCCTGATCAAGAACGACTTCATGGCTGCCTTTGAAGAAGTCGACGTGATCCTCGGCCCAACCACGCCGAACCCGGCCTGGAAAATCGGCGCCAAGACCGGCGACCCGATTGCCGAGTACCTGGAAGACCTCTACACCATCACCGCCAACCTCGCGGGCCTGCCGGGCTTGTCCATGCCTGCCGGTTTCGTCGATGGCCTGCCGGTGGGCGTGCAATTGCTCGCCCCGTATTTCCAGGAAGGCCGCCTGCTCAATGTGGCGCACCAGTACCAGTTGAACACCGACTGGCACACTCGCACCCCTACCGGCTTCTGAGGAAAACACTATGCAATGGGAAGTTGTGATCGGGCTGGAGATTCATACCCAGCTCGCCACCCAATCGAAGATTTTCTCCGGTAGCGCCACCACGTTCGGTGCCGAGCCGAACACCCAGGCCAGTCTGGTCGACCTGGGCATGCCCGGCGTACTGCCGGTGCTGAACCAGGAAGCGGTGCGCATGGCGGTGATGTTCGGCCTGGCGATTGACGCCGAGATCGGCCAGCACAACGTGTTCGCGCGCAAGAACTACTTCTACCCGGACCTGCCCAAGGGCTACCAGATCAGCCAGATGGAATTGCCGATCGTCGGCAAGGGTTACCTGGACATCCCGCTGGAAGACGGCACCATCAAGCGTGTCGGCGTCACCCGTGCGCACCTGGAAGAAGACGCCGGCAAGAGCCTGCACGAAGAGTTCAACGGTGCCACCGGTATCGACCTGAACCGTGCCGGCACGCCGCTACTGGAGATCGTGTCCGAGCCGGACATGCGCAGCGCCAAGGAAGCCGTGGCCTACGTCAAGACGATCCACGCGCTGGTGCGTTACCTGGGCATCTGTGACGGCAACATGGCCGAAGGCTCGCTGCGTTGCGACTGCAACGTCTCGGTGCGGCCAAAAGGCCAGGTCGAGTACGGCACTCGCTGCGAGATCAAGAACGTCAACTCGTTCCGCTTCATCGAGAAGGCGATCAACACCGAAGTGCGTCGCCAGATCGAACTGATCGAGGACGGCGGCAAGGTGATCCAGCAAACGCGCCTGTACGACCCGAACAAAGACGAAACCCGCGCCATGCGCAGCAAAGAGGAAGCCAACGACTACCGTTACTTCCCCGATCCGGACCTGTTGCCGGTGGTGCTTGAAGATTCGTTCCTCAATGACATCCGCGCTACCCTGCCGGAATTGCCACCGCAAAAACGCGAGCGTTTCCAGGCGCAGTTCGGCCTGTCGGTCTACGATGCCAGCGTGCTGGCTTCGAGCCGTGAGCAAGCCGACTACTTCGAAAAAGTCGTGAGCATTGCCGGTGACGCCAAGCTGGCGGCCAACTGGGTGATGGTCGAGCTGGGCAGCCTGTTAAACAAACAGGGCCTGGAGATCGACGAAGCGCCGGTGTCGGCCGAACAATTGGGCGGCATGCTGCTGCGCATCAAGGACAACACCATCTCCGGCAAAATCGCCAAGACCGTGTTCGAAGCCATGGCCAACGGTGAAGGCAGCGCCGACGAGATCATCGACAAGCGCGGTCTCAAGCAAGTCACCGACAGCGGCGCCATCTCCGCCGTGCTGGATGAAATGCTGGCGGCCAACGCCGAGCAGGTCGAACAGTACCGTGCGGCAGACGAAGCCAAGCGCGGCAAGATGTTCGGCTTCTTTGTCGGCCAGGCGATGAAAGCCTCCAAAGGCAAGGCCAACCCGCAACAGGTGAACGAACTGCTGAAAAGCAAGCTCGAAGGCTGATTGCAATGATTAGCCCGAGGCAGATTTCATAATTGCCTCGGACCCTGTGGGAGGGGGCTTGCCCCCGATAGCGGTCTATCAGCTTGCACATCTGTGTCTGACAGAACGCTATCGGGGGCAAGCCCCCTCCCACATAAGCCCGCGCCCATATTCGATACAGGGGTAAGCTTGGAAATGAAGCGTTTACTTGGCCTTTTAGCCCTGTTCTCCCTACTGGCCGGCTGCGCCAGCGGCCTCATCGACCCCAACGGCTACAACGAAACCGGCACCGCCTCTTATTACGGCGCCAAGCACCATGGCAAAAAAACCGCCAGCGGTGAACCTTTCAACCAGAACGCCCTGACCGCCGCCCACCGGCAACTGCCCTTCGGCACCCAGGTCAAGGTCACCAATCTCGACAACGACAAATCCGTCGTGGTCCGCATCAACGATCGCGGCCCGCATACCCGCGGGCGCTTGATCGATCTATCACGCAAGGCTGCCGAGCAACTGGGCATGCTGAGCAGCGGCACTGCACGGGTTCGCGTGCAAGCCCTGAGCAACTGAAGAGGGAGCCCTGGCCATTTTCGGATTAACCGCCCTCTCGCCCTGGAGCCTGCTTGAACTGGTCAGCGGCCTGTTGCTGCTGATCCTGGGCGCCGAAATCCTGGTGCGCGCCGCCGTGCGCCTGGCCGCCAGCCTCAAGGTGCGGCCGCTGATCATCGGCCTTACGGTCGTCGCGTTCGGCAGCAGCGCGCCACAGATGACCGTCAGCCTGCAGGCCACCCTGGCCGGCAATACCGACATTGCCGTGGGCAGCGTGATCGGCAGCAGTATCTTCAACATCCTCGTGACCCTGGGCCTGTCGGCGCTGATCATCCCCCTGCGCGTCTCGCGGCAGCTGGTGCGCCTGGATATTCCGATGATGATCCTCGCGGGGTTGCTGGTGTTTACCCTGGCGGCGAATGAAGAGCTGACACCGGTCGACGGCCTGCTGCTGCTGATTGCGCTGCTGGCCTACCTCGGCGTGCTGCATTACCAGACTCGCCATTCCCGCCGTCCGCGCACCCTGGATACCGTCGCCCGGGCGCCCTGGCTGAGCAGTGTGCTGCAGATGCTGGGCGGGCTGTTGATCCTGGTGCTGGCCGGGCACTTGCTGCTCGGCGCAGCGGTGGATGTGGCGGCGGACCTGGGCCTGTCGGAGCGCATCATCGGCCTCACGCTGATCGGCGTCGGCACATCGCTGCCATGCCTGGCCACCTCACTGGTTGCCGCCCTGCGCGGCCAGCGGGAAATTGCCGTGGGCAACGTGATCGGCAGCAACCTGTTCAACCTGCTGGGCGTATTGGGGCTGACCGCGCTGCTCGCGCCCTCGCCGCTGTCGGTGTCGCCCAACGCCCTGGACTTCGACTTGCCGGTGATGCTTGGCGTGGTGGTGCTGTGCCTGCCGGTGTTTTATACCGGTTACCGCGTCACCCGCGCCGAAGGCCTGGTGCTGTTGGGCCTGTACCTGGCGTATGGACTGCATGTGATGTCGTTCACCACCGGCATGCCCCTGGCCAACAAGCTTGAACAACTGATGCTGTATTACGTCCTGCCAGTGCTGGTGGCTTTCCTGTTGTTCAGCACGCTGCGAGCCTGGCGCCGCCAACACAAGAGGGAATCGCAATGACCGATCAGAAAAAGCCCGGGGTTGAAATGCGTCGCCAGGTGATGGGCGATGTATTCGTCGACCGCGCCCTGGGCAACGCCACCGAGTTCACTCAGCCACTGCAGGACTTCGTCAACGAACACGCCTGGGGCAGCGTGTGGACCCGCGAAGGCTTGCCGCTGAAGACGCGCAGCCTGATCACCCTCGCCGCCCTCACCGCGCTCAAGTGCCCGCAGGAGCTCAAGGGCCACGTACGCGGCGCGCTGAACAATGGCTGCACCGTGGAGGAAATTCGCGAAGCGCTGCTGCATTGCGCGGTGTATGCCGGCGTACCGGCGGCGATTGATGCGTTTCGGGCGGCGCAGGAAGTGATCGACACCTATCAGAAAGAAGGTTAGATCCAGCCACCCGCCTGCAACACGAAAATCCCGATATTCGTGGTCACTGCCGCCATCAGCGTGGTGATCACGATAATCGCCGCCGCCAGTTCATGATTGCCCTCGGCCGCCCTGGCCATCACGAAGCTCGCCGCGGCGGTCGGTGCGCCGAAGTACAGGAACAGAATCCCCAACTCCGGCCCGCGAAAGCCCAGCAGCCACGCGCCCAGAGTCGCGACCACCGGCAGCCAGACCATCTTCATCAAGCTCGCGCTCAGCGCCATATTGCCGCTCTTGCGCAACGCCGCCAGGGACAAGGTGCCACCAATACAGATCAATGCCAGCGGCAAGGTGGTGTCCGCCAGGTACTGCATGGATTTTTCCAGCCAGCCGGGCAGGCCGAGCTGGAAATAGGCAAACGGTGCCGCCACGATCACGCTGATGATCAGCGGGTTGGCCACCACACTTTTGAAGATGCTCCACGGGTCGGACTTGATCACCGGGCTGTACACCGCCAGCACGATGGTCGAGAGCGTGTTGTAGAAGAGGATCACCAGCGCCGCGAGGATCGCGCCGAGGGAGATGCCGTAGTCGCCGTACATGCTGGCGGCCAGGGCCAGGCCGATCACCCCGTTATTGCCGCGAAAGGCGCCCTGGGTGTAGATACCGCGGTCTTCACGCTTGCAGCGAAAGATCGCCCAGCCCCAGGCCAGGACAAAGCTCACCAGCGTGGCAACGGCAAAATAGATCAGCAAACCCGGCTTGAGCGCCGAGTGCAGGTCGGCATGCAGGATGCCCAGGAACAGCAACGCCGGCATGGTGACGTTGAACACCAGGGACGAAGCCGTGTGGATAAAGTTGTCGTTGATCCAGTTGATGCGCTTGAGCAGCACACCCAGGAACAGCATGGCGAATACCGGCGCGGTGATGGTGAGGGTGGTGAGGAAGATAGCCAGCATGCCGGGGAGAACCTTGGTGAGCGTCGTTAGGTGGCTAATGATAAGCCATACAAACGCGCAGTGCCCGATAGACCGCTATCGGGGGCAAGCCCCCTCCCACAGTTTGACCGCATTTATCCTGTAGGAATGCGGTCGAGTGTGGGAGGGGGCTTGCCCCCGATGCAGGCGGCTCGGTCTCAGGTAATCGGCGCCGGGTTGAACAACGTAATGTCGTTATGCAGCTTGTGATGCTCCGCCCAGGTCTGCTTCTTACCGCTGGCCACGTCCAGATAGAAGTGGAACAACTCCCAGCCCAGCTCCTCGATGGTCGCGCGCCCGGTGGCAATGCGCCCGGCGTCGATATCGATGAGGTCCGGCCAGCGCTGTGCCAGCTCTGTACGCGTCGAAACCTTCACCACCGGCGCCATCGCCAACCCGTAAGGCGTGCCACGCCCAGTGGTGAACACATGCAGGTTCATCCCCGCCGCCAATTGCAGCGTGCCGCAGACAAAATCACTGGCCGGCGTCGCGCAAAAGATCAGGCCCTTGCTTTTGAAGCGCTCGCCCGGGCCCAGCACACCGTTGATCGCGCTGCTGCCGGACTTGACGATGGAACCCAGGGACTTCTCGACAATGTTCGACAACCCGCCCTTCTTGTTGCCCGGCGTGGTATTGGCACTGCGATCCGCCTCGCCCTTGGCCAGGTAACGGTCGTACCAGTCCATTTCCCGCACCAGCTCCTGGGCAATTTCCTTGGTCTGCGCACGCGAAGTCAGCAGATAGATGGCATCACGCACTTCGGTGACTTCGGAAAACATCACCGTCGCCCCCGCCCGCAGCAACAAATCCGAGGCATAGCCCAGCGCCGGGTTGGCGGTGATACCGGAAAACGCATCACTGCCGCCGCACTGCATGCCCAGGATCAGCTCGGACGCCGGCACGGTTTCCCGGCGGCGCTGGTCGAGCTTCTTCAGGCGGACTTCGGCCAAGTCCATGATCTGCTCGATCATCTCGGTAAAGCCATGGCTGGAATCCTGCAATCGATACAGCCATGGCTCGCTGAGGTCGACGGAGCTGTCGTTGTCGTGCATCACCTGCCCGGCCTGCAATTTCTCGCAGCCAAGGCCGATCACCAGGGCTTCGCCGCCCAGGTTCGGGTTGCGCGCCAGGTTGCGTACGGTACGGATCGGGATGTAGGCATCCGTCGCAGTAATCGCCACCCCACAGCCGTAGCTGTGGGTCAGCGCCACCACGTCATCGACGTGGGGGTACTTGGGCAACAATTCGTCCTTGATGCGCTTGACCGCATGGTCCAGCACACCCGTCACGCACTGCACCGTGGTGGTGATGCCGAGGATATTGCGCGTGCCCACGGTGCCGTCGGCGTTGCGATAGCCTTCGAAGGTAAACCCCTCCAACGGTGCCTGGGTTTCAGGTACCTCGGTGGACAGCGGCAAGCTGTCCAGCGGCGGCGCGGTCGGCATGCGCAGTTGATCTTCCTGGACCCAACTGCCGCGCGGAATCGGCGCCAGGGCGTAACCGATGGTCTGGCCGTAGCGAATAATCTGACCGCCTTCGGGGATGTCTTCCAGGGTCACTTTGTGGCTCTGGGGGATGAAATCCACGGTCACCAGGCCGTCCGGGAACTCGGTCCCGGCCGGTACGCCCTGGTCGTTGACCACGATCACTACGTTGTCGCGCTCGTGCAGGCGAATGGAGCGCGGCGAGTCGGCATGTTCAATCAACTGCATCACGGGGCCTCTCAGGAATGCGCTTCGGTTAGGTTGGTCAACTCAGGCCCCTTGCTTGGCGGCTCTTTGAGTACTACACGCTTGATCGGACCGACGATGACCAGATAGCTGAACACCGCCACCAGCGCGTTGGCGCCGACGAACACCAGTGCCCATTTGAACGAGCCGGTGGTGCTGATGATGTAGCCGATGACAATCGGCGTGGTGATCGACGCCAGGTTACCGAAGGTGTTGAACAAGCCGCCACTGAGACCGGCGATTTGTTTCGGCGAGGTGTCGGACACCACCGCCCAGCCCAGTGCGCCAACGCCTTTGCCGAAGAAGGCCAAGGCCATGAAGCCCACCACCATCCATTCAACGTCAACGTAGTTACACGCAATGATGCTGCTGGAAACCAGCAGGCCCGCGATGATCGGTGCCTTGCGGGCGAACGTCAGCGAATGGCCTTTGCGCAGCAGGTAGTCGGAAATCACCCCGCCCAGCACGCCACCGATAAACCCGCAGATCGCCGGCAACGAGGCGATGAAACCGGCCTTGAGGATGGTCATGCCACGGTCCTGCACCAGGTACACCGGGAACCAGGTCAGGAAGAAGTAGGTGATGCCGTTGATGCAGTACTGGCCCAGATACACGCCAAGCATCATGCGGTTGGTCAGCAACTGACGGATGTAATCCCACTTCGGACCGTCGGTTTTCTTACCCTTTCCTTTGTCCTGGTCCATATCGACCATCGCGCCATTGGCGGCGATGTGATTGAGCTCGGCTTCGTTGATCATCGGGTGCTGGCGTGGGCTGTGGATAACTTTCAGCCAGATCAGCGAGAACACGATGCCGATCACGCCCATCACGATAAACACGTGCTGCCAGCCGAAGCGGTAGACGATCCAGCCCATCAACGGTGCGAACAGCACCGTGGCGAAGTACTGCGCCGAGTTGAAGATCGCCGACGCCGTACCGCGTTCGGCGGTTGGGAACCAGGCGGCGACAATACGCGCGTTACCGGGGAAGGACGGCGCTTCGGCCAGGCCCACCATGAAGCGCAGCATGAACAGCGCAACAACCGCAGTGGAGACACCGAACTCACCGACATAGCCTTGCAGCACGGTGAACAGCGACCAGGTGAAGATGCTCAGGGCGTAGACTTTTTTCGAGCCGAAACGGTCCAGCAGCCAGCCGCCGGGAATTTGCCCGGCCACGTAGGCCCAACCGAATGCGGAGAAGATATAACCGAGGGTGACCGCGTCGATGCCGAGGTCTTTTTGCAGGCTGGAGCCCGCGATGGCGATGGTGGCCCGGTCGGCGTAGTTGATCGTGGTCACCAGGAACAGCATGAACAGGATCAAATAGCGGACATGGGTCGGCTTGGTCGCTTGCATGTAGAAGTACTCCCACTAATTATTTTTTTTGCGGGTAATGGTTTTCTGTTTTTGTCGTGGAGACCGGCAGGCATCCGGCCCCCACTGGGTGTTGCGTATTACGAACCGATGTAGCTGGTTTTCACCACGGTGTAGAACTCTTGCGCATAGCGACCTTGCTCCCGCGAGCCATAGGAGGAGCCTTTACGGCCACCGAATGGAACGTGGTAATCCACACCTGCCGTCGGCAGGTTCACCATCACCATCCCCGCCTGGGAATGACGCTTGAAGTGGTTGGCGTACTTCAACGACGTGGTGGCAATGCCCGCCGACAAACCAAACTCGGTGTCGTTGGCCATGGCCAGCGCCGCCTCGTAGTCCGCCACGCGCACGACGTTGGCCACTGGGCCGAAGATCTCTTCACGGCTGATGCGCATGGCGGCTTCGCTGTCGGCAAACAGCGTCGGCGCCAGGTAGTAGCCTTCGGTGTCACAGGTCACCAGACCGCCACCGCTCACCAGCCGCGCGCCTTCGCTTTGGCCAATGTCGATGTACTTCATGTCCTGGTCCAGTTGGGCCTGGGAAACCACCGGACCGATGTCGGTCCCGCTTTTCAGCGCGTGGCCGACCTTGATCGACTTCATACGCTCGGCCATGGCCGCGACGAACTGATCGTGAATGCCAGCAGTGACGATCAGGCGGCTGGACGCGGTGCAACGCTGGCCGGTGGAGTAGAACGCACTCTGTACCGACAACTCGACGGCCTGCTTGAGGTCGGCGTCGTCAAGAATGATCTGCGGGTTCTTGCCGCCCATTTCCAACTGCACTTTGGCCTGGCGAGACACACAGCTGACAGCGATCTGACGGCCCACACCGACGGAACCGGTGAAGCTGATGCCGTCGACTTTCGGGCTGTTGACCAGCACGTCGCCCACCACACGACCGCTGCCCATCACCAGGTTGAACACACCGGCAGGGAAGCCGGCGCGGGAGATGATCTCCGCCAGGGCCCAGGCGCAGCCCGGTACCAGTTCAGCCGGTTTGATCACCACGCAGTTGCCGTAGGCCAGGGCCGGGGCGATCTTCCAGGCAGGAATGGCAATCGGGAAGTTCCACGGGGTGATCAGGCCGACCACACCCAGGGCTTCGCGGGTGACTTCAACATTGACGCCCGGGCGCACCGACGGCACGTAGTCGCCGGACAACCGCAGGCATTCACCGGCGAAGAACTTGAAGATGTTACCGGCGCGGGTCACTTCACCGATGGCTTCAGGCAGGGTCTTGCCTTCTTCACGGGCCAACAGGGTGCCGAGTTCTTCGCGACGGGCGAGAATTTCGCTGCCGACTTTATCCAGGGCATCGTGGCGAGCCTGGATACCGGAAGTGGACCAGGCCGGGAACGCGGCGCGGGCGGCGTCGATGGCGGCGTTGACCTGGGTGACGTCAGCCTTGGCGTATTCACCAATGACATCGGACAACTCCGACGGGTTGAGATTGACGCAATAGTCGGCGCCGGCAACCCATTCACCGTTGATGTAGTTCTCAAAACGCTTTACTTGGGACACGAATCTTCTCCTGACGCAAAAGGCCGCTGATTGCTCAGCGGCCTTGTGGATAATTTATTGCGGACCTTGCTTGTCGATCAGCGCGGCCAGGGCTTCGTATTCTTCCGGCAGCAGATCGGTCAGCGGCGTGCGCACAGGGCCTGCGTCATAGCCGACAATTTTTGCACCTGCCTTGACGATGCTCACGGCATAGCCGGCCTTGCGGTTACGGATGTCCAGGTAAGGCAGGAAGAAGTCATCGATGATCTTGGCGACGGTGGCGTGATCATCCTTGGCAATGGCGTGGTAGAAGTCCATCGCGGTTTTCGGGATGAAGTTGAACACCGCCGAGGAGTACACCGGCACGCCCAGGGCCTTGTAGGCAGCGGCGTAAACCTCTGCGGTCGGCAGGCCGCCGAGGTAGCTGAAACGATCGCCCAGACGACGGCGGATCGACACCATCAACTCGATGTCACCCAGGCCATCCTTGTAACCGATCAGGTTCGGGCAGCGTTCGGCCAGACGTTCCAGCAGCGGAGCGGTCAGGCGGCACACGTTGCGGTTGTAGACCACCACACCGATTTTGACCGATTTGCACACGGCTTCAACGTGGGCGGCAACGCCGTCCTGGCTGGCTTCGGTGAGGTAGTGCGGCAGCAGCAGCAGGCCTTTGGCGCCCAGGCGCTCGGCCTCTTGCGCGTACTCAATGGCCTGGCGAGTGGAACCACCGACACCGGCGAGGATCGGCACGCTGGTGGCGCAGGTATCAACGGCGGTCTTGACCACTTGGGAATATTCGCTGGCGGCGAGGGAGAAAAACTCACCGGTGCCGCCCGCTGCGAACAAAGCGGTGGCGCCGTAAGGGGCCAGCCATTCCAGGCGCTTGATGTAGCCCGCCTGGTGGAAGTCACCCTGGGCGTTGAAATCGGTCACCGGGAAAGACAGCAGACCGTGGGAGAGGATGGACTTCAGTTCTTGTGGATTCATTATTCGAACACCCTGGGCGAAGACTTTCTATTGAAAGGTTGTTGGTTTTGTTGATGTCGTACGTCATCGTACAACTATAAATAATTTCGTCAACTGCAATTCATCGGCGTTGAGCACTTGTGTGAGCTGAATAGCGTTGGCGGCCGCGTTCTTGACGTAGGAAATTATTCCTCTATGCTCGGCATTAACTGTATATGCATACAGCAATCAAGGAAGATTCCTACGACATAGCAAGGAGCTAACATGTCAGGTCTTGAACTCGCAGCACCCGAAGAAAATCCGCCCACCCTGCGTTTCGAAGGGGGTGAACACACCGCCATCGGCGACGACACGTTGTTGCGTTTTGCCAAGGACGCGCCGGCGATTCCCGCCCGCCAAGTCGAACTGCACCTGCCCAACGGGCTGGCGCTGACCTACGGCCAGGTGATCGCCCTGGGCGGTGATTTTTATGGCATTCCCGGCCAGTCCATCAACGAGGGCACCTCACCTGCCGATCGCGTGCAACGCTTTAGCGCAGCGTTCAACTCACTGGCCGTGCTACCAGCCTCACGGGACGAAGCGCCGAAGATCCTGGCGGTGATGCAAAAAGAGATCAACGCGGTCAACCAGGCGATCAAAGACGGCAAGCAAGCCCACGAGGCCTATGACGCCCTGGGTGATACGTTGTCCGAGGAATGGAACCGCATCACCGGTGGCGGCAGCGCGGTTTCGGCACTGATCCCACTGGGGCGCTACCTGAAACTGGCGGCGGACAATGCCGACCACTTCGGCGAATGGGCGCTGGCAGCTTACCTGGCGGGGCATACAGCAGCGTTGCAACAGGCCGTGGTGGCCCATCAAACCGGTACCGACCAAGCGTTGGAGCTGGCCTATGCCATGAACAGCTTTGCTGATCACTTCTTGACCGATTTATTTTCTGCCGGGCACCTGCGAGTGCCGCGCAAACAGCTGGCAGCGGTCGTCACACCGGGCGAATTGGGTTCTCTGATCAGCCGCTTCATGCACGATGAAGACAGCAAGTTCGGCCTCAAGGTGCGCAATGCGTTGAATGACGAGTGGCATGCCTATGGCGACAAACGCTATTTCGACACAATCGACGCGGCCAATCGGGTGCAGGTCAAACGCGCGGTGCAGGCTTCGGCCGATGAGATCTTCGAGACCTTTATCAGCGGTGTCGCCCCCTCCCCCGCCAACTTCAAGGCGCCGTTGCATGTGCCGGACCTGAACGCGGCGCAAAACCCGGCAAATAATTTCTCGCCGCTGTTCAAGATGGAGGGCGACAAGGTGCTGCGACGCAAGGACGTGAATGACCTCAACGACCAGCACTGGACCAATGATTGGTGGGGGTGGAGTACGTATTTGTTGCTCAAGGATTACAAGCCAAATACCCCGGCTTAAGCGGTATCGCCTGTCGATACTGTGAGTTCTAACAGTTATGCACCGTTCATCAAGGGCGGATAACACACCTCAGGGGCTTAGGAATTGGCTCCTGAGGCGATTTGTTGCAGCCCTTCCGATGCCTGAAGCCTCAGGCCACCGCATCGTAGGCCGGCAAGGGAATGGGCCCCACGACAATCAATGCAACTGAACATCAAAGGCCATAACGTTGCGCCAGCTCCAGTCTGTGCTTGATTTTTGCTTCTTTTACTAAGGTTGATGAGAGAGGTGCGTCATGAAAACCACTGATGAAATTTTCGGCCTACTGGCCTCCAGTTTCGAAGCCAATCGGGATAAAGAATCAAGACTTTGATCCCGATATGCCTTTGGCCGAGCTGATTGCTGACGAGAACGAAAGGCGTCGTGTGATTGACACGTCCGTGAAGGCGCTTCAGTTGAACCTTCCTGACGACGTGGCGAATGAAGCGACACTAGACTCGTTAGCGTCCTACATCCAATCAATGCAAGCGTCATGGAAAAACGCTGAACGGCACATGAGCCATCTGCTGACAATCAGCCTGCCCTTTCAGCCTCTTCATGAGCATGGCGCAGCCGCTCGCGGCTGTTGGTCAGGTGCAAACGCATGGCCGCGCGCGCCGCATCCGAATCCTGGCGGGCAATCGCCTCGTAAATCTCTTCGTGTTCGCGGCTCAGGCGTCCCATGTAGTGCTGCTGGTCATCATGGGCCAGGCGCGCCGAGTTCAGGCGGGTACGCGGAATGATGCTGGTACCCAGGTGGGTCATGATGTCGGTGAAATAGCGGTTGCCGGTGGACAGCGCAATTTCCAGGTGGAAGGCGAAGTCGGAAGCAACTGCATCGCCAGCATGGGCCGCGCTTTCATTCAGCGCATCGAGCGCCGCGCGCATGGCTGCCAGTTGTTCATCGCTGCGACGCAGCGCAGCCAACCCTGCCGACTCCACTTCCAGGCTGATACGCAGTTCCAGGATCGCCAACACGTCCCGCAGGGTAACGACGGTAGCCGGGTCGATGCGAAAGCCGCTGGGGCTCGGCGTATCCAGCACAAAGGTGCCGATACCGTGACGGGTTTCCACCTGCCCCGCTGCCTGCAAACGTGAGATGGCTTCGCGCACCACGGTGCGGCTGACGCCATGGGCTTCCATGATGGCTGACTCAGTGGGCAGCTTGTCGCCCCGTTTGAGCTCACCGTCCCTGATCTGCTCGGACAACACCGTGACCAATTCCTGGGCAAGGCTGCGGCGCTTGCGGGGAAGACGAGGGGCGGTGCTGGCGTTTTCCATTTGGGGTCATCTATCTCGGTGGACTAAAGCAGCATCATAGCCCATGGCGGTTGTACGATCACCGTTTGTACCGCACTTTCATATACACGCCGTCAGCTTTCAGCCCCAGCCACCAACGGCACCCGCACAAACGGGTTCAAACTCGAACATAACGCACGGCTACTTCAAGCCTGGGTATTAGTGCCAAATGTTCTCGCGCACCTGGCAATTATGACAGCAGACGATGTTCCCTCCCCGTAGCAGAGTAAAGCCTGTTCCAGCAAACAGGTGACGGGTGATGAAACGCACAGGCTGGTATTGCACAACGATTGTCTGGCTGCTGGCATGCACCGTCCACGCTGCGTCGCCGAGTGTGCGCAATGGCGGTGGCGAAGACATCCTGCTGCAAGGCTTCCACTGGAACTCCAGCCGCAATACCCCGCAGAAATGGTATGAGGTGCTGGCACAAATGGCCCCCACTATCGGCCAGGACGGCTTCACCAAAATCTGGCTGCCGCCCGCCTGGACCGATCAATCCAGTTGGAGCGACGCGGCGTCGGGAACATCCGGCGGCGGTGAAGGTTACTTCTGGAGCGACTTCGACAAGAACAGCCGATACGGCAGTGACAGCCAGCTCAAACAGGCGGTCGCCGCCTTGGCAGGTGCCGGCGTTCAAGCGATATACGACGTGGTGCCCAACCATATGAACGACAAGCTACCGAGTCAACAGATACGCTTCCCCAGGGGCCTCAAGCTGTGGCGCGATGACTGCACAACGCCCATCGTCTGTGATGAGGGCGACGCGTTCATGAGCGGCTCGGCCGACCTCAACACAAGCAACTCGGAAGTCTCGCAGCGCTTCATGCAGGAATTCAGGAACCTGCGGGACAACTACAGCGCCAAAGGCTTGCGCTTCGATTTTGCGCGCGGCTACGCGGCGGAGCGGGTCGATGTGTGGATGAAAAACTTTGGTGACCAAGCGTTCTGCGTCGGCGAGTTGTGGAAAGGCCCCAGCGAATATCCGGCGAACGACTGGCGCAGTCAGGCCAGTTGGCAGGATGCGTTGAAGGACTGGTCGGATCGCTCCCACTGCAGCGTGTTCGATTTCGCCCTCAAGGAGCGCATGCAAAATGGCAGCGTGGCCGAGTGGCGCCATGGCTTGAATGGCAACCCCGACCCGGCATGGCGACAGATCGCGGTGACCTTTGTCGATAACCACGACACCGGTTATTCGCCAGGGCAATACGGCGGGCAGCACCATTGGTCTCTTGCCGATCCGCAACGCAATATCGCCTATGCCTATATCCTGCTGAGCCCCGGTACGCCGGCTGTGTATTGGCCCGACATGTACGACTGGGGCCGGGGCGACCTGATCCGCGAGCTGATCAGCCTGCGCAAGGGCGCCGGCATCAGGGCCGATTCACCCATCAGTTTCCAGCCCAACTATTCCGGGTTGGTGGCCGCCATCCAAGGCAGCCGCAAGCGCCTGCTGATCGCCTTGGACTCCGACCTCTCCAAGGTGCCTGACGGCTTCAGCCCTGCCCTGTTTGCGGACGGGCAGCGCATCCGCTCGTGGCAGGCCGCCCCAGCATCTTCCGACACCACGACCATTTTGCACTGCGACAACGTCAGGCCGGGGCTCGGCCAGGCAGTCTACGCAGTGGGATCGCCTATCGAGCTCGGCGCCTGGGACCCGGCCCATGCCATCGCACTACAACCCGGCGCATCCAATCGCTGGAGCGGCACCGTCGTGTGGCCGACACAGCAACACATCGAATGGAAATGCCTGATCCGCAGCCTGAGCAATGTCAACGAGGTCTACTGGCAAGACGGCCTCAACACTCAGTTCACCACGGGGGCCGCCAGCGAAACAGCGGGGAGTTTTTGACAAAAAAATGCCCCGGCAGAGCCGAGGCATTTTTTAACGCAGGCCCGGAGACTTACGCATTTTACTTCACCACTTTCAAACTCGGTCGACCGCTTGGACGCGGCGGCTCGGTATCCGGTGGCGGCACATCATCACCGTCTTCGCTTTCAATCGCTTCGTCGTCCTCGAAAGGCGACTCCAGATCGAACACCATGCCTTGGCCGTTCTCCCGGGCATAGATGCCGAGGATAGCGCCAATCGGCACGAACAGCGTGTGCGGCACACCGCCGAAACGCCCTTCGAAGCTGACCGCTTCATTGTCCATGTGCAGGTGGCGCACAGCACTGGGTGACACGTTCAACACAATCTGCCCATCACTGGCAAACCCCTGCGGTACCTGAACCGCAGGAAATTCGGAATTAACCAGCATGTGCGGGGTGCAATCGTTATCCACAATCCACTCATAGAGCGCGCGGACCAGGTAAGGTCGACTGGAGTTCATCAACGGCTCCTTAAGCCTTAGCGCATATCGCGTTCGACACCAGACAGACTTGCCTGGAAAGCCTCACGCGCAAACTGGCGCTCCATGTAATCAAGCAACGGCTTGGCTGGCCGTGGCAGTTCAATACCGAGAATCGGCAAACGCCAGAGTATCGGTAATAGGCAGCAATCCACCAAACTTTGTTCCTCACTGAGGAAAAAAGGCTTATCCGCGAACAGCGGAGAAACGCCTGTCAGGCTCTCGCGCAATTCCTTACGCGCCTGCACACGAGCGGCTTCTTTGCTGCGGGTATCCAGAATCAAATCCACCAACCCACACCAGTCTCGCTGGATCCGATGGATCAGCAGGCGGCTGTTGGCACGGGCCACCGGATACACCGGCAGCAAAGGCGGATGCGGGTAACGCTCATCCAGATATTCCATCACCACGGTTGACTCCCACAACGCCAGGTCACGATCGACCAGGGTGGGCAAGCTGCCGTAAGGGTTCACTTCGATCAGTTTCGGCGGATGACGACCCACCTCCACACTGATGATCTCGGCGCTGACACCCTTCTCTGCGAGTACGATGCGTACTCGGTGGGAATAGTGGTCGGCGGGGTCGGAGTAACAGGCCAACCGATTGGTCACGCCCATGGCGGTCCTCCTCGCTTGTTGAAATTATGGAAAGCTCAAAAACGAGCGCGCCCAGAAAGCATCTCTGCAGCCTCTGGAAAGTCCAGATCGCTACGGGTTAGAGATGCCGCTGGGCGCGCAAGATTAACAGCAATTGCTTACGGTTGGATCAATGCACATCCTTCCAGTATTCGCGCTTAAGCAGATAAGCGAATACGAAGAAGAAAGCCAGGTACAGCAAGACATACGTCCCGATGCGCTGGTGTTGCAGTTTGACCGGGTTAGCCGAATAGGCCAGGAAGGTCACCAGATTCTTGACCTTCTCGTCAAACTGCTCGTCAGTCAACGAACCAGGGGTTTCTATCTTCAGTTGATCGCACGCTTCATGAGTCAAAGGCGTACCGGTCAACGGATCATATTGCTTCTTGCCGTCTTCAACGACCTGAACCTGCTTGCATCCTACCACTTGCTTGCCTTGCAGGCCGACCAGAACGTTAGGCATGCCGACGTTCGGGAATACTCGGTTGTTCACCTGGTAAGGGCGCGTAGGATCCTCATAGAAGGACTTCAGGTAGCCATAGAGCCAGTCGGTACCGCGCACGCGCGCCACCAGGGTCAGGTCCGGCGGTGCAGCACCGAACCAGGCCTTGGCGTCTGTCGGCTTCATGCCGATGGTCATGTGATCGCCGATTTTGGCGCCGGTGAACACCAGCTTATCCAGCATCACTTCATGGGGGATGCCCAGGTCATCGGCGACACGCTCATAACGCTGGAACTTGGCGCTGTGGCAGCCCATGCAGTAGTTGGTGAAGGTACGAGCGCCATCCTGCAACGCGGCCTTGTCTGACACGTCGATATCGACTTTTTCCAGCTCAAGGCCATGCTCGGCGGCGAAGGACAGTAGCGGCAGCGCCGCAAGCATCAATGCAACGAATAATTTTTTCATCAGCCAGTCACCCTTTCCGGAACCGGTTTGGTCTTCTCGAGCCGGGTGTAGAACGGCATCAGAATGAAGTAGGCGAAGTACAGGAAGGTGCAGACCTGCGACAGCAGCGTACGCTCAGGGGTCGGCGCCAATACGCCCAACACGCCCAGAATCACGAATGCAATGCAGAACACCCACAGCCATATTTTGCTCAGCCAGCCTTTGTAGCGCATGGACTTGACCGGGCTTCGATCGAGCCACGGCAACACGAACAGCACCGCAATGGCCGCGCCCATGGCGATTACGCCCATGAGCTTGTCGGGGATCGCCCGCAAGATCGCGTAGAACGGTGTGAAGTACCAGACCGGGGCAATGTGCTCAGGTGTCTTGAAGGCGTTCGCCTGTTCGAAGTTGGGCTTCTCGAGGAAATAACCCCCCATCTCCGGGAAAAAGAACACGATCGAGCAGAACACGAAGAGGAACACGACCACGCCGACAATGTCTTTCACGGTGTAGTACGGGTGGAAAGGAATGCCATCCAGCGGGATGCCGTTCTCGTCCTTGTGCTTCTTGATGTCCACGCCATCCGGGTTGTTGGAGCCCACTTCGTGCAGCGCCAGGATGTGCAGCACCACCAGGCCCAGGATCACGATCGGCAGCGCCACGACGTGCAGGGCGAAGAAGCGGTTCAGGGTGATGCCGGAGATCAGGTAGTCACCACGGATCCACTGGGTCAGGTCGTTGCCGATGACCGGAATGGCACCGAACAGCGAGATGATCACCTGCGCGCCCCAGTACGACATCTGGCCCCATGGCAGCAAGTAGCCCATGAAGGCTTCCGCCATCAGCGCCAGGTAGATCAGCATGCCGAACACCCACACCAACTCGCGGGGCTTCTGGTACGAACCGTAGAGCAACCCACGGAACATGTGCAGGTAGACCACGATAAAGAACGCTGAAGCGCCGGTGGAGTGCAGCAGGCGCAGGATCGAGCCGTACTCGACGTCACGCATGATGTATTCGACGGAAGCAAACGCCTCTTCCGCCGACGGGGTGTAGCTCATCGTCAGCCAGACACCGGTGACGATCTGGTTGACCAGCACCAGCAGTGCCAGGGAGCCAAAGAAGTAGAAGAAGTTGAAGTTCTTCGGGGCGTAATACTTGCTGAGATGGTCTTCCCACATTTTAGTGGCGGGGAAGCGCGCATCCACCCAATCCATGAACTTGCTCATCACGCGTTCTCCTTATCGAGGCCAATGACAATGAGGTCGTCAGTTTCGTAGGTATGCGGAGGCACGGGCAGGTTCAAGGGCGCGGGCTGGGACTTGTAGACGCGACCCGCCAGATCGTAGTGGGAACCGTGGCAGGGGCAGAAATAACCACCGACCCAGTCTTTACCCAGATCGACTGGGGCGACTTCCGGGCGGAAGGTAGGTGAGCATCCCAAATGGGTACACAGGCCGACCAGCAGCAGAATCTCTGGCTTGATCGAACGTGCTTCGTTTTTGGCGTAGGCGGGTTGGTCGGATTTCTCAGATTTGGGGTCAGACAACTGGCCTTCGATCTTTTTCAGATTTCCCAGGATTTCCTCAGTACGACGAACAATGAATACCGGCTGGCCGCGCCACTCAGCAATCATCTGCTGGCCTGGTTCGATCTTGCTGATATTCACCTTCACCGGTGCACCTGCGGCTTTCGCCTTGGCACTGGGAAACCATGACCCCACGAACGGGACCGCAGCCCCCACCGCTCCTGCAGCACCCACCACGGATGTGGCTGCTACCAAGAAGCGACGCCGGCCTGCATTCACGCCGTCATTGCTCATTCAGTCCTCTCCCATCAGCTTTTTGGCCTGTTAAATCAGGCGTCTACTAAGTATTAAATCTGAACTTATAAAAATTTTGCCGAATGGTAATGAAAAGCCCCACGTCTGACAAGGGAATTGCCCGGGCCTCCGCCTCCAGGCCTTGTAGTATAGGGGGTCTACGGATGTGGCAAGTTGTCACGGTGAAAAATGTGCATAAATCGCAGGCAATAAAAAACGCCCAGCTCCATAAAGGAGGCTGGGCGTTTTTGTGGAACGTAAAGCGAATTAACGCTTCGAGTACTGCGGACGCTTACGCGCTTTACGCAGACCGACTTTCTTACGTTCAACTTCACGAGCATCGCGAGTTACGAAGCCAGCTTTGCGCAGAGCGCCACGCAGGGTTTCGTCGTACTGCATCAGAGCGCGAGTGATACCGTGGCGGATTGCGCCAGCTTGACCACTTACACCGCCACCGATAACGGTGACGTAGATGTCGAACTTTTCAACAGTCTCGGTCAATTCCAGCGGCTGACGAACTACCATGCGGGCAGTTTCGCGGCCGAAGAAGTTGTCCAGAGTGCGGTTGTTGATCGAGATGTTACCAGTGCCCGGACGCAGGAAAACGCGTGCGGTTGCGGTTTTGCGACGGCCAGTGCCGTAATTTTGAGTCGCCGACATAATGAACTATTCCGTTAAAACTTCAGTTCTTGGGGCTGCTGAGCAGCATGAGGGTGTACAGCGCCCGCATAGACTTTCAGCTTGCGAAACATATCGCGACCCAGTGGGCCCTTCGGCAGCATGCCTTTGACCGCGATTTCGATCGGGGCTTCAGGCTTCTTGGAGATCAGGCCTTCAAAGTTGGAAGACTTGATACCGCCTGGGAAACCGGAGTGACGGTAGTACATTTTGTCTTGCGCTTTGTTGCCGGTAACACGTACCTGCTCAGCGTTGATGATCACGATGTAGTCACCGGTGTCAACGTGAGGGGTGTACTCAGGCTTGTGCTTGCCACGCAGACGGCTGGCGACTTCAGTGGCCAGACGACCCAGGGTCTGACCAGCGGCGTCGACGACAAACCAGTCGCGCTGAACTGTTTCCGGTTTTGCAGTAAAAGTTGTCATTCTTTAATAGCCTCAGGGGCCGCCCTGTAAATTAGACGGCAGATCTTACTGAATAGTGCTTACTTTGACAAGTCAAAGGCAGCCGGATACAGACGCTATCGGGGGCTCGGGTCGGCGCGTCCGTTCAACGGCAAGATTCTTCGGCAGGCGGCGCATCACTTCCACTGCAGAAAGAGGTGGGCAATTATGCAGATTGCGAAAAAAAATTCAACCTGCTTTTATGATTGTTTTCCCTGAAGGAGTACCCGATGGATTATCGACAGCTGGGCCGTACGGATCTGAACGTGAGCGCGATAGCCTTGGGCACCATGACCTGGGGCGAGCAAAACAGCGAGGCAGAGGCCTTCGCGCAGATCGAACGGGCCAAGGCCGCAGGGATCAACTTCCTCGACACCGCGGAAATGTACCCGGTGCCGCCCAAGGCCGACACCTACGCCACCACCGAACGCTACATCGGTAATTACTTCAAAAGCCGTGGCGACCGTGCCGACTGGATCCTCGCCAGCAAGATCGCCGGCCCCGGCAACACCATCGACTACATCCGCGACGGCCACCTGCGCCACAACCGCAAGCACATCGTCGAAGCCCTGGACGCCAGCCTAAAGCGCCTGCAAACCGACTGGATCGACCTCTACCAGTTGCACTGGCCGGAGCGCAGCACCAACTTCTTCGGCCAACTGAGCTACAAGCACAAGGACGAAGACGACCTGACCCCGCTGGAGGAAACCCTCGAAGCGCTGGATGAACAGGTGAAGGCCGGCAAGATCCGCCATATCGGCCTGTCCAACGAAACCCCATGGGGCACCATGAAGTTCCTGGCGCTGGCCGAAGCCCGTGGCTGGACGCGTGCGGTATCGATCCAGAACCCCTACAACCTGCTCAACCGAAGCTTTGAAGTGGGCCTGGCGGAAATTGCCATTCGTGAGCAGTGCGGCCTGCTGGCTTACTCGCCCCTGGCGTTCGGCATGCTCAGCGGCAAGTACGAAGGTGGCGCCCGCCCGGCCAAGGCGCGCCTGACCGAGTACAGCCGTTTCAGCCGCTACTTCAACCCGCAGTCGGAAGCGGCCTGCAGCCGTTATGTGGCACTGGCGCGGGAGCATGGCCTGGATCCGGCGCAGATGGCGTTGGCGTTCGTGACCCAGCAACCGTTCGTGACCAGCAACATTATTGGGGCGACGAGCCTGGAGCAGTTGGACAGCAACATTGCCAGCGCCGACCTGAAACTGTCGAAAGAGGTATTGGAGGGGATTGAGGCGATTCAGAAGGATCATCCGAATCCTGCGCCTTGATTGACCTGTAGACCGCTATCGGGGGCAACCCCCTCCCACACTTGGAATGCACTCCAATGTGGGAGGGGCGGTGCGACGATTCGACTTGCCCCCGATGACGCACTCAAGACCAGCAAAAAATCAAAGCGCCCGCGCAATAATCTCCTTCATGATCTCGTTGGTCCCCGCATAAATCCGCTGCACCCGCGCATCCGCCCAGGCTCGCGCAATCGGGTACTCCCACATGAACCCGTAACCGCCGTGCAACTGCACGCACTCATCGAGCACCTTGCACTGCAGGTCCGTGGCCCAGTACTTGGCCATCGCGGCGGTGGGCACATCCAGCTTGCCCTCCAGGTGCAGCGCCATGCATTTATCGACGAACACGCGGCCAATCTGAATCTCCGTGGCCATCTCCGCCAGCTTAAAGCGGGTGTTCTGGAAGTCGGCAATCGCCTTGCCGAACGCCTTGCGCTCACGGGTGTATTCCAGGGTCCATTGCAACGCAGCCTCAGCAGATGACAGTGCGTTAATTGCCACCGTCAATCGCTCCTGAGGCAGCTCCTGCATCAAGTAGGCGAAGCCCATGCCGGCCTGGCCCAGCAGGTTTTCCTTGGGCACCCGCACGTCCTGGAAGAACAGTTCCGAGGTGTCCTGGGCCTTCATGCCGACCTTCTCCAGGCGCTTGCCCTTGGCGAAGCCAGGCGTGTCAGCCTCCACCAGAAACAGGCTGGTGCCCTTGGCGCCGGCCTTGGGATCGGTCTTGGCGACCACGATCACCAGCTCAGCCAGGTACCCGTTGGTGATAAAGGTCTTGGAGCCATTGATCACGTACTCATCACCGTCCAGCACGGCGCTGGTCTTGACCCCTTGCAAGTCCGACCCGGCACCTGGCTCGGTCATGGCGATGGCCGTGACCATCTCGCCGGAGATCAACTTGGGCAGGTACTTGTGCTTCAGCGCCTCACTGCCGTAATGCAGGATGTAGGGCGCGACAATGTCCGAATGCAGGGAGAAGCCGATGCCCGTCAGGCCCAGGCGGCTGATCTCCTCGATCACCACCGCGCTGTAGAGAAAGTCCGCACCCAGCCCGCCATATTCCTCCGGCAGATGGGAACACAACATCCCCGCCTCCCCCGCCTTGCTCCACAGGTTACGGTCGATGTAGCCCTGTTTCTCCCATTGCCCGTGGAACGGTGCAGCGTCTTTTTCAAGAAAAGTGCGCACGCTCTGGCGGAAGAGTTCGTGCTCCGGGCTGAACAAGGTTCTCGGAATCATGGGTCACCTGCGTGGATTGTCGGACAAGGACGAGCCCACAGAGCCTATGCCCCGATGGCCTCACAGGACACTGGACACATGCGACAAAAAATAAGACGATCCAGCCGTCTGGTGACCACTTTCCCCTATAAGAATAAATGAAATTATGTCTAACCAAATCTCCACGCCGTTGCGGCGCGTCAGCATTTTGGCGATTGATCGGGTATTCGCTTCTACCCTGATGCAAGCCAAGGATTTCTTCCATCTCGCCAGCCTGCGTTATGGCAAACAGCAAGGCCTGGGCCTGACCCCAGCGTTCGAAACCCGCCTGGTGAGCCCCGACGGAAAATCGGTGTGCAGCTTCAGTGATGTGATCATGCCGGTGGATGGCGGCCTGGAAGACGCCGACATCATCGTACTACCGGCCTTCTGGGATGACTTCGACGCCCTGTGCTCGCGCTACCCGCAAGTGCTGCCTTGGCTGCGCGAACAACACGCACGCGGCGCCGTACTCTGCGGCGAAGCCACCGGGGTGTTCTGGCTGGCCGAAGCCGGCCTGCTCGATGGCAAGGAGGCGACCACCTACTGGCGTTTCTTCAACGCCTTCAGCGAACGCTTCCCCAGGGTCCAGCTCAATCAGGACAAACACCTCACCGACGCCGACAACCTGTATTGCGCCGGCGGTACCACCTCGGCGTGCGACCTCTATATCTACCTGATCGAACGCTTCTGCGGCGCCAACATCGCCCAGGCCGTGGCCCGCGACATCCTCTACGAAGTGCAGCGCAGCTATTCACCCGGACGCATCGGTTTTGGCGGCCAGAAGCTTCACCAGGACGTGATCATCCTGCAGATCCAGCATTGGCTCGAAGAGCACTTCGCCGACAAATTCCGCTTCGAAGACGTCGCCCGGGAACACGGCATGAGCATCCGCAACTTCATGCGCCGCTTCCAGACCGCCACCGGCGACAAGCCGCTGCATTACCTGCAACGACTGCGTATCGAGACGGCCAAGGGCCTGCTCTCGGGCAGCCGCAAGAGCATCAAGACCATCAGTTATGAGGTGGGTTACGACGATGCAAGTTTCTTTGCGCGGTTGTTCAGGCAGCACACGGAGCTGTCACCGAACCAATATCGGCAACAGTTCCAACAGGCCGCGTAGCAAATGTGGGAGGGGGCTTGCTCCCGATAGCGGTGGATCAGTCAGTGCATCTGTTACTGAAAGACCGCTATCGGGGGCAAGCCCCCTCCCACATTTGACCTGCATCGTTCTTAAGGTTTGTGCCCGCGCGACAGGAACTCGTGGGACTGCATTTCCAGCAAGCGGCTCAAGGTGCGCTGGAACTCGAAGTTCAAGCGACCGCCGGTATACAGATCCTTGAGCTCGACTTCCGCCGAGATGATCAACTTGACGTTACGGTCGTAGAACTCGTCGACCATGTTGATAAACCGTCGCGCGATGTCGTCGGTGGTGACGCTCATCTGCTCCACGCCGCTGAGGATCACCGCGTGGAAGATCTTGCCCAGTTCGATGTAGTCGTTCTGGCTGCGCGGGCCGTCGCACAGTTGGCGGAATTCGAACCAGGCCACGTCATCGCAGGTACGCAGGGCGATGATTTCGCGGTTCTCGATCATCAGCTTGTCGTTTTCCACCGCCTGGGTGCATTCCGGCGTGAGGGCGCGGAAGCTTTTGCGCAGGCTTTCATGCGCCGCTTCGTTCAGCGGGAAGTGGAACAACTCGGCTTGCTCGAGGTGCCGCAGACGGTAGTCGACGCCGCTGTCGACGTTGACGATCTCGGTGTTCTGCTTGATCAGCGCGATGGCCGGCAGGAAGCGCGCGCGTTGCAGGCCGTCCTTGTACAAGCCGTCGGGCACGATGTTCGAGGTGGCGACCAGGGTCACGCCGTTCTTGAACAGCTCTTCCATCAGGGTGCCGAGGATCATGGCATCGGTGATATCGGAGACGAAGAACTCATCGAAGCAGATGACCCGCGCTTCGTCGGAGAAACGCTTGGCAATGATGGTCAGCGGGTTTTTCTCGCCCGGCAGGGTCTTCATCTCTTCGTGCACGCGCTTCATGAAGCGGTGGAAGTGAGTACGGACCTTTTCCTTGAAGGGCAGCGCTTCAAAGAACGTATCAACCAGGTAGGTCTTGCCTCGGCCTACACCGCCCCAGAAATACAAGCCTTTGACCGGCGTGCGGTCTTTCTTGCCAAACAGCTTGCTGAGCACCCCCGGCTTGCTTTGCGAGGCCGCGACCAGATCGTCGTACAGGCGCTGCAAATGACGCACCGCCGTTTCCTGGGCCGCGTCATGGAAGAATTCAGGGCGTTTCAGATCAGCTTGGTATCGTTCTAGGGGCGTCATAATTTCGTTAGCAAGGCAACAAAAACGGGCCGTCACTGTAACGACGGCCCTGGATAATGGCAATCAACCCTTGGTCGGGTTAATCCTCGATTGGGGTCAACGCAATACGCAAGGCTTCGACGGCGGCATCACGTGATGCACCATCGGCGAACTCGGCGCTGTCGGCCACTGCGGCACCGTCCAGCCATACGCTGAAGCTCAGGGCGTCGGTGCGTACGTCCAGCGCAGCGCCACTTTGCAGTTGCTTGGTCACCGCGCCGGCCGCTTTACCATCGGCAAAGTTGCGCGACAGCAGCAATTGCTCGCCATCGGCGGCCAACAGGCGGAAGCGGAAGCTGCCGTCAGCTTCACGGAAGCTCACGAAACGCGCGGCTTTCGCGGCCTTCTTCTTGGTCGCGACCGGCGCCGCAGCCTGGTTGACGAACGAACGCAGGCCCACCGCTTCCCGCAGTTCAGCCAGGAAGGGTGCCGCCACCGCACGAGCCTTCTTGGCGCCGACCTGCAACAGGTCCTCCATGTCCGACGGGCGCGACATCAACTGGTGGTAACGCTCGCGCGCTTCGCCCAGCTGGCTGTCCAGCAGCTGGAACAGACGGCTCTTCGCCTCGCCCCAGCCCAGGCCTTGCAGCAGCTCGCCGCGAAATTCTTCTTCCTGGGCCTTGGTCGCGAACGCCTGGTAAAGGGTAAACAAGTGCGAGTTGTCCGGATCCTTGGCTTCGCCGGGCGCGCGGGAGTCGGTGACGATCCGCGAGATCGCGTCCTTCATGTCCTTGGCGCTGGTGAACAACGGGATAGTGTTGTCGTAGCTCTTGGACATCTTGCGGCCATCCAGGCCCGGCAAGGTGGCAACGCTTTCTTCGATCAACGCCTCGGGCATGGTGAAGAACTCTTTACCGTTGCCGAACAGGTGGTTGAAGCGCTGGCCGATGTCGCGGGCCATTTCTACGTGCTGGATCTGGTCGCGACCCACCGGCACCTTGTGCGCGTTGAACATCAGGATGTCCGCCGCCATCAGCACCGGGTAGCTGTACAGGCCCATGGTGATGCCCGCATCCGGGTCTTCGCCGGTCTCCACGTTCTTGTCCACCGAGGCCTTGTAGGCATGGGCGCGGTTGAGCAGGCCCTTGGCAGCCACGCAGGTCAGCAGCCAGGTCAGCTCGGGGATTTCCGGGATGTCGGACTGACGATAAAAGGTCACCCGGTTCACATCCAGGCCACCAGCCAGCCAGGTCGCGGCGATTTCCATGCGCGAGCGCTGGATGCGCTGCGGGTCATCGCATTTGATCAAGGCGTGGTAGTCGGCCAGGAAGTAGAAGGAGTCGGCATTGGCGTCCTGGCTGGCAAGGATCGCCGGGCGGATCGCACCGGCGTAGTTGCCCAGGTGCGGCGTGCCGGTGGTGGTGATGCCGGTGAGGATACGGGTACGAGTCGTCATGGGTAATCGCTTATCAGACTGCTATCAATTCGAGAGGCGCGGCAGCACCAGATCCTTGAGATCGGTGAGCTTGCCATGAAAAAAGTGCCCGCATTCTGCCACTTTCAGCAGCTCATGGGGGCGTTTCAAGGCGGCGGACCAGTCGTAGACGAGTTGCGGGTCGACCACTTCGTCGGTTTCCGGTTGGATCAGGGTCAACGGACAGCCTTGGGGCAGCACATCAGTGTCGCGCAAGCGCATCACCGCAGCAGCGACCATGAACAGGTGGGCCAGCTTTTCGCCCTTGGCTTCCAGGCGACCGCCGAGGCTGGCTGCGACGTAACCGCCAAAGGAAAAACCGAGCAAGGTGATCGGCAGTTCGGGATGCTTTTCCCGCAACCAGGTGGCAGCCGCTTCGGCATCGTCCACTTCACCGGTGCTCATGTCGTGGCTGCCGGCACTGGCGCCGACACCGCGATAATTAAAACGCAACGTGATCAAACCAGCATCGCGGGCGGTGCGTTGCAGGGTCGAAACGACTTTATTGAGCATGGTCCCGCCCTGCACCGGATTAGGGTGGCAGATCAGCGCCAGGCCACGTGGCTCGGGGTGATCCAGGTACAGGGCTTCCAATTGGCCTACAGGGCCATCGATCAAAACGGGGGTTTCACGCATGAGCAAGGAATGAACTCCGTGACCTCTCAAAGGGTCGACTCGTCTAGCTAAAAGTCTGTGCATGGCATCATTGCGAGCTTAATCGCGGTATACAGCGCAGGTTTGAGCCGTTAACGTAAAGCAAAGCCGTTTATAGAGGAAGGACTCGTGGAACACTCGCTCTTAGTTTGGTTGTTGCCGACTCTCGCCTTGGTTGCCGGTGTCGCCATTGGATTCCTGGTTGCCCGCCTGCTGCCGAATGCCGCGCCTAACCGCACGCAGCGTCAGTTGGATGACATTCAGGAACGTTTTGACAGTTATCAGAACGAGGTTGTTACCCACTTCAACAGCACCGCGACCCTGGTCAAGAAACTCACCCAGAGCTACCAGGAAGTACAGGATCACCTCGCCGATGGCGCAAACCGCCTGGCCCTCGACGACATCACCCGTCAGCGTCTGCTGGCCGCGCTGCATTCCGATGCACCGCAAACTCCACGGGAACGCCTGACCCCACCCCGGGAAAACCAGGAACCACCTCGGGACTACGCGCCAAAAACGCCGAACGCCCCGGGCATGCTGGATGAGCATTACGGCTTGAAGAAGTAAGTTATTTTCAAGCAATAAAAAAGCCCGGTTGATCGATGATCAACCGGGCTTTTTATTGGGCCTCACTCTTCAGGACATGGTTTGTTCTTGCAACCAACCGCCCTCGATCCGCACATGCCGTCCATGGAAGCGCTTGAGGCTGCTGCGATGCCCGACACTGACGATGCTCAACCCCGGCAACTCATCGATCAACGCTTGATACAGCGTCGCTTCATCCTCTTCATCCATGGCTGAAGTGGCCTCGTCCATATACAGCCACTGCGGTGCGAACAACAGGGCACGGGCAAAGGCCAGGCGCTGTTGTTCGCCCGGCGAGAGCATGCGTTGCCAGTGGTTGGCTTCATCCAGGCGCGCCACCAGGTGCGGCAGGCGACAGGTTTGCAGGACCTGTGCATAACGTTCTGCCGAGTAGACGCTGTCGTCCTGTGGATAACTCAACACGGCCTTCAGGGTGCCGATTGGCAGGTAGGGCTTCTGCGGCAGGAACAGGTAACGTTTGGCCGGCAGGCGAATGCTGCCGTGACCCGCAGGCCAGAGATGCCCCATCGCACGCAGCAGGGTACTTTTGCCGCTGCCGGAGCGGCCGCTGAGCATGACCCGCTGACCCGGCTCAACGATCATGTTGGCATCGGTGAGCAGGTGACGACCATCCGCCAGGTTCATGCCCAGCCCTTGCACCACAAGACGCTCGCCCTCCGCGCTCACATCAATGGCGGCTGGGCGTTGCTCGTTCTCACTCATGGCCTGCTGAAAACTCAGCAGACGGTCGCTGGTCGCGCGCCAGCTGGCCAGGTCGGCGTACGCGCTGATAAACCAGCTGAAGTTGCCTTGGACATTGCCGAACGCCGAGTTGATTTGCATCAACTCGCCCAGCTCGATCTTGCCGGAGAAATAGCGCGGGGCAGCCACGATAAACGCAAACACGATCGCAATCTGTTCGTAGCCGGCGGTAAAGAACGTCAGGCGCTTGGACACCTTCATGATGTCCCAGTAGTTATGCCAGACCTTCCCGAACCGCGCACTCAAACGCTGATTCTCATTGGGCTCGCCGTTGTACAGGGCGATGCTCTCGGCATTCTCCCGCACCCGTACCATCGAGAAACGCAGGTCCGCTTCGAAACGTTGTTGTTGGTTGCTCAAGCCGATCAAACGCCGACCGATCAGATGGGTCAACCAACTGCCGACCCCGGCATAGACCAGTGCACACCAGAACATATAGCCGGGGATGGTGATCCCGAATACTTCGATGCTGCCCGAAACGCCCCACAGGATGATCGAGAATGACACCAGGCTGACCACATTGCGCAGCAGGCCCAGGCCAAGGCTTAAGGTGTTCGAGGTAAAGCTATTGAGGTCTTCGGAAATCCGCTGGTCCGGGTTATCGGTGTAGCCGCCCTGCTCCAGTTGGTAGTAGTTCTTGTTGCCAAGCCAGCGGGCAAAGTACTTTTCGGTCAGCCATGCGCGCCAGCGAATGGTCAGCATCTGCGTGAGGTAGAGGCGGTAGACCGCGCCGAGAATCGCCACCGTGGCGATACCACAGAAATAAACGATCTGCTGCCAGAAGGCGGCGGTGTCCTTCTTTTCCAGAGCGTTATAGAAATCCTTGTACCAGTGGTTAAGCCACACGGAAATGGCCACGCTGAACAGCGACAGGCCGATCACCACTGCGAGCAACAACCAGGCCTTGCCCTTCTCTTCACTGCGCCAATAAGGCGTGATCATCGCCCACGTTCGGCGAAAAAATTGCCCACGCACCGCGTCGTTGACCGCGGAATACTCAGCGTTCTGATTCATCGTTCAGGCTCGATAGGAGGGAGGTGACAGGCGTTTGAACCGATCATAGATGATCGGTTCAGGTATCCGTGCGGCCTGAAGCGGGTTGTTCAGCCCAGGTTCAGCGTCGTACCGGGCGCTTTTGCAGCTTGCGTTGCAGGGTGCGGCGGTGCATGCCCAGGGCGCGGGCAGTGGCGGAGATGTTGCCTTCGTGTTCGGTGAGTACGCGCTGGATATGTTCCCACTGCAAGCGGTCCACCGACATCGGGTTTTCCGGCACCAGGGTGTCGAGGTCGGCGTGCTCGGACAGCAACGCAGCCAGTACGTCATCGGCATCCGCCGGCTTGCACAGGTAGTTGCAGGCACCGCGCTTGATGGCTTCGACGGCAGTGGCGATGCTGGAGTAACCGGTGAGGATCACCACGCGCATTTCCGGGTCGAGTTCCAGCAGTTTGGGCAACAGCACCAGGCCGGAGTCGCCGTCCATTTTCAGGTCGAGCGCGGCATAGTCCGGCAAGTCGGCCTGGGCGATGGTCAGTCCTTCCTCGGCGGAGCCTGCAGTACTCACGCGAAAGCCGCGACGGCTCATGGCGCGCGCCATCACGCGGGTAAACGTGGCGTCATCATCTACCAGCAACAGGTGCGGCAGTTCTTCGCCTTCGACTTGGATCTCGTCACTCATCGATATCTCCTCGTGCGACACGGGGCAGGCGCAGCTCGGTGAGCGTGCCGCCTTCCTCATGACTATAGAGCTTCACTGAGCCGCCCGCGCGGGTCACGCTGGCCTTGCTCAAAAACAGGCCCAGGCCGAAGCCTTTGCCCTTGGTGGTAAAGAAAGGTTTGCCGATCTGCTCGGCAATCGCCAGCGGCACGCCTGCGCCGTGGTCGCGAATGCTGATCGTCAGGTCATCCACATCCCAATCCAGCCGGACTTCCAGGCCTTCGGGGCAGGCGTCGGCGGCGTTGTTGAGCAGGTTGAGCAAGGCTTGGGTCAGGTCCGGCGGTGGCGCCAGGCGCGGCACAGTGCCCTGCCCCAGCAAATGGAAACGGTAGCTGGCTTCGGGGCGCATCAGGTGCCAGCGGTTCAGGGCTTCGTCGAGCCACTGGGTCACGTCCTGCATATCGACCGCCAAGCGGCGATTGGCTTCAGCCGCGCGCACCAGTTGCTGCAAGGTTTGTTTGCACTGCTTAACCTGTTCGCGCAGTACGCCGAGATCCTCTTGCAGCGCCGGGTCGTGATGGTCCTGGGTCATTTCGTTGAGCAGCACGCTCATGGTCGCCAGTGGCGTGCCCAATTCGTGAGCCGCGCCGGCGGCCTGGGTGGCGACGGCGAGCAGTTGCTGGTCACGCAAGCCTTCTTCGCGGCGAATGGCACGCAGCTCTTCCTGACGGCGCAGCTCCTCGGCCATGCGCGCGGCAAAGAAAGTGATCACGGCGGCAGACAGGGCAAAGCTCAGCCACATCCCGTAGATCTGCAGGTTTTCGCGGGCAATGGGGAATGTTTGCAACGGATAGAACCGCGCCAGTAGCAGGGTGTACAGGGTCAGGGCGATACCCGACAGTACCACCGAATAGCGCCACGGCAAGGTCACCGCAGCAATGGTCAGTGGAACCAGGTAATAAGAAACGAACGGGTTGGTGGAACCGCCGGAGAAATACAGCAACACGCTGTGGATAAACAGGTCGCAAGCCAATTGCAGGGCGTATTCCAGCTCGGTCACCGGCCACGTGGTGCGCAACCGAATGGCGGTAAACACACACAGCACGATGGAGAAACCCAAGGTCACGCCCAGTTGCAGCCAGGGCAGCGGCAGCAGGTCGAACCAATAGGCGAGCCCGACCGAACCGGCCTGTGCGGCCAGTACCAGGGTGCGAATGAACGTCAGGCGCCAGAGGTTCTGGCGGGTGGCGGAAGTCAGTTTTACGGCGGCGAGCATGAGCTCTCCCGATGAGCGCTGCAGGCGGATCGGCAGGAGTATAAACGAAGCGGCGCCTCGGACATTGGGTGTGTGGCTCTTTGACGCATGGGCACCGCGGCAGCAAGCCCCAAGTCAAAAGCTGCAAGAAACCTCTTCGCCGTCAACTTGCAGCTTGCCGCTTGAAACTTTTTTTCTAATTCGTAAACCCGAAGAACCCGATACCACCGTCTACAGTCATACCGATACGAACACCCTAAGGAGCTTCCATGTCTCGTTTCATTCGCAGTGCAGCCGTTCTCACCCTCAGCGCCAGCGCCCTGGCCAGCCTTCCGGCACTGGCCGCCGATGCACTGAATTACAACCAGATTTCCCTGCGCGCCGAGGTCAGCCAGGAAGTGGCGCGCGACAAGATGATCGTCACCCTCTACACCGAGTCCCAGAACCCCGACCCGGCCAAGCTCGCCGCAGAAATCACCACTACCATGAACAAGGCCCTCGGCCAGGCTCGCGAAGTCAACGGCGTGACCTTGCGCCAGGGCAGTCGCAACAGCTACCCGATCTACGACAACAAGAACCAGAAGATCACCGGCTGGCGTGAGCGCGCCGAACTGCGCCTGGAAAGCGCGGACTTCCCGGCGCTGTCCAAACTCACCGGCGAGTTGCTCAACACCCTGAAAATGGAAAACATGGACTTCGCCATTGCCGACACCACGCGCAAGGCCAGCGAAGACGCCCTGCTCAAGGACGCGGTTGCCGCGTTCAAAGCACGCGCACAACTGGCCACCGACGCCCTGGGCGGCAAGGGTTACAAGATCGTCAACTTGAACTTCAACACCAATGGTTATCCACAGCCCTACGCGCGCGGCGGGATGATGATGAAAGCCGCCATGATGGATTCGGCGCCAACGCCGGAAGTAGAAGCAGGTACCAGCCAGGTGAGCATGAGTGCCGATGGGGTGATCGAAGTCTTGCAATAGCCCCTGTCGCGACAAAATAAAGGCGCAGCCCTCACGGGTTTGCGCCTTTTTTGCGCTTGGCCCACACGGCAACGTCATATCCAGCGGCATATTCGGTGGAATCAACCACCCGGTTTTCGTTACACAAACCAGCGCCAAAGCTAACAGGGAGTGCTGTGGCGGTATTTATTTACTTCATGAGAACTGAAAACCATGCTCGCATCTCCCAGCACTACCACCTCGCCTGTTCGACAACACATCAATCCTCTTTCAAACGGTTCGACAACGAACACCGAATCAGCCATCACGCGGGCACCGCAAGACAATCCTGAGCTGTCGACGTCCCCTCACGAAACAGCGCTGCTTAACAACTACCTGGCAGCGGTGCAGAGCAAAGTGCTGGGTAACAATCCCACACTTATAAAAGTCCCCCCCCAGAGCAATTTGGGCCAGTGGCTCGAGGTGTATCGGACGCAATTGCAACACCCTGTGGTCCAAGGCTGGATGCACGATCAGAAGATCGACCAGACCACGATTTTAACCGTCAACCCCCGCACAGGCACGCTGACAGCCGCAGCGGACGGGAAAGTGAAAACCTTCTCCCTCACGGACAACTCCGGCTGGGGCCAAATTAGCCGCCCGCTTCTTGAAGCTGCCAACGTCATTGCGCCGGGAACTGTCGAGCGGTTGCAGGTGCGCTTCGGCGACGACTCCATACAAGTCCGCGCAGGGCTGGTCGCCAACTTCCAGGGTGAACGCCTTCCGACCTCACTGGCCGAGGCGAGGACGCAAATCAGGCGCCTGGAACACAACCACGCCTTCGACCCCATCCCGCCGGATGATCTCGTGCGCCCGGCCAACCAGCGCTCTACGCAAGCCCTTGAAAAGCTCAAACTCAGTGTCGAAACGTTTTATACCCAGGCGCCCCAGGCATTGGCCTATAAACACCTGGCAGTAGAGGTTGCCGAGACGCTGCCAAACGTGCGTGCGCAAGCAAAACAATGGGCGGAATCCGTCATTTTCAAACTGACTGGCAAACACGTGGATGCCGATACCCTTTATGTGAACCGTTTCAATGGCTCGCAAAGCGCTCCCACCGCTACCGGCTGGGAACATATGGACGAGGAGCCGACTGTCTCCCTGCGCCTGCCGGATGCATTGCTGAAGAACTTCTCTGAAAACGATTGGGTCCCCGGCAATCTGGACTCGGAAGCCGGTTTATATATAGACGGCCCAGGTAAAAGTAAAACGGTGGGTTACGGTGCGCATAACCAATTCCCGCTGGCCCCTTCGGCGCTTATGCATACGAGCTGGAAAACCGACTTCCAATCGGTCATGACGCAAAAAATAGACGATTTCTGGAACACCCACAGCAAGGACTACCAGACAGCGATCAAAGGCGAGTTCGCCTACCAGGCTCGAAAACAACTGAAGACAGCCGCCGCCAGGCCGCCGGCCGAGCAAGCGCTGCAAGCACCCGAGCATCGGTTCACCCGGGAGGACTACCGCTTGGTCATGGGCGCGGTGTCCAATCTTCCACTCGACGAAAATGCACCGCTCAACGTCGAACAGCTCAAGGCGGAAGCCCCTGAAAAAGGTGCGGTCCAGGCCCATGCCTTCAATATCAGGGGCTTTGTGTCCAACGACATTCTCCGCTTCACCGATGCCAACGATGGTCGGCAAGTCCTTTACATCCCTGGGGCCGAGCCGGCGTTTCTGCGCTTCGATTCCATGGAGAAACTGGATGAGTGGGTCATCGATCAGACCAAGGCTTCTAAAAAGCGCGCCGCCCTGGCCGCACACTTTCCGCTGCTCACGCGCCAGGACCATGAAGCCAGCACCCTCGTACACACGGCGAAGGTATTCATGCCTATCTTGTGGTTTACGAATGTCGGCGACAAAACAGACGGCCTGGACACGACCCTCGAAAAACTCGCCAACGGGACGCTGGACAAGCCGACCTACCAAGGCGAGCGGGCGAGCATCAAGGGCGATGTGTTCGCGGCAATGACCTCATCCAGCAAAGCGCGGATGACGAGCGATGCCGACGTCATGATCAAATCCAACAGCGAGGTGACGCGGGATACTTGGCTCAACGACATCACTGTGGCTGCCGGCCTGCTGGCCAAACTGGCGCCCATCGCACTGCCCGTGGCCGCGGCCGCAGGGGTCACCGGGCTCGCTGAGCTGGCCCTCGGTGAGGAAAAAAGTTCCTCCGGCGATACACTCGCCGAACGCGAGGACGGCGCGTCCAAGGCATTCGACGGTTTGCTTAACGTCTTGTTTTCAGTAGGGGGCCTGAAGGGCTCTGCCCGCCCCCTGGGCATACCTGAAGGCGAACTGCCAAAGCCCCTCGAAACCCCGGCCACCTCGGAAGGTGCGGAGGTCGTACCTTCCCTTCAGGAAGAACCGGTTCCGGGCACTAGTTCAGGCGTACGCGTGCCAAAAAGCGCACCACAGCCACCTTCCACCAGCCTGGTCAAAATGAGCGAGCACGCGGTGCCCAATGGCGAGCAGTTCATCGAGGGCGTCACGCCCAACGCAGAGGGTGTCTATCAAGTCAAAGACAGCGAAGGCGCGTACTGGCAGTTCATCCGGTGTATCGATGAAACCGCCACCAGCAGGGTGTTCGAAATCGCGCCGGATTATAAGATCGGCGGAAAAGTCACGCAGATCATCAACCCGAAAACCGGAAAACCGGCGCTGCGGGTCGGCCTCGGCGCGGACGGTGAATGGGTGCGCGCTACGGCGGATGGAGGTATCAGACTGCCATGGAGGAGCACGCCTTCGCAGATCCCCAGCAGTGAAACAAAAGGTTTATCCAAGTTTTCCGAGCGCTTTCTCCGGGCCGACGGCTCGAAAAACGAGAGCGCAGAAAAGTTCGACGACTATCTCAACTTCAAGGAAAACACTGACTACCTCTTCAACAATAGCCTTTATCAGGACGGCACTACCATAAAGCGTAGGCTCACCACTTCATGGCAAATCGACGATCGCGCATTTACCGTCTCCCCAGGGGAAAAGGCTCAACCCATCTCCGTCTCTGACAGTGAATACTCTTCCAGCTTCGCCCCCGATTTGAACCGGGAACGCTACAGCGTAATCACAAAACAACCCACTGGGGAGGTGCGGACTAATATCGATTATCAGGGAGAGACGTTTGAAGACACCATCGAGCGTAGGATCGCGACCCTGGAGAAAACGGTTCCTAACCCGGAGCTCCGCGCCCGCATCTCTGAAGTCGCCCACCAGGGGAGTTCGTTCCCGGCCCTCATCGAGCTAATGCCGCCGACCCTTAAAGAGGGTTTTTCCGTAAGTGCCAGGGAGAAGAACTTCATCATCAATTACGACCCTGCTGGCCAGGTTCATACGGTCAAGGCCATGACTCAATGGCAGCTAAGGCAGATCGCCGATGACGTAATGATTAATGTTAAAGACCTGGATATTGTCAGTACAAGAACCTTCACCATACGTGAGAGCAACGAATTGGACAGCGGAGGTTTCAGCATCGACCGATCCGCACCGACCAAAATAGAGGTATCGACACCCTCTGTGGTATGAGCGTCTGAACCGGTGGATAACGTGATTTACCCTACCTGATACGCCATAAACGGCGGTAACCTCGGTGACCGCCGTTTTCGTTTAGGCAGCTTTTATATGCCTGCCACTTCAGGGGTCTCCATGGAAAGAATCGCCTTCAAACCGCTGCTCCTCGCCGCTGGACTTCTAGCCTGTATGCCAATGGCCCAGGCCGCCACTACCCTGGTCTATTGCTCCGAAGCCAGCCCCGCCGGCTTCGACCCCAGCCAGTACACCAGCGGCACCGACTTTGATGCGTCCGCCGAAACCGTATTCAACCGCCTGACCCAGTTCAAGCGCGGCGGTACCGAAGTCGAACCTGGCCTTGCAACCCGTTGGGAGGTGTCCACAGACGGGCTGACGTATACCTTCCACCTGCGCAATGGGGTCAAATTCCACACTACCGATTTCTTCAAACCGTCCCGCGATTTCAACGCAGACGACGTGCTGTTCACCTTCAACCGACTGCTGGATGCCGACAGCCCATTTCGCAAGGCCTACCCTTCCGAGTCACCCTATTTCACCGACATGGGCTTGAACACCACGATCAAGAGCGTCGACAAACTCGACGACCACACCGTGCGTTTCAACCTGAACAACGTGGATGCGGCCTTCGTGCAAAACCTGGCAATGAGTTTCGCCTCGGTGCAATCGGCCGAATATGCCGCCCAACTCCTAAAGGAAGGCAAGGCCGAAGACATCAATCAGAAGCCGATCGGCACTGGCCCCTTCGTGTTCAAGCGCTATCAGAAAGACTCGCAAATCCGCTACGTGGCCAATAAACAGTATTGGAAGCCCGAGGATGTGAAGCTCGACAACCTGGTGTTCGCCATCACCCCGGATGCGGCGTCGCGCCTGCAAAAACTCAAGGCCGGCGAATGCCAGGTCAGCGGCTACCCGCGCCCGTCGGACATCGAAGTGATGAAACAGGACCCCAACCTGCGTGTACTGCAGCAACCCGGGTTCAACCTGGGCTTCCTGGCCTACAACGTGACCCACCCACCGTTGGACCAACTCAAGGTCCGCCAGGCCCTGGACATGGCCATCGACAAGCCGGCGATCATCAAGGCGGTGTACCAGAGCGCCGGACAATTGGCGCAGAACGCACTGCCACCGGCGCAGTGGTCTTATGACCCCTCCATCAAGGATGCCCCGCACGATCCGACCAAAGCCCGCGCGCTACTAAAAGAAGCAGGGATTGCCCCCGGCACCACCATCAACCTCTGGGCGATGACCGTGCAACGCGCCTCCAACCCGAATGCGCGCATGTCCGCGCAAATGATCCAGCAGGATTGGGAAAAAGTTGGCATCAAGGCCAATATCGTCAGCTATGAGTGGGGCGAGTACATCAAGCGCGCCAAAAATGGCGAGCACGATGCGATGATTTATGGCTGGACCGGCGACAATGGCGACCCGGATAACTGGCTCGGCGTGCTCTACAGTTGTGCTGCGGTCAAGGGCAGCAACTACGCCAAATGGTGTAACCCGGCCTACGACAAACTGGTGCAGCAGGCCAAGGTCAGCAGCGACCGCGAGCAACGCATCAAGTGGTATCAACAGGCACAGAAAATCCTTAAGGAACAAGTACCTATAACACCTATTGCGAACTCGACGGTTTTCCAACCCCTGCGAAAGGAAGTGAAGGACTTCAAGATCAGCCCCTTTGGGCTGACGCCGTTCTACGGCGTGAGTCTAGATAAGTAACAGCAACGCCCCAACCGAGTGCGCCAGACGCCTCGGTTGACCCTTCCTGGTGCGCCTCCTGCACCGAAAAAAACCTATAAATATGCTCAAATATGTCAAAACTTTCATAATTGCGACATTCCTGTACGTTCGTACCACTCTTTCCACCTTGCAACGGTTCCGCATCTTGCAATGGGTATGGCGCCTGCATAAGTATCCGCAGGCCGACTCACGAGGTCGCCCTCACCACCAAAAATGACAACAAATCATGAGGCCAACATGCTTAAACACGCAGTCCTTCCGTTATTAGTGAGCGCAGGCCTTTTGGCCGCGGCCCCATTCGCCCAAGCGGCGACTAACCTGGTGTTCTGCTCCGAAGGGAGCCCGGCCGGTTTCGATCCAGGCCAGTACACCACCGGAACAGACTTCGATGCTTCGGCCGAAACCATGTTCAACCGTCTGAGCCAGTTCGAACGGGGCGGCACCGCCGTTGTTCCTGGCCTGGCCACCAGCTGGGACGTATCCCCGGATGGCCTGACCTACACCTTCCACCTGCGCGAAGGCGTCAAGTTCCATACCACCCCGTACTTCAAGCCCACTCGTGAATTCTCGGCTGACGACGTACTGTTCACCTTCAATCGGATGATCAACAAAGACGATCCATTCCGTAAGGCCTACCCCACCGAGTTCCCGTACTTCACGGACATGGGGATGGACACCAACATCAAGAACATCGAGAAAGTCGATGCCCACACCGTCAAGTTCACCCTTGGCACCGTGGACGCCGCTTTCATTCAGAACCTGGCGATGAGCTTCGCGTCGATCCAGTCCGCCGAGTACGCCGCCCAGTTGCTGAAAAACGGCACGCCTCAGGACATCAACCAGAAGCCAATCGGCACTGGCCCGTTCGTGTTCAAGAGCTACCAGAAAGACTCGAACATTCGTTACACCGGCAACAAGGACTACTGGAAACCTGAAGACGTGAAGATCGATAACCTGATCTTCGCCATCACCACCGACCCGTCGGTGCGTATCCAGAAGCTGAAGAAAAACGAATGCCAGATCACCCTGTTCCCACGTCCGGCCGACCTCAAGGCGCTGGGCGAAGACAAGGACCTGAAACTGCCACACCAGGCCGGTTTCAACCTGGGTTACATCGCCTACAACGTGATGCCTGTTCTCAAAGGCCAGACCGCGCCTAACCCACTGTCCGACCTGCGTGTACGCGAGGCCTTGGACATCTCGGTGAACAAGCAGCAGATCATCGATTCCGTGTACCAGGGCGCCGGCCAACTGGCCGTCAACGCCATGCCGCCGACCCAATGGTCCTACGACACCACCATCAAGGATGCCCCGCACGACGTGACCAAAGCCAAGGCTTTGCTCAAGGAAGCCGGCGTCAAGGAAGGTACCGAGATCACCCTGTGGGCGATGCCGGTTCAGCGTCCGTACAACCCGAACGCCAAGCTGATGGCCGAGATGCTGCAGAACGACTGGAAACAGATCGGCCTGAAGGTCAACATCGTCAGCTATGAATGGGGCGAGTACATCAAGCGCTCCAAAGGCGGCGAGAACCAGGCCATGATCATTGGCTGGAGCGGCGACAATGGTGACCCGGACAACTGGCTGAACGTGCTGTTCGGCTGCGATTCCCTGAGCGGCAACAACTTCTCCAAATGGTGCGACAAGAAATTCGACGGCATCGTGAAAGAAGCCAAGGCTACGTCGGACGTCGCCAAACGCACCGAGCTGTATAAGCAGGCGCAACATATCCTCAAAGATGCAGTCCCGATGACACCTATCGCGCACTCGACGGTGTATCAACCCATGCGCAACACCGTACAGGACTTCAAGATCAGCCCGTTTGGCCTGAACTCCTTCTATGGCGTGAGCGTAAGCGGCAAGTAAGGACCAATAACGGCGACGTTTCATAACGTCGCCGTTATTGCATCCGCCAGGCCGTAGGAAAGAGACCACGCTCGCAATCGCCGCTTCCTACAGCTGCGAACTGCGATAAACAGCTCTTTTGCCTACAAGGTCAGTCCGATTTGGCGCATTTACTGCGAAGTCCGCGACCCATACCGTCGTAGGACAGCAGAGGCTCCAATCTGGGAAAGGCACTTGCTGTGTGTGGGATCAGTAATGTCCCCCTGGCCATACGCCGGGGTGATTGCTTGCTGATGACAACTACAAACAAGGATCGGGATCGTCATGCGCCATACCACCGTTCTATCCGCAATTTTTGGCACCAGCCTGCTGGCTGTGGCCACGATGGGCCACGCCGCCGATAAGCGGAGCCTGGTGTTCTGCTCCGAAGGCAGCCCGGCAGGCTTTGACACCGCGCAGTACACCACCGCCACCGATAACGATGCGGCCGAGCCGCTGTACAACCGCCTGGTTGAGTTTGAAAAGGGAGCGACAAACGTCGTACCTGGGTTGGCGACCAAGTGGGATATTTCCGAAGACGGCCTGACCTACACCTTTCACCTGCGTGAAGGGGTGAAATTCCACAGCAACAAGGAATTCAAGCCGACGCGGGACTTCAACGCCGACGACGTGCTGTTCACCTTCAACCGCATGCTTGACCCCGACCACCCGTTTCGCAAGGCCTACCCTACCGAGTTTCCGTACTTCAACGGGATGAGCCTGAACAAGAACATCGCCAAGGTCGAGAAAACCGACCCGCATACCGTGGTGATGACACTCAACACGGTCGACGCCGCGTTTGTGCAGAACATCGCCATGAGCTTTGCCGCCATCCTGTCGGCCGAATACGCCGAGCAGTTGCTCAAGGAAGGCAAACCCAGCGACATCAACCAAAAGCCGATCGGCACTGGCCCCTTTGTCTTCCAGCGCTACCAGAAAGACTCGCAGATCCGCTATGTGGGTAACAAACAGTACTGGGACCCGAGCAAGGTCAAGCTGGATCAGCTGATTTTTGCCATCAACACCGACGCCTCGGTGCGCGTGCAGAAACTCAAGGCCGGCGAATGCCAGGTCACCCTGCATCCGCGCCCGGCCGACGTCGACGCGCTCAAGGCCGACCCGAACCTGCAACTGCTGACCAAGCCCGGTTTCAACTTGGGCTATATCGCCTACAACGTGCGCCACAAGCCATTCGACCAGCTCGAAGTGCGCCAGGCGCTGGACATGGCGGTGAACAAGCAGAGCATCCTCAACGCCGTGTACCAGGGCGCCGGGCAGTTGGCAGTCAATGCCATGCCACCGACCCAATGGTCCTACGACGACAGCATCAAGGACGCCGCCTACAACCCGGAAAAAGCCAAGGAACTGCTCAAGGCTGCCGGCGTGAAGGAAGGTACCGAGATCACCCTGTGGGCGATGCCGGTACAACGTCCGTACAACCCCAACGCCAAGCTGATGGCCGAGATGCTGCAAAGCGACTGGGCCAAGATCGGCCTCAAGGTCAAGATCGTCAGCTACGAGTGGGGCGAATACATCAAGCGCACCAAGAACGGCGAGCACGATGTCAGCCTGATCGGTTGGACCGGCGACAACGGCGACCCGGACAACTGGCTGGGCACCCTCTACAGCTGCGACGCCATCGGCGGGAACAACTACTCCATGTGGTGTGACCCGGCGTACGACAAGCTGATCAAGCAAGCCAAGGTCGTGACCGACCGAGAACAAAGGACTGTTCTGTACAAACAGGCGCAGCAACTGCTCAAGCAGCAGGTGCCGATCACGCCCGTCGCCCACTCGACGGTCAACCAGCCGTTAAGCGCCAAAGTCGAAGGCTTCAAAGTAAGCCCCTTCGGCCGCAACGTCTTTTCGGGCGTCAGCATTACCCCATAAGAAAATAACCGGATTGCAGAGAGCGAAGTTGGCTCTCTCGTAAACGTGCAGCCTTTTGTCGGGATTTTTCCTACAGCAAACGTTTGCACCAGCTTGATCGAGTTACACACCCAATAGCCGGATCACCAAAAAAGACCGGCATTAAAAAGAGAACCAAAGGAGCTTCAACCCATGAAACTGAGCAGCAAAGCGCTTCTGGCCCTGGCCATCAGCAGCATCACGGCCACCGCCTACGCTGAACCCGCCAGCCAGGACTTCGTTCCGACCACACTCGCCGGCGCCAGCGCCCAAAGCGAGGCCAAGGGCTTTATCGACGGTCAAAGCCTGGGCGGTACTACCCGTAACTGGTACTCCACCGAGAAGAAATTCCGTGGCCAGCGTTTCTCCTATGAGAAACACAATCAGACACGCACCGACGCGAACCGCACAAACTGGGTACAAGGCACCATCCTCAACTACTCCTCGGGCTTCACCCAAGGCACCGTAGGTGTGGCGACCGAAGTCGCGGCTTACAACGCGGTGGTCCTGGATCGCAGCAAGCGTGATATCAAGGGCGGCTCCAACCGTACCCTGGCTGACTCCGACGGTGATGCAGTAGGCCAATGGAGCAAACTGGGCCTGGCCAACGTCAAGTTCCGCGTGTCCAACACCACCTTGACCGCCGGTCGCCAGAACTTCAGCAGCGGCATCGTCGACACCATCGGCAACCGTGCCCTGCCTTCGAGCTTCGAAGGTGTGAGCTTCAACAGCGAAGAGTTCAGCAACCTGTCGTTCCAGGGCGGCATCTTTGATCGCGTTTCGCCGCGTACCGAACAAAGCCTGTCGAAATTCCGTTCCGAGTACGGCAATGGCCAGGAAACCGACAAGGTCAAGACCCTGGGCTTCAACTACCAGCCGTTCAAGAGCGTGAAAACCAGCGTGTTCGCGGCTAACGTCGAAGACTTCTGGAACCAGTACTACTTCGGTGCCACCCACGAATTGGGTGATGCACAGACCCTGGCACTGACCACCGGCCTGAACTACTACAAAACCACCGACACCGGCAGCAAGAAGATGGGCAACATCGACAACGACACATACTCGTTGTCCCTGGGGCTGACCCACCAGGCCCACAGCCTGACCTTCTCGTACCAGGAAGTTAACGGTGACGAGTACTTCGACTACCTGCACGAAACCAACGGCATCTACCTGGCCAACTCCCTGACTTCTGACTTCAACAGCCCGAACGAGAAGTCCTTCCAGATCGCCTACGGCATCAACATGGCCGAATACGGCGTGCCGGGCCTGAAGTTCAACGTCTACTCGGCGCGCGGCTGGGGCATCGACGGTACTCACTACAACGGTACCGCCTACGGTACTGCCGGTGAGAGCCGCAGCGACCTGCGCCTGATGGACGGCGAGAAACACCAGGAATACGGCGTTGGTACGTCCTACGCGATTCAGAGCGGCCCACTCAAGGCGACCACCATCCGTGGCACCTACGTGACTCACCGCGCCAGCGCACAACAAGCTGACGGCAACATCAAAGAGTTCCGCCTGGTCACCACCATCCCGTTCAACATTCTTTAATTAGCGCCAGGTAGACGGCGGGCTCAGGACGAGCCTGCCGTCTACGCTTGTCTGGTCCCATCGATTGCAGAGGGCTCTGAATGAAAATGCTCCCGCTACAAGCTGCCGTTGCCGCTGCGCTGTTAAGCGTCGCTATCGGCGTATCGGCCAAACCCCTGGTGGTCTGCACCGAAGCCAGCCCGGAAGGTTTTGACCCGGTCCTGTACACCACCGCCGTCACCGCCGATGCCGCCGCTGAAACCATGTTCAACCGCCTGGTGGACTTCAAGCCCGGCACCACCGAGATCGTGCCAGCGCTCGCCACTTCCTGGGAAATCAGTGACGACGGCCTGACCTATACATTTCACCTGCGCGACGACGTCAAGTTCCACACCACCGACTACTTCAAACCCACGCGCAACATGAATGCCGACGACGTGCTCTGGAGCTTCCAGCGCCAGCTGGACCCAAAACACCCATGGCACAACAAGTCCAACGTGGGCTACCCGTACTTTGAAAGCATGGGCTTCAAGGAACTGCTCAAGAGCGTGGAGAAGACCGATGACCATACCGTGGTCTTCACCCTGACCCGCCCTGAGGCGCCGTTCCTGGCCGATGTCGCGATGCCGTTCACCGCCATCCATTCCGCCGAGTACGCCGACAAGCTACTCGCCGCCGGCAAGACCGAAGAGCTCAACAGCAAGCCGATCGGCACCGGCCCGTTCATTTTCACGCGCTACCAGAAGGATGCTCAGGTGCGCTTCAAGGCCAACCCGGAGTACTTCCGTGGCAAGCCTCCGGCCGATCCGTTGATCCTGGCCATTGCAGTCGACAACAACGTGCGCCTGCAGAAGCTCAAGGCCAACGAATGCCAGATCGCGCTGTATCCCAAGCCCGATGACCTGCCCAGCATCAAGAAAGACCCGAACCTGAAGGTCGCCGAACTGGCGGCGATGACCACCGCCTACACCGCCCTGAACACCACCCACAAGTACATGAGCGACGCGCGGGTGCGTCATGCGATCAATATCGCGTTCGACAAGAAAGGCTACAACGAATCCCTGTACGGCAAAGGCAACGCCGTTGATGCCACCGGTCCGTACCCACCGACGCTGCTGGGCTTCAACGATAAGCTGAAAAACCCTGAGCGCGACCTGGACAAGGCCCGTGCCCTGCTCAAGGAAGCCGGCGTACCGGAAGGCACCGAGTTCACCCTGTTCACCCGTAACGGCGGCGGCCCGACCAACCCTAACCCGATGCTCGGCGCCCAGCGCATGCAGGCGGATCTGGCGAAAATCGGCCTGAAAGTGAACATCAAGGTCATGGAGTGGGGCGAGATGCTCAAGCGCGCCAAAGCCGGCGAGCACGACATGGTTTCTGCCGGCTGGGCCGGTGATAACGGCGACCCGGACAACTTCCTCACGCCGAACCTGAGTTGCGATGCAGCAAAAAACGGCGAAAACTACGCGCGCTGGTGTAACAAAGAGTTTCAGGACTTGATCGATAAGGCCCGCGCAATCGCTGAACCCACCGAACGCGCCGCACTCTATGAACAAGCACTGGACGTTTTCGACAAGGACCAACCATGGATCCCCATGGCTTACCCGAAAATGTTCACCGCCATGCGCAAGAACGTCGAGGGTTATACCCAAAGTCCTCTGACGAACAATAACTTCGCCACTACCCAGGTGAAGTAAATAAGAGAAACGCTCGGCACCGCCCACCAGGACGGTGCCGAACCTGCCTAACCGGCTGATTGAGGTACACCACAAGATGTTTAGTTTTATTGCCCGCCGACTGGGGTTATTGATCCCCACGTTTTTCGGCATCACGTTGCTCACGTTTGCGTTGATTCGCATGATCCCTGGCGACCCTGTCGAAGTCATGATGGGCGAGCGGCGCGTCGACCCCGAGATGCACGCACAGGCAATGGAACGCCTTGGCCTTAACAAGCCGTTGTATGCGCAATACCTGGACTACGTCGGCAAGCTCGCCCAAGGCGACCTTGGCGAATCGCTGCGTACCCGTACCAGCGTGTGGACCGAGTTCACCGCCCTCTTCCCGGCGACTCTGGAACTGTCCATGGCCGCCCTGTTGTTCGCCGGCATCCTGGGCCTGTTGGCCGGGGTGATCGCGGCACTCAAGCGAGGATCCCTGTTCGACCATGGGGTGATGGGCATCTCCCTGGCGGGATATTCGATGCCGATCTTCTGGTGGGGCCTGATCCTGATCATGTTCTTCTCCGTGAGCCTGGGCTGGACCCCGGTTTCCGGGCGTATCGACCTGCTCTACGACATCGAGCCGCGCACCGGCTTCATGCTGATCGACACCCTGCTGGCTGACGAGCCGGACGCGTTCTGGGATGCGCTGCACCACCTGATCCTGCCGGCCATCGTGCTCGGCACCATCCCGTTGGCGGTGATCGCACGGATGACCCGCTCATCCATGCTCGAAGTGCTGCGTGAAGACTACATCCGTACCGCCAAGGCCAAAGGCCTGTCGCCAGCGCGCGTGGTGTTCGTGCACGGCCTGCGTAACGCGTTGATCCCGGTCCTCACCGTGGTCGGCCTGCAAGTCGGCACCCTGCTGGCCGGTGCGGTCCTGACCGAAACCATCTTCTCGTGGCCCGGCATCGGCAAATGGCTGATCGAAGCCATTGGCGCGCGGGACTACCCGGTGGTGCAAAACGGCATCCTGCTGATCGCCTGTCTGGTGATCCTGGTGAACTTCGTGGTGGACATCCTCTACGGCTTCGCCAACCCACGCATCCGTCACCAGCGCTGAGATCATGACCATGACCACACCTACTCAAGTGTCAGCAGTCGATCAAAGCCTGCTGTACCCGTCGCCGTACAAAGAATTCTGGCAAGCCTTCTCCAAGAACAAAGGCGCGGTTGCCGGCCTTCTGTTCATGTTGCTGATCGTGTTCTGTGCGATCTTCGCCCCCTGGGTAGCGCCGCATAACCCCAGCGAGCAATACCGCGACTTCCTGCTCACCCCGCCGTCGTGGCTGGAAGGCGGGCAGATCCAGTTCCTGCTCGGCACCGACGAGCTGGGCCGCGACCTGCTGTCGCGCCTGATCCAGGGCTCGCGCCTGTCCCTGCTGATCGGTTTGTCGTCGGTGGTGATGTCGCTGATCCCGGGCATCCTGCTGGGCCTGTTCGCCGGGTTCTTCCCGCGCCTGCTCGGGCCGACCATCATGCGCCTGATGGACATCATGCTGGCCCTGCCCTCGTTGCTGCTGGCGGTTGCCATTGTCGCGATCCTCGGCCCTGGCCTGATCAACACCGTGATTGCCATCGCCATCGTCTCGCTGCCGTCCTACGTGCGCCTGACCCGCGCTGCGGTGATGGGCGAACTGAACCGCGACTACGTGACTGCCGCCCGCCTCGCCGGCGCCGGCCTGCCACGCCTGATGTTCATCACCGTGCTGCCTAACTGCATGGCGCCGCTGATCGTGCAGGCGACCCTGAGTTTCTCTTCGGCGATCCTCGATGCCGCGGCCCTGGGCTTCCTTGGCCTTGGCGTACAACCGCCAACCCCGGAGTGGGGCACCATGCTGGCTTCGGCCCGTGACTACATCGAACGCGCCTGGTGGGTGGTGAGCCTGCCTGGCCTGACCATTTTGCTCAGCGTGCTGGCAATCAACTTGATGGGTGACGGCCTGCGCGATGCGCTGGACCCGAAACTCAAGAACGCCGCCTGAGGAGATTCCCATGTCACTGTTAGAAATCAAGAATCTCAACGTCCGTTTCGGCGACAAGACCGCCGTGCCGGTGGTCGATGGCCTCGACATTTGCGTCGACAAAGGCGAAGTCCTGGCCATCGTTGGCGAGTCGGGCTCGGGTAAATCCGTGACCATGATGGCGCTGATGGGCCTGATCGAGCACCCCGGCATCGTCACCGCCGACGCCCTGAACTTCGACGGCAAGGACATGCTCAAGCTGAGCAACCGCCAGCGTCGCCAGATCGTTGGCAAAGACCTGGCGATGGTATTCCAGGACCCGATGACCGCCTTGAACCCCAGCTACACCGTGGGTTTCCAGATTGAAGAAGTGCTGCGCCTGCACCTGAAGATGTCGGGCAAGCAAGCGCGCAAACGCGCCATCGAACTGTTGGAAAAAGTCGAGATCCCAGGCGCCGCCAGCCGTATGGACGCCTACCCGCATCAACTCTCCGGCGGTATGAGCCAGCGTGTGGCCATCGCCATGGCGATTGCCGGCGAGCCGAAGTTGCTGATCGCGGATGAGCCGACCACGGCATTGGACGTGACCATCCAGGCGCAGATCATGGACCTGCTGCTGGCCCTGCAAAAAGAGCAGAACATGGGCCTGGTGTTGATCACCCACGACCTCGCGGTCGTGGCGGAAACCGCCCAGCGCGTGTGCGTGATGTACGCCGGCCAAGCGGTGGAGGTCGGCCAGGTGCCGCAACTGTTCGACATCCCGGCGCATCCATACAGCGAAGCGCTGCTCAAGGCGATCCCCGAGCACAGCCTCGGCGCCACGCGCCTGGCCACGCTGCCGGGTATCGTACCCGGCCGCTATGACCGCCCGCAGGGTTGCCTGCTGTCGCCACGCTGCCCGTACGTGCAGGAAAGCTGCCGCCAGACCCGCCCAGGTCTTGACCCTAAATCCAACAGCCTCGCGCGCTGCTTCTACCCCTTGAACCAGGAGGTGGCGTAATGGCCGTCGTTCTTACCGCCCGCGACCTGACCCGTCACTACGAAGTGTCCCGTGGCCTGTTCAAGGGCCATGCGTTGGTACGCGCGCTTAATGGTGTGTCATTTGAACTGGAAGCCGGCAAGACCCTTGCCGTTGTGGGCGAGTCGGGTTGCGGAAAATCCACCCTGGCCCGAGCACTGACGCTGATTGAAGAGCCGTCGTCCGGTTCCCTGAAAATCGCCGGCCAGGAAGTCGCCGGTGCCGACAAGGCCCAGCGCAAGCAATTGCGCAAAGACGTGCAGATGGTGTTCCAGAGTCCCTACGCCTCGTTAAACCCACGCCAGAAGGTCGGTGATCAACTGGGCGAACCATTGCTGATCAACACCAACCTGTCCGCCGCCGAACGCCGCGAGAAAGTGCAGGCGATGATGAAGCAAGTGGGCCTGCGCCCTGAGCATTACCAGCGCTACCCGCACATGTTCTCCGGTGGTCAGCGCCAACGGATCGCCCTGGCCCGCGCGATGATGCTGCAACCGAAAGTGCTGGTGGCGGATGAGCCGACCTCGGCACTCGACGTATCGATCCAGGCCCAGGTGCTCAACCTGTTCATGGATTTGCAGCAGGAATTCAACACCGCCTACGTGTTCATCTCCCATAACCTGGCGGTGGTGCAGCACGTCGCCGATGACGTGATGGTGATGTACCTCGGCCGTCCGGTGGAAGTGGGCCCCAAAGAAGACATCTACGCCCGCCCCTTGCACCCGTACACCCAGGCGCTGCTGTCGGCCACCCCGACCATTCATCCGGATCCGAACAAACCGAAGATCAAAATCGTTGGCGAGTTGCCTAACCCACTGAACCCGCCGCCGGGATGCGCTTTCCACAAGCGCTGCCCGTATGCGACAGCGCGTTGCAGCAGCGAGGAGCCGCAGTTGCGGGCGTTGGATAATCGCCAGGTGGCTTGCCACTACGCGGAGCAATTCGTGGCCTGAAACCCTGGCCCGTAGCCTTGGCGAGGCTGCGTCAGCGGTGTGTCAGACAGACCGAAAACGCAGCCTCGCCAAGGCTCGGCAGCTGCTACTGGAGGTCAGATTAGAAATATGTGAGAAGTGATACAGCGTTCTACAGCCCTTCCCGTCAGGTTGCGCATCAGCCTGGCGGGAGGGGCTTTCTTTTGGCTGGAACCTACGTCTGGCTGTCACCATCATCGTCGTCCGGGTCGTCGCTGTCCGGGTCGTTGGTGGTGTCATCGTCGTCCTTGCTGCCGCCCTGGTCCTGATCACCCGGCTCAGCCTCGGACTTGGCCAATTGCAGGGGCTTGCCCTGCTCGCTCTGCACCGCCGACAAGCCCGCCTGGCTCTGCACCGGGTTATGCGCCCAGGCCGCCGACATTCCCAACGACATCAGCACCAGCACTTTTATCAACAGCACTACTCGCTGAAAAATACTCATGGTCGATTTCCGTCCCGTCAGTAGGTGAGTCCCGCACGACAGCGATTTACCATCGCCAGCCTTTGAAGCTAGTTGGGATACAGGGTTTGCGCCAGCTGTCAGGCATCCCCATCGTCATAGGTTTCGCTGTCTTCCCCTTCGTTGTAGGGGTTTTCTGCATCTTCCTTGGGCGCGGGCTGGGCCTGGGGTTGCCAGCTGCCGGAGTTGACCTCGTTCTGCTTTTTCTTGGTGACCGGGCCGGTGTCTTTCCACTGCGGCGCTCCTGCGCCCGCCAGGGCCGGAAGGGCCGTAAGCCCCAGGGCCACCAGCAACAGCAGGGGGATGGCGCGTTGAGCATTTCGCACGGTGGTCTCCTTTGCAGTTGGTGGGTAAACGCTAGACCCGATGCCGGATTCTCGCCAATCCCATGCCTGGTGGAGACCAAAAATGTGGGAGGGGGCTTGCCCCCGATAGCGTAGTGTCAGCCCCCAAGGTACTGGCTGACACACTGCTAT